>JBEKVI010000008.1:0-105167 GCA_049514215.1 Burkholderiaceae bacterium
CATCGGGCGTCGCGATGTCGAGGCCGGGAATCGCGCGTAATGCGGCCACGGTCAGGTCACGGCGTGTCTCGAAGGTTTTCCTGAAGCGCTCAACACAGGACTGATCGCCCGTGAGCGCCGCAATCGCCGCGTATTGCGAGGCGGTGTTGGCATTGCTCGTAGAGTGGCCTTGAACCAAGATCATCGCGGAAATGATGTCTTTGGCACCGGCAGCGTAGCCAAGACGCCAGCCGGTCATCGAATAGCACTTGGACATCCCGTTGACCACGAGCGTGCGGCCGCGCAGGTCGGGTGCAACCTCGAGGATCTGGGTAAACCGGGTGCCGCCGTAGACCAGCTTTTCGTAGATATCGTCGGAGAGGATCCTGACGTGGGGATGGCGGCGCAGCACCTCGGCAATGGCCAGGAGCTCGTCGGGGTCATAGACCGCCCCTGTCGGATTCGACGGGGAATTGAGCATCAGCCATTGGGTGCGCTCGGACAGGGCCCTCTCGAGATCATCGGGGCGAATCTTGAATCCGGCCTTGGCGCCGCATTCGACAATGACGGGAGTGCCGCCGGTGAGCTTCACAACCTCCGGATACGAGCCCCAGCACGGTGCGGGAATGACGACCTCGCCGCCTTGGGTGAGGCTACAGAAGAACGCATTGAAGATCGCCTGCTTGGTGCCCGAGGTGACGCTGATCTCCTCGACGCTGTAGGCCAGCTTTTGATCGGCGGCCAGTTTCGAGACGATCGCCTCGCGCAGAACATAAAGTCCCGCCGACTCGGTGTAGCCGAGCTTGCCCGCGCGCATCGCATCGATGGCCGCCTGTTGAATGTGTTCAGGCGTACAAAAATCGGGCTCTCCCTGGGCGAGCGAGATCACGTCCTTGCCCTCGCGGCGCAATTGAGCGACGCGCTGTGCCACTTCCATCGTCTCGGCGGGCCGGGCCTGAGCCAGAGTCTGCTCGATACTCATCATGGGCTTCGGATCCAGAAAGGCCACTGATCCTAGAAACGCTCCGCGACGGCCTTCATCTGGAGAAACTGAAGCAGATAGTCCGGGCCGCCCGTCTTGGTGTCGGTGCCCGAGAGATTGAAGCCCCCGAAGGGCTGCACTCCAACGAGCGCGCCAGTGCACTTGCGATTGATGTAGAAGTTGCCGACATGAAAATCGCGGCGCGCACGCTCGATGCGCACACGATCGCGCGAGTAGAGGGCGCCGGTCAAACCATAGACCGTGTCGTTGACGACTTTAAGGCCTTCTTCGAAATTCTCGACGCGAATGGCAGACACTACCGGACCGAAAACCTCTTCCTGGGCCATTCTGTCCTTCGGACGTATATCGCCAAAAACGGTCGGCTCAAAGAAGAATCCCTCACCCTCGAGCCGCCTGCCGCCCAAAAGGAGTTTGCCCTCTGTCTTTCCCACTTCAAGATAGGATTTGATCTTCGCATCGGCGGCCCGATTGCAAACCGGACCGAGGTCCGGATTCTTTTCGGCGGCATCGACGGTGAGTTTTTTGGCCCGCTCGACGATCTCTTCGAGCAGACGCTCGTAGACGGAACTCACGACGATGAGACGCGAGCAGGCGGAACACTTCTGGCCCTGGTATCCGAAGGCGCTTTGCACCACGCCTAGAGCCGCGGCGCTCAGGTCCGCCGTCTCATCGACCAGGATCGGGTCCTTGCCGCCCAACTCCAAGAAAACGCGCTTGATCCAGCGTTGGCCATCGACGACCCGGGCCGCCGATTCGTTGATGCGCTTTCCGGTCGCAAGACTGCCGGTGAAGTTGATAAACCGGGTGCGCGGATGCTCGACGAGATAGGCGCCAACCTCGCTGCCCACACCGGGCAGATAGTTCAGAACTCCCGGAGGCAAACCGGCTTCGGTGAAGATGTCAACGACCTTGGACACGGAAACGATGGTGTCTTCGGCCGGCTTGGCGACGATCGTATTGCCCACGACGATTGCTCCGACGCACATGCCTGTCATGAGCGCCATCGGGAAGTTCCAAGGCCCGATCGTGACGCCGGCTCCAAGCGGCATGTAGAAACTTTCGTTTTCTTCACCGGCGAAGTGAATGAGAGACCCGAGCGGCCCGGTGTGTTTGAGGGCCTGGCGCGCGTAGTACTCGGTGAAGTCGATCATCTCGGCGACTTCGGCGCTCGCTTCGATGTAGTTCTTGCCGATCTCGTAGACCAACCAGGCTTCGAGTTCGCGCTTGCGCGTGCGCATGATCTGCGCTGCCTTGAGCATGAGGCGCGAGCGATCTTCCTGCTTCCAACGCCTCCACGATTCAAACGCGGACCAGGCCGCCTCGAGCGCGGCATCGGCGTGAGCGCTGGTCGCTCTCGCGGTAAAGCCTACGACCTCGGAGGGTGCCGAGGGATTGGTCGAGGCCAGGGTTGACTCGGTCAGGATGGCCTTGCCGCCAATGACGAGAGGATAGGTCTTTCCGAAGTCACGTCGGACCGCATCGAGCGCCAAGCGCATCGTCGATTGCATTTCCGGGGAGGCAAAAGTCTCGATGGGTTCGTTGGCATACGGCAATACGTTCATGAAGAGATCCTTGCCTGGATTGAAGGGTTTCGCGCCGCCAACGCTGTCGCGTGACGGAACCGGTAAAGCGCCATGTTGGTCCGGAAAATGGGTACGCCATTGGCAACCGCTAAGGCGGAGGCGAATGAGGGCGGGCGGGATGTCGGCCCCGCTCCCGGACAGGGGTCTAGGATCATGCGTCCTTAGGGGAGCTTCCTGCTCGAGCGGATTTCCAGGGTCACACCCGCTCCTGCATTTTCGGTTTCGAAGTAGGTAAAGCCGGTCCGATCGGGAAGGCGTCCCTTGGCGCGCACGCCAAGGCCCACACCGCGCGCTTGCTTTTCCGCGGCGTCGCAGTCGGGAACGCTAAATCCCAGGTGATAGACGCCCTCTCCCTTTTCCTCGAGAAAGCGCCGCTGCGCTGTGTCACCGGGCGGCGGTGCGCATAATTGGAGCTGAACATTGCCCAGTTTGGCATAGCGATAACGCAGCGCAAGGTAGGCTTTGCGATCGCCCCGCACCGCCTCGAGCTCATAGGCTGCGAGCGACGGATACTCGTGCCAGGGACCGATTCCAAGAGATTCGTAATAGGCCGTGGATGCTTCCAGATCGCGAACGACGATGCAGACGTGGTGCAGCTCTGAAAAAACATCGAGACTGGTCATAGCGGAAGGTCGTTTTGGGATGGGGAGGGTATGGGGTCGGTTTCATCGCTCGCGGCCAACTCGAAGTTCTGGCCTGCGCGCGGATTCCATTGCACGCCCGAGCGCGCCTTGATTCCAGGCTTGAGCCGCTGGGACTCGTCGTAGTCGGTCGTCGGATGAAAAAAGAGGGGCTGCGTGGACTCAAGGCAAGAAAGTTGTTGCGCGTATTCGATGAGATATTGCTCGCGAATCCCTGCGCTGACTTTGCCTGGCATCCAGGCCGCAAAAGGCGGCAGAACCGTAAATCCGGTATAGGCCAGAATCCCGTTGTGAATCGGCCAGAGCACGTGATGCAGGTCACCGTCGATCCCGCCTGGCTCGTAGAGCGTGGATGCGGTACCGGTCGTCAGGCACAGCATCGCGCGCTTGCCCTTGAAGTGCCCGCGGTCGTACTTTCGACCTGCCGAATAGGCAAATCCGCGGCTAAAGACGCGGTCCACCCATCCCTTTAGGATCGCGGGCATGGAGAACCACCAGATGGGAAACTGAAAAAGAACGAGATCGGCCGAGGCGACCTTCGCCTGCTCTGCCGCTACGTCGGCGCTGTGCCCGTGGGTGGCAAACGCATGCTCTTGTTCGCGCGAGAGATCGAGGTAGGCGGGGTCGGCCCGAACCTGAAAATCCTGGGGTCCCAGGGCCGCCTGCCAGTGCATCTGGTAGAGGTCGCTTAGAACAACCGCGTGCCCCTGGGTCTGGAGCGTGGAGACAGCGACGTCCTTGAGCGCGCCGCTAAAGGAGCCAGGCTCGGGATGGGCGTAAACCAGAAGACATTTCATCTGAGCCATTCTGCACAAATCGAGCTAGCCAGACTAGCATCATTTGGGGTGCACTCGTGCGGAATTTGGCACAGATTTGGCCGTCCCCCATGTCTTCGAAAGCGACCCTCTTAAGGCCGGGTGTAGCCGCCTGCCTACTTGGCCTAAGGGGGCCCCGTGAGTCAACTCATCGGCCGTTCTTGCCGTCTCAGCTCCCACAATCGAACAATCTCCTTGTGCTCCGGGACCTGGGTCATAAAACTCTCGCGCAGCACGGGATTGCTCAGTGCGGCCGCTGCAATCTGCAATCGACGGTGAGCCTCCTCGAGGGCGGGTTGGGCTCGCGGATCGTTGACTCGACAGAAGACGCGATAGAGCGTTAGCCGTATGCGGTGTTCCTCGGGGCCGGCAAACCAGTTCTCGCCCCGGCCCTCCTTCTCCGCGAGCTCGCGCGCCTCCGCAAGGAGGCGTTCAACGCACTGCATTGCCTCGATTTCGTCGTCTTGCGCCAAAGCGACGCGCGCGAGGCCTTCGACCGCATCGAGCACATGCAGTGTGTAGCCGATCTCGCGACCCAGGCTCTCGAGCCTCTCGAATGTCTCTTTGGCCGCTGCAATGCGACCTCTTGCCAGTTCTACCGTGCCCAAAACACCCAGTGCGTATCCCTGATACGAGTCCAGCTTCATGGCGACAAAAAGGTCCAGCGACAAGCGGGCCCGTTCCTGCGCGAGGTCGTCCTCGCCCAGTCGTGACAAGACCTGGGCCAAGCCCGCAAGGATGACTCCCTCCGTCTGTCGTTGCCCACGCGCGCGCGAGAGCCTTAACGCCTCTTCCAGATACTGCTGCGCCTGTGCATCGGCGCCGAGGAAGCCATGCAGGATCCCCAGATTCGCGAGCAACCCGGTCTCATTGCGAAGCTCCCCGATCCTGCGGGCAAGCTCCAGTCCTTGGAGTGTGTATTCGAGCTGCGCCTGGGTATCGGACAGCTGTTGGGTGCAGGCCGATAGCTGGTGCAAGAGCACCACTTCCACCTTGGGAAAACCGAGTGAGCGCGCCCGCGCCAACGCGCGCTCGCCAAGCGCTCGACCCGCTACCGGATCGCCCTTGAGGGCATACGCCGCCACGCGCACGCCTTCGGCCTCGAGTGCGAGATCATGGTTGCCTGCAGCCTCGGCGATCTTTTGGGCGCGCGTTGACTCGCTTTCACAGGTCGCGTAGTCGCCCGAAAGTAAGGCGTTAAAGGCCCGTCGATTTGCGGCGATAGAACGAGAACTGTCGTCATCGAGCTCCTCGGCTAGCTCAATTAGGCTCTTTAGGAGCTCCAATTGTTCGGGTAGCCGTCCTTCGGTCTCGAAGGTCCTTTCCTGCATTCTGAGGAGCCGCCATCGCATGCGGGGATCCGCTGGATTGGCGAGCTCGAGGGCCCGAGAAACGTAGACCCGCGTGACCTCGTGGGCAAAATTCGCTGAAGCATGCTCGGCTGCACGGGCAAAGTACTCGCACGCCATTTCGGCATTCTCCGCCCTGGCGTAATGCTCAGCCGCCAAACTGAGAAAATCGCGCGAGCGCGCCCCCGTCGCCTGGGCAAACCACTCAGCTGCCCGGGCGTGCGCTGCGCGACGCGGGCTTCGAAGCACCGTGTCATAGGTCACCTGCTGAAGTACTTGATGCTTGAAAGCGTATTCGCGCGTGTCCTTGCCGAGATCTCCCTGCGGAAGTACGAGTTCTCGACCCTGCAATGGGGGGAGCTGCTCGGTCGCGGCAGGCTCGATGTGGGCCAGCGTCTCGTCCCAAAAGTGAATGCCGATAACGCTCGCCAGTTGCAGCGCGTGCTTCTCGGATGCTGGCAGTCCATCGAGCCGCGCCTGCAATACACCGGTCAAGGTCGGAGGCACTTTGGTTGCCAGAAGTTTCGCCGTCGATAGCGTCCATTGCTCCGGATGCGCCACGATGGCGCCCTCGTCGACCAGCATCTTGACCAATTCTTCCATATAGAAGGGATTGCCCTCCGCGCCCCGCGTCAGTAAATCGCGCAACGCCTCCGGTACCTCGGGAAGCCGCTTCAGCAATTCCGTGACGAGCTCGTCACTTGTTCCCTTATCCAACGGGGCAAGATTGATCCGTAACGCTTTCATGAAGAGAACACTTTTTTCGGCGGCGATCCGCTCAAACAGAGTCGGTCGGGTCAAGACCAGCAACAACATCGGAACATCGTCGTTGACTCGAGCGAGGTACTGAAGGAAATCGAGCGATGCGGCATCGGCCCAGTGCAAGTCGTCCAGCAGCATCACAATCGGTGCGGGAGAGGGGGATCGTTCGGTTTCGCGTATCCGGCGCAGGCTTCTTGCGACAACGTGAAAGCCGCGATTGCGGATCTGCCTTGCATCGTCCTTGATGCCGATGACATATTTGCTGTCAGAGAAATCAAGACCGATCATCTGGCCCAGAACGTGGGCGTGTGCCTGCGCTTCCTCGGCGCCGATCTCCTCGACAAAGAGCGGAACGATGACCTCTTCAAGTTTGCGCTTGGCCACGGACATCGTGTCACCGTCGTAAATTTGAACCCGCCAGGCGAGAATATCGCGCAAGAGCCCATAGGGTTGATTGAGCGTCTGCGGTGTCGCCCGACCCCGAAAAAGGTAGAACGCTTCGGCCCGGCTTTCCGCCCAGCTCTCGAACTCATGGAGCAAGCGACTCTTGCCCACGCCGACATCGCCCATGACCACCACAGGCTCCAATCCCGCCCCGGGTTGGTAGATTCGCCCAAAGACCTCCTGCAGCCTGAGCAGATCCGCGTTGCGCCCGACCATCCGGGTCTCGACTCCCTCGATCCCGCGCGAGGGAATTCTGAATGCGCGCGGTTTGGCCCGTTTCACGAAGTAGGTGAGGATCGGCTGGTCGTAGCCCTTGACTTCGATGGGAGGCTGGGGCTCGACGTCGAAAACGCCGCGCACATGACGATAGGTGTCATGGCTGATGCGCATTTTTCCCGGGGATGCGCTTTGCTCCATTCGTGCTGCCAGATTGACGGAACTTCCCCGGATGGTCTCCGCCCCGTCGACACCGCCACCCAGCAGGACTCCTCCCGTGTGAACACCCACGCGGATGTTAAATCCACTATGGCCGTAGCGGCGCTCGATGTCGGCGCCGCTGACGGCTCCCTCGGCTAACAAATCGAGGCCACACCGGATCGCGCGCTCGGGATCGTCCTCTCTGGATCGATCTCCACCGAAGACAGCCAGGATGCAATCGCCGGCGTAGTTGAGGACCTTGCCCTCGTGGGACTCCACAATGCCGGTGCAGCGCCTAAGCACGCCGTCCATGACGTCGTGGATCTCTTCAGGATCGAGGTCACGACTGAAAGCGGTGGAGCCTACGACATCCAAAAACAGGATTGTGACCTGACGAAGAGCCTGTTGGGTCTCTGCGGAGGTCTTTTCAGTCGCGGAGGCGCCCTGCAACTCGGCCAGTCTCTCTTTGAGAGACGCAAGCGCGATTTCGACCACCACGTCACCGAGGTGCGAGCGTTGCGCCTCAAGTCCTTCGATCGCCGCGTTAAGGTTCTCTTGTTCCGGTGTCATCGAAGCTCGCAGCCGTCTAGACCGGAAGGTGAGCTAGTGAGCTCAAAACAGGAAGAGCTTCAGGAGCCCACGATCGGATGCGGCCATGAAAGGACATTGATTTTTCTTCGCGCCGAATCCGCGATCTGCTGAGTCGGATATCGGCTGGTTGCTCCCATCATACGCAAGATTGGGGAAATCGCGCTGGTCCCGATGCGAAGGAAGAGGGGAGAAAGACGGAGATGGCGATAAGCCGCAACAGACGCGAAGCGGCAAAATAAGCGTTTTCATGACCGGTGCTCGCTCGGATCGAGCCGCGACGGTCCCCGATTTCGCAAACGCCGCAGGGTTCGAAGCTTCTCTTGAGCAGGTGCGGGCCGACTTTTTGACATGGAGTCATCATGGAACCCAAACGCATGCTCCATCTGGGCGCTTTTATGCGTCCAGTCTCGATCCATACGGGGGCGTGGCGCTATCCTGGCGCCATTGCCGATGCGAACTTTAACTTCGCCGTCCTTCGGGATTGCATCCAGAAGCTGGAAAAAGCCAAGTTCGACGCGTTTTTCATGGCCGATCACCTGGCGGTATTGAACATGCCGATGGAGGCCCTGCGACGCAGCCACACCGTGACTTCGTTCGAACCCTTAACGCTCCTGTCGGCCTTGGCTGTGGTGACCGAACGTATCGGACTCGTTGCGACGGCGTCAACGACGTTTGACGAGCCTTACCATATCGCCCGCCGCTTCGCCTCACTCGATCACATCAGTGGTGGCCGGGCGGGGTGGAATATCGTGACGACCGCCAATCCCGACGCGGCTTTGAACTTTGGTGCCGTGTCGCAAATGGAGCACGATGAGCGATACGACCGGGCCCGCGAGTTCTTCGAAGTCGTCAGTGGTCTTTGGGATAGCTTTGCCGACGATGCGTTCGTAAGGGACGTCCAAAGCGGCATTTACTTCGACCCCGAGCGCATGCACGTGCTCAACCACAAGGGCCCGCATCTGTCGGTCCGCGGCCCCTTGAACATCGCCCGACCAATACAGGGTCGGCCGGTCATCGTACAGGCCGGCGCCTCGGACGCCGGGCGCCAGTTTGCTGCGGAGAGGGCCGAAGTCATCTTCGCTGCGGAGCGCACGCTCGACTCGGCCAAGGCGTTCTACCAGGACGTGAAGTCCCGCGCCCGAAAGGCCGGGCGCGATCCCTCCCAGCTCACGGTGTTGCCAGGGGCGCTAGTCGTGGTGGGAGACTCGATCGCACAGGCCTTGGCGAAACGGGAACATCTCGATGGCCTCGTCCACTACGAAAGCGGCATCGGCAGCCTCAACAGTATGCTCAATTACGACGTCTCCGGATTCGATCCGGATGGTCCTTTGCCGGAGATTCCGGAGACCAATGCCAGCAAGAGTTCCAGAGAGCGGCTGGTGCGTCTGGCCAAAAGTGAGTCGCTTACCATCCGCCAGCTCGCGCAAAAAGCCGGAAGCTATGCGGGACTCGCCTTTGTGGGCACTGCGGACTCGATCGCCGATCAGATGGAACAGTGGCTAACGGAACAAGGCTCAGACGGCTTTAACATCATGTTTCCCTGGATCCCCGGCGGCTTGGACGATTTTGTGGAAGGCGTCATTCCGGAGTTGCAGCGGCGCGGTCTCTTTCGCCGCGAGTACGAGGGCAGCACCTTGCGCGAGCATCTGGGGCTACCGCGGCCGGCCAACCGCTTTTTCTGACGGTGGTGCACACCCAAGACTCGCAACTCGGAAGTCGTGCGCCGCAACGCCGGTTTCCCCTAGTGCGTGCCGGGATAGTGCCCGCCATCCAGAAGCACGTTTTGGCCCGTGAAGTAGCTCGCCTGCTGGCTACAGAGAAAGGCGCAGACCGCGCCGAACTCCTCGGGAGTCCCGAAGCGTTGGGCGGGAATGGTTTTGGAACGCGCTTCGAGCGCCTCGCCAAGGCTCTGACCGGCAGCCTCCGCAGCGTTCTTGGTGGCTCCCCGCAGGCGGTCGGTATCAAACATGCCCGGAAGCAGATTGTTGATCGTGACATTGTTCGACGCGAGGTGCGGCTGCCGGGCGAGCCCTGCGAGAAAACCCGTAAGTCCGCTTCGGGCACCATTGGATAGGCCCAGCACGGCGATCGGCGCCTTGACCGAAGACGAGGTGATGTTCACGATGCGCCCGAAGCGACGCGCGGCCATCGCGTCAACGGTCGCCTTGATGAGCTCGATCGGGGTGAGCATGTTGGCATCGAGCGCGGCGATCCACTGGGTCCGGTTCCAGTTCCGAAAGTCGCCCGGAGGCGGGCCGCCCGCGTTGTTGACGAGGATGTCGATCTGAGGGGCGGCGGCGAGGGCCGATGCGCGTCCTTCTTCAGTGGTGATGTCCCCGACGACCGTCTTGACTGTCGCTCCGGGATGCAGTTTGCGCAGCTCGGCCGCAGTGGCCTCGAGCGCCTCGGCACCGCGCGCGGTGATGACGACATTGACGCCTTCAGCCACTAGCGCCCTGGCGCATCCCTTGCCGAGTCCTTTGCTCGCAGCGCACACGAGCGCCCAACGTCCAGCGATGCCAAGTTCCATGAGTGATCCGATCGTGAGTGAGGAGAGCGGGATGTCTCCCTGGCGATGAGCTCTTTAGCGTCCCTCATTGCCGGAGAAGCGCGGCGGGCGTTTTTCGATGAAGGCCTGCACCCCTTCCAATCCATTGCGTGTGCCCGCGATTCTCGCGATGGTCCTCGCTTCGACGTCCATTTGCGATTCCAGGCTTTCCGTGACACCGGACAAGATCATGCGCTTGGTCTCGCCGAAGGCCTCGAGCGAGCCTTGCGCAATGGTCCTGGCCAGCTCCATCGCCTTGGGAAAGAGATCGGCTTCGGGCAGGACCTGATTCACGATTCCCCAATCCAGGGCCTGCTTGGCCGAAAGGATTGGATTGAGGAGCGCCATCTCCTTGGCGCGTCTTAGCCCGACCAGGCGCGCGAGGAAGTAGGTCGAACTTCCGTCAGGCGAGAGCCCGGCCTTCGTATAGGCCATCGTGAATCGGGCGGATTCTGCGGCGAGCGCGACGTCCGGCGCGAGCGAGAGGCTAAAGCCGCCACCGGCGGCGGTGCCGTTGATTGCGCCGATGACGGGTGCGTTCATCCAGGAAAAGCGGGAGATCGCCCCATGCAGGGCATGCGTGGTTTCTTTGATGTATCGGCCGACGTCTTGCCCCTGTGAAGCAAACGCCTTCAAATCCCCACCCGCACAGAACATCTTCCCGTTTCCGGTGAGGATGACGACCCGAACCTCTTTGGACTCGTCGCAGGCCGTGGCCGCGTGCAGGATTTCCTGGGCCATCTCGCGCGTGAGCGCATTGCCCTCGCTGGGGCGATTGAGGCGGATGACGGCGATGCCATCACTGATGGAAAATTCGATGCTCGTGTACCCCATGGCTGCTCCTCGTCGTTCTTCGGATGGTTCCGGATCAGGCTCGCAGGTCGGTGCACTCGTCAGGTGCGACGGGCTGACTTTTTCCTCGCTTGCGTGGGCATTTTGGCTTTCTTGCCGGAAGACTCCAACGGGCCGTCATTCCCAGATTCCCGAAACTCGGGTCATCGTACTTGGCTTTAGAATCCTTTGCATCGGTCCTCCTTTTGAGCCTGCCGAGAAAAGGTGCGAGAACGTCACCAGGGCTTCAAGTGAGCAAAAAGCAGTTGGCCTTAGGGCTGGTCTTCATCTTCGTTCTGGCCGCGGGCTGGATCGGGTATTCACCGTACTACACCATTCACCAGATTCAGAAAGCCGCGCGTGAAGGCGATGCCGTGGGCCTTGAGCGCTATGTCGACTTCCCCGCCCTTCGCGCGAGTTTCAAGGATCAGGTTCTTGCGCAACTGAACACCCGCTGGGGTAATGCCCAGGCAGGCAGGCTCGCTGGACTGGAGATTGCGCTCGTCGCGAGGCTTGCCGGAAAGATGGTCGACCTCCTGGTTACGCCGCAGGCGATCGCAAAATTGGCGCAGGGCCAATCGGCGTTTTCATCCTACAGCGGGCAGGGCGAGCTGAATGCAACCGAGGCCGGGCTTGCGGCCCCGATCGCTGTGCCGCAACCGGGCACATCCGCGGCAGGCACCTCCTCCAGCCGGTTAGCAGGACGCTATCTTGCCTATGACCGATTCGAAGTCCAGATGCGTGAGGCCGCTGGCAACGCGCGCGGACCGCGATTCCTTCTCATCCGCAGCGGCATCGGCTGGAAGCTGGTTTCAATCGAGCTCTCACAAGAGGACCTTGTGCACTAGGGCGTGACTTGGATGCGGCAGTAGCGACTGTCTTACGGAGGTTCGACAGAGAGACTTCCTCATTTCGCTTGCTCGCTAACGGCGTTAAACCGACTCATGAACGACTGGCCAACATGGGAGTTGGCCCGCGAGAATCGGAGATGTCGTCTCCGGTCATGGCGCTCGCATCCCCTGTCCGCTTGCACGCCCTACTTCAGAATCGACCGAACGGGAATCACATCTTACGTGCGGGCAATCCTCTCCTGCGCTTCCCGCTTGCTCAGGCCGCGGACCGACGCGATCGTGCGTAACTGGGTTGCGCGTGGTCGTGATCGTCCGTGCTCCCAGAGGTAGATCGACTGGGCGCTCACCCCGAGCAGTTTTGCGAAGGCTGCGGCCGACATGCCAAGGCGCTCTCTTTGGCGACGCAGTCGTTCGCTCGAAAAACGAATGCTTCTCTCGGGCTCCTGGCGCTCCAGGATCTCATCGGCTGGGGGCTTCGTGCCGACCCGCTTGTCGAGCTGGCGGACCTGTTTTTGCAGGGCCTCGATTTGCCTCTTTAGTGCGCTGTTTTCGACTTTAGATCGGCTCAATTGCCGTTTCAGCGGTGCGGCGTGCGCGCGAACTTCTTTTCGGGCTAATCGGACAATTTCATCCTTCAGTGCTGTGGCGAGGTTTGGTGGCATGGGCGAAAAGTTGGAAATGAGCGGATCAATCTACTGGGGTAAATCGTTGGAAGTCTACCCTAGGAGAGTGAGATGTAACAAAAAGTAACTTGGGCCTTTTATAAGTGATTGTATTTCTGGGATATTAGTACATTAGTTTAGGTAGTTGTTCCGACTGTCCTCCGAAAGTTATGCCAGGAAGACGAGTTTTTCCGATTGCCGACCGAATTTCGGGCAATGGCCGCGGCAACGAGAATCACGGGGCCTTGAGTATTTGTATGCCCGATTGCGCGCGGCGCTTTGCGTTTTCTCAATTCCTAGGCTTTTTTTTGGACACATTGGCCAGACGCCAGGGGCGACTGATTGCGGCGCTCGGTCACCGCTTCTCCTGCGCATCGCGGCTCCTGCGAACTCGATGCAATCGTCTCGCGGCCTTGGTTAGGAGGAGCAATCAGGAGGCCCGGCCCAACCCCCACCTCTGTGTGTTTTGCCCCATCACGAATTTGGGGTCTCGGTGGGTCTTGGGGGTTCGGGACGGTCCAGCGAGGGGGGCCTATCGGGCGCTTCGCCGAGATCCGGCACTATGAAAACCGAAAGACGAAAGGAATTGTCTGTCCTAGACGGATCCGTTTGGTGCGACGATGATTTTTCCGAATCGAGTCGCTTTTTGGGCGTGAATCAAGGCTTCTTTGATACGATCAATCGGATAGACCCGCTCCACCGGCACGCTAAGTTTGCCCGTGCGTATTTTCTCGGCGATGTTCGAATAAATCGCGGCGATCTCGCTCGCCGTTCGTCTTCCTAGGTGCCGACCGAGAAGAAATCCCTTCAATTGGACTCCCCGAAAGATGAGTTCAGATGCCGGTATCGCGAGAGCCTCCCCGGACATGGCACCGTAGGTGCACAGCGTTCCTCCATCGACGATGCAAGAGGCAATTCGGGCAGCGGCGTCTCCTGCGACCGCATCGAGGCCCAGCCTGACGGGAGCACCTTGCGTAATGGCTCCCACCGTGGCTTCGAGCTGTGGCGTGTCGACGATGCAGGCGTCGGCGCCCAGTTGCTCGAGTTGCGCAAGCACGTCATCGCGGCGCGTCACGTTCACGACGCGAAGACCCCGTTCCTTGGCGAACAGGATCACGAGCTTTCCGACAGAAGAGTTGGCGACGTTCTGGATGATCCAATCGTTGGGTCCAAGATCGGTTACGAGGTCGCTCAGCAGCAGCATCGCCGTCGGCGGATTGATTCGAATCATCGCGGCCTGAAGTAAATCGGTGTCACGCGGCAGCGCAATCACCTGATCTGCCTTCACCCGGCGCTGCTGCGCCCAGTTCTCTCGCTCAAGAGGAGTGACGAGGTCTCCGGGATTCACATTCGTCACCGACGCCCCAACTGCCGTCACGCGTCCGACACCCTCGGCGCCCGGCGTGGCCGGGAGCGGCGGCCTGAGCCGGTAGCGTCCCTGGCAGAAGGCAATGTCCGCAGGGTTGATCGGAAAAGCGAGGACCTCGAATACCACTTCATCCGTGGCGGGTTCACCCACCGCAGGCCATTCGACGCACCGAGCGACGTCTTCCGGGGCGCCAAAGCGGCTGATCTGCACTTTTATCAAGCTCAGCCCTTCTCTACCAGGTCGAGGGCGTCTGACAAGCGCAAGATGTGCTCGGGCCTCGAAGTGTTAAGGTCAGCAGACGACAACCGGAAAAGGCTAGCCCCATTCCCACTCGTAGCGCCCAGAGGCTCGCTCGCACATCTTGCGAAGGATCGTGTCGTAGATCTCGATGCTGTCGATCCCGGGCATGGGAGCGGCGTTGAGGATCGAAGAGAACACCTCCTGGGGCACCTCTTGCATTTCGACCCCTTGCATCAATGCGTATCTTTGGAGATGGTTTCTGAACTTCTTCGAGGCACGGGGCATGGCCTTGTGTACCGGGTCGCGCATCGCGTCTTCGAGGGAAACGAATCGCACCCCGGCGTCCTTGAAGGCGTTGATCAACGTATCGAGCATGTCCGCCGCAATCGGTGTTGCATGGATGAGCCAGATGTAGGGCAGATCGCGGCCGAACATCTGTCGGGCCGCCTGCGCGTGGTTGTGCAATTGAAACAACGCCGCGTCCACAAAACTCTTTTGAAGCATCGCGCCCGCGGTGGTGTCTTTGCTTTCGATCGCACGGTAGTAGGGGGCAAGCCACGCGAAATCTCCGAACCACGAGGTGATGGGCGCGTTCTCGTAGCCGTTTGCCTGCAGGAAGTCTTCGACCTCGCCGCGCTTTTTCTCCGCTTCCCCGGACATGTCCATGGCATAGCGGAAAAAGCGCTTCGGGGCTTTTTCGATCAGGTGTCCGATATGCTCTTCGGCGCGTCGGATATCGTCGCAATAGGTCTTGGCCGAAACCCAGTTCAGGCACGCGTGGCAGTGGGTATGGTTGGCAAGATGGTGCCCGCTGTCGCACCAGTGATTGAAGATCGATATAAGACCGTGATCCTGATCTAGCGGCGCGGTATGGGGAAACCCATAGATGCCCGACAACTTGTGCTTCTGGAAGGTCCGGATCATGGAGTCGACGATGGACTCCCGTGTGTAGCCCGTGGGAATCGGGGTTCCGTCCCAGATCAGGAGGTCGTCGACGGTAATCGCAACATCGATGGGCTCAGCTTGGGCTACGTCGGTCATTTTACTGTCTCCGAATAGAATTGTTCTATTGGGAGAATGCAGCGTACGTGAGGATCCTTCTATCTCAGGAACGAACGATCTCTGTCGCTGGAGTGCATTCTTGCTGGAGCGCGGAGGAGCACTCGCGTCTTCTGAATTCCGTTGGCGTACAGTCAAACAGTTGCCTGAAGGCACACGCGAACTGACTGGAGCTTGAGAAGCCGGCTGAGTAGGCGATTTGGGTGATCGTGATTTTCTTGTGGGGGTTGGCGAGCATTTCGGCTCCGCGTCTTAGCCGCTGCTCGCGGATGAATTGCTGCGGAGTTGTTCCTGTGGCCTGGAAAAGAGACTGGATGTAGCGAACGGAGATGCCCGCGTCCTTTGCGATACGGGCGAGGTCGAGGTCCGTGTCGCTCAGGCGCGCATTGATGAGTCGCTTGATTCGCGCGAGCGTAGCCGCGCGGACTGCCGACTCGCATGAATAGGTGTCGACATTGTCCAACATGATCATCGCCAGAAGATCACGAATGTGGCCTGCGCCTGCGACGAAGGAGCGATCGTCCATCACGTCGGCGGACTCGGCAAATGTGGAAACAAATGCAAGAGACGCCGCCAAGAGCGGATGGCGCTGCAAGGGACGTCCACAAATCTTTTCGGGACGGCCCACGCGAGACGCAATATCCGAGCGCGAGAACGCGAACAAGAGGGCGGTCAGGCTTTTCGTATGCTCGAACCGGCTGGGCTCGGCCATGTCGACGGCAATGAATTGGCCCGGCGGTAGCGTGGCCTGCTTTCCGCCCTGAGAGATGACAATGGAATCCGATAGGGGAATCACAATCTCGAAAGTTGATATGCCATCGGCTTCCACGTGAGCGCGCTTTCGCTCCAGCGATTCCCGCTGTCCGTTAAATTTGACGATCTGCAGACCGTCGCAGCGGATTGCCGCGATCTGGCCTGCGTAGTCTGTCGGCATCGTGTGATGCACGGAAAACGAGCCGTGCAGCGCGCTTACCCAGGTTCCCCACGAACTCAGCTGATCTGTGGGAGCAAGCGTGCTGGTCGAAAGATGGGTGCGCGTGATGCGGGTTTGCATTGCGAATTCCGGAGGTGTCGGGCGTTGACCTCGAAGCAGATCTTATGCGGGCCTTTCCATACCACCTTCATTCTTAACCCAACCACTGATGCGTGGCAAGATCGTTCTTCGCGAAAGCCGCCTGTGCATCATCGGCTTTCAGATCAAGCCGGCGACGCGCGGCCGCTAAACACCGGTTTTTAAGGAGGTTACTCCGATGCCAGCATTCGCATCGAATCCCTGGTACCTGGAAGTGGACCCAAACGAATTGAATACCGTGCGAATAAAACACGAGCACGGCGCTCCGCTCTTGGACGGACAGGTCTTGCTCCGGGTCGAAGATTTCGCGATGACCGCCAATACGATGACCTACGCGGCGTTGGGGGACAGTTTCGGATACTGGCGCCTGTTTCCGGCAGACCCAGGCTGGGGCCGAATCCCAGCCTGGGGTCACGCTCGCGTTATCGAATCGCGGTCTGGTGAATGCGAAGTCGGTCGCGTGCTGTTTGGATTTTTACCGATGGGTTCGAGCGTGCTCATGACGGTACGTCGCTCGAGCCAGGGCATAAAGGCGACAGATCCACATCGGGTCGAATTAAATCCTGTTTACAATCAGTACTCCTTGGAGGCGTACGCGTGCGATGACGCATGTGCCGCAAAGGCAGTGTTTCACCCGCTCTTCATCCTCTCCTTCGTCCTGCATCATTATCTGGTGGAATCGGAATGGTTCGGTGCCGACGAAGTTGTGGTGATCAGTGCTTCGAGCAAGACGGCGCTCGGGTTCGCCTTCCTGGCAAAAGACGACATTTCCTGCAAGGGACTCACCTCACCATCTCACCAAAAATGGCTCGAAGCCACGGGCGCGTACGATCGGGTCATACAATATGGCGCGGGGCTCCGGGAGACTCGAGGCAACCGTGTCCTCATCATCGACTTTTCGGGTAACGCTGCGCTAGTGAAAACGATCACGGCTGAATTGGGCAACCGCATGGTCTGGATGGTCAGCGTGGGATATACCCACGTCGCTAGGGCCGCCACCCTCAAGGGTGATGAGGACGTCGCGCGATCGGAGATCTTCTTTGGTCCTGACCATATCGTGCGTCTAGTGAGGATCTGGGGAGGCGCCGGATTCAACACGAGGTTCGCTGATGCTCTAGCCTCCTTCATCGATGAATCACATGCCTGGTTTCAGCTTCGATACGCGGACGGCATCGCCGAAATCGGCAGCGCGTACAAGCAACTTCGAGAGGGAACACTCTTGGCCTCCGAAATCCTGATTGCTCGTCCCAATCATGGCGTTCGGCATGAGGGCTAGAGTGCTAGGTGCCAGAAGGCCCGTCCCATCTCCCACACGGTTGACCCAAACCCTAAGCTCCGGGAGAAAGCCCAAATCCCGGCAAAATTGAGTCACCAATACCGAGCACGGCAGCATCGACTCCCTGATCTGTCGAACCGGCCCCAGTCAATTTGCGTTTCTCACAAGGAAAGCCCCATGCTGAAAATTCACCACCTCGGTCACTCCCAGTCGGAGAGGGTCATCTGGCTTTGCGAGGAGCTCGGAGGTGCCTACGAACTTGTGAAATACACGCGCGATCCGGTCACACGCCTGTCGCCCCCTGAGCTTAAGGCGTTGCATCCGCTAGGTGCCGCGCCGCTGATCGAAGTCGACGGAATGTGGATGGCGGAATCAGCTGCAATCGTTGAATTCATCCTCGCCCGATATGGACACGGACGTTTGCAACTCGGGCCCGACCATCCCGATTTTGCGACCTACCTCTATTGGTTCCACTTCTCCAACGGCAATCTTCAGCCAGCGATGGGGCGCTCAATGATCGTGGGACGTTGCGGCCTGGCATCGGATCATCCGGTTCAGACGTCGGTTCAGGGTCGACTGGATAAAGTACTGGCGCTCATCGAGGAACGCCTCGCCAAGAGCGACTATCTTGCAGGGCGCGACTTCACGGCGGCCGACATCATGAGCGTCTTTTCGCTCACCACAATGCGCCTGTTCCATCCCGTGGAGCTGGCTTCTTACCCCAACGTACTGGCGTATCTAAAGCGCATTGGCGCTCGGCCCGGCTATCAAAGGGCGATGGCCAAAGGCGACCCAGACTTGACTCCTATGCTGACTTGAATCGGAGTCGAGGCGAACGCCCCATGTTCTTGGCCATCGTTGATTCAAGCATCTAGCGCGCAGAGTTGAGAAATTGTGCGAGGGAGAAGCCGTGCTGGGCCACCTCGCTAGCGCTTGGCTCGCAGGCGCTCTGGTGGCGGCACTTGGCCCCTGAATCTTTTGGCGGGACGCTTAGCCGTGCAGGAGCGTCTTGATCTGAGTTGCGTAGGTCAGCAGGACGATCGGGTCCACATTACGCAGGACCTCCCCAGCTACTCCGGATGAGGAAGCCAAAACGAGGCCGCCGCCCAAGCCGGCCAACTGGGTGCGGGCACCCTTGCCGATATCGGCGAAAGCAGCCCCGAGGCAGCCGCCGCCCGCACAGCCAATGAAGGAAAACACGGTGAGAAGGAGCAGGTTGGTGACGTTCATTTCTGGTCTCTGGAGGGCGTGGACATGTGACCTATGAACGGGGTCGGGGCGCGTCTGGTTGACGTCCGGCCGTCAAAGAAGCAGGGACGGCGACTGGATAACGCGAACCCTGACGCGCTTCGGACTCCTGTTTCAGGTTTCAGGACAGTGAGCATCAAGTGTGCGCAATAGTTCCGAGAGGATGAGATCCCAATCTACCTCAGTTTCGGCCGATCAGTCTTGGACCCAGCAAAATGGCGATCGGGAAAATCGCCAGCGCGGTCAGTGCCGTGGCAAAGGTGGCAGCGTCGATGCCGATGCGGTCGCCAAGAAAACCGTAGAGCACGGGAGAGATGGCACCCGAACCAATGGTTCCGGTGTAGAAGATCGCGAACGCCCGTTCCGTACGCCCAGAAGGCGCGAGTTCGGGCACCGTGCCGTAGAGCACCGAGGAGGTGCCATTTAACATGATCCCCAGCAGCGGCAGCAACACCAGCGCAGGCGTGAGCGGGCAGAAAATCAACGCGATGATGCACAACGCCGTTCCACCTTCGGTCGCGAGCACGGTACCGATCACACCGACCCGAGCGCCGAGCCAGCCGCACACAAATTTGCCGGCCGCGCCGCCCATGAAGACCAGTGCCAGCGCGGCTCCCACCAAGGGTAGCGAGGCGCCCTTGTCCCTCATCAGGAAGGGAAGGAAGGTCAAAAGACCCATGCGCACCGCGGTATCGAGAATTCCGATCGAGAGCAGCATGTGGAACCCCCGACCTGCCTGCCCGACTTGACTGACCCCAGAGTCGTGCTCGGCGGCTGATTCGCCATCGGGCACAGACGGGAGAAATAGTACAATCAGTCCAGCCACCAGGCAGCCTAGTGCCGAAACTATCCAAAGGGCATGACGCCAGGGCATCATGGTCACCAGCAGCGAAATCGCGGCCGGCAGTGCGGCTTTGCCGAGGTCACCCGAAAAATTGTAGATGCCGAGGGGACCGCGCGCATTGCGGCCGAAGCTGCGCGACACGACAGTCGATGCAATCGGATGCTGCGTGCTCGATCCGCTGCCAGAGATCGCAAGCGCGATGCACAGCCCAAGCAGGCTTCCTGACAGACCCGCCGCGCCGTACCCGAGGGCTGCAAGAAGTGTCCCCAGCGCCAGGGTCGCACGACGGCCCAGCCATCGCGTCAGGCGCCCTGATGGAACCTGCAGTACGGCCATGGTTCCTGCGTAGACGCCGCGCAGCAGCGCCAGTGCCCCGTAGCTTAGGCCGAACTCGCCCTGCCACACGGGAAGCAGGACATAAATCATGTCCGTATAGCCGTCGTGCATCGCATGCGCCATGCAGGACACCCATAGCGCGCGCAAGCGAGTACGACCGGGTACATCTGCCGGTTCGTGCCAGCGGCTGTCAGCGACCGATTCCATGTGACGATTCTATGACGGTCCCTGGCGAGATTCAATTGAGTTAATATCGCATCAACGGAGAGAAAAAGTCACGTCATGAAAAAGCCCGCCGGCCTCACGGCGCAGCAGGACGCGCTACCGCCGCTGAACGCTTTGCGAAATTTTGAAGTCGTCGCGCGCCTTGGCAGCTTTGCCTCCGCGGCCGCCGAAATGCATGTCACGCACTGGGCCGTCGGGAAGCAAATCCGATCGCTGGAAGACTGGCTTGGCGTGCCGCTGTTTGAGCGCCGCGCGCGGGGAGTCACCCTGACCGACGAGGGCGCCGCGCTCTTTGGTGACGTCAGCCCGACCCTGGAGCGCCTGACCGATGCTGCCGGCCGACTGCGACACGAGAAGTTCGTGCGTCGGGCCTCAGGGTCGGTACGCGTCAATGTGCCGGCCAGCTTCGCGTTGTACTGGCTGCTGCCCCGGCTCGCCGATTTTCATCGGCAATGGCCGGACATCGAAGTACGTGTCTCAACCACCTCGCGCAGATTGCGATATATCGGAAACGCCTTTGACATTGGCGTGCGCTCCGGTCTCGAGCAGGATGGAAGCGTCATATCGCGTTCGCTCATGGCTGACCTTCGGCTGCCGGTGTGCAGCCCCGGTCTGCTGCGCCAGCACCCGATTCGTGAGGCGGCTGACCTTCGCCATCACACCCTGTTGCATTCAACGAGTACCCGTACCACCTGGTCACAATGGCTTCGAGCGGCGAATGCTGTCCACGTGCGGCCCGCGCACCAGGTGGAATTTGAGCATGCTTACCTTCAGCTGGCCGCTGCAGCGGAAGGCCTTGGGGTCGCACTCGCGTCGCTGCCGCTCATCGAGAACGAGCTTGCGGCCGGTCGCCTTGTCTGTCCCATCTCCAGGCCCCACTGGCACGCTCCCGATTACACCCTAGTCACCAATGCAGAGCGGGCCGGTGATGATGCCGTCACCGCTTTCGAGAAATGGATTGTCATGGTCGCCGCCCAGAAGACCGCGCCCCGGACAACGCGGGCGAGAAAAGCGCGCCACTGACCCGCTTCATTCGGACCACCAAACTCGGCATCGCGAGTGACTGCTAGGTCGGCACCCTCCGACTCCCAATCTGCGTGGTTGCTCATAATTGCGGGAAAAACTGCGAAAGCCGGAATTTCCTTGGTCCGCCAGAAAGTAGCGTCGATTAGTGGGGTTGAGCGCGACTTCATCGGAGGAGTGTGCAGTGGGTGCTCGTCGGAGCGTTTCTGTACGGAAGGCTTGGCGTAGGGGGCTTGCCAGTTACCATCCCCAGCGTATTTCGACCCCAAAGTAGTCGGAGTTCTTGCCCCCTATGCTCTTGAGGGCATCGGACGCCATGTAGTGGTCGGCTTCGACGGCGAACGCCCAGGCGCGGTCAATTTTCCAGTCAACTCTGAGTTCGCCGTAGGTCGCTGTGTACCTTCCAGGGAGGCCAACCGTGCCAGGAACGGGAATGTCCGGCTGGGCATACACGGCATCGTGCGTTGTTTGCCGCCACAAACCACCTATAGCAGCAAGAACCGTGACATCTTTTTCCGGAGTGAGTGTCAAGCTCGGCTTCAGATGGATGAAATTGGTGTATCCCGTGTATCCGGACAAGGTCACATAGTAACCGTTGGGGAAAAGAGGATTGAAGGTCTCAATCTTGTTCCCATTAGGGTCACGATTGCCTGACGCGGCATCGGCCTGAAGGCCGACGCGTGGCTGCCACGTGGTGTCCTTGTAGGTGTAACCGACGATGCCACCGGCCGCCCAGGCTTCAACTCGCTTTTCCGCAACGTACCCGCCCTGGAGCATTGTTTCAACGTCCCAATCAACTCCATTCGCCTTACCTGCCAAATGGACGTCTCCAATGAAGCGTTGCTCTTGACCGGATGCAGACGGAAAGCGTGCGTAGTCGTTCAAATATCGCGAGAGCGTGAAGCTGAGTTCAGAATCGAGGAAGTCTTTCGTTTGGATTCGGGTCCCGTCGTATTGCAGGTGATGGTTACTATAATCGTCGAAGTCACTGACGTTTTGGTCTTGCACCGGTTGGCTAGCGAATCCGCTAATGCGCCAGTTTTTGAGTTCGTAGTCCCCCCAAATCGCGTCGTATGCCTGACGAACATTGGGACCATCTCGCACGGAAATGAATCGCTGCAGGTCGAACGCCATTTCTTGGCGACCAAAGCGAACACGATAGCGACCATCGCCCAGTGCACCCGTGAAATCAATAAATGCAAGGCCCAAGTCCAGGCGATTCGCGTCCACGGGTCCGGGGTCTTGCAAACCCGGCGCGAGCTCATTGTTCAACTGAATGAATACCCGAGTTGACTCGGAGAGGTGAGCATCTAAATGGACGAGGAGCCGATGAATCAGGTAGTCCTCATTGGGCTCATGGACGAGGCCGAAAGTGGGGTCCTCCTTGGACTCATAGCGCTCTCTGAGCGTTAAGCCAAGCGACAAATAAGAGAATGGGTCGTCCGAATTCAGCGGAATGTATTTCAGATCGTCGCCCGGCTCTGTCCGATTCGCCGGGTCCGCGAGGTAGGACCAGTCCTCCTGCCATCTGAAGAACTGGATGTCCGGTCGCTGCTGGGCAAGGGTGCCATCGTCCGCCAAGGCGACCGAGGAGCACAGCGCGAGGCAGGACAGCGCTAGTTGTGCAATTCGCTTGGGGCACACGAGAGCTATCCGCCTTGGGAAAATTGGCGCCAAAAGCGCGCAGGAACTCGTAAACTTCTTCAATGTTAAGCGAGAGCGCCGAGAACGGCGCCCGGTCCGTGGGAGGCCGCGTGCCTAGTAAATTGGTAGGGTAGCCTCGGCAGACTTGCACCCATCGCTTTGAGGCCGCCCTCTAAAGGTGCGCGTCCCGGAGCGCTGAACTCGAAAGCAAATCCGCACAGGGTTCGCCCTATCTTTCGTCCGGTGCGCCGGACTGCTGCTGCTCGTAGACTGGTAAATCACGTAAGGGAGCGTCGATTGGCGAAAACTATTGTGTTTATTCATGGCGCTTGGGTCACTCCGCGCTGCTGGGACCTATTCAGGTCGTATTACGAACAGCGCGGTCACACATGCTTGGCTCCCGCATGGCCCTACGACGACCGGCCGCCACGCGAACTTCGAGCAACCCCCCGGGCCGAATTGAGCGGCTTGGGAGTATCGGAAATTGTCTCTCACTACGAGAAATTGATAAGAGACCTGCCGGAGCCGCCAATTATCGTCGGGCACTCCTTTGGCGGCCTGTTCGTTCAGTTACTTCTAGACAGAGGCTTCGGGGCCGCCGGTATCGCAATCGACCCGGGGCCCCCGAGATGGATTTTCCCAACTCCTACGGCGTTCCGTGCAGCCCTGTTCGTTTTTCTCAAATGGGCAGGCTGGCGGAGAGCAGTCACTATGCCGTTCACGAACTTTCAGTGGGGATTCGCGCACAATTTGTCTCCCGACGAACAGCGTCTGGCCTATGAAAATCATGTGGTCCCGACACCTGGGCGCATTTACTACCAGTTGGTTCTGGGAATCCACACCCGGGTCAATTTCTCGAACGGACGACGAGGCCCGCTCCTTCTAATCGGTGGTGGCGACGATAGAACCGCGCCACCCAGCATGACCAGGGCGATGTACCGGAAGCACCGGCGCTCGAGCGCATCCACGAAGTACCTTGAATTTCCTGGTAGGACCCACTGGCTCATCGCCTCACCCGGTTGGGAGGAAATTGCGATGGCTATTGAAAGCTGGGTCAACGGGTTGTCCTAAGCCGGATAACGAGGAGGACAAGCATGGACATAAAGTCTTACGCCGTTTCGCTGGCTGTAGGAGTACTCGCCGGCGCTCTTTACGGATTGACCGGCGTGCATTCCCCGGCACCCCCGCTAGTCGCGCTTATGGGCCTGATGGGAATCCTGCTCGGCGAGCAACTCGTGCCTATTATCGGGAGATATCTTTCCCAACGAAAGCTGACGGCGAAGTGGGTCGCCACTCAGTGCAAGGAACACATGTTTGCGCAGATGCCCGGCACCGCAACTGAGACAAAGGGCGGAGAACCGTTCGAGCACTAGGCCGACCGCCCCACCGGTCGCTCGCCAATTTGAGGGGCCGTGTCCCTACTTCTCAGCTCGGTCGTGGATTTCCGCTATGTAGCCACCAGGGAACTGAACTAGGACAGAATCTCGCCGGTCTGATGTGAACGGTCCCACAAGTATGGTCGCCCCGGCCTTGGCCGCCTTCGCTAGCGTATCTGCCAGGTCCGGCACCTCGTAACCGGTGAGTTCACGGCCGAACGGATAGGGGAGATGGCCATCCGTAACGAGAACAACCATCTTTCCAAATTTTGACTCGACTCTGATACGACGATAGGTGTCGGCGGTTCGACCAATCTCGATGCCAGGCGCCTGAACGTCCGAGACGACTTTGCCATGTGAATAGCTCACGAAATCCCTTACAAATTCGTCCGCACGGTCCGGAGCGACATAGACGCGATTCTCCGGGATAGTTTGGAGAGGAGAGTAGTTTGGAGGCGTGAAGTGCCAATAGAGCTGCATGTTCACGCCGCCTGGCCATTGAATGATGACGTCGCGTCCGATGGGGTCAGGAAAGTTCGAGACGATGACGGATGCGCCCGCTGCCTTGGCCGCTTTCGTGGCGTCGTCTAGGTTGGTGACCAAATAGCCAGTCCGCTCAAGGCCGAACGGGTAGGGAACCGGAGTCGTGAAGCCGAATACCGATAACGTTCCGACCGGTGTCCACACGTAGCGAAGGAAGGTGCTGCTGGGGGTCGGCGTGATTGTCGCCGTGACGGCTGGCGAGGGCGAGCCCCCGAACGTCGCGGTGAAGCTGTTCACGAACGACTCGAATTGGGCCGGGTCGACCAGTACATGTGTCGTGTCGTACTGGGGCCCAACCGCGAATTCGGTATCGCCTGCGTGGACCGCGGGCGCCACGAGAAGAACTGCGGTAGCTAGGATAACTGCATAGCCCTTCAGCGATTGCGAGGCGAGTCTCGACGGTATTTGCTTGCACGGCAACATTTCCGGCTCCTGAGGTGGGGTAAATGAGCAATCCGCAGCTCGTGAAGATTATCGCGGCATGCCCTAGCTTAGTGGGGAACCTGCATGGGTACACTGTTCGCCGGGCCGGCGACCCACCCCATCCATCTATAGGGCAATTGTGAAAGCCTATTCCCCCGCGGTCACCCTGACATCCCATACATTCCGGCAGGTTCGGCTTTGAGAACGAGGAGCGAACATTGACGCTGTTCAAATGGGACGCCTAGTTACGACTCAGGCTCGGATGCCCTCTCCATGGCCGATATCTGCTGCAGGACCTCGCGGACCTCGGACAAAGGGGCTGTTCGCCCGATGGCGCTGAAGTAGCGAAGCCCACGTTTCGCAGTCGATGGTCGCCATAAATCGGGACCTTGCTGTCGAGCTTAGGCAACTCATTGACCGCGTCCTGAATCAGGGGTCTTACGAAGTTGTACTCGAGAGCGAATCGGGACATCTGCGATGGACATTCGGTCCGGCGGATGAGCGAACAGTTCTTGATGCGGAGCCGGGGCGGTCTCCGCTACGAAGTCTTGGACTCTCACTACTCGGTCTGTTTGTTTCGTCGAGCTCGAGGTAATGAAACAAGGGAGGGCAATTTCGCGGCCCTCCCTGGCGCTAGGTGCGGATTGGTCCTTATCCCTTCTTCGGCACTACCTGAGGCTTCTTGGCGGATTGCGGGGCATGATGGACCATGGTGTAGGCGTACTCGACGCCGATGCCATATGCGCCCGCCTGCTGCTTGAGAAGGCCCATGAGAGCGTCGTAGTGCTGACGGTTCTTCCAGTCGCGTTGGAACTCGAGGAGCGCGGGAATGGTGGTCAAACGAACTGCACCGGCCTGGACCATGCGAGATAGCGCCGCCTCCTGGGCCGCTTGAGAGGTTCCGCCACAGCAATCCTCTACCACGTAGATGTTGTAGCCCGCCGCAATCATCTCGATGCATGGCCAGGTAACGCAGACCTCCGTCCACAGCCCTGTAAGGATGATGTTCTTGCGGCCCGTTGCCTCGATGGCGCGACGGAAGCCCGGGTCGTCCCAAGAATTCATTGAACTGCGTTCAACGACGTCCTGGCCTGGGAAAACATCAAGGAGCTGCGGCCAGACGTAGCCGCTAAATGCCTCGGTCTCAACGGAGGTGATAACCGCTGGAACGCCGAATTCTTTCGCGACCTTTGCAAACAGAGTCACGTTGTTGATGAGGGCGGCGCGGTCGATACTTGAGACGCCGAAGAGCATCTGCGGCTGATGGTCGATGAATACAACCGCCGCGTCCTGCGGGGTGTATAGCTTGTGGTACTGGCTCATGGTAATTTTCCGGTGCGGGGTTAAGGGTCCCTAACAAGAAGCCGACAAGGAAGCTCGTCGTCAGGTGTAAGGCCGGGCACGGAACTACTTGGAGCCGCTAAGTGCCTCGGTACGGCGGCACGAACATCGTGAGCCCTTTTCTGTCGCGAAGAATCGGCAGCTAGTGAGGAGGCCTCCCATCGCAAAGGAGCGGGCGACGTCACACCGCTTTCGAAGTCGTATACCTATCCGAAAGATAGGAATTCCATTGGGTAAACTTCAGCGAAAGCGCTCGTCGCGTCCTGGCCACCGCGCTGTCTACTTCCGAGACAGCTTCCTGATGAGCGCAGCGGCGGCGACCAGGTCGTCGGTTTCGAGACCTTCGCGGAACGACCGGTACTCGCCTTCGAGCAATCTGAGGGCGTCCCCTTCGCGTCCTGTATCAGACCAGAGCCGGGCGAGGCTCATGGTCAACCGAAGCTGCCAGCCTTTCGCCCCGCCTGCCTGTGCGACGGCGAGTGCTTCGCGATAGATTTTCTCCGCTTCATCGACTCGGTTGCTCCACTTAAGTGCCATATGCTCACCGCGAACACGCATGAGCTCGGGTAGCCACCATGTGCCGTCGGTCTCGCGAGACTCCTCAATGGCTTCATCAAGTACCGCTTGCGCCTCATCAAGTCGTCCGGCCTTCGTGAGTGCCTCAGCAAGGGCTGCGCGAAATTGCACCTGATACAGAAGAAATTGATTGCGCGAGAGGTCTCGAATCGACTCTTCGAGGATTTCTATTCCCTCGTTGAGAAATCCCACTTTGACTCCGAGGACCCCCTTCCAAGCTCGACCCACGGCCGCCCACACGCGTACGCCACCGGATACTGCGGGGTCAATGAGTCGGTCGATATATTCAGCAGCCCCTTTTACGTCTCCAACCAAAATGGAAACTGGGCATGCACCGCTTGCCAATACGTGGCAGGAGGAAACCGGATGTTGAATTTTTTGGCACCGCGAAATCCCCTTCTTCACAAGACCGATAGCCTCATTCGGCCTGCCCATCAGCCACCGAATTCTGGCTCCAATGGCGTAGGTCGCAGCGAGTTGGTCATATTCGTAGTATGGGGCCTGCGCAAAGAGGCCGCTATCTACAGCATCTGCTTGCCCAAGCATTTTTAGTATGAAGGGCCAGCTGTTTGTATGTTCGCCCAACAGATGCAGGGAGGTGCCGACGAGGCGGTCGCCAACGCGAATCTCGCCCTCTCGGAGGTTGCGCTCTTCGAGCTGAGATATTCGCCTGGCATACTCCAAGCCCTCAGCGTGTTGTCCAAAAGCACAGCTTGCACCCCAGAGACCCCAGCAGCCCCGCTGCCGAAATTCGTCGCTACCTGCAGCGTCGGCCAAATCGAGGACTCGTCCCCAGACAGCGGCCGTGCTGGCGTTCCAGCCGCTGGTGTACTGGCGCGCTATGCCAAGTTGAGCAAGGAGCTTCAGTTCGGTTAATGGTTCGAGGGCAATTGATGTTTCAGAAGTGGCTATCGCTTTGTCGAGCCACAATAGGCTTTCCGCCATCATTCCTTGCTCAAAGAAGAGCGGCATTGAGTCGACCACAAGCCGCACGCTAAGCGCAGCGTCACCTGTCGTTGAGTGCGTCCACTCGAGCGCTCTGCGCGTATTCGCCAAGCCAGCCTTTCGGATCGCATCGGGAGTGCCTAAGCGCAATCTAGCGCGTTCACAAAAAGCCAAGCAAGCGCGAGCGAGTGAGCACATGACCGGTCTGTAAAGCGGGGAACGACTCAGTCGAGCCTCAGCGTAAGCGCGAAGCGCCTGAAGGAGCCGGTAACGCTCGGGTCGGGCATCTGAGACTGGAGCGACAAGCGACTTGGAGATGAGTGATGCCAACGCATCTTCGATGTTCCAACTGGGTAGCGAATCCGATGCTGCAAGTTCGACGACATCTTCGGCGGAGAAGGTGTCTGGAAAAACGCTCAAAATCAGAAAGACCTCCTGCTCAGGCGAGGAGAGGAGATGAAAGCTCCAATCAAATGTCGCTTTGAGCGTTTGCTGGCGCGGGTCTGCGGAGCGCTTGCCGGCGCTAAGAATGGACAGTCGCTGGAGATTTGCCGCGACATTAGCCAAGCCGAGCGTCTGCGCTCGTGCGGCCGCCAACTCGATAGCGAGTGGGAGCCCATCCAACTCGCGCGCTATCTGGACCGCAAGGGCGATGTTTGTAGCCGTCCATTCAATCGCGCCTTCCAAGGCAGACGTGCGCGAAATGAAGAGTTCTACCGCGCTAAAATCCCTGACTGACTTATCGAGTGAGCCCTCGGGCGGGACTTTGAGTGGGGCCAGCAGATAAATGCTTTCACCGTCAACCCGTAACGACTCGCGGCTTGTAGCCAAGATTCTCAGTTCAGGACATGACTTAAGTGCGGCGTGGGCGAACTGGCTGGCTTCATCTATCAAGTGTTCGCAGTTGTCGAGGACCAAAATCCAGCGGTGAGCACCAAAGCATTCAATTAAAGTCGCGAACGAATCTTTCCCCGGTGGCGCTCTCAGACCGAGGGCGACGGCTACGGCACTGGAGAGGAGGCCGGATTGTCTCAACGGCGCCAGCTCGACGATGGCAATACTCGCAACGAAATCAGGATGGACCTGGCCAACTAGGGCTCCCGCCAGACTGGTTTTGCCAATGCCTCCCACGCCGACAATCGTGACGAGCCGCTTGGCAAAGAGGAGTTGCTTCAGTTTGGCAAGGTCTTCACTGCGACCCAGAAGCGCGTCCGTCAAACCCGGAATTCTCTTTCGGGGCTCTCGAACTAAGTCCTCGCTATCAGGCCGCCGTGCGCCAGGGAGGGAAACCGCCAGAGTTGGAACCTCGGTCAGCCTGAGGCGGTAGCCGCGCGCAGGTACCGTCTCCAGCGCGCCCCGGCTTCGACCCAGTGCGCGACGGATGCCGGAAATCTGCGCCTGAAGCGCATTTTCTTTTGCAGCTTCCCCACTCCATGCTTCGGAAATGAGCCGGTCCTTCGTAACTAGTCCGCCGGCGCCTTCCCAAAGGACCACAAATACCTTTAGGGCGCGCCGACCCAATTGTGTTGACCGGCCGTCGACAAGAACTTCGCCGGTTTCGAGATTTACGTTTGCTGCACCCACTCGCACGTATTGGTCCCCCTGTCGAATAGGCGTCACGGGGTGTCCGAGGGCCTCACAACGTGGACTGAACACGTTCACTTAGTGTAAGTCGATAAGGCCTCTTTTCGCGCCGAGAGTGACGGCTTCCGTCCTGCTGCTGACTCCTAGCTTCGAGAGAATGTTGTTTACATGGAATTTGACGGTGCCCTCTCCGATGCCAGCCATGCGTGCAATGGCCTTATTGCTCTTTCCAGAAGTGAGGTATTGAAGGACTTCCAACTCTCGGGCAGAGAGCTCGTTAAATTCCATTCGCTCGGCCAACTTAGCCGCAACATCTCCTGGTACGAACTTGCGGCCGCTCGCTACAACATTGATGCAGCGCACCACCTCCTGGCAGGGAGAATCCTTCAGCAGATAGGCCTTGGCGCCGGCTTGCAAGCCTCGATAGATATCCTCTTCACCTTCGAATGTGGTGAAGATGACGATATTCACTGATGGACAGAGCGACCGCACAACCCTGATGGCCTCGAGGCCACCCATCTCCGGCATTTTCAGGTCCATGAGAATGACATCTGGCTCCAGTTCCTGGACCTTTGCTACCGCCTCCGCGCCGGTGACCGCTTCACCTACCAAATCGAAGTTAGACTCGCGCGCGACTAGGGCTGCGAGCCCGCTGCGAATCATAGGATGGTCATCCGCGATGAGGAGGCGAATTCTCGTTGACGACTCTACTGAATGTGAAAGCTTTTCCATGAGGCTCCCTCTAGGATGACTTCCGGCTGGCCAACGACTTGGCCCTTGTGCAAGTGAGGCTAAACCAAACCGAGGGGGTTCCGCATCTGAGGAAAGTATGAATGGCTTTGAATGAGGGATTTTGGGGAAAGCAGGGCCCCCCGCGGGGGCCGTCCACGGTAGGAGGTGGTAGTGGCGGGCTCTTGGGGCTTTAGAAGCTGAAGCAACTGCAGCCCAGCGCTCCCCAGAAGCCGTTGGAATCGGAGACGGGGACGCGGGACTTCCATGCGCGGTCGTGGGCGTGGCCATGGACAGTGCAGGAAGTCGCGCACGCCGCGTGACAGGATCGCAGCGCGACCTTGTCATTGGCCTCCCTCCGGCGGTAGTAGCCGCCGTACGTTCCGACAGGGGACCAATTCGGGCTCACAGGTAGGCGCGGTGGCGCGTGGTCGCCGAATTCTGCGGAGGCGTAAACGACAGACCCGTTGACCACTGTCAGTACCGATTCGAGATACTTGATTCTGTCTTCGGCAATCCCGAAATAGTCCCCATTGAGAACGGCGAGGTCGGCGTACTTCCCGACCTCGATGGAGCCCTTCTTGGCGCCTTCATTGGAGAACCACGTGCTCCCGACGGTATACAGCCGTAGAGCCTCCATGCGGTCGAGGCGACGCTCGGGAGCGTAGAGCTCTGTTCCGCCCACTGTACGACCGCTCACTAACCAATAGAGCGCGACGAAAGGGTTGTAGCTTGCCACGCGCGTTGCGTCGGTTCCGGCGCCAACTGGAACGCCTGCGGCGAGCATGTCCGCGATCGGCGGTGTCTTCTCTGCTGCCTGTCGCCCATACCGTTGAATGAAGTACTCGCCCTGGTAGGCCATGCGGTGCTGAATGGCAATGCCGCCCCCCAGTGCTTTGACTCGCTCGATATTTCTCTGCGAAATTGTCTCGCAGTGGTCGAAGAACCAGTGTAGTCCATCGAAGGGAACGTCGCGATTGACCCTCTCGAACACATCCAAGAACCTGGAGATTGATTCGTCATAGGTTGCATGGAGCCGGAACGGCCAGCGGTTTTGTGCAAGCAGGCGCACTACGCCCTCTAGTTCGGTCTCCATGCCGGGCGAAAGGTCAGGGCGGGGCTCCATGAAGTCCTCGAAGTCGGCGGCAGAGAATACAAGCATCTCACCCGCCCCATTTACCTGAAGGAACTCGTCCCCATCGCCCGGGCGCGTCATCTTTACCCACTTGGAGAAGTCGTCGAGCTCCTTCTTTGCATTCTGCGTGAACAGGTTGTACGCGATGCGCAGCGTCAACTCGCCGCGCTTGTGCAATTCCGAAATGACGGCATAGTCCTCTGGATAAGCCTGAAAGCCCCCACCCGCGTCAATGACGCTGGTAACGCCAAGTCGATTGAGTTCTCGCATGAAATGCCGGCTGGAGTTCATCTGGTCATCAAGCGAAAGTTTGGGACCCTTTGCCAGCGTGGCGTACAGAATGCCGGCATTCGGACGGGCGATGAGCAATCCGGTTGGATTGCCGGCGGAGTCACGCTGAATTTCGCCTCCAGGTGGATTGGGCGTGTCCTTGGTGTATCCGACTGCGCGTAGCGCGGCGGCGTTAAGGAGCGCATGGTCATAGAGGTGCAGGATGAACACGGGGGTATCGGGCGCCGCCGTGTTGATTTCGGTCAGAGTGGGCATCCGCCGTTCGGCGAATTGAAATTCGTTCCATCCCCCAACGACCCGGACCCACTGGGGAGCCGGCGTACGAGCGGCCTGTTCCTTGAGCATGCGCAAAGCGTCCGCGAGCGATGGCACCCCATCCCAACGGAGTTCCATGTTGTAGTTTAGCCCTCCCCGGATGACGTGCAGATGGGAGTCGTTCAATCCGGGAATGACGGTCCGGCGTCCTAGGTCGATGACCTTGGTGTTGGACTTTGCTCGAGCCAAGGCTTCTTTGTCACCCCCGACGCTGACAAAGCGACCGCCTTTGATGACGGCGGCGCTAGCGAACGAACGCTTATCGTTCTGAGTCGCGATATGGCCATTGAAAATAATGAGGTCCGGGCTGTCGAAGGCTAACGGTTGAGGTTGCTTGCTGGAGGCCATGGGCATCGTCCTGGTGCGTGCGTTGAGAGGGAGACATCTGCTCGGTGCCACCAATCTATTCCCGCTACCCAATCTTCCTCGCCTACCAAAAGTTCAGTCGACGAGGCTCCGCTTGATGGGGCGGAGCGTATTGTTCACGGGATACGATGTCTCCCTATCCAAGCTGCTCATCGGCCGGTCAAATTTCGGGGAGTGTGCCCATGCAACCGTATCTATTTTCGCTCCTTGCAGGCGTGGGCATTGGAGTCGTTTACGCGCTATTGCGCGTGCGCTCGCCAGCACCTCCAGTCATCGCGCTCGTCGGACTTCTTGGGATGTTGGGCGGAGAGTGGGTAGTCCACGAAGCGAAGGTGAGGTTTCTTCAAGACGTACCCGCTATCACCCTCTCCAGCCCAGTCAATCCACGATAGTTTCGCCAAATGCTCTAATAGCGGAGCAGGCCTCTCTTCGTGGCCATCATCGCCGCCTCAGTTCGGCTGGTGACGCCGAGCTTGCCCATCAGATTGGTCACGTGCGTTCGCACTGTTCCTTCCGTAATTCCGAGGTGGGTTGCAATTGCCTTATTTGACTTTCCCTCTGCGATAAGTCGCAGTACCTTCAATTCGCGCGGACTTAGACTGTTGGCGTCCATTCGGTCTGCCAGCTTGGCGCCCATCTGGGGTGAAACATAGCGTTCACCTCGGTGAACCGCGCGAATCGCTCTGAGAAGCTCTGAAGTTGGGACGTCCTTTAGAAGAAATGCCTTGGCGCCGGCGTGCATCGCGCGGTATATGTCTTCGTCGCCGTCGAACGTCGTCAGCACGATTAATCGTGCTGTGGTGTGCCTCTCCAGTATCCGCTCAATCGCCGCTGCCCCGCCGAGGATGGGCATTTGGAGGTCAATGAGACCAATGTCGGGTCGATGCTCTTCCCAAGCCTCTATCGCCGACTGTCCATCGGGTACCGCGGCGACAATTTCCATCTTTCCTTCCTGCTCCAAGATAAGCGCGAGTCCATCCCTCATTAACCCGTGGTCCTCTGCAATGAGGATGCGAATTGACGCGCCCGGGAGCATATGTCCGCTGTCGATGTGTTCCTTGGTCATGCCCGCGTAGAGCGACAATGTGACAGGTTGAGAAGGTGCATCTTCCATTTTCCATCGCAACCTTGTCTACCGAATCTGACGAAACACGTAAGCAGGGCTAGTCGCTCTGGCCTGTTGAAAGTATCCAGTGCCTTCGCGGTACCTTTAGAGGGGCACCTATAGGCCAGAACGTTCGAGCCAGCGCGAATTCAGGAAAAAATCAGAACTTTTTCAGGGGAATATAAAGGACGTATAAAAATTCTGCGCCCAAGATTGCCTTTTATCGGCCTCGCCATTGTCTGGTCGGCCGCCTTTCCGGAAGGGGCAAGCGATGGCCGGGAATACCGAAGCGCTTGAATTCGTACTCGAAGCAAGCCAGGGGCGGGCCTCCGCTTATGGGAGCCGCTCTACCGCAAAGCGCAAGAAAGCGACAGCAAAGGTAGACAGCCTTTTGACAGCCAAGGTGACGCCGCTCTCCCACCGTGACCGACGGGCGCTGGATTTTGACGATTTCGGCACGTGGGTCGAAGAGCGCCAGCGGCTTGCGCGCGACCTTCACGACTCCTTTCCTCAAGAGTTTCAAGTCATCCTTCTTCATCTTCGATTGGCTCTATCCGATGGGGAGACAGTCGATGCCAGAAGGTACGTCCAGGGTGCCATGCAGGCTGCGGAAAACGGACTCCGGAAGGCGCGTCTTTACATCGGCCAGCTTCGCTCGAGCACGGCAAGTTTGGCCGTTGCACGCGCCCAGCGCTGCCCACGCCTGGTCTGCGTCCGAGGCTTAGTGGAGTTGGCTTTATCCGAGGCACTTGGCCGGCTCAAAATTCGGTCGGCACTCGAAGGCGACAAAGCGCCTCGATTTATTTGTTCTTCAATCGAGGAGGATGTCACCCTAATCGTTCGAGAGGCGGTCCGAAATGCAGTAAAGCACGCGGACGCGACAGAGATTTGCTGCTCGGTGCGTGAGAGGGATGGCACCATATTGGTCTCGGTTAGGGACAACGGCCGAGGCTTTTGCCCCGCTAACGTCGAATTAGGAGGATTTGGCATTCGCGGAATGCGCGAACGGGCCAAGTCGGTAGGGGGCGCGCTGCAGATTGCAGGCCGACCCGGCGGTGGAACCACGGTGAGACTCCGCGTGCCCGCAGCGCACACAGAGGCGTGCCTCGTCTAGCTTACCTCGAATTGGGTGCCAGTCGGACGCTCATTACCGACGCACTTTTCGACGACCCGTGCGACGGTGATGCAATTCGGTCGACGACCAGTCCAAAGGCCGGATTGGCCTTCAGAAAGTTGCCAATCTGAGGTCTCTGAATGGTCATCGTCCGTGCATACAGCATGACATTTCGCATCACCGGACGCCACGGCCCCGGGGGTTCACGCTGACAGATTGAACTGGCCTTTTTTGGAGAGGCTACGCGGCCACTCCATCGGTTCGCCAGACCGTTACAAGTGGCGCACCTCACGGACTCATTTCTGGGCGTCGAGCTAAGCGATGCCTGCCGCACCCAGTAGCCGGACCGCCTCTCGAAGGTCCGGAGTGGAGAAGCCCTCGACAAAGTGCCGAAATATCGGCGCCAAGATATCGCGCGCCGCCGCGTGGTTCGATTGCTTAATGTGAAGTGCGGCGAGACTGTTTGCAGCGCGAAGCTCAAAGGAAACCGAACCCTGAATGTTCGCTCGCGAAAGAGCCTGTTCAAAGAGAGCTTTCGCCTCGTCAAAACGGTCTCGGCGCGCCGTCTTTAGGATTGCTTCTCCCTGCATACGAAGGACCTCGGGAACGTACCACGTTCTATTGCATAAATTTTCGGGTGAAAAACACGAGTGGATAGCCTCTAGGCCCTCGTCGACCCGGCCCAGTAGGCACAATGCCTCGCCCAGATTAGCGCGGACGGGAATGAAGTACGAGGGAAGGAAGCTGAGATGCGTGAGTCGCTTCTCACCGGCTCGAATAGATTCGAGCCCCGATGCAGCCCGCCCTTGTTTAACTTGAATGACCCCATGAAAGAATTCCGATGCATCGACCCAATGGTCGAGCCCATGTTTGGCGGCAAAGGCACGCAATCGTTCGTTGTAACGACATGCGTCGTCCAAGCGCCCGGTAAAGATGCACAAGGGCACGGAGGATGCGCCGAGAACAGAGCAAATCGTATAAGCATGTCCGACGACCTCAGCGTCCTGAACATTCTGTTCCATTGTCGCGATAGCCTGGTCGGCGAGTCCCCGAAGCCAAAGTACGTGTGCTAACGTATATCGTGCTGCCGACCGAATGTCGACGCCGTACCTTAGGCGGTCGGCCGTCATGTTTTGATAGTCGTTGGCATCGAGAGAGCGCATGAGAAAGCGCTGAGCTTGCGGTAAGTCATTGGAGAGGTAGAGAAGGACGCCTCTAGTTCTGTCGCCGGCGACCGCATCGAATGGGTCTCGGGAATCCTTTGCTAGTTCGCAGAACCGGTCCGAAAGAGCGAGCCCTTCGACATACTCACCGTATGCGATTGCAGTGGCGATGAGCCCCCAGGTGGCGCGGAGGGCGTAGTCGATATCCTGCATTTGGACTGCAAGCTCGTACCCAGTTGAATAGTCACTTTTCGCCCTGGGACGAGAACCCATTCCGTAGGTCCAATTCTTACCCAACGAAACATAAAGCTTCATCTTGCAACGCAGGTGAGTGGCGTTGTCATCGTCAGGAACAAGTGCCAACACCTTTTCGGCCCAAGTGGCTGACTCACGTTCAAGCGAAAGCTGTCCCCACATCTCGATTGCAAGGATGGTGAGTTCGACCGCCAGTAGCGACTGCTCGGGCTGTGCGTAGGCCCAATTCAGTGCCGCCCTGACCTCAGTGACATGCCGTCCGAAGCTAAGAACCCAATCGGCCGCGTTCAATTCCCGCAATTTCCGTTCGGCATCCAACAGAAGCTCTTTGAAGTAAAGCGCGTGGGATAGCGCGACTGCTTGTTCCTGTCCGGATTCCGTGAGCCTTTCTCGCGCGTAAATCCGGAGAGTCTCTAACAAACGGTAGAGCGCTAAGGCACCTGTCAAATTGGGAACGAGAAGTGACTTCGACGCCAAATCACCGATTGTTTCGAGAGTCGACGATTCGGACTCGCCAACGCTCGTCCCAATTGCAACGCCCGCGTTCGTATCAAAGGAGCCTGTGAAAATGCTTATTCTTTCGAACACCTGCCGCTCTAATGGATTGAGCTGTTCGTAGCTCCAGTCGATTGCGGCGCGCAGTGTCTGATGTCTCGGAAGAGCCGTTCTGAGACCTGTCGAGAGCAACCGGAAACGGTCGTTAAGGCGTCGCAGAACCTGGTCAATGCCGAGTGTAGCCGCGCGTGCCGCAGCGAGCTCTAAGGCTAGTGGGATACCGTCCAATCGACGGCAGATTTCGCCGATGGCGTCATAGGTCGAGTCGTCGAATGCGGCTGTGAGCCCGGCCGCGATTGCGCGGTCCAAAAAGAGACGTACCGCGCCGGTGCGCACAATTATTTCCCGCTCATGCACACCTTCGGCTGGCACTTCCAAAGGAGGAACGATGATAACGTGTTCGCAGTCAGCGCGAAGGGGCTCCCGGCTTGTCGCAAGCACATGGGCATATGGCGTCAAGTGCAAAATGGCCTCAGCCATGACTGCCGCCGCTTCGACGACATGCTCGCAGTTGTCGAGAAGGACCAGGAGGGTCTTGTCGCCTATGGCCCTCGCTATTCGCTCCGAGGTCTGGATTGACGCTGGCAGTCCGAGTGCCCCGGCAACAGCCTGAAAAACTTCCTCTGGCATAGTGGCCGCCGCGAGTTCGACGCAGAATGCACCCGAAGGAAAGCTCGCGATGCATTCGCGAGCTACTTCTAGTGATAGTCTGGTCTTCCCAATGCCCGCCGGCCCGGATAGCGTTACTAACCGCTCGCGCGCAACCGTGCGGTATATGGGGACTATGACGTGTTCTCGTCCGATGAGCGGAGTGAACGCCACCGGTAGATTGCTTGTGGATGGTGCATCCCCGACTTGCTCGGTCGAACCAAGAAGGGATTCTCGAGGGGCATGAACGGTCTCGTATGCGGTCAACATGCGATATCCGCGCCCGCTCACCGTTTGAAGAAGTCCCCGGTCCTCACCGAGGGCCTTTCGCAATGCCGATATCTGCACCTGAAGCGTATTTTCTTCAATAATGGTCCCTTGCCAGACTTTCTGAAGAATCTCGTCTTTACTAACGACTTTTCCGTCAGCTTCTAGCAAGGTCAATAGGAGCGCGACAGTCCGACGGCCAAGGCGGCTTGAATGACCGCTGACGACCAAGTCTCCGGAATCCAGCCACAGAGTGCTGCGCCCGAATTTCACCACGCTTCCGACGTTATTGCCGTTTCCGTGCATGCGCTGCCTACCAATTCGTTGAATGACACGTACCCCAGGTCGCGATGCCGAATGATATAGGCCGCGACCCCAAATGTGGAGTGACTGGAATTCCCTAACATTTGCTATGGATTTTCGTCTCCAGGCAACGCTCCCTATCTTCCGGTAGGGACGCCCCTCTGAGCCGCGGCTCGCCTGGCGGAACGATGTTGGCGGTCTAATGGACAGACCGTAACTATCGAGTTAGGAACCAACCATGAGTGCCATCCAGGAACGCGCCCGCCATGAACTGCGAGGCGCCATATTCAATGGGCTCGTCGAACGCGTGCTCCTTACTCTGCTCTGCTCGGCCTACCTACTAGGGGCCCTTCAGAAATTCTCCGACCTATCTGCGGCCGCGGCTGAAATGGAGCACTTCGGCCTCTCCCCAGGGCTCCCTATGGCCGTGTGTGTTGGTGCACTCGAGGGACTTGGCTCAGTGGCCGTCATCGCCGGGATATTTCGCCCGCTCGCGGCATTCGGGCTCGGCGTATTCACTTTCGCGGCTAGCTGCCTCGCGAACAAGTTCTGGACGCTAACCGGGCATGACCGATTCACAGCGGAAAACGGCTTTTTTGAGCATCTGGGCCTGGCCGGGAGCTTCTTCCTCGTCGCCTGGCTCGATTGGAGGTCAGGACGCACTCCACGCCCGTAACCTGAGGTCGTCACACCGCGCATTGCCCTATGGGACCACGCGAACCACGCGAACCACGCGAACCACGCTCGAGGCGAATGGTGTCGGGGGAGCAGTGGCCGAAGGAGGGGTGCCTCGGAGCGATGCGGTAATGCTCGGACGGTCTACGCGGGACAGAGGCTGCTTGGCAGCGTGCCCAATTCCGGGTGACCCAACCGGACGTGTCCTATTGCAGTCGTCGACCCATACATTCCAGTAGGGGAGGGGCGTGCACGCGGCCTACCTTTCGGAAGGTGCCCGTGTTGGTCCGGACGCATAGGCTTGCCAAACGAGTCGAATCCGGGTCCACGCTTACATGACTGCCTCCGAACTAGCCCCCCCTTCCGCTGGCGTATCCATCTCGGGGACAACGCTGCTCCTTCTTGGGCTGGGCGTTGCCACAGGGATGGAGTTTTACACTGCTGACAGCATGAACCTCGTGCTAGGCGACGTCACGGGTACCTTGGGTGTATCACCCGATGAGGGTAGCTGGCTCTTGACCGTCTATAGCGCCTCACTCTTTTTTGGGGTCCCACTTTCGGTATGGCTGGCGGGCCACGTTGGTTACAAGCGATTCCTAATCGCCAGCGTACTGCTCTTCGCAGCCTCTAGCGTCGGATGCGCGCTCTCGCCAGGCTACGGCATTCTCTTGGCCTTCCGTGCTTTGCAGGGATTGGCGGGCGGCGGCCTCGTGGTCTGGTGGCGGGCCGGTATCTATGTCATTTTTCCGAAAAGCCAGCGCAGCGCATCACTGATGCTCGTCTCGACGATGCTCTATCTGTCAAGTGCGCTCGGCCTAATACTGAGCGGGGTCATAACCGAGGAGTACGACTGGCGGCTCCTCTTTCTGCCCAACCTAGCATTCGCAGCCATCGCGGTATGGCTACTTGCAAGGTACTTTCCTGATGTTCCGAAGTCGACGGCAGCGCGGACGCTCAAGGTTGATTGGCCAGGAATCTTTTTTCTCGCCGTTTCACTCATTGCGTTGCAGATTGTCCTCAATCGGGGTGAGGTGGATGGATGGTGGGATGACGAGGCTATCCGTTGGTTAGTGTGGGCGTCGATTGTGTCAATCCTCGCATTCGTAGTCTGGCAAACCTGTCCGCTGAACGATGCCCCGCTCATATGGCTCCCCATTCTCAGGGACAGGCGAGTTCTTTCAGCGATACCGATAGGCGTATGTACCGGGATGATTCTTTCCGGAAGCCTTTTTGTGCTACCTGAGTTTTTGCGAAACCTCTCACGAATAACTCATAGCGCAAGCCAAACTGGCCAACTCATTTGCGTCTATGCATTGACTGCGGCGGCTGTCCGATACGCGATTCCGGGAATCGTTGCGAGGTTCGGACAAAGAATGGTTATCGCCGCGGCCCTACTGCTGCTGATAGCCTCGATGGTGCTTTTTCAGAGGTGCCTGACCACCGGAACGCCTGATGGGTACTTCATTGCGCCCCTCATGCTCTACGGCTTGTGTCTCTCACCGCTCTTGCCGTCTGTGGGAAGCGGAACAGTAGCCCGTGTCGAAGGGCCAAACGTCCTCGACGCTGTATCCGTCTACATGACGTTCCGAACACTTGGAGCATCCCTTGGGGTGGCCATTCTCTCGATTCTGCTTGTTCATCGGGAGACGCTGCATTCGAGTCGAATCTATGAATCGCTCGGTGCGCGGGGCGCGGCTGCCCCGTGGCTGAGTTCGGCAGCGCAGCTCTTGGTTGCTCGGGGAGAAAGTGGAGCACCCGATGCGATGCACGGCGCGACAGCAATTCTTGCGCGCGCCGCGACCCGGCAGGCAGCGGCGCTTAGTTATGCGGACACTTTCACCTTCATGGCAGGTGTTGGTGTTATTGGGCTCGGCTTCATCTTCTTTATCCCACCGACCCCGCCCGCGCGGGGTAAGTAAGGCTCCTATGGTCGATGCATCCGAAGCTGGTCCGAGGTCGTACTGGCGTTCGCGTTCTGTGTTCCTGGTGGCGGGCCTGCTAGGCTTTGTTCTCGCGATTGTCGCCTACATCGGCATCGTCCAGTACTACCGCACCTATACCGATGATGCCTATGTTGAAGCGCATATCGTCTCAGTCACATCGAAGATTCCCGCATATGTCGCCGCCTTACACTTCGACGACAATTCGGTAGTTCGAAGAGGGGACCTGCTGATTGAACTGGACCCGCGCGATTTCGAGGTACAGCGCTCAATCACAAGAGCGAACCTCGCCGCAGCGCAGGGTCTTCTTACCGAATCGCTTAGACGGTTGTCAGTCGCGGAACTTAACGTCAAGCAGGCCGACGCCGAATTGGGGGTAATCAAAGCCAACGCTGCCTTGGCGCTCGCCAATTTGGGCCGAGTTCGGGCCGTTGCCGACTCACGCGCAGTTTCTATTGAACGTGTCGATGAGGCGGTGGCCAATGATGCTAGCTCTCGCGCTGCGGTATCTGCCTCTGAAGTGAAGGTCGCGACTGCAAAAGCCCAAGTGGAATTGGCGCGCGCGCAAAACGCGACGGCCCTAGCCAGTGTAAGTCAGGCCGAGGCACAGGTCAGTCAATCAGACCTCAACCTCTCCTACGCGCGCATCTACGCGGCGGAGGATGGGAGCGTAGCTCAAAGATTGGTGGAACCTGGAAATTACGTGCAGCCAGGACAGACTCTCGTGTCAATTGTGCCAATAGGTATGTTTGTGACAGCGAACTACAAGGAGACGCAACTTCGAGACGTACGTGCTGGCCAACCGGTAGTCGTGACAGTGGATGCCTACCCGTCCATCCACCTGAAGGGACATGTGGAAAGTCTCCAGCGAGGAACTGGCTCCCGTTTCGCGCTGCTGCCGCCAGAGAATGCCACCGGCAATTTCGTCAAGGTCGTGCAGCGCGTGCCGGTAAAAGTCACGCTCGACAATCTTGGCGAAGCCGCAAAATGGCTTTCCCCGGGCATGTCGGTTGAGACGAAGATTGACACGTCCGGGGCTCAGTAATGAGTGGCCGTCTAATAGTGGGCCTACTTACCTCCGCAGCGGCCGCCGGTTGCACGGTGGGCCCGGATTACCGCACACCTGATGTCCCCCTACCGCGCGCTTACGTGGAATCTCCCCGACAATTGGAACCAGCGCCCCTCCCATCGACGGGCGCGTGGTGGACCATCTTTGATGACTCCACCGTGAATGGTCTCGTAAGAGAAGCACTCAAGAGCGCTCCGGGCGTGGCCATTGCGACTGCGCGCGTGCGCCAAGCAAGAGCACTTAGCGACCTCACTCGCGCAAATGCCTACCCGTCAGCGCGCGTTGGCTCCGAATATGCGCGCAGCCGGGGGAGCGACAACCTGCCCATAGGTGTCCCGCCCGGGGGCCTCGGACCGGGGGTCTCAAGTGACTTGTATCAGGTTGGCTTCGACGCACTGTGGGAGGTCGACTTGTTTGGGGGCCAAAAGAGGGCAACGGAGTCGGCTAACGCTACTTTGCATGCTGCTGAGTTCAAGCGAGCGGATGTAGCCCTGACACTGACTGCCGAGGTCGTTAGGACGTACATGGAGGTACGGGGTGCACAAAGGCGTATCGCCGTCGCGGAGGAGAATCTGGTCGTCGAGCGAGATAGCGCAGCGCTCGCCAAGGCACAGTTTGACGCAGGCTTGGCATCGAATTTGGCTGTTTTTAGGGCGAATGCGGAGCTTGCGGACACGCAATCAACCATCCCTGCCTTGAAGCAAATTGAGCGGGCTAACATATACCGGTTGGGTGTACTTATTGGACGGGCACCCGAGGACCTGCGAGTGGCGCTTGACAGCGCAGCACCTATCCCCGTCAAGGTGGTCGATGTGCCCGCAGGACTTCCCTCTGAGTTGCTCGAGAGAAGGCCGGATATCCGGTTTGCTGAACAAAGTGTGGCGGCGGCCAATGCACGAATCGGCGTGGCCACGGCGGAGTTATACCCTCACTTTTATCTGACTGGGATAGCCGGCCTCGAAAGCCTCGAGTCCTCCAATTTCCTCACGGCATCGAGCCGATACTTCTCGGTGGGGCCAAACCTCTCGTGGACCATATTTGATGCTGGGCGCGTGCGATTCCAGATTCAGGCAGCGCAGGCAATGACCGAGGAATCGAGGGCCGTCTACGAGAAGACGGTTCTTACGGCTCTCGCTGAAGTGGAGACTGCCTTTTCAGCGTACGCTCGCGAGCAGCAGCGCCACATCGAGCTAGAGAAGGAAGTGGCTTTCGAAAGCCAGTCCGTCGACCTTTCTCGACGCCTTTACCGCCAAGGTATAAACGATTTCCTCGCGGTTCTGGACGCGCAACGCTCTTTGCTCTCATCCGAGGACAGACTAGCCCAGTCGGACGAAGCGAGTGCCGTTGCCCTGATTGCAGTTTATAAGGCCTTGGGTGGTGGATGGAACGCTGCGAACACCCAGGCGGGGGCGATTTATTCAGAGTCCGAGTCACGCATGGGACCTTGAAAGACGTGGTAGCTCACAATGGTGTAAATCAATGTGATGGGTATGACGAATAGGCCAGCACCCCAGAACATGAAGGAGAGGCTGGCTGGCGGCGCGGCCGCATCTGCGATTCTGACTGAGTAAGGAATCATGTAGGGCCAGAAGGAGACCGCGAGCACGCCAAAGGCCGATAGGAACACGAGCACGGACATCGGAAAGGGAAGGCTGTCTACCTTTGCCACGACGAGCCAGGTTTCGTTGCCGTCCATGACCACCAGCACTCGCCTCTTCTGCTCTTCGAGAAGCTTGGATAGTTCGGCCTTTAGAGGAGCGCTCCAGGCAGTATGAGGAGCCGCAGGATAGTCGTTCCGGTCGGGCCGGGCGTTTTTTCTCTGGAAGGAACTGTGAACCGTCGGTAATTTGGTAAATGTCGGGCATCGAACGGTCGGCAGCAACTGGCCTCGCCAAGGGGTATACGCGAAGCGACTAATGTGTCAGAAATTGCTGTATTGGGAACAGGGCGAGAGCCAAAAAACGCGGGCCATTTGGCCGAGCGCAAATCAATCGCATCGACACATTGCTTGTGGGATTACTTTTGCCTAGAAATCCGGGTTTTTCTGATTTGGGACGGGCTGCTGCTGTTTGTCAAGCGTCGGGACCAATAGTTGACTAAAACACTCGGTCAAAATATACTTGACTAAAGTACTCGGGATTTGTGGGACTTGACCTGAGTACCGTGGACATGACCGACTGAGAATGGGATATGCCATGCGATTGACGACCAAAGGACGTTTCGCGGTAACCGCGATGATCGACCTGGCGCTGCGCGAGCATGCCGGCCCGGTCACGCTCGCCGGCATCAGCAGCCGCCAGAGCATCTCTTTGTCCTATCTGGAGCAGCTTTTCGGAAAGCTGCGACGTCATGCTTTAGTCGAGAGCGTGCGCGGGCCAGGCGGTGGCTATTCGCTCGCCCGCAGGATGACCGAGATTTCCGTTGCCGACATCATCTACGCCGTGGACGAGCCCATCGATGCGACGCAATGTAAAGGCAAGGAAAACTGTCTGGATGAGCATCGCTGTCTGACGCACGACCTCTGGGCGAACCTGAACCACCATATGGTGGAGTACCTCGATTCGGTGAGCCTGCACGACCTGGTCGCGCAACAACGCGACCGCCTGCGTCGCCAGCAGGAGCAGGGTCTGGTCGGGGTTCTTCGGGATCATCGCCTGGGCTGTACGAAAGAACCCGCCACCTCTGCCGCACCCTCCTGAAAATCTATCTCAAGGAACCGTTCGTGAAGACCCCAAAACATCTGCCCATCTACATGGATTACTCGGCGACGACGCCGGTCGACCCCAGGGTCGCCGAGAAGATGATTCCCTATCTTACGGGTCAATTCGGTAATCCGGCATCCCGGAGCCATAGTTATGGTTGGGAAGCGGAGCATGCGGTTGAAGAGGCGCGTGAAGAAGTAGCGCGCCTCGTGAATGCCGATCCGCGCGAACTTATCTGGACGTCGGGTGCAACGGAAGGAAACAACCTCGCGCTCAAGGGCGCGGCACACTTCTACAAGGACAAGGGCAAGCACATCATCACGGTCAAGACGGAGCACAAGGCGGTGCTCGATACCGTTCGCGAACTGGAGCGCGAGGGGTTTGAGGCGACCTATCTGCAGCCGGATGAGCACGGCTTGATTTCGTTGGAACAACTGGCCGCCGCGATTCGCCCCGACACGATCCTGGTCTCGGTCATGCTCGTCAATAACGAGATTGGCGTGATCCAGGATATTCCGGGGATCGGCAAGCTGTGCCGGGAGAAGGGCATCATCTTTCACAGCGATGCAGCGCAGGCGACGGGCAAGGTCGTGATCGATCTAGCAAAATGGCCTGTGGATCTGATGACTTTTACCGCCCACAAGACCTATGGCCCCAAGGGCATTGGTGCGCTTTATGTCCGACGCAAGCCGCGCGTCCGACTCGAAGCCCAGATGCATGGTGGGGGCCACGAGCGGGGACTGCGCTCGGGGACCCTTGCGACGCATCAGATCGTGGGAATGGGCGAGGCCTTTCGTCTCGCGCGCCTTGAGATGGGCGCGGAAGTCGAACGCGTGCGCATGCTGCGCGATCGCCTCTGGGCTGGACTCAACGAGATTGAGGAGGTGTATCTGAACGGCGACCTGGAGCAGAGGGTACCCCACAATCTGAACGTCAGTTTCAACTTTGTCGAAGGCGAATCTCTCATCATGGCGATCAAGGATATCGCCGTGTCATCGGGCTCGGCTTGTACCTCGGCCAGTCTTGAGCCGAGCTATGTCCTTCGCGCGCTTGGGCGCAGCGACGAACTGGCTCATTCGTCGATCCGATTTACCATCGGCCGCTTCACGACCGAGGACGACATCGATTTTGCGGTGGAGCTCATCAAGAGCAAGATCGCCAAGCTGCGCGACCTGTCACCGCTTTGGGAAATGCACAAGGATGGTGTGGATTTGAACAGCATCCAATGGGCAGCACACTAAGGAGTCAGCATGGCCTATTCAGAAAAAGTTCTCGATCATTATGAAAACCCGCGTAACGTCGGCTCGTTTGACAAAAACGATTCGGAAGTGGGTACCGGCATGGTGGGCGCTCCCGCATGCGGAGACGTCATGAAGTTGCAAATTCGAGTCGGTGCCGATGGCCGAATCGCCGATGCCAAATTCAAGACCTACGGCTGCGGCTCGGCGATCGCCTCCTCTTCGTTGGTGACCGAATGGGTCAAGGGCAAGACCTTGGACGAGGCAATGACGATCAAGAACACGCACATTGCCGAGGAACTGGCCCTGCCTCCAGTCAAGATTCACTGCTCGATCCTGGCTGAGGATGCCATCAAGGCAGCGGTACTGGACTATCAGACCAAGCACGCCGAGGCCCCGAACGAGGCTAAGGCCGCGTAGATTTTTGACCTTCTGACGGATAACCGAACATAACGCCATGGCTATCACCCTTACCGAAAAAGCGGCACAGCACGTCACGCGCTATCTGACACGGCGCGGGAAGGGGGAGGGCCTGCGATTCGGGGTACGAACGACCGGCTGCTCGGGGCTTGCCTACAAGCTCGAGTACGTCGATCAGCCCGATCCGGCCGATGAGATCTTCGAGAGCCATGGCATCAAGGTCTTTGTCGATCCCAAGAGCCTGCCGTATATCGATGGAACCCAGCTCGACTTCGCTCGCGAGGGCTTAAATGAGGGTTTCAAGTTTCACAATCCCAACGTCAAAGACGAGTGCGGTTGTGGAGAGAGCTTTCGGGTCTAGGCGACGAGCCGCGTTTCTCGGAAGGCGGCCCTGCCGCCTTTTTTGCTAGATGGACATCTCACAAAGCCATTTCGCCCTGTTTGGGCTTCCGGAACGTTTTGAAATCGATCGCCAGGCGCTCGATGGGGCCTACCGGCGCGTTCTGTCCGAGGTTCATCCCGACCGCTTCGCCTCGGCCGGGGATACCGAAAGACGCATTGCGCTTCAGTGGTCCACCCAGGCCAATGGAGCCTACAGAACGCTCAAGGACGACGTCGCGCGGGCAAGCTATCTCAGCGAGTTGCGGGGAATTGCGCTCGATGTCGAATCCAATACCTACATGGCTCCCGATTTCCTCATGGAGCAACTCGAGTGGCGCGAGGCGCTGGAGGCCGCGCAAGACGAAGGTGACGTGGCAGCGCTCGAGGGCCTCTATGAACGGCTCGTGGCCAGACGCACCGAGGCTCTTCGGGAAATCGGGATGCTCTTCGATGAGGCAGGAGACGCAGATACAATCGCGCAGGCTGTGCGCAAACTCATGTTCCTGCAGAAATTCGCCGAAGACATCGAAGATGCACTCGAAGGCATTCGATCTCACTAGAGCGAGCAGTCGCTCTCAACAGGCTTCCTAACCGCGCAATGGCACTTCTTCAGATCTCCGAACCGGGTATGGCACCGGCCCCGCACCAGAAGCGTCTGGCAGTGGGGATTGACCTTGGGACGACGAACTCGCTCGTGGCGACCGTGCGTAGCGGCGTGGCCGAGGTCTTGCCGAACGAGGCAGGTGAACTACTCTTACCTTCGGCGGTGCACTATGGCGCTGCAGATTCAGCCCTGATCGGCAAGGCAGCTTTGGCCAGGCAGGCCGAAGATCCCGCCAATACGGTTGTTTCGGTCAAGCGCTTCATGGGGCGCGGACTCAAGGACATCGAGCGCCTGTACCGCGAAGATCTTCCCTACGAGTTCGTCAACGCCCAGGGCATGGTGCAGCTGCGCACCCGGCGCGGGATCAAGAGCCCGGTCGAGGTTTCCGCGGAGATCTTGGCGGTGCTTCGTCAGCGCGCGGAAGACTCCCTCGGTGACGAGCTTGTAGGAGCCGTCATTACGGTACCGGCCTATTTCGATGAGGCCCAGCGTCAGGCGACGAAGGACGCCGCGCGACTTGCAGGGCTTAACGTACTGCGCCTGATCAACGAGCCCACGGCTGCGGCTATCGCCTATGGCCTCGACAAAGGCTCCGAGGGAACCTACGCGGTCTACGATCTGGGCGGGGGCACCTTCGATATCTCGATTCTGAAGCTCTCGCGTGGCGTCTTCGAGGTGCTCGCCACGGGCGGTGATTCTGCCCTTGGAGGAGACGATTTCGACACCCGCGTGGCGGCCTTCGTCAGGGAAAGCCTGGGTCTAGAAGCCCTCTCTCCACAGGAGGATGCCGAACTCATCATCGAGGCTCGACGCGTGAAGGAAGCCCTCTCGGATCTCTCTGAGGCCACCTTCTTCGCGCCCGGCAACAGGAGTGTGGTGTTCACGCGCGAAGCCTTCATCGCGGCCACAAGCGATCTCATCGAACGCACCTTGGCCTCGGTTCGCAAATGCCTTCGCGATGCGCGTCTTCGGACCCAGGACGTCGACGGCGTGATCCTCGTAGGAGGTGCTACGCGCATGCCGCAGGTCCGCTCGAGTGTCGAGGGCCTTTTTGCGCGCGCTCCCCTGACGGACCTGGATCCCGACCAGGTCGTAGCGCTGGGTGCCGCTATCCAGGCTAATCTGCTGGCCGGCAATCTCTCGGGCGGCGAGGACTGGCTTCTGCTCGATGTGATTCCTCTCTCTTTGGGAGTGGAGACCATGGGAGGGCTGGTCGAGAAGATCATTCCGCGCAACTCCACGATTCCCGTCGCGCGTGCCCAAGAATTTACGACCTTCAAGGATGGGCAGACAGCGCTCGCGGTCCATGTCGTGCAGGGTGAGCGCGAACTGGTTACGGATTGTCGATCGCTCGGACGCTTTGAGTTGCGCGGCATCCCGCCCATGGTGGCCGGGGCAGCGCGCATCCGGGTCACCTATCAGGTCGACGCCGACGGGCTTTTGTCCGTGTCGGCCCAGGAGTTGACCTCGGGAGTTCAGGCCTCGATCATGGTCAAGCCCTCCTATGGGCTAGCGGAGGGCGACATCGCGCGCATGCTCGAAGAAAGCTTCGGGGCGGCGCAGTCGGACATGCTGGTTCGCGCGGTGCGCGAGCAGAAAGTCGAGTCGGAGCGTCTGCTATCGGCAACGAAGGCCGCTCTTGCAGCCGATGGCGAGCTTCTCGGCAAGGAAGAGCGCGCCCGTATCGATTGCCTCGTCCATGAGCTCGAGGAAGCCAGCCAAGGCGACGATCACGCTCAGATGAAGCACGCCCTTGACAGTCTCGCGCGGGGAACGGAGACGTTTGCCGCGCGACGCATGGATCAAGGGATCCGTCGCGCTCTTTCGGGCAAGCGACTAGACGAAATCCTTTAAGGTCGCCATGCCCCAGATCACCGTCCTGCCTCACATCGAGATCTGTCCCGAAGGAGCCCAATTCGCGGCCGAGTCCGGGCTGAGTATCTGTCGCAACCTGCTCAATCACCACGTCGAAATCGAGCATGCCTGTGAGCTTTCCTGCGCTTGCACGACCTGCCATGTGATTGTGAAGGAAGGCTTCGATTCCCTCGAGCCCTCCGACGAGAACGAGGACGACCTGCTCGACAAGGCCTGGGGGCTAAGCGCCTTATCGCGTCTGTCCTGCCAGGCCATCGTCCAGGAATCGGATCTGGTCATCGAGATTCCGCGCTATACCATCAATCATGCGAAGGAACTCTAGGAGCTGACGATGAAATGGACCGACACGCTTGAGATCGCCATCGCATTGTCGGATAAGCATCCCGATGTCGACCCCTTGACCGTCCGCTTTACCGACTTGCACCGCTGGGTCACGGAACTCGCGGAATTTGACGACGAGCCCGGCCGCTCCGGAGAAAAGATCCTCGAGGCTATCCAGATGGCGTGGATCGACGAGTCAAGATAGAACCCGTCGTGCTTCACGCGATCCGGGGAATTCTAGAAGAGGCCCACGATCTGTCCTTGCGCATCGACATCGATCTGCTCGGAGGCCGGATGAGCCGGCAAACCGGGCATGGTCAAGACGTCTCCGGCAATGGCCACGACGAAGCGCGCTCCGGCGGCAAGCCGGACTTCCCTCACGTGCACCGTATGCCCTAGCGGCGCGCCACGCCGGGTCGCGTCAGTCGAAAACGAGTACGGGGTCTTGGCGATGCACACGGGAAGGGATCCGAATCCCGCTTTTTCGAACGACTGAAGCTGCGCGGCGACCTGGGGCCCGAAACTGACTGCGCTGGCGTGATAGATATGACGGGCGACGCTTTCGATCTTGGCGGCCAGACCCGCGTCATCGCGATAGGTGAAGCGCAAAGGCTCGGTTGAGCCATCGGCAACCCGTTTGACTTCCTGCGCGAGGGCGATCGCTCCGCGGCTGCCCTCGGCCCAGTGGCGTGCTTCGACCACCGTGACCCCAAGATTGGCCATGCGTTCTCGAATCAGGGCGACTTCGGCGGGGCGGTCGCTGTCGAAGTGGTTGAGCGCCACCACGCACGGCAGTCCGAAGCATCCCGAGAGGTTGGTCGCATGGCGCTCCAGGTTGACGAGCCCGCGCCCGACCGCCTCGAGGTCGTCGTTTAGCAGTTGCGTGCCATCCAGGCCGCCGTGGTATTTCAGGGCGCGCACGGTGGCTACGATCACCGCGGCAGCGGGCCTAAGCCCGGAACTGCGGCACTTGATGTCGACGAACTTCTCGGCACCCAGATCAGCGCCGAACCCGGCCTCGGTGATGGTGTAATCCGAAAGTCCGAGGGCCGCGCGGGTAGCGATCACGGAGCTGCAGCCGTGAGCGATATTGGCAAACGGTCCGCCGTGGATGAAGGCCGGATTGCCTTCGAGCGTTTGCACGAGATTCGGCTTGATCGCTTCCTTCAGGAGCGCGGTCATGGCCCCGTGGGCCTTCAGATCGGCGGCGCGCACGAGAGCACCGGTGCGCGTGGTGCCCACCACAATGGCGGCGATGCGCTGCTTCAAGTCCGAAAGGTCATCGGCCAGACACAGGATGGCCATCAGTTCGGACGCCACCACGATGTCGAAGCCTTCCTCCCGCACGTAACCGTTGGCACGCCCTCCAAGGCCGATGACAGTCTGGCGCAAAGCTCGGTCGTTCAGATCGAGCACCCGGCGCCAGCGTACGGCACGCACATCAAGGTCCAAGGTGTTGCCCTGATGAATGTGGTTGTCAATGAGCGCTGCAAGAAGGTTGTGTGCCTGGGCGATGGCGGCGAAGTCTCCCGTGAAGTGCAAATTGATTTCGTCCATGGGCACGACCTGCGCATGGCCGCCGCCCGTGGCGCCGCCCTTCATTCCGAAGACGGGTCCCATGCTGGGCTCACGCAGGCAGACGATGGTCTTGTGGCCCAGGGCATTGAACGCATCGCCAAGACCAATCGTGGTCGTGGTTTTGCCTTCGCCAGGTGGCGTGGGACTAATCCCGGTCACCAGCACGAGTTTGCCCAGCCGCGCCCCGGGTTCCCGATGGGGTGGTTGAAACTTGGCCTTGTGCCAGCCATAGGGCTCGATCCGCTGGGGATCCAAACCGCATCGGACGGCGATTTCAGTGATGGGAAGAAGGGGGGTGGCGCGGGCGATATCGGCGTCGGAAGTCATAGGGGCGTTAAGGTGCCGCGGTCTTGGAGTCGGGCTCCAGGCAGTCCTGGCACCCGAAGGTCAAAAGGCCAGATGATAGGCTATCGTGGACTTCTTGACCGCCGCATTCCGAACCCAGTTGCGGGCCGCCCTTACGAAGCGAGGAGGGCCGGGCGTGCTCCCCGATAGAGCACGAGGCTGCGGGCCAGCGTCACCCAGGCGCTCAACCAAAGAATGAGGCCCACGCCCAACGCGGTCAGAAAAGCGACGTCGGCCGCGTCTGCGCCCAAAGCGATTCCAATCGCCCAGGCGATGAGCGCTGCTCCTGTCAGGAAGTGAAGCGGGTAGTGAAATAGCCGGGCCAGAGGCAAGAGATGAAGGCCGACGATGACCGCGATCACCGGCGGAATATAGAGATCCAGATGCAGCAAGGAAAGAAGGGGCACTGCGATGCCAATCGCCACCCATTGGGCAATGTTGACGGTTCTAAACACGCGCTCGCGTTGCAGGTCGGATGCGTCCTTCGACTTGGCTACTGCAACTGGGCCGGTGCGCCGCAGGAGCCAGCAGGCCGGACTCACGAGGGCGATCCATCCCAGCGCGACGAGCGTGAGTTCGGGCGAACCCATGCGGTGCGCGCCAAGGAGCGCAAGTGCGATCCAGAGGGCTCCAAAGCATCCAAAAAACAGGACGCCCGTCGCGCGTCCGCGCAGCGCTGCAGCTAATGATCGCGTTTCCATGGTGATCTCCTATTTATGCGGGTGAATGGACTACCGTGATCTCACGATCCGGGCTTGATCTGGGCTCCCTCGACGATGGCGCGCAGATAGTGGATGTGGGCGTCGAATGCGGCCTTGCCCAGACGCGAGATCCTGATTCGGGTTCGGGGCTTTTTCTGGACGAAATCCTTCTCAACCTGGACGTAGCCTGCGCCTTCGAGGATGTTGAGATGGGCTCCGAGGTTGCCGTCGGTTGCTTCAAGAATGGCCCTGAGCCGGGGGAACTCGATGTAGCCCGGCGCAGGCAGGCCATTGAGGGTCGCCATGATCTTGAGCCTCAACTGCTGATGGATGATCTCGTCGTGACCTTCCACGTCAGACCTTTTTCAACCAAAAGCCGGCGAGAACGAGCGCGCCGCCCCCGAAGAAGGACATCCACAGTAAGAAGAATGAACCCAGGAGAAAATAGCCCACCAACATGGCGATGGCGAGCATCACGGCAACCGCGATAAAACGTGATCCGACAACAAGACCGCCGACCGCGTAGACCAGAGCAAGCACGAGGCCGTTGATCGCGGCGATCTGTTCGACCGTGGCCGGACCGACGACTGCGAAGAGGGCGATTACAAAAAGAAGGATCGTGCAGACGCCAGCTGCAACGCGCCAGTTGGACCGCCCCGTGGTGCGCCGTGCGATCAACAGGCTCGCGACAAAACCCAGCGGCCCGAGGACGCCCCAAATGAGGTTGACCTGGGCCGGCAGCCAGTATTCCAGTGCGTAGGCCACCGCCCAGATCACGCCCCAGAGGATCACGTGAGGGCTCGCGCGTTCGTATCCGGCGAGCTGGTGACTGCGCACTTCGGTCTGGGCGATAGCCTGCAGCGCCAGATCGGCTTCGGATTTTGATAGCGCCATAAAGGCTCCGTAACGATCAGTCGACCGCGACCCGCCGATGACCGGCCGCCGTGACTTGTGGAATATCTATGTAGAGTACTCTATACGGCAGAGTGAAACTTGGCAAGCTCCTTTTTCGACTTCAAATGCGCTCGGACCATGTGCGAGAGAATCGCGCGCGAGTAGAATGCGACTGGCCCGATCGGACCGGTAGGCGCTCTTGGCGCCACGCCCCGCGTTGGGCACGGCGCGTGCGGCCTAGGGGCGTGCTTTGAAATATTGGCGCCCGATCCTTGTCCTGGTGATCGCGTAACCCATCTATCTGGTCAAAGGTCTGGCCCATGACTCTCACGATTCCATCCCCTTCCGGTGTTGCAGTGGGACCCAAGGCGCGCGAGCGGTCCCACGTCGTCGAGTCTGAACACGGACAGCGCAGCGATCCCTACTACTGGCTGCGGGATGACTCGCGCTCGGACCCCGAGATGCTTGAGCATTTGAAGGCCGAGAACCGCTGGTATGAGAGCTATGCGTCCCGCTATCGGCAATTGCGCGACACGCTCTACGCGGAAATCAAGGGGCGCATCAAGGAAGATGATTCGACCGTGCCCTATCGCTCGCACGGCTACCTGTTTCAGACCCGCTTTAAGGAAGGCTTTGAATATCCTATCTATGTGCGGCATGCCGACCGCCCGGGCGCTGATGAAGAGGTGGTTCTGGATGTCAATAGCTTAGCCGTCGGTCATGAGTATTACTCGGCTTACCCAAGCGCTTATTCGCCCAACCAGGATCGGGTTGTCTACGCCGAGGACGATAGCGGCCGACGCCAATATCGGTTGCGCATCAAGGATCTGAAAACCGGAACGCTCTATCCGGAGATGATTTCGGGAACGAATGGGCAGGCAACGTTTGCCAGCGATGGGCAGACCCTGTTTTATGTCGAAAATCATCCGGAGAGCCTGCGCAGCTTTCGCGTGCGCCGGCACGTCCTCGGAGAGGATCCCGCTTCCGATGCCATCGTCTTCGAGGAGAACGACGAGAGCTACTACACCTCCATCGGTAAGACCGGTTCGGAGAAGTACATCGTCATTCATCTCTCCAGTACCGTGTCCGACGAGGAGCATGTGCTTCGCGCCGACGATGCTTCGGGGCGTTTCGTGTGCCTTGCGCCGCGCCGGCGCGAGTTCTTGTACGACTCGGACCACATCGGCGGGCGCTGGGTGATTCGCACCGATTGGGATGCGCCGAACTTCCGGCTGATGCAGGCTGACGAGGGGCGTCTGGGCGATCGCCATCAGTGGCGGGATCTTTTGGTGCACGATCCCAAAGTCTTTATCGCTTCCTTTGCACTCTTTCACGACTATCTCGTTGTCGATGAGCGCAGCGAAGGACTGCGGCGTTTGCGCATCCAGGCCTGGAAGGAGGGGATCCTCAGCGGAGAGCCCCGCTACGTGAAGTCCGATGAGCCCGCCTACACCATGGCGCTGGGAGTCAATCCGGAGCAGGACAGCACGATCTTGCGCTACAACTATAGTTCGCTGACGACACCGCGAACGACCTTCGATCTGGATATGCGGACTGGCGAGCGCGTCTTGCGCAAGCAGCAGCCGGTCCTGGGTGGGTTTGATGCGTCCCACTACCGCACCGAGCGAGTCTGGGTGACCGCACGTGATGCGGTCAAGGTGCCCGTATCGCTCGTCTATCACGTCGATACGCGTAAAGACGGCAAGGCGCCTTTGCTTCTGTATGGTTACGGATCCTACGGTCTGTCGATGGATCCCAACTTCGATTCGCCCGTCATCTCGCTTCTCGATCGGGGGTTCGTCTACGCCATCGCCCACATCCGGGGAGGCGAAGAGATGGGTCGAGCCTGGTACGAAGACGGCAAGAGGCTCAAGAAACAGAACACGTTCCTCGACTTCATCGATGCGACCGAGGCGCTCGTGAGTCTGGGTTACGCCGCACGCGACAAAGTGTTCGCGCAAGGGGGCAGCGCAGGAGGGCTCCTCGTGGGAGCCGTGGCGAACGCCCGTCCCGATCTCTATCGCGGCATCTTAGCCGACGTGCCTTTTGTCGATGTGGTCACGACCATGCTCGACGAGAGCATTCCCTTGACGACCAACGAGTTCGACGAGTGGGGCAATCCCAAGAACGCGGCCGACTACGAGTACATGCTGAGCTACTCGCCTTACGATAACGTTCGCGCCCAAAACTATCCGGCCATGATGATTACGACCGGATTGCACGACTCACAGGTGCAATATTTCGAGCCCGCGAAGTGGGTCGCCAAACTCAGGGCGCTAAAGACCGACCATCAGCCGCTGGTCTTTAAGATCAACATGGAGGCCGGCCACGGTGGCAAGTCGGGCCGTTTTCGGGCCCTCGAGGAGACGGCCGAACAGTTCGCCTTCATGATCGATCTGATCGCAAAGGCCTAGATCCAAAGAGGGTCAGGGCGGTATTCGCCCGTCTTTTCCTCGGCTGTGCCTCGATGCGAGCGCCCCCGTGGCGGTCATGACCGCAATCGATCCCCTGGCACGAGGACGTGCCCAAAGAGCTCCGCGCGCGAGGTAACATGATGCAGGGCAGCGCAACCGATTCGGCGGCCGCTTCCCCGGCCACTGGCTCGCGGTTTGCCTGCGTCTAGGAGATGAGATCCATGGAGAAAAGCGCACCGTCCTGGACGGTCTATGGGGCCGAGGCGTCGGGCTCGATTCCCATCGAGGCGGCCTTGACCTTGCTCGGTCTGCCCTATGCTGTCGTCGATGCCGTCACCTGGGCCGACGATGCGGCAAGGGAGCGGGTCGCCCCATTTAATCCCCTACGTCAAGTGCCCACCGTGGTCCTGCCCGGGGGCGAAGTCTTCACCGAGAGTGCCGCGATCCTGATCGATCTTGCCGACCGGTATCCGCAGGCGCGCCTGGGTCCACCGGCCGATCACCCGTCTCGTCGCCAATTCCTGCGGTGGATGCTCTTTATCTCCTCGGAGATCTATTCCCTGTACTGGATCCTGCCCGACGTGCGGCGCATCGGCGTCTCGCCGGATGCGAAACCGGACGTGCTGAAGGCGGTTTATGCCCGCATTCTTTCCTGCTGGCACAACCTGGATGAGCAGATCGCGCCGGCCCAGTTCATCCTGGGAGCCGATCTCTCGGTCCTGGATCTGTACGCCGCCGTGGTCTCCCGCTTCGGGCCCGGGCGCAGGCACGTCGATGCGGCCGCCCCAAAACTCGCGCAGGTCCTGCGCCGGGTCGACGCCTTGCCCGCTCTCGCAGGCTTCTGGGCGAATCGCTATCCGTTCGAGGAGGGCTGGCAAGGGTGAACATGCACCCTGACGCCGCATCGTCTTTCGCCAACGACCCCAAGGCCCTCCTGTCCAGCTCAAGCCGCGCTGAGGCTGCGATGCTCTTCGAGGTGGAAAAACTGCAGGTCGGGTTCGCGACCGAGTCGGGATTCGGCAATGTCGTCGAGGATCTCAGTTTCATTCTTCGTGCCGGTGAGACGCTCGCACTGGTGGGAGAGTCGGGCTGTGGGAAAAGTGTGACGGCGCTCTCCATGATGGGGCTCCTCGATCGGAAACGCAGCCGGGTTACGGCCGAGCGCTTTGTCTTCGAGAGGCAAAATCTCCTGGAGCTGAGGCCCCGTGGCTGGCGCGCACTGCGGGGCAATCGCATCGCGATGATCTTTCAGGAACCCACGAAGTCCCTCAATCCCGCGCACACCGTAGGGCAGCAGATCGAAGAAGCCCTGCTCGCGCACCGACCGCTCGCGCGCGGTCAGGCGCGACGCCGCGCCCGCGAGCTGCTTGCCAAGGTGCAGATCCCCGACCCCGATCAAAGAATGAAGGAATACCCCCATCGTCTTTCCGGAGGCACGCGCCAGCGCGTCATGATCGCAATCGCGCTGGCGTGCGATCCGGCTGTCCTCATCGCCGATGAGCCCACGACCGCCTTGGACGTCACGGTCCAGGCCCAGATTCTGGAGCTCCTCGATACGCTACGGCGCGAGGCCAATATGGCGCTCCTCCTTGTCACCCACGATCTCGGTGTCGTCGCAGAGCGCGCGGACCGGGTCGCGGTGATGTACGCCGGCCGCATTGTCGAAACCGCGCCCACGCCGGTGCTATTTGAGCGTCCCGAGCATCCCTATACGGTGGGGCTTTTAGCGTCGATTCCCGATCTGAGCGAGCGCCGGCGGCGCCTCTCGACGATTCCTGGGCAGGTACCGGCTCCGCAGGACCGGGGTCACGGGTGCGATTTCGCCGAGCGTTGCCCCTTTCGGATCGCCGACTGTGTGGCCCGCGTGCCGCCCTTTGCCGAGGTGGGCAACGCGCATTGGTCGGCCTGCATCCGCGCTCCGCTCGATGCGGCGTCTCTTGGATTGGGCCCGCCCGGCGGCTCGGCTGACTTGGGGCGCGCATGACGCCCGTCTCGAGCGCGGGCCCGTCGCTCCTGAGCGCCCAGGGGATTGCGAAGCATTATGCAATACGCCGGCCCGGACGTGATCGCCAAGCCGTCGTGCGCGCAGTCGATGGCGTCGATCTTGCGATCTCTCCAGGCGAGACTCTGGCTCTGGTGGGAGAGTCGGGCTCAGGGAAGTCCACACTAGGGCGCGTCCTGCTCTATCTGGAAAAACCTACAGTCGGGGATGTCGTATTCGAAGGGACGACGCTTCGGCATCTGAATGCCCGTGCCCTGCGGCGCCAGCGGCGCCGCATGCAGATGGTATTTCAGGACCCTTACGGATCGCTCAATCCCCAATTCTCCGTGGGCGACACGCTGGCCGAGCCGCTCGCCTTGCATGGCTTGCATGCCGGCGATCGCGTTGCACGCGTGGCGCAACTTCTGGAACTCGTCGGTCTTTCGCCCGCGCTCGCCAGGCGTCATCCACACGAGTTCTCAGGGGGGCAGAGGCAAAGGATCGCGATCGCAAGAGCACTCGCGGTTGAACCCCGCCTGATCGTGTGTGACGAGCCCGTATCGGCGCTGGACGTATCGATTCAAGCACAGGTGCTCAATCTCCTCGAGGACCTCCAGGAGCGTTTCGCAATGGCGTATCTCTTCATCGCCCACGACCTCGCGGTCGTCAAGCATATCGCCGATCGCGTCGCCGTGATGTACCTCGGCCGGATTGTCGAGGAGGCGCCGACCGATATGCTCTTTTCGGCTCCGCGGCATCCTTACACCCAGGCGCTTCTGGCCTCGATTCCGCTGGCACGCGTGGGCCAAGCCCGGGCGAGCGCGTCCTTGTCGGGCGATCCGCCGAGCCCCCTTCAGCTTCCGAGCGGGTGCCGTTTTCATCCGCGCTGTGCGCATGCGCGTGCGGTATGTCGCAGCGAAGATCCGCTTCTAAACCGGGAGGGCGGACACGCCAGCGCATGTCATCTCTGGAAGGAGATAGCTGTGCCTTCACCCCTCGCCTTGCCCAGTGCATCGGCCCATCTGCAAGTCCTCTCGGGTGCTTTTTCGCTAGCGCAGACATCCAGCACCCTCCACCCGCCACCTTCGTCTTCTCCCATGGAGCCTCGCCGGTGATCCTAACGTCTGCCTTCCTCCTCAAGCGCCTTGCGACCGTTACGTTTTTCATTTTGACCGGGGTGTGCACTCTGACCTCGGCCCAGACTTTGCGCATCGGTCTGCCCGAGGATCCCGATCTGCTGGACCCGACGCTTGCGCGCAGCTACGTCGGGCGCATCGTGTTCGCATCGATGTGCGACAAGCTTTTCGATGTCGATGAGAAGGCGAATATTGTGCCGCAACTGGCTACCGAGTTCACCTGGTCCAATGACAACAAGGCTCTCACCCTAAAGCTCCGGCCGGGCGTGACATTCCAGGATGGCGAAAAATTCGACGCGGACGCGGTCAAGTTCAACCTCGAGCGCCACAAGAACATGCCAGGCTCGAACCGGCGCGGCGAGGTGGCGCCCATCGAGGCGATCGATGTCGTCGATCCCCTGACGATTCGCATCAGGCTCTCGCAACCCTACGTGCCGCTGCTGGCCACGCTCTCCGATCGCGCCGGGATGATGGTCTCGCCCAGGGCTGCCCGAGCAGCGGGCGAGAAATTCGCCTTGAATCCCGTCTGTGCCGGGCCCTTTAAGTTCTCCCAGCGCATCGCCCAAGATCGCATCATCTTGGACCGTTACGACGGCTACTGGAACCGAGCGGCCATTCACTTCGAGCATGTGGTCTTTCTTCCCATCGTCGATCCGACCGTGCGTCTGGCGAATTTGAAGTCGGGTCAACTCGATTTCGTCGAGCAAGTTGCTCCCACCGACTTCGCAGGCTTGAAGTCGGATGCACGGATCAAGACGGCGCGCATCGTCGGGTTGAACTACCAGGGGCTCACGATCAACGTGGGCAAAAGCGAGCAGAGCCAGGCCAATCCGTTGGGTCGCGATGCGCGCGTGCGCGAAGCACTGGAACTTTCCCTGGACCGCTCGGGAATCGTGGCCGCCGTCCATGACGGCGAGGCCGTGGCGGGCAACCAGTGGGTCTCTCCCAACAATCCTTACTACGCGAAGTCGCTGCCGGTGCCCGCCCCGAACCTGGAGCGGGCCAAGGCGCTCCTGAAGGAAGCAAAAGTCGAGCACCCGAGCTTCTCCCTCATGACGCCGACCAACGCCGAGAGCCGAAAGCTTGCCGAGGTGGTTCAGGCGATGGCCAAGGACGCCGGATTCGACGTCAAGATCCAATCGGTGGAATTTGCGACTTCGCTCAACCAGGCCGACCAGGGTGCGTTCGAGGCCTACCTGCTTGCCTGGAGCGGCAGGGTCGATCCGGACGGCAATCTCTACAGCTTCGTCGGCTGCAAGCAACCTTTGAATTATTCAGGCTATTGCGATGCCGAAGTCGACACCTGGCTCAATGACGCGCGGGCCCAAAGCGGCATTGGAGAGCGGGCCAAGATCTACGATCGCATCGCCCACAAGCTGCTGACGGCGCGTCCTACCATCTACCTCTACCACAGCAACATCCTTTGGGCCTATTCGGCCAAACTCACGGGCGTCAGACTCGTCCCCGACGGGCTCATCCGTCCCCAGGGCCTGCAGTTCAATCCGTAGCACAGCCCAACCGCCAGCCGACCGGACCGATCGTGCCTCTTGCTGCTCTACGCCGGCTTGCCAGTGCGCTACTGACGCTCGTTTTCGTCTCCATCCTGGTGTTCGGCCTGCAGCAACTGATTCCCGGTGATCCCGCGCGCGCGCTTGCCGGGGAAGATCAGGACCCGAACGTGATCGCGTTCCTGCACAAGAAGATGCACCTCGACGAGCCGGTCCCCGTCCGCTACGCCTATTGGCTCGGCGCTGTGTTGCACGGCGACCTCGGTGATTCAGTGCGTAATCAGGAGTCGGTTTCGCACCTGATTACGCAAAAGCTCCCGGTGACGATCGAACTGGCCGGGCTCGCGATGCTCGTGGCGGTCGTGATCGGCATCCCCAGTGGCATTCTTGCCGCGGTCGCCGAAGGCACTGCGCTCGACACGATTCTGAGCACAGTGGCGCTTTGGGGGCTGTCGATTCCCAATTTCTGGCTCGGGATCCTGATGATTCTTTTTTTCTCGGTGCAGTTGGGCTGGTTGCCGGCCTCGGGATACGTTAGTCCCTTCGAGGATCTGCACGCGAATCTGCTCTCGATGGTCATGCCGGCCTTCGTGCTGGGCAACGCCATTGCGGCGGTTTTGATGCGCCACACGCGCAGCGCCCTTCTCGGGGCGCTCGAAGAGGACTATGTCCGCACGGCGCGCGCGAAGGGCTTAGGCGAATTCACGGTGGTGATCCGGCATGCCTGGCGCAATGCGCTGGCCCCGGTCATTACCTTGGGGGCGCTGGAGCTGGGCGCGCTGCTTTCGGGCGCCGTTCTCACCGAGCAGGTCTTTACCATCCCCGGTTTTGGCAAACTTGTCGTGGACGCCGTGTTCAACCGCGACTACATCGTGGTGCAGGCCGTCGTCCTCGTCACCGCGAGCGCCTACATCACTCTGAATCTTTTGGCTGACTGGGCTTACGTGCTCATCAACCCGAGGCTTCGCGCGTGAACGCCAACACGCCGCTTTCGGCGACGCCAGACTCGCCCAAAAGCGCAGGCTTGCCCGCTCCCCGGGGGGGACGCGCGGCTCGCGCGCTCAGAAGGCTTGCGCGTCGCACGAGCACGCTCTTTGCGATTGCCATCATCCTCGGTTTCGTGATCATGGCCATCGCCGCTTCGCATCTGACCCGCTATGATCCGCTTTTGACCAATTGGGGCGCGATTCGAAAGCCACCCAGCGCGGTCCATTGGCTGGGTACGGATGAACTGGGACGTGATCTTCTTGCGCGCGTCATCTTCGGAAGCCGCGCCTCGCTTCTTGCCGGGCTCGTTTCGGTTTCGATCTCGCTCTTGATCGGGGTGCCCATCGGGCTGGTTGCCGGGTACGCTGGCGGCATGGTCGATGCGTTGATCAGCCGTGTGACCGATGCGTTTCTGGCCTGTCCCTTCCTCATCCTCGCCATCGCTCTCTCGGCCATCCTCGGCCCGAGCCTGACGAATGCCATGATTGCGATCGGTATCGCCGCCGCTCCGATCTTCGTGCGGCTCACGCGCGGGCAGGTCCTGAATCTGAAGGTCGAGGATTATGTCCTTGCCGCGCGTGCCGTGGGCAATCCGCCGTGGCGGATCGCGTGGCGTCATATCCTGCCCAACGCGCTTCCGGCATTGACCGTGCAAGCCACACTCGCCATCGCCGCAGCGGTGATCGCCGAGGCGAGCCTGTCATTTCTGGGCTTGGGTCAGCAGCCTCCACAGGCCAGTTGGGGGAGCATGCTCAACACGGCGAAGAACTATCTCGATAACGCACCTTGGATGTCGGTGTCCCCGGGAGCGGCGATCTTTCTTTTGGTGCTTTCGCTCAATCTTCTGGGCGATGGGCTGCGCGATGCGATCGATCCGAGGCGCGCCTAGTCTCGGACTCGAGCACCGCCGAAAGCAGCACGACTGCCGTCTTCCACGAGCGCTCCGATCTGGCGCTGTACGTGATGCACATCGCCGTGGAATTCGGCAGTAAATTGCGAGCCTAGCGTCTGTTCGAAGTGCAGCTGCGCATCCCGCCACGCCATGCGCGCATCCTTGAGCAGCGCCTGGCCGGTGTTCGTCAGGCGCAGGGGCTTTAAGCGTCGGTCACCTTCGGGGGCGATTTCGATGAGCCCGCGCGCGAGAAGCGGTTTGATATTGCGCGACAGCGAGGACCGCTCAAGGCCCAAGAGGGCAGCCAGCTCCGAGACCGCGACGGCCTTGCGTGCAATCGTATTCAAGACGCTGAACTGCGTGGTCTTTAGCCCCACGGCTTCCAGATGCGCGTCGTAGAGACGGGAGACGGTTCTGGAGAGGCGCCTTAAAAGAAAGCAGCTGCATTCGCGCCGTGACGAGTGCGTAGGCGGTTGCAGGTTGGGGGGCATGGGCGCGTGGGGAAAGTCGGACAGGGACCAGTCGTGCACGAATCCGGAAAACGCATTAAATTGACGACTTAAGTGTATATACACCCAATTCGGGCGCCTTCGCAACCGCGGAAGCCCTTCCCGACCTAAAGAGGATCGCATGACTACAGAAGACGCCACCATCGACCCCAAGGCCTTGCTTGCTCGCTGGCAGGCCGACGAGCAGGTCATTCGCGCACGGCTTGGGGCCCCGGGCGTGCCCCCACTCGATCATGTGCGAGGCAAAAGTGGCCTCGAGATCTTTGCCGCCATCAGCCGTGGGGAGTTTCCCTCGCCCGGCATTGGGCACCTCATGGATTTTGTGCCGGTCGAGTTCGAAGTGGGACGCTTCGTCTTCCAGGGAACGCCGGATCGCCGCCACTACAACCCCCTGGGTACCGTGCACGGAGGCTACGCGGCCACCCTCTTGGATTCGTGCGTCGGCTGCGCGGTCCACTCGACGCTGGCCGCGGGCATGGGTTATACGACCCTCGAATTGAAGGTGAACTACATTCGTCCCCTGACCGAGAAGACCGGACCCGTGAGAGCCGAAGGCAAGGTCGTTAGCCTCACGCGGCAGATTGGTATCGCCGAGGGGCGGCTGACCGATGTGAACGGAAAGCTTTACGCGTTCGCGACCACGACCTGCCTCATTTTCCCAATGCCCCAGGCCTAGATTTGCGCTCGCGGCATCGAAGGGGCATCCGATGCGCATCCTAAGCGTGCGGGTTCAGACCCATACACGCCAGAGCGTCCTGGTCGAACCCGGGGCGGACGGCGTCTGGCATGCGCGCCTGCGCGCGCTGCCGGTGGAAGGTGCCGCCAATGCGGAACTGATCGAGCTCATCGCCCGCCACTTTGGCTGCCCCAGGTCCGCCGTCGCCATCCGACGTGGCACGCGTTCGCGCCTCAAACACGTCGAAGTCGCCCTCGAATAGACGGGCCGGAACGTTTGAAACAGGGCGCCCGCGCTGGGCTCGGTCCGTGCCCCATTCGGGATCACCCGCTAGAATGCCGGTTTGTATGGCCCGGTGACGAGCCCAAGACGCCCCATGACGACCCACGAGTTGCCCAGCGCCTGCCCGAACTGCGAAGCACCCGTTGCCGGTCCTTTCTGTGGCGCCTGTGGACAGGAAACCATCATCGAGACGCCCACGGTGACTGAATTCGTCCACGAGGTCCTGCATCACTACGTCGCCGCAGAAGGCAAGATTTGGCGCACGCTGTTCTTACTGGTCATCGTTCCGGGTCAGCTCACGCTCGAGTATCTGCAGGGGCGACGCAAGCGCTTCATCCGCCCGATGCAGCTCTACCTGACGGTGTCGTTCGTCTTCTTCCTGCTCGCGGGATTGACCAACGATAGTTTCGTGCACCTGGCCGATCCCACCGTGGCGCCATCGGTCAACTCGGCCCCGGTCATGAACCTGGCTCCCGAACTGAAGGACGATCTGCAGAAAGACCCTGACGCGCAGGAGGCGGTCGAAAAAATCAAGGAGGGAGCGCTCACGCTCCAGAATCGATGGGCCGAGCGCGTCAAGGCCACCGGGGGCGACAGCAAGGTGGCCTTGCGCGCCGTGGTCGACACGACCTTGCATCGTGTGCCGGCGGCCCTGTTCATTCTCATGCCGCTTTTGGCGGTGATCCTCAATTTCTGCTATCTGGGCCGCAGGCTGCCTTATGGAGCGCACCTGCTCTTCTCGATTCATCTGCATGCCTTCTTTTTCGTGTTATTGATGGTGGCGCTCTTGCCGATTCCTGACGATGTAGCGCCCTTTCTGACGTCGGTGATTCCGCTTGTGTACCTGCTTTTGGCGATAAAGCGCGTCTACGGGGGACGGTGGTTACCGCAGATCCTCAGAGCCCTCGTGATCTACGCGTTCTATGGGGGGCTGGTCTTTACCGTACTGGGTCTGCTTTTCGCGGCTTCCTTCTTTCTCTAGCCCGGCCCTTTTTGCGCGAGGAGGCGACATCCCGCGCGCAAGGCTGCGCCGCCGTGCGGCTACGCGCCTGGGCCCTCCCAAAAAAGACTTGCCAGTTTCCCGGATGCGGCTAAAATAGTTATACTTCATAAGTATTTTCCTGGAACCGACATGACCCCTTCCCCAGCCCAGCCATCGGGGGACAATCTCTTGATTGCGTACGATGGCGACATCGCGCTCATCGGCCTTAACCGCCCGCAAAAGCGCAATGCGCTCAGCGACGCGCTCATCGCGGCCATCCACCGCGCGTTTGTCGATTTGCCCCAGGCCGTTCGTGCCGTGGTGATTCACGGCGTGGGAGAGCACTTCTCGGCGGGTCTTGATCTGAGCGAACTGGGCGAGCGGACCGCAGCCGAAGGCCTTCTTCATTCGCGCAGCTGGCATCAGGCCTTCGACGCCATCCAGTCGGGGCGCGTACCGGTGGTCGCGGCGCTCCATGGAGCCGTGGTGGGCGGCGGCCTGGAACTGGCGGCTGCAGCCCACATCCGCGTGGCGGGGCGCGACGCCTTTTTCGGATTGCCCGAGGGACAGCGCGGGCTTTTCGTGGGCGGTGGCGGGTCGGTCCGCATCTCGCGACTCATCGGTGTGGGCCGCATGACCGACATGATGCTGGCCGGTCGCATCTACGATGGGGTCGAAGCCGAGCGCATCGGACTGGTTCAGTACCTGACCGACCCCGGCCAGGCCTTGGAGCGCGCCACGGAGGTTGCGCGTCGCATCGCCAAGAACGCGCCGCTTTCGAACTTCGCCGTGATGCACGCCTTGCCGCGGATCGCACGACAGGCCGAAGGCGACGGACTTCTGACCGAGTCGCTCATGGCGGCGGTGGCGCAAAGCGATGTCGAGGCGAAAGCGCGCATGCAGGCTTTCTTGGACGGTAAAGCCTCCAAGGTCGGAAAGCCCGAATGATCCGGTCATCGGCTCTTTGCGAATCGACGGTGGGTCGTGCATCCCAGAGTCTCACCGATTCGGATGGCGCACTGCCGCCGGCTTTACATCCCAACTAGGAGCTTTCGTGCCGCGGACCGTCATCGATACCGTGCGCGTCGAATTCGGCGACTGCGATCCCGCCGGGATCGTGTTCTTTCCCAATTTCTCGCGCTGGATGGATGCCGCGTCCCTGAATTTCTTCGTGAGCTGCGGAGTACCTCCCTGGAGGGAACTCGAAAAGACGACCGGCATCATCGGCACGCCCTTGCTCGAGATCAACACGCGTTTTCTTCGGCATGCGACTTATGGCGAGACCCTGAAGATCCACACTTCGGTCGACGAATGGAAGGAGAAGGTCTTTGTCCAAAGGCACATCGTCAAACGCGGAGACGAACTGATCTGCGAGGGAACCGAAACCCGCATCTTCATCAAGCGCGATCCCGAGAACCCAAAACGCCTCTTTGGAATACCGATTCCGACCGAGATTCGCGCGCTGTGTGAGTAAACCGTGCATTGGAGTCGATGAGCCACGCACGGGACTGAATTCCGATAACAACCTAAGAGGAGACAGAATGAACAGACGATCGGCTTTCATCGCCACCCTGTTACTGGCACTAAGCCCGTGGGGTCTTGCGCGGGCGGACATCACCATCGGCGTTAGCCTTCCACTGACCGGACCGGCCGCGGGTCTTGGCATTCCGGTCAAAAACGGACTGGCCCTTTGGCCTGCGACCATCGCCGGAGAAAAGGTCAATCTCATCGTGCTCGACGATGCTACCGATCCCACCCAGGGGGTCAAAAATGCCCGGCGCTTTACCACCGAGGACAAAGTCGACGTGATCGTGGGCTCGGTAGCCACACCGGTGGGCGTGGCCATGTCCGACATCGCCGAAGAAGCCAATACGGTCCAACTGGTCCTCTCGCCCATCGATCTGCCCGAGGGCAAGGGGGGATGGTCGTTCCGTCTGGCCCATTCGGCCACGCTCATGGGAGGTGCCATCGTCGCGCACATGAAGGCGGCGGGCGTAAAGACGGTAGGCTTTATCGGCTACACCGACGCCTACGGAGAGAGCTGGCTGAAGGACTTCAGTCAGCTGGCGACTCCCGCCGGCATCAAGATCGTCGATGTGGAGCGCTTCGCACGCGCTGACACCAGCGTGACCGCGCAAGCCTTAAAGCTCAACGCCGCCGCACCTGATGCCATTCTCGTTGTCGCCTCCGGCAGTGGTGCGGCCATGCCGGAGATGGCGATCTTCGAGAGAGGCTACAAGGGCCAGATCTACCAGACCCACGCGGCCGCCTCGCGCGACCTGGTGCGTATCGGAGGCAAGGAGGTCGAAGGGGCGCTCGTGGCCTCCGGCCCCGCGGTGGTGGCCGAACAATTGCCCGCGTCACATCCGTCCAAGAAGCTCGCCATGGACTATGTCGCCCAGTACGAAAAAGCCTATGGTCCCAATAGCCGCAACCAGTTTTCGGCGCATATCTACGACACCTTGCTTCTGCTCCAGGTGACCGTGCCCCAGGCACTGAAAAAGGGCAAGCCCGGTACGCCCGAGTTCCGTGCGGCGCTCAAGGATGCGATCGAGCACAGCGGCAGCCTTCCGGTTTCGCAGGGCGTACTCCAATACACGCCTTCGGACCACTACGGCTTTACTCCCCAGTCGGCGGTGATTCTGAAAGTCGTCAATGGTGAGTTCAAGCTCGAGCCGAACTAGGCGCGCGGCAAAGGTGGGGTCGCAGGCCGCGCTTCGACCGTCGTCCCCACCCAAAAAAAGGGCGAGAACGTCTGCGACGCATCGTGGCCCATCGCTGGATGAGGAACGCCTAAAGCGCCTGCTCGGCTACAACCTGTCGCGGGCCGACATCCGCCTGCGCAAGGCCTTTAATCACCACATGGCCCATCTTCAGCTTCGGCCGGTCGAGTTCTCGGTGCTCGTCCTCATTGCCTCGAACCCGCGGATCAACCAGAAGGAACTGGGCAAGGTACTCGACATCTCACCGCCCAATGTTGCCGTCCTTCTGGATCGGCTCTCCGAGCGCGGATTGATCGAGCGGGTGCGCAGCAGCCTCGACCGTCGCAACCAGCATCTGCACCTGAAGCCCTCCGGCAAGGTGCTAGTCGCCCAGGCCGAGGACGTGGCAAGAACCATGGAGGATGCGGTCTTATCGGTCCTATCCGACGGCCAGCGCGCCTTGTTGACCGAGCTACTCCAAAAGCTTGCACAGGTACCTCTCGATTGGGCCGAATAGCCGCGCGCGCACCCGTTCTGGACCGGCGGGCGCGTGTTTAACTAAAGCACACCGCCTCCAGATTGTGACCGCTCGGGTCGAACAGGAACGCCGCGTAGTACGTCGGTCCGTAGTCCGGACGCAGGCCCGGCTTACCATTGTCCCGGCCATGCGCGGCGATCCCTGCGGCATGGAATTGCCTTACCGCGGCCTGACTGTCTGCACGAAAGGCCAGATGCATGCCCTGGCCCACCGGACCTTCGTGCGCATAGAGCCACAGGGCGGGCGCCGCGGGCGGCCCAAACCCCGCATAGCCTTCGCCATCCGAGACCAGTTCATAGCCAAGCGCAGCCAACGTCTTTCGATAGAATTCCAGGCTCTTCGCCCAGTCATCAACCTTCAAGCCCACGTGATCGAACACGGCACTCTCCTTGGAAGTGGAAGGAATCTGGCGACACTCTAGCGAGACTGCGCGATCCGTTCTTGGAAAATCTTGCGATCGCCGCGCGCCATGCGGCGAAAGTCCAGGGGAGCAATGCCTGCGGCGCGATGAAAGCTGCGAACGAAATTCGACAGGTCCCCAAACCCGACGGCAAAAGCGATCTCGGTAACCGAGATTTCGGCCTCCTCGAGAAGTGCAGCAGCGCGTCTGAGCCGACTGCGAATGAGATATTGGTGCGGAGTCACGCCCAGACAGGCCGAGAAGATCCGCAAAAAATGGAAGGCGCTTAGATCCGCGCGCCGCGCGAGGCTCGCCAGATCAAGATCATCGGCGCTATGGGCCTCGATCCACAGTGCGGCTTCGACCGCGCGCCTGCGATCCCGAGACGCGGGCATGACGCGCGCCGGTTTGCGGTCGGCGAGAGTCTCGAGCACACGCGAGGCCAGCTGCAGGCCAATCTCATCGAGTTCAAGCGGGTTCTTTGGGCGCGCCGCCGTGCTTGCGAGTTCACCCAGCACGACCGTCTTCGCCATGGGCGGCAGCGCGCAGGAGCGCCAAGCCTTCAGCGCTGGCCCGATCGCATCGAGCACTTCGGGCGCGAAGGAGAATGCCAGGCATTGGTCGGCCCCCGCATGGTGGTCGTGGCTGCAAATGTATTCGTCGCCCGGACGACCGATGAACAGGGACCCGGGAATTAATTCGAAATGAGAACCCTGGCAGCGGCATCCGAAGGCCCCCTCTTGTACGTAGGCGAGCGACCAGGCCTTGTGGACTTCGACGAAGGGCGCGTCGAGGGCGCCGTTGGTACATCGATAGGCCGTGACCGACAGCGGCCCGTTCTTCAAGGTGTGCGCAGCGAGCATGCGAGGCGCGAGTTGCCCAGGGGAGCAGAGCGAGCTAGGTTCTGCCCTTACTCGGATTGATGAGATATTTGGCACCGGTGGCGCGCCGACCATAGGCCTGGATCTCCCCTGGATCGAGCGCTTCGGCAAGCGAGATTTCCCGCGCGTAGGTGCTCAGAAAAGTGGTCTTCAATTCGGAGGCAACGCGCGCCTTCAGGCGCGCGACCACGTCCGGACCGCTTTTTTGCAGGAACGGAAAAAGCAGCCAGCCTCCGACCGACCACGTCATCCCGAAAGTACGCGCGATCACAGTAGGACTGGTGTCGAGTCCGCCATAGAGATAGACCTGCTTGTGGACATTGGAGCCGTAGCGGCTGTATTCCTTGGCGCTTTTTTGGATCGCGCTTTCCATCGCGCCTAGGATCTGCCCGGCCAGGGGCCCGCCTCCGATCGCATCGAACGCGAGCGTGGCGCCCGTGGCGGTCAGCGCCTCGGTGAGATCCGATAAGAAGCCAGGAGATTCGGTGCTCAACACCCAGGCCGCGCCCATCTTGCGCAGCAGATCCACCTGCTCTGACTTTCTGACGATATTGACCAGGGCGATCTGATCTTTCTGGCAGATGCGGTTCAACATCTGGCCCAGGTTGGACGCCGCGGCGGTATGCACCAGGGCGGTGTGACCTTCGCGTCGCATGGTCTCGACCATGCCAAGCGCCGTGAGCGGATTCACGAAGCACGATGCACCTTCAGAGGGTTTGGTTCCCTCGGGTAGCAGGAGGCACTGTTCCACCGGAAGACACCGGTACTCCGCATACATGGCGCCTCCCAATACCGCGACTGTTTTTCCCAGGAGCGCCTGAGCCTGCGCCGAGGTCCCGGCATCCACGACCATGCCTGCCCCCTCGTTGCCCACAGGCAGGGACTGATCGAGCCTGCCGGACAGGCTCTTCAGGGCGGCTTCGGGAACGCGGGCCGTAACCTTCGGGTGGGAGGGCGTGCCGACCGATCGGGCCGTCGTCATGTCAGCAGGCCCGAAGAGCAGTCCGATGTCCGACGGATTCAAGGGCGAAGCTTCAACGCGGACCAACACTTCATTGGGTCCGGGCCGGGGGGTCTCGACCTCGACGAGCGAGAGTTCGAGCTCGCCAGAACGGGTGATAAGCGAGCGAAGCTGCAATCCGGTTCGTGCCGATTCCTGGGTAGCCATCGATGGTGTCCTTGTTGGATTGCGAGATCAAAAAGTCGGGGCGAGGGGGCGCCCGATCTGTGTCGCGCTCTGCGCCGGCAGAGGTTGCGGCGCTTTCAAAAAGGATACACGCTTAGCGGCAAGAGCGTCTTGGAGCGCGCGGCCGTTAGGGTCCGCTCGCGCGGACCCTGGACATCAATGATGCGAGCCGCCCCCGCCTCCGCCGCCTCCGCCGTGGCCGCCGCCACCGGCGCCACCGCCCGTCCCATGTCCGCCCGCGCTACGACCGGGAAGCGAGGGAACGCCGCGCGAGGACGCCGCCGGCTGATAGGCATGCGGAGAAGGTCTTAAGCCTGCTGGAGGTGGACCGTGGCCTTCGTCGCGACCCCGCCCGGGCCCGACGTAATAGTTCGGACCCCATCCGCCGTAGTCGTATCCATAAGGCTCGTAGTAGTCGCCACCAAAACCGACCTCACCACCGTAGCCCCCGCCGGGCTCAACCGCGCAGCCCGGAGCGACCAGAGCGGGTAAAGCGACGGCAAACGACACCAAGAGAACGCGCATGAACGCTGCTGGTTTCATTGCGAGACCTCCTTGCTATCGTTCTCGGTCCATTCCAGAAGTCCGAAGGGCGCGCCCAGGGGATCGGCGACGACGGCGACCTTGCCGCCGTGGCGATCCAGATGCGGGGGAATCAGGACCCGGCCTCCTAAGGCCGAGACCTTCGCCGTGGCCTCGTCGGCGTTATCGACGCGCACATAGTTCATCCAGTGGGCGTGGGCGTGGGGTCGATTGGCAGGAAGCGCATTAGCGCTCGCTCGCGCGTAATTCTCGGTCGCCAGGAGCAAGTGCTCGCTGCTGGGGTCGGTCGACAGATCAAAGACTTCGTACTTGAAAAGCGTCTGGTAGAACGCGGCATCGGTATCGGGGTCCTGGGCGATGAGCGAACTCCAGATCCAGGTGCCCGGTTCGGGCAGGACATCGGGAGGATCACCGCTACTGGAAGCCAGCACGGCAAATGGTGCCCCTTGGGGATCGGCAAGGAAGACCTCGCGGCCCCGGCCGGGAATGTCCTTGGGCCCAAAGAGCACCTTGGCTCCGTGCTGGACCGCCAGATTCTTGGCGGCATCGACATCGGGCGCCGCGATGAACGACATCCAGGCCGATTGCTTGGTCACGCCTGTGGGCACGCTGCGTTCGACCATGCCCGCGACCGGCTGCCCGGCGAGATAGGCTTCGGAATACGCGATGCCTCCCACCGAGAGATTCTGGAAGGTCCAGCCGAAAAGGCCACCGTAGAAGCGCTGCGCCTGGGCCAGATTCGGTGTAACGAGTTGAACGAAGATGACCTTGCCCTCGTGGTGCTCCTGAGTGGCCGGCTGAGCGATCGCGGGCAAACTCGGGCTTTGTGCCTGCGCGGCTGCACCAGCGAGTAAGCCCAGCAGGGCGATAATCACACCCGGCATGCGCCGTTGCCGTCGTACAGAGGGCCGGACGCGAGCGCCGCCCGATCCCTCGCGGAAGTCGGCTTCGGGCGCTCGGTCGGTGGGGATCCATAGCATGGCGGTTCTCCTGGCTCGCGGCTTTGGACCCCTCTGGGCCTCGGAAGCGCTGGCATTATTTGGTGGGCGGTTTCGCCTCGTCGCGCAAACGGCACCACGGCAGGGTTTCCATTTCGCGTCCAAGGTCGCGCGCAAGCCCCATGCCCGAGCCATGAAGTCTCCGTAGGGGTTTGCCCGCGGACGTCGCCGCGGTGCATCTCGCACGCGCTTTTTGCGCAATGCGCCGGGCGAGAGCCTCCGTCTAGGCGCTCTCGAACGCCTTTTGCAGGGTGGGCAAGTCGAGCTTTTTCATCGACATCATGGCGCTCATCGCCCGCTGAACCGCCGCCCGGTCGGGATCGCTGAGCAACGCGATGAAGGCGCGCGGAACCACCTGCCAGGAAACGCCATAGCGGTCGGTCAGCCAGCCGCACTGGACCTCGGAGCCGCCTTCGATAAGACGTGCCCAGATCGCATCGAGCTCTTCCTGGGAATCACAGTAGGCGACAAACGAGATTGCGTGGGTGAATGGCTGGTCCGGACCCGCGTTCAAGCCGACAAACTCGCGCCCATCGAGGACAAAGCGCACGGTCATGACGCTGCCCGCCGGGCCTGGCATGCCCTCTGGATAGTAAGTGGTCTCGAGGATCCTGGAGTTCTTGAAAATGCCGACGTAGAACAAGGCCGCTTCTGCGGCCTGGCCGTTGAACCACAGACAAGGGCTCATGTTTTGCATGTCGTAAGCTCCATCGGTGTGGGGCACGTCATCCCCGAAGACAGGGGACAGCCCCTCAGTCGCGCAAGTCGCGCCGGGCCAACGCTAGGCCGGCTCCACGTCAACGAAGGTGCGAAAGCTTGCCTGCCCCGCCGAAAACCCGAACACATCGACGGCATGGACTGGCAGCACCGCGGTGTTCTCGGTGAGGCGATTCAATCCAGGCCAACCATCTCGCATCCACACGGTACCCGAGGGGATGCGGTCGGTCACGTGCGCCCGCCCCACCAGACTGCCGCGGGCGTTGAAGATCCGGATCGGCTCGCCGTCTTCGAGTCCTCGGCTGTGCGCATCGGCGATTCCGATCCAAAGGGACGGCTCCTTCTCGCGCTTGGCCAGAGTCGGAAGCACGCGGCCATTATTGTAGAAACCGTGAAAATGGGAAAGCGTGCGGCCTTGCGTTAACGCGAGGGGATAAGCCGCCATTGCCCCCGCACTGGGGCGCGTGGGCGCCGTGTAGCCGGGTAGCGCGGCCAGTCCCAAACCGAGCGCGAGTTCCGAATAGAATTCGACCTTCTTTGAAGGCGTGTCGAAGCGCAGATCCGGATTGGCGACGTGCGAGATATGGAGCGCACGAATCCCGTCTTCGGCGCGCAGAGCCGCAACCGTCGCCCGGCCGGTGCAAGGATGGTCAAGAATGGCATCGATCATCGCTTCTTCAGAGGGCCATGCATCAAATCCATCGAGCCCGAGACGTCGGGCAAGTTCCGTTACGATCTGATGGACCGAGCGCGCTTCGCCAGGAACCTCGAGCGCTTTTTCCATCAGATAGAGGTGGGTGTGGGTCATTTTGCAGCCGACTTCCTCGAGCCAGGCGGTGCCCGGCAGGACGATGTCGGCAAAGCGTCTTGCGGTATCGTTTAGAAAAAGGTCGTAGCTCACCACCAACTCGGTTGTGGCGAGCCCCTCCTCGAGTGCGCCTGCATCGGCAAATGAGGAGAGCATGTTGGTTCCCATGAGCAGGAGCGTCTTTACGCGCCGATCGCGCAACGCCTGGGTGACTTCGGACATCTGGCTCGGTACGGGCATCGGGCGGGTTCGACGCTCGCTAGCGACGATGCTGCCCAGACCCCGGCCGTGGGCTGAACTGCCGTGGCGTGGACCCAGGCCGCCACCAGGGATGCCGAGGTTTCCGCTCAATGCAGGCAGGCATGCAATGGCGCGCGCCGCTTCCCAGCCGTTGTCGCCCTTGTGCATGGAGCTGCCGCCCAGAACGATCATCCCCGGACGGCACCGCGCGTAGCGACGCGCGAGTCCCACGATCTGCTCGGCGGACACGCCTGTGACCTGCGAGGCCCACTTGGGAGGAAACGCTTTGACGTGCTCTTTCAACGCCCCGAAGCCCACGGCGTGGTGCGTTGTGGTCTGGCGATCGTACAGGTCCTCAGCACAAATGACGTGCATGAGAGCGAGCGCAAGCGCAGCGTCGGTGCCGGGGCGAACGAGAAGGACCTCGTCGGACTTGTGGGCGGTCTCGGTGCCTCGCACTTCGATGGTCACGATATAGGCGCCGCGCGCTTTGGCCTTGAGCAGATGGCGCGCCGTATTGGGCTGGCTGGCCAGGTTCGCGGCCCATAGGATGACGAGTTCGGAGTGCTCACCCAGATCCTCTTTGGTGTGGGTCTCGAGCATCCCCGTAAGACCCAGTCCGAACGCGCCCAGGCCCCAGCAGATCATGGTCGGGTTCCAGAAACTGGACCCATGAAAATTGGCGAAGCGGGCGAGCAACTGGGCACTGATCCGGGTCCCGTAGTTGGTTGTCAAGACACCGTGGCCGGGCCAGATTCCGACCGACTCGGGATCGCGCATGTGCGAGGCGATCCGGGTGAGCGCCTCCTCCCAGGTGCATTGGCGCAGCGGCTCGCTGCGTCCATCGCGCATCAACGGATACAAAAGGCGCTCCGGATTGTCGATCACCTCGCGGGAGGCCTGTCCGCGAACGCAAAGAAATCCCTGGCTGTCCGGATTGGCCTTGTCGCCCCTAACGCTCACCAAACGCCCGTCGGCGACTTCGGCGAGCATGCCGCACAGTGTCGGATGACAGTTCATGGGACACATGGTCCGCACGAGTCTTGACGAGTCCTCAGCCACAGTGGGCTCCTTAACGGGGGGCGGTCTTGGGATTGATTGGCATCGACGTGCCCAAGATCACTTTAGCATGCGAGTCGGATGGGGCTTGCACACCAAGGCAGACTGGAAAGCGCTCGTCCTAGACCGGCTTTAAGGCCCTCGGATAAAACGCCATGATGCCCGCCGCCAGGACATTGGCTGCGACACTCGCTGCGATCGGCCATGCGTAGCTTTTGCTGGCGTCAAAGATGAAGCCCGCCGCACTGGGTCCGATCAACGTTCCAAGGCCCGCGCTGGTGTAGAGAAGACCAATGATGGCACCGACGTTGCGTCCTCCGAAGGAGTCCATGACGACGGTGGGCAAGATCGCGACCCATCCCCCGTAGAACACCCCGTAGATGCAGGCGAAAAGAGCGAGTGACCAGAACGCCTCCGAGAACTCCCACAGCCCCAGGGAGCAAGCCATGCCAAAGAAAGTGGCCAGCATTGCGCGCTCGCGTCCCATCCGGTCGGCGACTCCGCCGAGAAAAAAGCGCCCCGCAGTACTGCCGATGCCGATCATGCCGACGAGAAGTGCGGCCGAAGTCGGGGATACGCCGTGATCGATGGCGTAGGGAGCAAGATGAACGAACGGCACGAAGATCCCCAAGGCGCAGCTGAGGCACGACAGGTAAAGGACGACAAAGCGCCGCGAGCGGACCGCCTCGGTGACCGACATTCCGGTCCCGGGCTTGGGACCGGGTTGCGCTTTGGGGGGATCTCCATCCGGTTCCAGTCCGCGCGACTTGGGGTCGCGCTCGATGAGCAGCGACAGGCTAACGCCCACGACAACAGCAAAAGCCCCGAGCGCAAAGTAAGCATCGCGCCAACCCATCCATTCAATCAGCCGCGTGGCCAAAGCGGGCATGACAAGCGTGCCCATACCGATGCCACTGACCGCCAAGCCCGAGGCGAATCCGCGCCTTCGAAGAAACCAGCGCTGAACCGCGCCGAGTACCGGAACATAGGAAATCCCGACACCCACACCGACCCCCAGGCCGTAGGCCACGTAGACTTCCGTAAGCGTTCTTGCAAGTCCCGCCAGGACGAGACCGGCGCCTAAGAAGAGCATTCCCAACGCCGCAAAGGCACGCGCGCCGTAGCGATCAGCCAGGGGCCCGCTCACGACCCCAAGGCTGAAATAGAGAAAGGCCGCCAGCGAAAACACGAGCGAGACCGAACCGCGCGAAGCGGCGAATTCGCGCTGCAAAGGGCCCACGAAGGCGCTAAACGTGTAAGTGCAGCCAAATCCCACAAACATGACCGCAAACGACGCCAGAACGACCCACCAGCCATAAAAGATGGCGGTTTTTGGGGCGCTCACGTCGGGCCCATTTCGCGCACGCTCTGAGACTGAAGCTCTCATTGATCTCGTCCTTTTGTTTCTGCCGCCTGCTGACGCTTCTCGTACGGTCGAACCCGGGGTCTGCGCAGGCGCGCCTCCATGAGGAGCGGCGCAGAATCCAGACCGATGGCATCGGCGGCATGGCAAGCATTCTCGGACGGGAGTAACATCAGCATTTCATGCAAGGATTAAATATGAATGTAGATCCGGACATTGCGCGACTTGCGCAACTTCTGGCCGAGCCGGCCCGGGCCAAGATTCTCTGGACCTTGATCGATGGTACAACCCGGCCGGCCGGCGAACTCGCGTTTGCCGCGAACGTTTCGGCGCAGTCGGCGAGCGCGCATCTGGCCAAGCTGGTCGAAGGCGGCCTGCTGCGCTCGGAAGCGGTCGGCCGGCATCGCTACTATCGGCTCGCCAGCGCCGAAGCGGCCCGCATCCTCGAGAGCATGGCATCCTTTAGCGCCGCGACGAAGCCGCGCTCGCCGCCTGAGCCTGCGATCGTCAAGGCCATGCCTCGCCAATTCTTTCATGCCCGCACTTGCTATGATCATCTCGCCGGGGAAGCGGCGGTGGCGATCGCCGAGACGATGCTAGCGAAAGGTTGGCTCTTGGGCGACGGCGACGACTACGTGTTGACCCCAAAAGGAGAGAAGGCGCTCTCGGATTGGGGAGTCGATCTGCAACCCGCGCGGCAGCACCGCCGCGTGTTCGCACGGGCATGCGTGGATCTGACACAGCGGCGCCTGCATCTGGGCGGAGCTCTGGGCGCTGCGCTTCTTGCGCATTACATCCGGCAACGCTGGGTGCTGCGCAGTCCCGCCTCGCGCATCGTGACCATCACGCCCGATGGACTCCAGGCCTTCGCGAGCCTGTGCGCGCCTGTGCCAGATCGCCTTGCCGCTTCGGGTCGCAAGACGGGCTAGACTGGATATTTTGGGTTCGGGAGCGAAATTGGCGCGCATCTTCGTCACGGGATCGGCTGACGGACTGGGCCAGATGGCCGCAAGAGAGCTCATCGAGGCCGGTCACGAAGTCGTCCTTCACGCGCGCAGCCCCGCGCGCAGGAAGGACGCCCTCGCGGCGCTGCCGCAGGCTCTGGAGGCGCTCTCCGGTGACTTGGCGAGCATCGAGGCGTGCCGCCGCTTGGCAGATGAGGCCAACGCGATTGGACCCTTCGATGCTGTCATCCACAACGCGGGCATCGGCTACCGCGAACCGCGCCGCATCGCCACGAAGGACGGCCTGTCGCAGATTTTTGCGGTCAATACGCTGGCCCCCTACATCTTGACCGCATGCATCGACCGCCCCAAAAGGCTCGTCTACCTCAGTTCCGGCATGCATCAAAGCGGCGACGCGAGTCTGAAGGACTTGCAGTGGGAAAGGCGACCCTGGGAGGGAGCGCGCGCCTACGCCGATTCCAAGCTGCACGACGCAATTCTCGCCGCCGCGGTCGCCCGCAAGTGGCCCTCGGTGCTAAGCAACGCCGTCGAGCCCGGATGGGTTGCGACCAAGATGGGAGGACCTGGGGCTCCCGACGATCTGAAGGCCGCGCCCAAGACCCAGGTGTGGCTCGCCACGAGTGATGATCCCGAAGCACGCGTGAGCGGAGCGTATTTCTATCATCATCGAAGCCGCGCGCCGCACCCCGCGGTGTTGGATCCGGCCGTACAGGATCGCCTGCTTAGCATCTGTGCACGCTTGTCCGGGATCGCTTTTCCGACCTGAACCCCCGCATTGGCTTCGGGGCCAACGTCCCCGGCAAGGACCGTCGATCGATGAACCGCTTTTATGAAGATGCATTTCCCGTGGTGTGGAGCGCCTGGTGCCTGTACTGGATCGTCAGCGCCGCCCGCGCCAAGCGCACGGTGCGACGTGAATCTGCTCTCTCGAGACTGGGCCATTTCGGTCCCTTGTTCTTTGCGGCATGGCTCCTGTGGGTCGTCCGCGTCCCCTGGGCATGGCTCGAAGTGCGCCTGCCCTTTCCGGAACTGCCGGCCTTCTGGGTGGGACTCGCTTTGACCGTAGCGGGACTCTTGTTCTCGGTCTGGGCACGCATTCACATCGGGCGCAATTGGAGCGGCAGCGTGACGGTCAAAGCGGACCATGTCCTGGTTCGCAGCGGCCCCTACGCCTGGGTGCGGCATCCGATCTACACCGGACTGCTCCTCGGGTTTTTGGGTACCGGTTTGGCGCTCGATGAAGTTCGTGGTCCTGTCGCAACCCTCATTGTCTTAGCCGCGTTCTGGCGCAAGCTCAGGCTCGAGGAGAGATTCATGACCGATACCTTCGGCCAGGCTTATCAGGACTATCGGCGCGAGGTCAGTGCCCTCATTCCTCACGTGTTGTAGACCTTCTCTGCGGAATACCAAAGGCGGCATGAGAGACCCGGTTACAGCCGGGCGATCACGGGTCGCGATCCGATGGCGAGCTCTGGTGTGCGAGCCACGCTTGGAAGATGACTCGGTGGGGCCAGCGGTGGGTCAAGATCCGATTGCGAACAGTGGCATCGGTGACCTTTTCGGTGCGTCGATCAAGGACGCGCTTGGCGAGCTCCAGGTGATGCGAGGCGCGCTCATCTTTTGCGGCGTGAAGAACGCGCCAGACCGCGAGTCGCGCCGGCAGATCACTCGGGGTGGTCAGAAGGGCGCTTGGTTCATCGAGCGCTCTAAGTTCGGGCTCGAGAAGCTCGAGAGCCGCCTTTGCATCGGTCTCCAGGCAGACATATCCCGCAATGAGCGCGCGACTGGCCAGGGCGTCGGCAGCGAGTTCGTGTTCCCTGTAGAGAGCCTGAGCCTCGGTCTCGAGGCGGCGAGACTCGCTGAAATCCCCTTGCGCCGACCACGCTTCGGCTTCCAGGGAAAGGCAGACCGCCGCGTAGTAAAGCATGCCGATCTTGAAATAGCCCTCTTTGGCGCGCGCGGAGAGCGACCGAACCTGGGCGAGGTCGCCCCGGTCGAGCGCCATTAAGGCGTGGATCCGAGTGGTGGACGTGGTAATCAAGCCAAATTCCTGTTGCTTGGCCTGCTTCTTCGCGATCTCGAGATAGTGCTCAGCTAAAGCGTAGTCGGCCAGTTCAAAGGTGACTTCTCCGAGCGAACTGTTGCAGAGGCATTCGCTGCGCAAACGATTCCGCTGTTGCGCCAATTCCAAGGCACCGCGTAAGGTTGTAGACGCGGCCTCGAAATCGAAGTCCGCTCTCTGGATTTCGCCTGCAGCCGTCAAGAGCTGTATTTCGTAGATGTCGTCAATCGAATTGACCAAGCGCTCGGCCGCCAGTCTCGCCCATCGGAGCGCGGTCTCCAGATGCACCTTGGCTTGGGTGATCTCACCGCGTCCTCTCAGAAGCCACGCCAGCTCACCGTACCCCAGCGCTGCAATGTTCGCAACATCAAAGCGCTCAGCCAGAGCGATTGCCTCGCGCGAGAACGATTCCGCCCGAGCCTGTTCGCCAACCCGGTCGGCCAGGAGGGCGCGGTCCATCACGTGCTCCGCGCGCGCCACATCGTCGCCAAGTTCATCGATCGCCCTCTCGCCGTCATCGAGCGCCTTGAGCTGGAGTTTTCGATCCCCGAGAAGATCCGCGAGCGAGGCCAGCTTGCGGTAAAGCCGAATGCGAACATCGAGGTCGCTAAATCCAGGGATTTCCAGCACGCGGGTGATGTAGGAAACCGCCGCGGAATGCGCGTATCGCGATTCGGCTGCCGCAATCGCGCGCCGATACCAGTCGATGGCACGCGCCGTATCACCCGAGCGCTCGAAATGCTCGGCTGTGATCGCCAGATACTCTGCACCTCGGTCACCCACCCGATCGGCCAGCCAAGCCGCGGCACGGGCGTGGGCGTGGCGGCGTTCGGTCTTTAAGACCGTGTTGTAGGTGACCTGATGGAGCAGGTGATGTTGGAACGATTCCTCACGCGTATTTTCAAACACGCTTTCGGCGCGCACGTGGATGAGACTGCGACGGTTCAATTCCGCAAGACGGGCCTCCGAACCCGGTTCGATCGAGGAGAGGGCATCGTCCCAGAAGACCGGCCCGATGACGCTTGCGAACTGCAGCGTGCGACGTTCGGCTGCAGGCAGAGAATCGAGGCGCGCCTGCAAGACACCGGTCAGCGTTCCCGGGATATGCGCCTGTCGCAGACGATCGCTCTCGACACGCCAGAAGGGCCCTTCGACGATGATGATATCGGTGTCGATGAGCATCTTGACGAGCTCTTCGGCGTAGAACGGGATGCCCTCGGCCTGCGTCTCGATGAGATCGAGCAAGGCCTGGGGCGGGTCCTTGATGCGCTCCAGAAGGCTTCGCGTGAGACTGCGACGCTGGGCGCTATCGAGTGGCTTTAGAGTGATCTCGCGATGATGAGCGGGGCTCGCACACCATTTCGGATAGCGCTCAAATAGTTCCGGACGCGCAGCCATGACGACCATGAGGGGCAAATCGGTGATTTTCATCAGACCCTGCAGCCAATCGAGTGATGCGTCGTCTGTCCAGTGCAGATCGTCCAGGAGCATGACCACGGGCGAGCCATCGCTTTGCGAGAGACCGCGGATGTAGCGCGCGAATGCCGAAAATCCCCGCAGTCGAAGCAGGCGCGGATCCTTCAGCATGGCCTCCACGCGCGGGCTCGACGAGAAGTCCATGCCGATAAGCTGGCCTAATAGTTCAATGTCGAGTGGGTCATCTTCATCGAAGAAAGGGGCGAGCCCCTCGACCAGCCGCTGGCGAGCCACCTCGGCGCTGTCGCTATCGGCAATCTGCAGGCGCCAGGCCAGGATGTCGCGCAAAAGACCATACGGCTGCAATAGGCTGCTCGGTTGTGAACGCCCCAGAAGGAGCCAGCTGGTCTGGGGATGGATATCGAGCCCATGCTGAAGATCATGCATGAGGCGGCTCTTCCCCAGTCCCGCCTGGGCGATGAGCGTCGTGACGTGAGGGCTTCGATCCAGCAGCGTTTGCTCGAAGGCGGCTGAGAGTGCGCCCAACTCGTCCTCGCGTCCGATCAAAGGCGTCTCGGTTCCCTCGATGCCGCGCGTGGGTGGGCGAAAGGCACGCGGTTTTGCGCCCAACACGAGGTAGGTCACCAAAGGCCGCTCGACCCCCTTGACCATGATGGGCGCTTGCACTTCGAGATCGAAGACGCCTCGAACATGGCGATAAGTGTCCTGGCTGATCCTGAGGCTTCCCGCAGGTGCCGTCTGCTCCATGCGCGCGGCGATATTGACCGACAGCCCTCGGATCGTGCCCTCCGCGTCCACGCCGCCACCGAGAAGGACGCTGCCCGTGTGTACCCCGACACGGACATTGAATCCCTCATGACCGTGCTGCTCATGAATTTGCCTGCCGAGTAGCCGGCCTTCGTCAAGCAGGACCAGGCCGGCACGAACTGCACGCTCGGCGTCGTCCTCGCGCGCTTCGTCGCCACCGAATACGGCCAGAAGGTTGTCGCCGGCATACCCGAGCACGCGACCTTGGTGGGCTTCGACGACGGCTGTGAGCCGGGAGAGTGCGCCGTCGATGACGAGATGAACATCTTCCGGATCCAGCTGCTCACTGAGTTTCGTCGAGCCCACGAAATCCAGAAACAGAATCGAGACCTGTCTTAGGTGCTGTACCGGGATCGACTCGGTCGACGCACCGTCTGCAAGGGTTGCGAGTTTCTGCAACAGGGGCGCTATGGCCAGATCCACCACAGCGTCGCCCAGCACCGCCCGCTGGGATTCCAGTGCGGCAATTCCGGCTTCGATCTGCGCCTTTTCAGAAGACATGGTGAGCGATCATAGCAGCGTCCCGTATGCAATCCCAGACGAGCCAATCTCAAAGGCAAAGCGAGGAAAGCAGCTTCGCGAGGACCCCGGTTCGGCGGGAAATTCGTCCATCCTTGGACGGATTTCGCTGCCGACCGTTTGGGCCCACCCCTTTTTTCAGTCAGATCGCGAAGCTCGAACCCGAGGTGACCCGGCCCTCATGCAGCGACGGCCGAGACCGGCTCTCTACGCAGAAGCGAACGCTTTAGCCCGACGAAAAAGCGCTGTGGGGAATAGAAGCCAGGGCAGGCGCCCGGCCTTAAGCGACTGATCAGGCAGCGACGCCCTGGGGTTCCCAATAGACTTCCACGTTGTAGCCGTCCGGGTCGGCGCAGCGGAAGGAAACAAGCGATTCGTCCTCGTAAAGACCCTTGGAAAGCGTCACGCTGCCGCGCTCCATCCGGTGATACAAGTCGGCAACCGCTTCACCCGTGGCCAAGCGAAACCCGAAGTGAAACCACGCCGGCATCGGATACGGTGCCGAGTCGTCCATCAGCGTTAATTCAAACCCTTCTTCGTCAGTCATGAACGTCATCGCTTCGCCAGATCGTGAAACGTTCAGTCCAAACCAGTCCGCATAGAACTTCACCGCCTCCTGACGATTGCGGACATGGATGTGAAGATGTTTGAGATTCATTGTTGAGCCTTGGTCTAGAGTCGCGAATGAGATCTTGCCAGCGAGTGCATTCTAGCGGAGTTTATTGGACCGCGATGCAACTCTTTCGGGCCCACGGCTTAGGGCGACCGACACGATCTCGAGCACCGCGCGTGCCCGGTGAAGATTCGTGACAAGGTGTCGCAAGTTTTGAGCCCATCAATGCACCGTTGTGAGGCTGACAGAGCACGACGGCGCAGCGGGTGTCGAAAGGAGACTTTTTCGTGCACGGTTTAAGGTGCAGGACACGTCCAAATTCCCTAAGTGTGGGCGTAGGTACACATGCTGCGCAATTCAGTACCGGTTCCCTGCGCGGATGACTCCACGGTGTCTTCGAGTCTGTACCCGGCCCTCTCGCAGACGCGGCGACTTGGGAGATTGGTTGCATCCATGATGCACTCGATGCGGCGGGCCCCAAGGCTAGCCACGGCAAAGCGCGTGATGGCGAGGACGGCTTCGGTGATCAGCCCCTGACCCCGAAACCGCGTCCTACACCAGTACCCGATCTCGCATCGTCCGTTAGTCCAATCGATTCGATGCAACCCGCTCGCGCCCACGAATTCGCCATCGACCTTGTCGATGAGAAGCATCGGAAAGGCAGTGCGCTCGCGATATTCCTTTTGGGCATTCAGACAAAATGTCGTTGACGCGTCGATCGACGGTGTCGCTTGTGCCCAAGGAAGCGCCATCGGCCATGCGCGCAAATCGGCCAAGGACTCAACGACTGCGGCAAACACCACGGCGCCATCCTCCGGGCGCGGGCAGCGAAGAAGGAGCCGCTCGCTTTCGAACTGCTCCGCAATCTCGGAGGGTATCGCGCTGTGCATTCGGTTTGCGCCCACTCGATGCCTGCTGGCCTCGGACATCCCACTACTGCTGACTTCGCGACCCGTCTTGGGTCGCGCCCCGATCGATCGGCACTCTGGCGCCGCGCCTAGTCTTGCTCAGCCGCGTCGACCGTCTGGGCCATGAGCATGGCAATCGTCATGGGCCCAACGCCACCGGGGACGGGCGTGTAGGCCAGACTGCGATCGCGCACGGCCTCGAGTTCAATATCGCCTAATCCACCCGGATGGTAGCCCGCGTCGACCACGACCGCGCCATCCTTGATCCACTGTCCACGGATGAAGCGGGGCTTTCCGACGGCGCCGATGACGATGTCTCCAAGCCCAACAAGACGTGGCAGATCCTGGGTTCTCGAATGACACACGGTCACTGTTGCATTGGCATTGAGCAGCATCATGGCCACGGGTTTCCCCAGGATGGCGCTACGACCGACCACCACGGCATGGCGCCCCTCGATGGGAATGCCGTAGTGTTCGAGCAGACGCATGATTCCCGCAGGAGTCGCCGAACCGTAGGCGGGCTCGTTCATGGACATCCTCCCAAAACCCAAGGCCGTGACTCCGTCGACATCCTTTTCCAGCGCGATGCGGTCAAAGCAGCGTCGCTCATCGATTTGCGAGGGCACCGGGTGCTGGAGCAGGATGCCCTTCACCACAGGATCCGCGTTTAGCGTATCGATCACCTCCAACAGCGTCTCGGTGCTCGTGGTCTCGGGAAGCTCGACCTTTCGAGAGTCAAGCCCCACTCTGCGACAGGCATTGCCCTTCATCTTCACATAAGTCGCCGAAGCCGGATCGGCACCCACGAGAATGGTGGCAAGGACCGGCGTTCCTCCGCCCAGGCGAGCCTTGAGCCGAGTCGTTCGCTCAAGGAGTTCAGCCTCAATCGTGGTGGCGAGGGACTTTCCGTCCAGAATGGTCGTGGGCATGGCAGAGATCTCGATCCAGGGTCATTTCGCCTGGCCGGCAGTAGGAGGTCGTCCTGCGTGCGCGTGGATCCAGGCAAGAAGCGAGGAAGATTCTAAGCGAGGTCCGACAAATCGACCAAATGGGATTGCGCGAGTCGCGCTCGACGCGCTTAGAGCAGTGAATTGAGGAGATGCCGGAAGAAGACGGAAAGCAGACGGGGCGGATCGCGTCCTGTGCGAAGCGTCGCGGTCGCTACGCCGTTTGTGGGTAAGCGCTATGAATCAGGAGCGCTTCGAGTGCTTGGCGAGGATGGCGGGTCATGCAGGCTCTACGGATCTTGGAGTCGTCCGATCCTAACAGCCCATCGGAACGTTCGCCAAGGCCATGGCGCTGCAGACTGCAAAACCGACGGCCACGACCTGGATTGCGACATAGATCAGCATGTCGGTGCGGGGCGAGCGGTATTTTTCGATGGAGTTCATGTTCTTCTCCGGTTGCGGGTGGGTCATTAGGCGACGAGGGGGGCGATGACCGAGGCCAAGGCGCCGTAGGCTGCGAAACCGATGGCCGAGACCAGAACCAGGATCGAGAGGACCGTGTCGATCCGGGCGGGGTTGTTTTGAGTGGCATTCATGTTCTTCTCCTGTGAGGGTTTTCCGATTTTTCCGATCCGCCGTTGTGCTGATCCGATGACTCCACTTTAGGCCCGTGGAACCTCGGTTACGAGGTAAAACTACGCAAGGACCTGGTGAATTGGTCACACAGTGCGTGATCGGATCCGCCCACTGAGAAACCGCTCACGCGCGGCGTGTGACGTATTCACATCGGCGCCCGCCAGGGGTGTCTTCACGCGAACGCGGTGAGTCATTCGAAGGTCGTCCCACAGGCGCTCGACGATCTCCGGCAGCCTCGACCGAGGTCGGAACACTCCGGACGGGCTGGCGCAGACTCCTCTTTGTCGTAGGCGAGGAAGGCTCGGCACCGAGCAGCTCGAATGAGACGGTGGCGTTGGCGCACACGGCCCTCGTGTGCGATCGGGCACTGGGGCGGCTCGTATCCGAAGCACTGCAACGGCGCGGGATCGGCCGTCCTTTGAGCCCTACCTTGAAGAGGCGACGCTTTGCAGCGCGCGCGGCCAACCCAGAGGGGGCGGCGTGTCGCGATTCGACCTAGGCCGAAAGCGGCGCAATGAATGCGGCGATCGCGGCGTATCCGACGAATCCCAAAAACACCGCCAACACGAGAATCGAGAGGAAATTGTCGATTCGCTGGCTGTATGTTTTTGATGGATTTTTCATCGTTTTCTTTCTCCGGCACTGGAGAGTTTCAAACCGCGAGGGGTGCGAATCGGGAGGCCACGATCCCGTATTTGACGAAGCCGTCCAATACGCCTTCTACCCATCCCGCTAAAGCGTCCAGCACCTCGTCATATCCCGACTGAAGAAAGGTTCTCATCTCAGTAATCCCTATGAATGGAGGACCTAAGCCACCAGGGGCGACAGTGCCGAAGCGATCGCACCGTAACCAGCGAACCCGATCGCCACGGCGAGCACGAGAGCGGACAGGACGTTGTCGGTGGTTGAGGAAGTGAATTTGAGGATCATGATCTTCTCCTGGTGAGTGGACTTGGTTTTTCGATCCGCGAGAGTGCCGATCGGATGACTTCACTTTAGGCGTTCATGACAGCGATGTTGAGGAAGTAATGCCAATGCGTTCTGTGACCAATTCACACACAACGTAAGGAGATTCGACCCATGGAAAGAACCGGGGTGTTGCGCTAAATCAGGCATTGAGGCGGGAGGGGAGGCGCTCCTGCCGCAGCGGGCAAGCGGATATGCGAAGTCTCCCAGCTCAAGGAAGATTGGGTGGCTACGCCATGGACCGCAGAGCTGAGCGACTTTGGGAGTTGCGAGGAACTCGGTGACGTCGCCGTTTAGGCGAGCAATTCGTGTGCGTGCGCTACCGCAACGCCCGGGGTGGGGGAGAAGCAGAACGTTAACGCGCTCGCGCCAGCGCACACCCCTGCAGAGGGTCCTTCAATCTATGCTGGAAGCTGGCCCAGGTCGATTCCAAGGCTTGGCCAAATCTCCGGGGCAAGCATTCCCAGAGCTAACATTCCCACAATGGCAGCGAATGCGACCGTGCCCACGATGAAATCGAATCGGACCCTGCGCTTTCTGGATGGCTTCATGTCGACCTCCGAGCTAGAGATGAGCAGGAGTCGCCGCAGCGGCTCCTCGTGCCGTAACCTTAGGGCCGAAGGAAGGTCTAACGCTCGTGAACAATGCGCATATCAATTGGTACTAAGTCACACTGAAACTGGTAATAAATCACACTCGGGGCAGCGTCAACTGGAAACCCCCAAGGCCCCGGGGTGGGCTTTGGTGCCGATACGGGCAAGCTTCGCTTGGCGCGCGGCGCACAGCAGCGCGGAGCTAAGGAACGAAGCGGACGAAATCCCGCTCGAGTCTTAGGCGTTCGCTGATACGCGCGTGTCCATGGGGCGCTCGGGTGCCGCTACCGCAACCTGATCGCGGCCTTGCTGCTTGGCTCGATAGAGCGCGAGATCAGCCCGCATCAGCACGCGCGAGAGGTCCTCGTTGGGGCTCGTCCAGTTGGCGACCCCGATGCTGGTGGACAGTGCGATCTTGATTCCGCCATGGAGCAAAGGGTTTGAGGAGAGCGCAATCCGTAGGCGCTCGGCGATTTCAGAGGCGCCTTCGGCGGCGAGCCCGGGCAGAAGGACCAGGAACTCCTCGCCGCCAAATCGGGCAAGGCGGTCTTCTTCGCGAATCGCCCCGAGCAACAGGGCGGACGCGTGCTTGAGCGCCATATCGCCCACCGCATGCCCAAATGCATCGTTGATCGATTTGAAATGGTCCAGATCGATCATCAACACGGAAAAAGTGTTTCCGCTTGCCGCACTCGCCTGGGCTTGCGCTGCGAGCGCTTCTTCCATGGAGCGTCGGTTCAAAAGCCCGGTCAGGGAGTCGTGACGCGACCGCCGTCTGAGTTCTGCCACCAGGCGGTGGACCACGAGAGCCATGAGCGTCGCGTGGAAGGCAAGCGCGAGGACCACGTAGACCACGGACGTGCCCACGTTCAAGACGCTATCGGTGATCATCTCGGTGAGCACCGAATTCGGAAGCAGTGCTGCGCGCAGGCCCCGTAGGCCAAACCCCAAAGCTCCCAGGAACAGTGGCAGACCCAACAAGGCCGGCCCGATGGAAGATTGATCCTGCATCACGTGACGGATGACATCGCGCGTCATGCTCATGTACAGCACGGTCAGTAGTGCGGAGTTGACCCCGATGCGAAGGGGTCCGGTGCCCGGCTGCTGGCCGACCCAACCAATGACGAGCGCGACAAACAGAATGACGAGATGGCTCTTGTACCTGTTTGGGGTACCGGTGAACACCCAGATGCCGCGCTGAAGGGCGACCGATGCGACGATCGAGCTGAAATTGCCGATCGCGCGTAACCATTCAACCTGGTCGTGTGTGGTGCCGTGAAAGCTTCCGACGAGAAAGAAGAAGCTCAGGGCGCTTAAGGTCGCGTAGGCCGACCAATATGCGGCAGACCGCCTGGTGTCCGCAACGAATCCTGCGCCCAGGGCCCAGACCACGCCGGCGACCAATTGCACAATGCCGGCCATTGCGAACGCGACATCGGTGGCGGAAAGGGGGAACAAGAGGGGGTCTTTCTCGCAAGTCTTGGCAGGCGCTCGATTGTACGGTGGAAAACAGACGGACGGTCAGACCCGCTACGGCTTTGCCGCCGGCGCCACCGAAGAGCGCGGTCTTCTGGGGCCAATCCTGCAACGGTGCGAGAAAATTCGCGCGCCTCCTGCCAATTTGAGACCAGTCTTGGCGCTCCGAAGCGGGGCGGCCGCAAACCCAGACAATCGATCAGAAGGAGGAAAAGTCACTAATCCCAGCGAAGGAAGCTCGCGCCTGACGTCAGTGACTGTGGACGAGAGACCAAAGGCGAGATGCGCTTTTTGCGGTGCCGCCGCGCCGTTCGGGTTGGGTTCAGGAACATTCCTTGCGCCCTCCCGTTTACATTCGTGTGGGGAGGCGGGGGGTTCGTTCGACTCCTGCTGGCTTCGCGCGCGCTCGCGCCAACCTGAGGAAGGGACGATGTCAAGGTCCGTCGCTACACCGGTGCAAAACGGACCGATGCGAAAATCGCGCGGCCCCAAGGATCTCGGGGCTGTACTCAAAAAGCGGGGCGACGTCTTCGCGGGTCTGACCCACGAATTGCGCAATCCCATGCATGCGCTGGCTTTACAGCTCGCCTCGATCCGGCGCGACGCGGCGCGCGCGGGGCTCAACGAGCTCGTCGGGCGCCTCGATCGCGCCGAGGCCACACTCTCGGAATATCTCGATCGGGCGACCATTCTTCTCGAGCTCGCCCAACACGAGGCACGCGAGTATCCGATGGATCCGCGCGAATTGGACTTTACGGCCCTCATCATGGGGATCGTCGAGGCCATGCATACGGAAGCCGCATTCCACGGCCTTGACCTTCATCTGGAGACGCAGTGCGAAGTGCGCATGCGACTCGATCCCCGGGTGGCCGCCCAGGTCGTCTCGAACCTCATTCTGAGCGCCATCAAGTACGCCCGCGGCAATCGTGTGCTCGTGCGCATCGATGCGACGCAGGCTGCACGATTGGAACTGACGATCGAAGACGACGGAATTCCCGGGGCGGTGTCAGAAAGCGCCTATCCGATTCCGTCGCACCCGCGTCCGTCCGGACAAAGACTCGAGCCCGGACTTGGGCTTTGGATCGTGACTCAACTCGTTCGGGCGCTCGATGGACAGGTGCTGGTCGAGCCGAGCGCTTCGGGCGGGGACCGGTACCGCCTCAGTCTCCCACGCATCGATCCCTCCTACTTGGGTAGCCATGGGCAGCCTCGAGCCGGCACCCCGACTTGATCGACTCGAGTCCCGTGTCGCGGGACTCGACCTCGTGCTCGGTGGAGGCTTCTTTCGATCCGGCGTCTACATCATCCAGGGCCACCCGGGTAGCGGCAAGACCATACTGGCCAACCAGATCTGCTTTGCGCGTGCAAACGAAGGCGAGCATTCTGTCTACGTCACGCTCCTGGCCGAGTCGCACACACGGATGCTGCAGCACCTGCGTCCGATGCATTTCTTCGACGAATCGGTCATTCCCGAGCACCTCAGTTACATCAGCGCCTTTCACGACCTTGAGACCGAGGGATTAAGGGGTCTTCTGACTTTGTCTCGCAGGGAGATGCGAGCCCGCAGCGCCGGGGTCCTGGTGCTAGACGGTTTGCTCTCGGTCACCCCGACGTCAGTGAACGCCCTCGAACTCAAGAAATTCGTCCACGAGATGCAAACGAGCGCAGTCTTTCACGGCTGCACCGTGTTTCTTTTGACCAGCGGCAAACTCGATCAGGTGGATCCCGAGCACACGGTGGTCGATGGATTGATCGAGCTCGAGGAACGGCTTTGGGGTGTACGCGCGGAAAGGTCGCTGCAAGTACGCAAGTTCCGCGGATCCAGCGCACTACGCGGACTGCACTCCTTTCAGATCCGCGACGACGGCATGACGGTGTTCCCGCGCATCGAGGCCCTTTTCACCGAACCTCCCGTCGCTGCATCCGGCGAACAGGTTCTCTCCTCTGGCGTCATGACGCTTGACCGGATGATTGGTCAAGGGGGGCTGCCGAGGTCCGGGGCGACTGTGGTGGTGGGCTCCGCCGGAACCGGCAAGACGACGTTCGGACTTCACTTTCTTTCGCAGTCGACGATCGAGGAACCGGGTCTGTTCTTCGGTTTCTTCGAGTCGCCTGACCGGCTGCGCTCGCGCGGGCCCTCGCTTGGGATCGATATTGCAGGGCTTGAGGCCCAAGGCGCACTCAAACTCGTCTGGCAACCTCAGGGAGAGCACCTGCTCGACGAACTGGGGCACCGACTGCTCACCGAAGTCACCAACGGGGGGATCAAGCGACTGGTCATCGACGGGCTGGCGAGCTTTTTCGAGGCGGCCTTAGAGCGCGAGAGGATCGGCCGTTTCTTTTCCTGTCTGGTCAATGAATTGCGGCGTCGTGGCGTGACCCTCATATCGACGCTGGAGACGCGCGATGCGGTCGGCAGTGTCGTGCCCACGCCCTACGGCGTGTCTGCGATCGTAGATAGCCTCATCTTTCTTCGCTACGCCGATGCGGCCGGCGAACTCAAACGACTGGTTTCCATCCTCAAGGTGCGAGGCTCCGATTTCGATCCGACGGTGCGCGAGATGCGCATCGCATCCGCGGGAATCGTCATCGGCCGACGATTCACCATGCCGGATTCGATCGTGCCGGATGCCCACCCCGTTGTGGATGGCCCAGAAGAGGTCCACAACGAGGGGCCCTCTGCACAGCGGGGGGAGGATGCGGATAGCACTTGAAGACCATCCTCGTCGTCGACGACGAATACGCCAATGCCGAGGTCTTAGCCCTGATCCTAGCCGATGAGGGCTATCGCGTCGTGTGCGCGGCCAATGGGGCCGAAGGTCTCGAGAAAATCCGTGACGCCCATCCCGACTTGGTGATTTTGGACATCATGATGCCGGTCATGGACGGTGCCGAGATGGCCAAGCAGATGCGGGCATCGCCCGAGACGCGCCATATCAAGATTATCTTGAACAGTAGCCTAAGCGAGTCCGTCGCGCGCCAGCGTTGCGACTCCTACGACGGGTTCCTCAGAAAGCCCTACAACATCAATGCAGCACTCGAGCTCATCTCCCGGCTGCTCTCGAAGTAGCGCTGCTCCGTGCGTCGCGAAGTCCGTGCGCGCGTTCTAGCTCGAGCGCCGGCGCACGCTCCGACCCGTCTGCCGGCTCGCCCGTTTGAGGGGGACGTGAACGACCTGATCACACTCCTTCTCGTTCTCGCGGGCAGAGCGCTCGGGCTCCCCCGAACATTCCGTCTGAGACAGCTGCTCGTAGAGATGATCGAGTACGCGCACCAGGTTTTCTTGGTCGCGCAGCGAGATCTTGGCCATGAGATGTTCACGAAGATCCGCACCGATTTTCGCAAGTTCGGCCAGGATCTCCTCGCCTTGCAGGGTCAGATACAGGCGTTTGGCCCGACGGTCCCGCGGGTCGCTGCGTCGTTCCACCCAGCCGTCTTTCTCCATCCGTCCCAGGATGCGCGCCAGGGCCATGGGTTCGAGGTCGCATAGGTCAGCCAGACGCGCCTGACTGATCCCCTCGTGACGGGCGAGGTACCCCAAGGTCTTGCTCTCCAGGAGTGTGAACCCAACGCGCGCGGCTTCGCGTGCGAAGCGCTTCAAAAAGAGCCGGCTGACGTCGACAAGCAGGTAGCCGAAGTTCGAGGTATTTTGCATCGTGTTCGGCCGCAAGGAGTCGATGACGTCGTTTTCTACGCATCGCGCCACGTCGTTCTGAAGGTGGTCAAGCCGTCTGTAGAATGCGAACAAAAATCATAACATATGTTACTATCCTTCCCCTTAAATCGGACCCAGCCTTGTGGCCGCTTGTTATGGGAATGGGGCGTTTGCTGCTGATTTCTCGAAGACCTGGGCCGCCTTATCGAACCTTCCCTGAGGCATAACGAGTGATGAAACTGCATCCTCATGCGTTCTCTTTGTGCCGTGCCGCCCTCATTGCACTTCTGGGTCTCGTCCTTGGTTCCTGCGAAAAGAAGGAAGCGCCCAAGGCAAGCGCACCTGTCGAGGTGGGGGTGGTCAAGCTTGTCGCGCAACCGCTGCAGGTGATCACCGAACTGCCCGGCCGGACCAACGCGACGCTCACCTCCCAGGTGCGCGCGCGTGTCGATGGGATCGTTCTCAAGCGCGCCTTCGTGGAAGGCACCGACGTCAAGGCCGGACAGATTCTTTTTCGGATCGACCCTGCTCCCTATCGCGCCAGTCTCGAAAGCGCTCAGGCAACCTTGATGCGCGCGCAGGCGAATGTCGCCTCAACCAAGGCTCAGGCCGAGCGCTACAAGATCCTGGCCGAAGGCAATGCCATCAGCAAGCAGGATTACGATAACGCGGTGGCTTCCGCAGGTCAGGCCAGCGCGGACGTCGCCTCGGGACAGGCGGCGGTCCAGACGGCGACCATCAATCTGGGCTACACCGATGTCACGGCACCCATCGCAGGCCGCATCGGCGTGGCGCAGGTGACCGAAGGAGCCTACGTGCAGGCCTCGGCGGCAACGCTTCTGGCGGTCGTCCAGCAGATCGATCCGATCTATGTGGATCTGAACCAGTCGAGCGTCGAAGGCTTGCGGCTGCGGCGGGAAGCCGCCTCCGGCCAGATCAAGCTTGACGGTCCTGATCAAACCAAGGTCACGCTCACGCTCGAGGACGGGACCAAGTACGCGCGCACAGGGCGGCTGCAGTTCACGGATATCACGGTGGATCAGACCACGGGAACGGTGACGGTCCGCGCGATTTTTCCCAATCCGGATCACGTCCTGCTGCCTGGAATGTTCGTTCGAGCTGCGATCGAAGAAGGCGTACAGCAGGACGGCCTCTTGGTGCCGCAGGTCGCCGTGACTCACGACCAGAAAGGGCAGGCGACGGTCCTCGTGGTGGGCGATGACAATAAGGTGGTCTTGAAATCGCTCGTCACCGGTCGCACAATGGGATCGAACTGGATCGTGGTCTCTGGGCTTTCGGCCGGTGACCGGGTGATTGTCGAGGGCCTGCAAAAAGTGCAGCCGGGTGCGACCGTGAAGCCCGTCGAGGCGGTCAATCCGGAGGGACGAAGTGTGTCGGCGGGCGTGGTCACAGGCCCCGCCCGCTCCCAGCAAGACGATGCGAAGGCCGCGCCCGCGGCCGGTCATTGATCCGCGGCCGGCGCCAACATGGTCAAGTTCTTCATCGAAAGGCCGATCTTTGCGATCGTTCTTGCGATCATCCTGATGCTCGCGGGCGGCCTGGCCATCACCACGTTGCCCATCGCGCAATATCCAACGATCGCCCCGCCTTCGATCCAGATCCGCGCAACCTATCCGGGCGCCTCGGCCAAAACGGTCGAGAACACCGTGGTGCAGGTCATCGAGCAGCAGATGAACGGGCTCGACAACCTCTTGTATCTGTCCTCGACGAGCGACGACACGGGGTTGGCGCAGACGACTTTGACCTTCGCTGCGGGAACGGACCCCAACATCGCGCAGGTCCAGGTGGAGAACAAGCTGCAGCTGGCCACGCCCTTGCTCCCGCAAGCGGTCCAACAGGCCGGGATCGCTGTGACGAAATCGAGCAGCAGCTTTTTGATGATCATGGCCTTCATCTCCACCGATGGGAGCATGAACCGCTACGATTTGACCAACTACATTGCCTCGCACATCCAGGACCCGGTAAGCCGCGTCAATGGCGTCGGAACGGTCACCCTTTTTGGCACGCAGTATGCGATTCGCATCTGGCTTGACCCGAACAAGCTCGACAGCTACGGGCTCACCCCTGTTGATGTGTCCAGTGCCTTGACCGCACAAAACGTGCAGATCGCCGCCGGATCGCTCGGCGGCCTGCCGGCCGTAAGCGGGCAGCAACTGACGGCAGCCATCACTGAAGCGACGCTGCTGCGCACTCCGGCCGAATTCGGCAACATTCTTCTCAAGGTCAACCCGAACGGTTCCCAGGTTCGCATTCGCGATGTGGCGCGTATTGAACTGGGCGGAGAAAACTACAACACCGATACCAAGTTTAACGGCGCGCCTGCCGGAGGCTTCGGCATCCAGCTGGCCACCGGGGCCAACGCCTTGGCCACGGCCAAAGCGGTCCGCGCCAGGGTCCAACAGCTTTCCGCGTTTTTCCCGCACGGCATGCAGGTGCGTTATGCCTACGACACATCGCCGTTCGTCCAGATTTCGATCGAGGAAGTGGTCAAGACCCTCTTTGAGGGCATCGGGCTCGTTTTTCTCGTGATGTACCTGTTCTTGCAGAATCTGCGCGCCACGCTCATCCCGACCATTGCCGTGCCGGTGGTTTTGCTCGGAACCTTCGGCATCATGGCTGCCGCGGGATTTTCGATCAATACGCTCACCATGTTCGGGCTCGTCTTGGCCATTGGGCTGCTCGTCGATGACGCGATTGTCGTCGTCGAGAACGTCGAGCGGGTCATGGCCGAGGAAGGACTCTCGCCGCTCGAGGCGACCCGCAAAGCCATGAGCCAGATCACGGGCGCGCTGGTCGGGGTGGCCCTTGTGCTGTCGGCCGTGTTTATCCCCTCGGCTTTCTCGGGCGGCTCGGTCGGTGCGATTTATCGCCAGTTTTCGTTGACCATCGTGGCCGCGATGATCCTCTCGGTGATCGTCGCGCTCGTTCTGACGCCCGCCCTGTGCGCCTTGATCCTAAAGCCGGTGCCGCACGGGCATGTCCAACGACGCGGGTTTTTCGGTTGGTTTAACCGGGCATTCGAAGCCAGCCGCGTGCGCTACCACGACGGAGTCCAGCATGTGATCGCACGGGCTGCGCGCTGGTTTCTCATCTACCTGGTCGTGATCGCCGCCGTTGTGTTCCTCTTTTTGCGCATGCCCACCTCTTTCTTGCCGGACGAAGACCAGGGAACCTTCTTCATCCAGGTACAAACGCCGCCCGGCGCGACCCAGGGCAGGACCCAGGCTGCGCTCGATGACGTCGCCAACTATCTTTTGGAGAAGGAGTCGCAGTCCGTCGACGGCGCCTTGGAGGTCACCGGCTTTAACTTCGCCGGACGGGGTCAGAATTCGGGGCTTCTGTTCGTGCGCCTGAAGGACTGGAGCGTGCGTGGCGCCACAGACCTGAAGGTTCAAGCCCTCATTCAGCGCATCGGAAGGCGGTTTGCGACCTATAAGGAGGCCAACGTCATTCCGATCAACCCGCCGCCCATTCCCGAGCTTGGAACGGCGGCTGGCTTTGACTTCGAGCTCGAGGATCAAGGGGGGCTCGGTCACGATGAATTGATGGCGGCCCGCAACCAGCTTTTGAAGCTGGCCCGCGAGAACCCCGACCTTGCGCTCGTGCGCCCCAACGGCCTGAACGACAACCCTCAGTTTGCCGTCGACATCGACCGGGAGAAGGCCAACGCCCTGGGCGTCTCCGCGGCCTCGATCGATCAGACCTTCTCGATCGCCTGGGCATCGCAGTACGTGAATAACTTTCTCGATGTCGATAACCGGATCAAGAAAGTGTATGTCCAGGTCGATGCGCCGTTTCGCATGAATCCCGACGATTTGGGCCTCTACTACGTCCGCAACGCCCAAGGCACGATGGTCCCGTTTACGGCCTTTGCGAACAGCCATTGGATCTTCGGCTCGCCCAAGCTCGAGCGCTACAACGGGATCTCCAGCATGGAGATCCAGGGACAGGCCGCCGCGGGCAAGAGCTCGGGTGAGGCCATGAACGTCATCCAGGATCTGGCCGCAAAGTTGCCGCGTGGCATCGGTTACGAGTGGACCGGATTGTCGTTTCAGGAGAGGCTCTCGGGCTCCCAGGCACCGTTCCTGTATGCGATTTCCGTACTCGTGGTGTTCCTCAGCCTTGCCGCGCTCTATGAAAGTTGGTCGATTCCCGTGTCGGTCATTCTCGTGGTGCCACTGGGGGTGATCGGGGCCCTCCTGGCCGCAACGCTGCGCGGGCTGTCCAACGATGTGTACTTTCAGGTGGGGCTTTTGACGACCGTCGGGCTATCGGCGAAAAACGCCATCCTGATCGTCGAATTCGCGCGCGAACTCCAGGCGCAAGGTCGCACTCCGATCGAGGCGGCCATCGAGGCGGCGCGCCTGAGGCTTCGACCGATCCTCATGACATCCATGGCCTTTATCCTGGGTGTATTGCCGCTTGCGATCAGTAACGGTGCCGGATCCGGCAGTCAACATGCCATCGGAACCGGGGTGATCGGCGGGATGCTCACGGCCACCTTTCTTGCGATCTTCATGATTCCCATGTTTTTTGTGGTCATCGTGAAGCGCTTCGGACGCAGCAAGTCAGCGCCCAAGGCCGCTTCCGAAAATCCGACTGCGCCCGCCCAATGAGAAGTCCGACGCCAAGCCGGTGCTGGATCGTCGTTTTGGCGGCGACCCTTGGCGCCTGTACGCTCGAACCCGAGTATCACCGCCCCGATCTGCCCGTGGCCAACGCCTATCCTACGGGGGAAGCGTATGTCTCCAGGGTCCATCCCGAGGTGGGCCGCGCGCTGCCACCCTCTGAGTCCGAGGCAACGGCCGCGGATCTGGGTTGGCGCGATTTCCTGCGCGACGTGCGGCTGCAGCGGCTCGTCGAGCTGGCGCTGAAGAACAATCGTGACTTAAGGGTCGCGATTCTGAATGTGGAAACCGCCCGGGCCCAGTACGGCATCCAAAGAGCGGCCCTACTGCCTAGCGTGGCCGCCAACGCCAACGCGGTGCGCGCGCGCGGCAGCATCAGCCTGTTTGAGCCCAGCAACAAGGTGATCAACGCCTTCGAGGCCTATGTCTCGGTGAGCTGGGAGCTCGATTTCTTCGGCAAGGTCAGAAGCCTGGAGAAAGCGGCCTTGGAGCAGTACCTGGCGACTTCGCAGGCGCGCAAGTCGGCGGAGATCCTGCTCGTCTCGGAGGTGGCGAACCAGTATCTGACTCTCGTTGCCGATGACGAGGCGCTCAAGGTCACCGACGACACCTTGCGCGTGGCCCAGGAATCGTTCCGGCTGACCCAGATGCAGTTCGACACGGGCACCGGATCTGAGCTCGATCTACGCGAGGCCGAGGGCGCCTTGGAGCAGGCCAAGGCCCAGCTCGCTGCCCAGAAACGAGCCCGCGCGCAGGCCGAGAACGCTTTGGTGCTCCTGGTGGGCAGCGCACTGCCTGCCGATTTGCCGCAAGGAGATGATCTGGAGCAGCAGTCGCTCGTGACCGATGTGCCCTCGGGTCTTCCTTCCGACCTGATCGAACGCAGGCCGGATATCGAGCAGGCCGAGTACCAGCTCATGGCGGCCAATGCCAACATCGGTGCCGCCCGCGCGGCCTTTTTTCCGTCGATCTCCTTGACCGGAGTGGCGGGATCCGTCAGCCCTTATCTGCATCAGCTGTTTCAGTCGGGGACCGGGTCCTGGGCCCTGGAGCCGGGCATCACCCTGCCGATCTTTACGGGCGGCCTGAACACGTCCAACCTGGAGCAGGCCAAGGCCCAGCAGGCGATCGCGGTAGCGCAGTATGAAAAGACGATCCAGACCGCGTTTCGCGAAGTCGCCGATGGTCTTACCGCGCGCGCAACCTACGAGGACCAGGTCGACTCGCTCAACCGCCTGGTCGCGGCGCAGCAACGCCGCCTGCAGCTCGCCCAGCTGCGGTATCGCACGGGAGTCGACAGCTATCTGACGTTGCTTACGGCACAGACCGACCTGAACAACGCCCAGCTCTCGCGCGTGACCACGAGCCTCGATCGTCTGACCAACCTCGTTACACTGTATGAGGACCTGGGTGGTGGCTGGGTTGAACATCAAGGCGACGCGCCCCGCGACAGCAGCGCACCACCCTAGATCGCCCGCAATCGAAGACCGGTCTCACTAAGGGTTCTTCTGCGAGTTGCAACCCGTATACTCCCTTGGATACGCGTTCTTGAAAGATAGGCGGCTTCGTGGCCGAGAACCCAGAAATCCAGTGGAGCGAGAACGGGGTGCCGTGTACCGCCCTGTGGCATTCGGAAAGTGGTCACGCTCCGCCCAAACGCGTCGTCGTCGCAGATGATCGCATGACGGCCGATGCGGCCTATCGACTCGCCTCGCAGGGGACCTCGATCTTGTGGCGCGGCGACTTTCAGAACGCACGCCAGATGTTGCATGCCTTGGCGCGCCGCATCGATCGCAAATCGCCCAAGCCCGGAGATTCGGCGCGCGATTCCTTTCATTTGCTGCGCCAGGCTCAAGCGCAGCGCGCCCGCATCCTCGGGGCCCTGCTGCTGCCCTTCGAGACCGATTACGCCATTCCCCTGCGCCGAGCCCCGGACGTCCGCCTGGCCTGCAGCGAGGTGCTGGGCCCCTCTACGGGCCCTTCGGTGCTTTCACTGCGTGAGCTGCTGGGATTGATCGGGGCGCACGAGTGGCGCAAGAAAGGGATCGAACTCGCACCCGTGGGCGAGCGCATCTATCCCCACTACGGTGTATTTGCTCCCGTACGCTCGGAATATCTCGACCTGGTGGCAAAGGCACCCCTGCCGCCGGTGTCGCTCGCCTTTGACATCGGTACGGGAACGGGCGTTTTGTCCGTGCTCCTGGCCAAGCGGGGTGTGGCGCGCATCGTCGCGACCGACCAAGAACCGCGGGCCTTGACGTGCGCCCGCGAGAACATCGCAAGGCTGGGGCTCGAACACACGATCACCGTTCAGGAGGCCGATCTGTTTCCCGTCGGGCGTGCGGACCTCATCGTGTGTAACCCGCCATGGATTCCGTCGCGGCCGAGTTCGCCCCTCGAGCAGGCGATCTTTGATCCCCACAGCCGCATGCTCCTGGGCTATCTGGGCGGCCTTAAAGAGCACCTGGAAGAAGGCGGCGAAGGCTGGCTCATCCTTTCCGATATCGCGGAGCATCTCGGGCTTCGCACCCGCGCGGAACTGCTCGATGCATTTGCAGCGGCAAAGCTTAAGGTCATTGCCCAAAGCGAAGTGGTGCCCGTGCATCGCAAGGCCCACGATCCAGACGATCCGCTCTCTTTTGCGCGACGCGCCGAGCGCACCTCGTTGTGGCGGCTTGCCGTGGACGATCGGCCGGCCTAAGTGCGCCGGTCAGCACGAGGACACTCCAACCAATGGGCAGATTTTTTTGGGCCTATGATGCTCGGATTCGATGGCGCCTGCACCCCCGGGCGCGGTCCACACGGGAATTCCCCTTTTTCCTCTCTTTGAAGGTGAATCTATGGCTCGCAATATTTTGGACGAGGAGCACATCCATCCCGCCATTCGCGGGGCGATCGCTGCAAGTCAATCCGAGATCGTCAACGAAGTCAAACAGGCCATCGCATCGAATCCCATCGTCGTGATCGGCATGGCGCAGAATCCCTTTCCGCGTCGGGCCAGAAAAGCGCTCGACGCCGCGGGTATTCAGTATCGCTATCTCGAGTATGGAAGCTATCTTTCCGACTGGCGTCGCCGCAATGCACTGAAGATGTGGACGGGCTGGCCGACCTTTCCGATGATTTTTGTGCGTGGCGTTTTGATCGGAGGGGCCGCGGATCTGGAGCGGCTAAAAGAGAGCGGGGAACTGTCGCGGCTGCTTGCCACCTAATCTAGGTCATCGGATCCGCGTTCTCCGGTCGCAGCCGCCGCTACATCGGACTCCTGCGGCTTGGCGCTTTTTTTTGACCCAGGCATTGCAGCGACGCGAAGGTATAACCCTGCCATGAAAATCTCGGTATTGGATCAATCGACTTGGGCGAAAGGGACGAGCTCGGATCAAGCGATTCGCGACACCTTGGAACTCGCGCGCTACTGCGATGCCTTGGGCTACCACCGGTACTGGGTATCCGAACACCATAACAGCGACAGCATTGTGGGCACTGCGCCCGAGGTCTTGATCGCGGCCATTGCGGCAACGACCAAGCAGATCCGCGTCGGCAGTGCAGGCGTGATGCTGCCGCATTACTCGGCGCTGAAGGTGGCCGAACAATTCCGCGTCCTCGAGGCCATCGCGCCAGGACGAATTGATTTGGGCGTGGGACGAGCGCCCGGATCGGATCGGCTGACGTCGCTTGCGCTTAACCCCTATTCGAACGCGGCCGAGGAATTTCCTCAGCAGGTCCGCGACCTCCAGGACTGGCTGAACGCCGAACCCCTAGTCGAGGGCCATCCGTTCCAGATGATCAAGGCACATCCCCAGGGACCCACCAGTCCTGAGATTTGGATGCTGGGCAGCTCCGACTATGGCGCTCGCCTCGCCGCTCATTTCGGACTTCCTTATGCTTTCGCCTATTTCTTTACCGAAGGCAGAGGCGCCGCGGAGGCGATGCAACTCTATCGCGCGCACTATCGTCCAAGCGAGCGTCATGCGCGGCCGTATTCGGCAATCTGCGTCTGGGCGCTCGCCGCCGACAGCGAACGCGAGGCGAGGCGGCTTCTCATGACGCGCGAATACTGGCGAATCGGTTTCGAGAAGAATGTTCGTCTGCCCTTGGTCTCGCCAGAGGAGGCGGCGGCCTACCCGTACACCGACGCCGAACGAGCGACCCTGGAGGCCTTGCGTCAAAAGGCCATGGTGGGCACTGGCGAGGTGGTGCGCGCAAAGCTCGAAGAAGTGGCGCAGCGTCTCGAGATCGACGAACTCGTCGTTGTCACCTGGACCTACGACAAGGCTGCGCGCCTGCGATCGTACGCGCTCCTGGCAGAGGCCTTCGGCCTGGTGGCAAACGAGCCCGCTTAGCACGGCGCGCACGGCCGGTCAGCCGTGCGGCGCCGCTACAGGACGTATGGCGTCGATTGCCGCCTCGACGAGTTCCACGAATGCGGGATTATCGAAATCCCGACCATGGCTGTGTCCGGTGCGCACGACGACCAAGTGCAACGAGGGGATGATGGCGATCCGCTGCCCGAGGTTGCCCGAGGCGAACAAAGCGTCCGCAGGGATGACGGCTTGCCCCGGCTTTTGAGCACCACCCCCGCCGAGCCAGAAGCCTGCACCGTAGTGCGTGCCCAGCGTGGGCTTCGCGGAGAAGGCGACCCAGCCCTCGGGAAGGATGCGCCGGCCCCCGAGCACGCCGTCGCACGCGTAGAGCCAGCCGAAGCGGGCCCAGTCGCGTGCGCTGGCCAGCATATAGTGGGCGCCCACGGGCGTTCCGGTTCCGTCAGTCTCCAAGGTGACGTGTTCCATGCCCAAAGGCTCGAAAAGCTCGCGTCTTGCGAAGGCACTGACTTCATCGCCAGTGGAGGCAATCGTATCGCGCACGATCCGCGCAACGAGTTGGGTACTTGCGCTGCTGTAATGCCAGCGCGTTGCCGGAGCGGCAATCAGACGCGCGCGTTCGGCGTAAGCGGCCATGTCCGGTTCATCGTAGAGCATGCGGTTTGACGGATCGAAACCGGTGCCGGTCTCATCGAGATCCAGCCCGCTGTCCATACGCAGGAGGTGCTCGACGGTGATCGCATTTCTAGGGTCGCTCGGGGAGTCCCAGGCCGCAAAGGGAGCGCGGGCATCAACTCGCAAAAGCCCCTTTTGCACGAGGATGCCAACGAGGGCACTCATGACCGATTTGGTCATGGAGAATCCGAGAATCGGCGTGGTGATTCCATAGCCCCTGGCATAACGCTCGGCGACGATACGGCCGTCCAAAAGGACGACCACAGACGTGGTCCAGCGTCGCGGACCCTCCGGTGGTTCGGCGAAAATCGCGTCAAGCGCGCTTCTCAGACGCGCATCCTGGGGCTCGACGACCTCGGAGGATGCAGGCGCGATCGGCGCAAGAAGGGCCGGCACGCGATCCTTTGCAGACGCATTGACGCCTTCGGGCGGACTTTGGATGGCCGGTGCCATCACACCAGGACCGAATTCCAGTACACATCCGAGTCCTTCCCGAAATCGCGCGCGACTGGAGAAGGCACCGAGGATCGAGGCATCCACGGTCCGATCCGGAAAATGGACGTTCCAGGAGATCGCTGGGGCGACGATGCGAAGGCCGCGCCGCGGCCGGAGACTTTCTTCGAAGATGCGCTGTGGATCGAGGTGAGCCACGAAGGTTTCCGAACACAGATCGTGCGCCACGGTGCCGGTGGCAACTTCCAAGGCGCGATCCGGACGATACGCGATGCCGGCGAGCACGACTACCCCAAGTCCGACCCAGGCGATACGTCCCCATGCGGTGGCCGGCAACATGGACCAATGCCGATGCCGCGAACCCAACGAAGGCTCGTCCGACCTTCTTTGCCGCTCTTTAACGCTCCTCGATCGAATCGACCCGATTCGGATAAAACGCGAGGTGATCCTTGATCACCGAGACAGCCTCGTATGGCGTTTCGTAAGTCCAGACTGCGTTGACCGCACGCTCGCCACCGGACGGAATGCTGAAATAGTGACACTCGCCCTTGTAGGGGCAATAGGTTTCGTGCGCTGTCCGCGTCATTAGAGTCATGTCGACATCCTTGCGCGGGATGTACAACACGGCGGGATAGTTGGCCTCGCGCAAGGACAGGGCGGCTTGCGTGTCCGCGAGAACGCGTCCGGCAATCGAGACGACCACCCGCTTGGGGTGAGGCTCGATCGTGATGGGGTGGTCAGGGCCTGGAATACGGATGGGTTTGCTGCTCATGACGGCTCTCCTGAGGCTAAGCGACATTGCGCGACCGAGGATGCGACGGCGCTGCCGCCTTCGCTTCTACCCTGCCAAATGGCCCCGACTTCGGTCAAGACAAGACCCGATGGCACCCGAGATGCGGCCCCGGATCGTCGCCGCAACGACGACATGGGGCTCGCGCTCGATGGAAAGACGCTTTCGGGCTACTTCTCCTCGTTTTTCTTTTCTCCGGGCTTGGATTTGGGCTCGGGTTTGGGCTCGGGCTTGGGAGCGGGATGAGGAGGTGGCGCTGGATGGGGCGCTGCCTCCGGATGGGGCGCTGGCTTCTCGGCCGGATGCGGTGCCGGGGCCGGATGCGGCGCAGGTTCGGGTCGGGCAACCGGTCTTTCAGCCGGATGCGGTGCCGGAGCCGGATGCGGCGCGACCTCGGGTCGGGCGGCGGGTCTCTCCGCCGGAGCCGGGGCCGGACGGGCGGCTGGAGATGGCGCGGGACGAGCGGCTGGGACGGGCGCGGCAGGCCGCGCTGAGGGGACCGGTACTGCGCGCGGCAGCGTGGCGGGTTCGGCCGGGCGCGCCGGCGCAGCGGCCTGATGCGCGAGCGCGGCAGGAACGACGGCCCGCACGGTTTGAGCCGGCGGCAAGCTTGCCGGAGGATGGCCCGCCACATAAGTCGGAATGGGCTTCGAACTGGCCGGTTGCGGTGCGACTGCCCTCACGACCGGCGTCAATGCGGCGGCGCGCTGGGGCGCTGCTGGAACCGCGGCCGAGAACGCGGCATGCGTGGCCGTCGAGGAAGCGGGGGCGGTCACCGTGACATTGGTGATGTTGTTGATGACGGTGGTGTTGTGCACGTTATTGATCGTCGTGACCCGCATCCCGGGGTTGATGATGGGAGGTGCTCCCATGACCACCTGCGGTGAGACCCCGATCGGAGCCGGCACAATGAGTCCGAAGCGAGACCCCGGGGGCGGGGGAATGAAAGGCCCGGGTGGGCCGAAAATGTGGGGTCCGAAAAGGACCCCCGCGGCAACCACGGCCAAGGCGATGTCGACGCCCACGGGAGGCGGAGTGAATGCCGACTCGTGACGGCGCCAATATCCCGGGATGAAAATGACCCGGTTGTCCCGGTTTTCGTAGTAGGGCGGGTTCCAGCCATAGTCCGGTTGCGGCGGACGCAGCCAACGACCGCGAGCCCAGATCCAGTTGCCTTCCCATACCCAATAACCCCCGGTCCATACCGCATCGGGATAGGGTTGAGGCGGGGGTGCGTCGACCAGCATCGGGGGCGGTGCCCACCCTACGGCAACGGGGGCCGGCTCCGAATCGGCCGGATCGACGTAGGCGCTAACGACATCTTGCGGCTCGGGCTCGGAGTAGCTGTCCGTCTCACTCAGTTGTTCCTGGTCAGCGCTGGCGACAGGCGCAGGGGCGGGAGCTGCGACAGGCGCGGGCGCTGGGGTCGGTGCCGGTGCGACGGCGGGGGCTGGTGCCGGGGTGGTGTCGGCCGCGGGTGCCGGAGGCGGCGCTGGCGGAGACTGTTGGTTGCAACCGGCTAGAAGAAGAACGGCGATCGCGATCGGTGTCAGACGCATAAACGGTAACCTCGGTGAGATTGAAGTGAAGCAACTTTGAGGAACACAGTGTGCGCGAAGTGCTCGGCAAGAACGCGGGCTGGCCAACGCCTGCGGTGCAAAACGGCCCCCGCTTTTTGGGGGGCTTGGGCCGCGCTCTGAGCTTCAGACCGCTACGGTCCCGCAAAGTTGTGATGATTATTACTTTTTGTGAGTTTTGCTGGGCCCAGATGGTATCGCTTTTGGCCCGATCGCGCCAGGCGAGACCATCGCAGGGCGCTCAAGCGGGTCGAGCAATGGCCGAGGGATTAAAGGATGCGAAGATACGAGAGGAAACGACGCCTGACACGCTTGGCAAGCGCCGCGTGCCGTTACAATTTCGACTTCCGGGCACTTAATAAGACCGGCGCATCCGAAAAGGGCGGCCAAGCATCCGAGAGATCGTCTCGGGGCTACATGGGCCGCGATCCGACCCCGTCGAAACCATGAAGATCGGTGATCGCCACTTCCGCACGCTCTGGCTGAATCCCGATGGCCGTACGGTCTCGGTCATCGATCAGACCCAGCTTCCGCATGCTTTTGTAACACGCACCTTGGCGGACGTCGAATCGATTGCGCAAGCCATCAAAACCATGGTCGTGCGCGGCGCACCGCTCATCGGCGCTGCGGCGGCCTATGGGCTCGCGCTTGCGATGGCTGCCGATCCCAGCGATGGCCATCTCGAGGCCAGCTGTACGCTCCTGCTCGCGACCCGACCCACCGCGGTGAATCTGGCGTGGGCCATCGCCCGCCTGAAGGAAACCCTGAACCACGCGCCGCCGCAGGAGCGCGCGGCACTCGCCTACGCGATGGCGGCCCAGTTATGCGAGGACGATGTTGCCCAGAACGCGGCCATCGGAGCGGCAGGCTTCACACTCATCGCCGAGGCGTTGGCGAAGAAGACTCGATCCGGGCCCGTCAACATTCTGACCCATTGCAACGCGGGCTGGCTTGCCACCGTCGATTGGGGCACGGCCTTGGCACCCGTCTACAAGGCGCACGACGCCGGCCTTCCGGTGCATGTGTATGTCGATGAGACGCGACCGCGCAACCAGGGTGCGGCATTGACGGTCTATGAGCTTGCAGCGCACGGCGTGCCGCACACGCTCATCGCCGACAACGCGGGCGGCCATCTCATGCAATCCGGGGAGATCGACCTTTGCATCGTCGGCGCAGACCGTGTCACCCGGGACGGGGCGGTGTGCAACAAGATCGGAACCTACCTCAAGGCGCTCGCTGCACGGGATTGCGGAGTTCCTTTCTACGTGGCGCTACCGTCTCCGACGATCGACTGGTCCATGCCCACAGGGCAGTCGATACCGATCGAAGAACGCAGTGAGCGCGAGGTCACCCATCTGAGCGGATGGTCCAAGGGCGGCGGGATCGTCGAGATCGCGCTCGCACCCGAGGGCACGCGCGCACGCAACCCGGCCTTCGATGTGACCCCTGCGCGCCTCGTGACCGGCTACATCACCGAGCGCGGAGTGGCCGAATCCGGTCCGCTCGGTCTTGCGCGGCTTTTTCCGGAGGAGACTTCAGCATGAGAGAGTCGGGCGAGGAGGCATTGCGCCTCGAACTGGTCGAAGTGGGCCGCTTGATGAACGCAAGCGGTCTGAATCAGGGGACGTCGGGCAATCTGTCGGTCCGGCTCGATGACGCGCGCCTTCTGATCACGCCCACCGGACAATCCTGCGAGAGCCTAAGAAGCAGTGAGCTCGCGGTCTTGCAC
>JBEKVI010000009.1:0-99800 GCA_049514215.1 Burkholderiaceae bacterium
CCGAAGTTCAGGATCTGCCCGGAGGTGATGAGCTTGTCCGGAACGTCATCAATCGACTCATGGCGAAACTCGTATCCCACCGCGGCTTGCACAGTGCCGGCCGGCAGAGAAAAGAGATCGCCCGAAGTCTTCGCCCCAAAGGTTTCGAGCTTACTGACCGAAACCTGACTAAAGGCCGTCCGAAGCGCGTTGTTGGCTGCGGGCGTCAGACCCGGGTTCAAGAAATTATAGGAGCCGTTTGTGATCTCGGCCTCGAGCGCTGGAACGGAGATCGAATTGTAGTTCGTCTGTGTCACATCATTCTCGGAGTAGCCAAGATTGGCCTCCCAGTCCCAGCTGCCTGCGAGGTTGCCTTTTAACCCACCGCTCAGGCGCGCGGTATTGGACCGGACGATATAGTCCTGGGGACCGACCGACTGAAAGGTGTAGATGATGTCCTGTGGCGTTGCGCCGGGATTACTGGGGTTCCCCACCGGCAGGGTGTTGGCGATCGTGTTCACGCCGCCGGTGGCGGGATTGAAGGCGACCGCGGTTTGGTTCAACTGAGCCGGCGTCTGCGTAACCCCGGTTTGACTGTTGGACAGGAAGACGTCCGCGGTCGCCGTCAGCTCGGGGGTCAACTTGAACGTACCGTTGCCCACCACCGCGGTGCGCTGGGTGGACGGGATGAAATCGGTTTGGGACGCAGGATTGAAGGCGCAAACCGATCCCGGAGCGGTCGTTGGAAACTGGGTCAGCGAGACGACCTTGTTGGGCTGGCCAACGGCTCCACAAGTGGGAAAGGGCGTCTGCACGTAGGCGCTGTTGGTGTCGCTGATATAGGCGTTGGCCGTGGCCCAATTGAAAAAGCCCGCCGGAAACTGACGATAGTCCTGCCCTGCGAGGTACGGGATATCGGAAGCCAGAACCTCGGAACGCTTGAGATAACTGGCGGCGAGCATCACGTTCCAGCCATCGTTTTGAAGGCTGCCAAACCCCAAGGTCGCCGACATGTCGCGCGTCTTCTCATTGCCATTCGGACCCTGGCCGTAGCCGACCTCGACCACGCGTTCCTGATAGTCCGACTTCAAGACGATATTGACCACTCCGGCGATTGCATCCGAGCCGTAGATCGAAGAGGCGCCGTCCTTGAGAACGTCGATGTGATCGATCGCATTGGCCGGGATGATATTCAGATCGACATAGGTGTCCTCGAGGTTCTGCGCGAAACCGTAATTGGCGATGCGCTGGCCGTTTAGGAGGACTAGAGTATTTTTCTGGCTCAAGCCACGCAGGGCGACACTGCCGGCCCCAGGCGAGAAGCTGTTAGAGAAAGTCTCGTTATAGCTCGCGAAGTTCGCAGATAGCGAGCGCAGGACGTCGGCTACGGTTTCCTTGCCACTGCGCTGGATGTCCTCGGCGGTGATCGTCTGGACATTGTCCGCGGTCGCGGCGTCGGTCCGTTTGATGTTGGTGCCGGTGATCTCGACGCGCTCGACTTGCTGCGGAGGCGGCGAAGCGCTTGGGGAAGCGGTCGAACTATCGGGAGCCGTTTGCGCCTGCACCGGAAGCACCGATGCCAACGCGTTCATCACGGCGACGCAAGAAATCGTGTGCCCCAGACTCCAGCCTGCCGTTTCTCGAGACATCGGGCTTCCTCTCACAAAGATGTCAGAAGGGCCCTGGTTTGTGACAGAGGCGCCCCGACCTACAACGTTGTTCAATTGGAGTCACGAAATATCGCGGTTGTTAAAATTCTATGCGCAGATGTAGCGACGCGGCTATGTGACATCCGTGACAATTCGGGTGCTGTAGCAATTGCGTCACAAGTCAGTTTTGGACCTTGCGGGAGTGACTGATTTGGGTTTGCACACGGACACCTGACACGCGCGAAGCGCGCGACAGGTCCGCAAACGTTCGGCGCAAGATCCCGCAAAGTTGGGCTGACCCTGGTATGCGGTGGAGGGAACCCCTTGGCCGCAAAGCGCCCCGCTGGAGCGCTTTGCGAACATCACGAGGCTCGCCTTCTCCCGCCACCTCGAGGCACAACCATTCGAGAAAGCGCACCCCAGGGGCCGGCTTGCCGCGCGAACTAAGTCTTCTCGGAGGCACCCCACTTCAAGAACGCGTTCACGAGCGCGTCCGTGAACTTGGCAGTGACCGGTTCGCCTGTGACGAGCACGCGATAGTAGATGGGGCCCACGAGCTGATCGATGGCGAACTCGACGTCGATCCTGGCCGGCAGATCGCCGCGTGCAACGGCCCGTACGAGCGGAATCCGGTCCATCTCGCGCTGGCGAACCAGATAGTCCTTGCGCAATCGCGTGGCCAGTGCCGGCTCGTGCTGTGCCTGACCAACCAATGCGCGAAACACCGCTCCGGCATCAGACTGGCCCAGGAACTTCGCGAGGTTGCGCAGGTGGACTCGCAGGTCCCGGCTGAGATCCCCGCTGTCCTGCGGCACCAGGTACTCAATGGCGTCATCGAGAAACGCTTCGAGGAGGACATCCGTCTTCGAGGGCCACCAGCGATAGATGGTTTGCTTTCCCACACCCGCACGCGCAGCAATGCCTTCGATCGTCACCGCGGCATAGCCGATTTCAGCGACGAGGTTATCCGCCGCCTCAAGCACGGCCTGCCGAGCTTGCTCGCTACGACCGTAGCGGTTTCCCCGATGCTCCAGGCTCGCCGGTGTGCGGGCTTTTGCGAGCGCGCGCCCCGAATCGGAATCCTTGGCCATGTCTATCGCCAAAAAAAAGGGGGGTGCATGGGCGGTCAGCTCCGATTCTTGACGAGACGATACGTATCGTCTACTCTAAGGATACTCTCACTTTCCCTGGTACTTTAAATGACAACCCTCCATACCCCCAAAGTGCGCGCGGTTCTTGATCGGCTTTTTACTGCCAGCGCCCTGCAGGAAGCCTCCCCGCTGGAACTGCCCCCGGGCTTTTCCTTCGCTTTGGCATCGGCCCAGGCGCGCTCCGAGGCCATGTCGGCGGTCTACATGCCAATCTCCGCACACGCCGGCGATCTGCTCTATGCGCTCGTTCGGGCGAGCCGGCCCGACAGCATCGTCGAGTTCGGTACCTCGTTTGGCATTTCCACGATTTACCTTGCCGCAGCCGTGGCCGACAACGGCAAGGGCCACATCTACAGTACCGAGCTTAGCCGCGCCAAAGTCCAAGCCGCGAGGGCCCATCTGGTCGAGGCCGGACTCGCTGACAACGTCACGATCCTCGAGGGCGACGCGATGCAAACCCTCCGCGATGTCCCAGGACCGATTGGCCTCGCCCTTCTGGACGGCTGGAAGGACCTGTGTCTTCCGGTCCTAAAGCTCATTGAGCCGCGCCTTTTGCCCGGTGCGCTCGTCGCGGGCGACGACATCAACCAGGCCGCGATGGATGCCTATCTGAACTACGTGCGCGATCCGGCCAATGGCTATGTCTCGATCCCCTTCCCGATTGAAGACGGCATGGAAATCAGCTGCCGGGCCGTCCTGGGTGAGACCGCAACGAGCTAGGGCCCTAGGCCATCGCCAAGTCCGCCCCGGCGCCCGGGCGGATTCTGGGCAGGCCCGGCTCTTAGCGACTAGTCCTTCCAGCCACCACCCGCAGCCGCATAGATCCCGACGAGGTCGATGCGCAAATTGGCATCCGAGACGGCCTGACTGGCCTGCGCGTCCAGGAGGTTACGCTGGACCACCAGCACATCGAGCAGGCCCACGTATCCGTTGGTGTACTGCAGCCGTGCCAATTCGTCGGCCTTGCGGTTCTGAGAAACACCTGTTGCGAGCGAGGCGTTGCGCGCCGTCTCATGGAGATAACTCGAGAGAGCGTCTTGCATGTTCTCGGTCGCCTCGAGCACGATTTTTTGATAGTTGGCAAACGAGGCCTTCTGCCTCGCGTCGGCAGCCTCGATCTCACCCTGGATGCGACCGAAGTTCACAATCGGCTGAACCAGGTTCACCCCCAGTCCCCACGGCGTCGACGAGAACGGAGTTGCGCTTTGCGCACCGAAAAGGGCCGTCAACGAGATGTCGGGGAAGAGGTCGGCCCGTGCGGCACGACTGTCCGAGAGGCTGGCAGCGAACTGCCGCTCGGCCGCTCGCACGTCGGGGCGCGTCTCGAGCACGCGGGCGGGCGCGGCGATGACGATACCCGAATCGAGCGCTGTCTGTTCGACCGGCTGTTGCAGCCATGCGTCTCGGCTCCCGGGTACCACGCCGACCAGCACATTCAGACGATTGACCGCACTGTCGTAGGCGCTCTGCAACGCCGGCACCAGCGCTTCGGTCGCCGAGACCTCGGCGCCGGCGCGCTGCACATCGAAATCGCTGGCGATCGCGCCCTTCAGTTGCGCCTGGATCAATTCCAGCGTACGCCTTTCGGTATCGAGGTTCTCATTGGCGATGGCAATCTGGCGCTCGAAGCTTCTCATTTCGAAGTAATTGCGCGCCACGTCCGCCAAGAGCGCGACGCGCACGGCCTGCTGAGTGGCTTCGGCCGACTGCAGTATCGCCGTAGCCTGCGCCGTTCGCGCCTGGTTGCGCCCGAAAAGATCGAGCTCCCACGAGGCCGCCAGATCAACCTGGGTCAGGTTGATCGTCTGGTTCTGTGTGGCGTAGCCCTGATTACCGCGCTGGGCGCTCAGCTCGCCGTTGATCTGCGGATACAAGGCGGCGGCGGTCTGACGGCGCTCGGCGCGCGCTTCCTCGACGCGCGCGGCGGCGATTTGCAGACTCGGGTTGTTCTTGAGCGCTTCGCCGATTAACCGATCGAGCACGGGATCCTTGAAGTGCGTCCACCAGCGCTGATCGATCTCGGCGTCCGCCGTGCTTGTCACCAGCGGCACGCTCGTGGGACGGCTTTCTGCCGGCACGATCCAGCCGGCGGGGAGGTCCACACCCGAGTTTTGCACCGGTTCAGGCGTCGTGCAGCCGGCCACGAGGAGGAAAAATAGACCCAGCCATAACCCGTTGCGAGTCAGGGAATCAAACATGATGATGGACCTTCTCAGTTCGGGTGATGCGCTTTTCGAGAGCGCGGATGAGCACATAGAAAACGGGTGTGAGAAACAGCCCAAACAGCGTCACCCCGAGCATTCCGGAAAAGACTGCCACACCCATGGCGTGACGCATCTCTGCACCCGCGCCCGAGGACAACACCAAAGGCGTCACGCCCATGATGAACGCCATCGAGGTCATGAGGATCGGCCGCAGTCTCAGATGCGCTGCTTCGATGGCCGCATCGAACGTGCTGCGGCCCTGAATTTCCAGTTCGCGCGCAAATTCCACGATTAAGATTGCGTTCTTGCATGCCAGGCCAATCAGGACAAAAAAGCCGATCTGCGTGAACAGGTTGTTATCGCCACCGGTGAGCCAGACTCCCGTGATGGCCGACAGGAGACACATGGGTACGATCAGGATAATCGACAAAGGTAAAAAGACACTCTCATACTGCGCCGCCAAAACCAGATAGACGAGCAGCACACAAATCGGAAAAACGAGAATGGCGGTGTTTCCCGAGAGGATTTCCTGATACGTTAGATCGGTCCACTCGTAGCTCATGCCGCGCGGCAGCGTCTGGTCCAGGATCTTTGTGATCGCCGCTTGCGCTTGACCGGTCGAATAGCCCGGCGCGGGTGCGCCGTTCAGATCGGCCGATCGATAGGCGTTGTAACGCATCGCACTGTCTGGCCCTGTCGTCTCCGTGACCTGGACCAAGGCGCCCAGGGGCACCATTTTGCCGTCCGCGTTCTTGGTCTGAAGCTTTAAGATGCTCTCTCGGCTCGAGCGGAATTCCTTGTCCGCCTGGGCGATGACTTCGTAGGTGCGGCCGAATTTGTTGAAGTCATTGATGTAGAGCGAGCCTAGATAGATTTGCATCGTGTCAAAGGCGTCTTGCACATCAACACCCAATTGGCTGGCCTTGGCGCGGTCGAGGTCGGCGAAAAGTTGGGGCGTATTGACGTCATAGCTCGTAAAGACACCCTGAAGCTCGGGGGCTTGAGCCACCTTGGCTTGAACTGCCTTGATCGCCTGATTGAGCGCGTCGTACCCCTCATCACTGCGGTCTTCAACTTGCAGCTTGAATCCGCCGATGGTGCCTAGCCCCTGTACCGGGGGCGGCGGGAAGATGGCGATGAACGCATCCTGGACGCCGGCATATTTCTGCTGCAGCTTCTGGGCGATTGCGCCTCCCGAGAGGTCCTTGGACGTGCGCTCGTCGAAGGGCTTTAGAGTCACGAAGACGATGCCGGCCGACGGGCTGTTGATGAAGCCATTGATCGACAGGCCCGGGAAGGCTACCGCGCTTTCGACCCCCGGTTCGCTCGTGGCGATGGTCGACATCTGGCGGATGACCTTCTCGGTGCGATCGAGCGTCGCGCCATCGGGGAGCTGGGCGAAGCTCACCAGATACTGCTTGTCTTGCATGGGGACGAATCCCGGCGGCACATGGTGAAATCCGACGTAGGTTAGCCCCAGCAGGAGCGCGTAGACGCCAAGCGCAATCGCCTTCTTGCCGAGGATGCCGCCCACGCCTTGTCCGTACTGCTGCGAGCCTCTTTTGAAGACGCGGTTAAAGACGGCGAAGAAGGGGCCCAGCACGCGATCCATCACCCGTGTGAGCCTGTCTTTCGGTGCGTCATGAGCCTTTAGCAGGATCGAGGCCAGGGCCGGCGAAAGCGTCAGCGAATTGAACGCCGAAATCACCGTCGAGAAGGCGATGGTCAAGGCGAACTGGCGGTAGAACTCGCCCGTCAGACCGCTGATGAAGGCAATCGGGACGAACACCGCGCACAGCACGAGCGCGATAGCGATGATCGGGCTTGTCACCTCGGTCATGGCCCGAAGCGTCGCGTCCCTCGGGCTGAGCCCATTTTCGATATTGCGCTCGACGTTTTCGACGACCACGATCGCGTCGTCGACGACGATACCGATCGCAAGCACCAGTCCGAAAAGCGACAGCGCGTTGATCGAGAACCCGAAGACATTCATGAAAGCAAAGGTACCGATGATCGAAACCGGCACGGCCAGAAGTGGAATGATCGAGGCGCGCCAAGTCTGCAGGAACAAGATCACCACCAGCACCACCAGCAGGACGGCTTCCAAGAGGGTGTGCACGACCGCCTCGATCGAGCCGCGCACGAACACGGTCGGGTCATAGACGATGCTGTAGTCCAATCCCTGCGGGAAATTTTTCTTGAGCTCCTCCATCGTGTGACGCACCTGGTTGGAGATTTCGATGGCGTTCGATCCCGGTGCCTGAAAGATGGGAATGGCCACGGCCGGCTTGTTGTCCAGAAGCGAGCGCAAGCCATATTCGGAGGCGTCGATCTCGATACGCGCGACATCCTTCAGGCGCGTGACCACGCCGTTATCACGCTTGATGATGATTTCGTTGAACTCGTCCACATCGGTAAGGCGTCCCTGTGTATTGACGGGAAGCTGCACCTCGACACCATGGGCGTAGGGCGCGCCGCCGATCACACCGGCTGCCACCTGCACGTTTTGGCGACGGATTGCTGCGACCACCTCGTCGGCGGTCATGGACCGCTCGGCGATTTTTTCGGGATTCAGCCAGACACGCATGGCGTAGTCGCCCGACCCGAAGAGCTGGACGCTCCCGATCCCCTGGATCTTGGCGAGCTGATCCTTGACGTTCAGCAACGCGTAGTTACGCAGGTAGAGCATGTCGTAACGCTCATCGGGCGACTTCAGATGCACCACCATGGTCAGGTCCGGTGAGCTCTTAACGGTCGTCACACCCAGTTGGCGCGTCACATCCGGCAGCCGCGGCAGGGCTTGATTGACCCGGTTTTGCACGAGTTGCGTGGCAAGGTCCGGATCGGTGCCGAGCTTGAAGGTCACGGTGAGTGTGAGCGTGCCGTCACTGGCCGCCTGCGAGAACATGTAAAGCATGTTCTCCACACCGTTGATCTGCTCTTCCAGAGGCGTGGCCACGGTCTCGGCGATGACCTTCGGATTGGCACCGGGAAACTGCGCCTTGACCACCACCGAAGCAGGGACGACCTCGGGGTACTCCGAGATGGGAAGCTTGAACATGGAGATCAAGCCGCCTAAAAAGATGACGACCGAGATCACGCCGGCAAAAATCGGCCGGTCGATAAAAAATCGAGAGATATTCATGAGGAGGAGGGCTCTCGGGGAGCCCTTTTAGATTAGCTGGGGGCTTTGACAGCCTTGGTCGTGCTCAGATCGGCTGCAAGTTCCGTCGGGGCGACACTCGTATCGGGGCGGATGTGCTGCACGCCATCGACCACCACGCGCTCACCGGGCTTAAGCCCTTTGAGCACGATGCGCTGACCTTCGCGCGCATCAGGGCCCAAGACCACCTCGCGAAACGCCACTTTGTTCTCCGGCGTGACCACGAAGACGAAGCGCTTGCTTTGATCCGTGCCGATGGCGCGCTCGGGCACCAGGAGGACGCTTTGTTCGCTGGCGCTGGCCACTCTCACCGAGACGAACATTCCGGGAACGAGCGCGCCGTCCTCGTTGGCGAAGCGCGCTCTGGCCCGAATCGTCCCAGAGCCCGTGTCGATGTGATTATCGAAGCTCACGATGCGTCCCTTGTAGGGATGGTCCTCGTCCCCCTGAACCGTCAACTCGACGGGAATCGCCTGCTCCGTTTCCTGCGTCGCTGCATGCGAGCGGATGCTGCGCAGATAGGTCTGCTCGTCGACTTCGAAGTCAGCGTAGATGCCGTCGTTCGACACGATCGAGGTCAGCACCGGGGCATTGGGCCCGGTTTGAACCAGATTGCCCAACGTGATTTCGGCGCGGCTCACGCGACCCGAGATCGGGGCCTTGACATAGGCGTGGTCGAGGTCAATTCTGGCCTGCTTGAGCTCGGCTTCAGCCGACAGGATGTCGGCCTGGGCCACTTTGGAATCGCTGGCACGCTCGTCGTAGAGACGCTGTGCGATGGCCTGCGACTTGACGAGGGTTTCCGCCCGATCCAGTTCGGTCTTGGCAAAGCCGGCCTTGCTCGTTGCCGAGGCCACATGGGCTTCCGCCTTCGCGGCGGCCGCTTCGTAGGGCTGCGGATCGATCACCATCAAGACATCGCCCGCTTTCACATTGGCGCCGTCCTTAAAGCGAATCTGGGTGATGCGCCCGCTGACCTCAGGACGAATCGCTGCCGCGTCGACGGCCTGCATGCGTCCCGAAAACGAACTCCAGACCCGCAAGGTCTCGGGCGTTAGCGTCTGCACGCTCACCGGCGTGGCCGGCGCCGCAATCGCTGCCGTAGCGTGCGCAGGCCCTTCGACGACACTCGAGAATGAAAGCACGCCCGCGGTCACGAGGGCCGCGGCAATCCCCAGCAGAACGAATTTGTTGCGGATCAGAACAGTGGATTGCTTCATGACGCTCTCGCCTTTCTTGAAGATTACATTGCACCGCATGATATTTGACCGGTCGGTCTAGAACAAGGTCCAAAAAAAGCCGCTTCATCAGCGACTCGTGGATCAATTGCGCATTGGACCTAGTTTTCCGTATGCGCCTCGTACATCTTCGCCTCGACCCCCAGGATTCGCCACAGCCCCGCTTTAAGGTCCCTCTGCAATGGCGTAAGGTCGTTCTGAATCCTTGCGATCATCATCTGCCCCAGGAGATAGGCATAAATCTCCTTTGCCTTGGCCTTGACATCCGTGTCTGCCGGGAGCACTTCCTCGACCACCAAATCCCTGACCGCCTGTTCGTAATAGCGTTCCATGCGATGCATGTTCTCGTCAAACTTTTCGCGAATGCCGGGTTCCTGTCCGGACATCTCGCAACCTAGCGAAGTACACGGGCACCCTACTACGCGACCACGCTCTTCCGCATACGTGCGCTGTGCCTCATACGTGTAGTCGGCCAGCTTCGCAAAGCGCTCCAAGGGCGGCGTACTGGCCGAGAACATCGCATCGTAGGCCGGCTTGACGTCTACGAAGGACTCTTCCATGGCGGCCATCGCCAAATCCACCTTGGAAGGGAAGAAGTGGTAGAAGCTGCCCTTTTTCACCCCGGCCGCCTTGCAGATGTCATCGACGCTGACCGCACCATAACTGCTGGTCCAAATCAGCTCTAAGGCTGTGTCAATGAGCTTTTGCTTGGTGTTTGTGACTGCGTTCATGTTGAGTGCCAACCGCCCTTCTGATCGAATTATAGGTCATTTGACCGATCAGTCAAGTGGGGATGCCGTTCCGTAGCGACCGAAACGTTGCGCAGGATATCGCAAGCGGACGCCACACCAAGGTCCGGTTTTTCGCGTCACAGGGTGCGTCAGAATGGAGCCGGCCAAATTCAGGCGATGAAATTGCGACCACGCGGTCCAAGGCGAGCTTGCTCGATGATCTCCGCGACTTCCGCCGCGCCGGCACCATGATCCCTGAAACGGGTCGACACATCGAGGCTTGCAAGCCACTCTCCGAGCCGGTCGATGGGTAATTTTTCGGCACTTCCGAACACTTCGCCCAGGACCAAATCACGATCCGGCCGCACGCCGTGTGCCAAGTGCCACGCCAGCGGCAATGTAGAAAACACGCCAGACCGTGGGGCAGCCCGTGACGCAAGGTCATCGGATAGGAGATGGAGTGTGCCAGCGCTGTTTTCGTGTTGCTAAATGCGAGTCCCGCCAACATGGCCGCCGCAGACAGCGAGGCACGCGCTGCTGCGTTTGCGGGTGCATGCCATGCGCGCGGCAGATTTTCCAAAATGGGCCGCGCGGCGCGCAACGCGAGACCGTCGGACACAGGATTGGCATTGACATTCCAGATCGACTCGAGCGAATAGGGACGTGCCATCCCATCGTGCGCTAGCGCACCGATACCGAAGTGCGAATCGACTAGGCTAAGCCCAGCGATGGAGTCTATAACGCGCGCATCGTTCTTGCGCCCGGTGCCCCTTACCGTTGAGTGGGCCTATTCCCCACCCTATCGTGGTCATCGCTCGGCCACCGTTCGAGCGAGGTCGCGTCTGGTGGTTCGCGGGACTTCGCAAATGATGCTAGGCGGGCTCGCCGGACACTCTTAGCCGCACGCTCCCCCTTCGGGTGCTCACCCAGACCAGGATATTGGGACGGATCGGCGAACGTCAGCGAAGGCTAGGTCGGTCGCTCTTCAGTGCGGACGAAAAGTCATCGCAAACGTCTTGGACGTGGTCAAGGGCCGATTCCTCCACTTCGGTGTACCGATCGGCAGGAGCGATGCCCAGACAGCGCTACCAAAACAAATGTAGGAGATGTCATGCCGAAAACTGACTCAATCAATGGTCCGAGTGGGTCCGAAAGTATGTTGGAATCCCGGCGCCAGGAGACGCTGCTTAAGACAGGCGCATTGCAAGACGCCATTTTTAATAGCGCTCACTTCTCCAGCATCGCGACTGATGAAAAGGGAGTAATTCAGATCTTCAATGTTGGAGCCGAACGGATGCTGGGCTATAGCGCTCAGGACGTTGTCAACCTGATCACTCCAGCCGACATTTCAGATCCACAGGAGTTGGTCGCGCGGGCTGCGGCGCTGAGCACGGAACTGGATACGTCAATCACGCCGGGATTTGAGGCGTTGGTCTTCAAAGCGTCCCGTGGCATTGAAGATATCTATGAGCTGACCTATGTCCGAAAGGACGGTAGCCGTTTCCCAGCAATTGTCTCCGTCACGGCATTACGAGATGCTCAAGAAGGCATCATTGGCTACTTGCTGATCGGTACTGACAACACGGCCCGCAAGCAGATCGAAGCGGACCGCGCGCTCCTTTTCCAACGCCTGCGCGATCAACAGTTCTACACGCGATCATTGATTGAGTCGAACATCGACGCGCTGATGACAACCGATACCGAAGGAATTGTCACTGACGTGAATCAGCAAATGATCGCGCTGACCGGCCGTACACGGGATGAACTGATCGGATCGCCGTGTGGCAACTTCTTTACGGATCCCGTCCGCGCGGATGCAGCAATCAAACGGGTTCTCGTCGAGCACAGGGTCAGCAACTACGAACTGACCGTGCGGGCGCTGAGCGGCCAAGAGACGGTGGTGTCCTATAACGCAGCGACCTTTCGCGACCGGGACCGCAAGCTACAGGGCGTGTTTGCGGCGGCGCGCGACGTGACCGAGCGCCAACGCTTTGAGCGTGCGCTTCAGGAGAAAAATGAGCTGGAGCATGCCAGCCGAATGAAATCTGAATTCCTCGCCACGATGTCGCACGAGCTACGCACGCCGCTAAACGCGATCATCGGCTTCTCAGAGGCACTGAAGGACGGCCTCATGGGTCAGATGAGTGAAGTACAACAGGAATACATCGGCGATATTTTTACAAGCGGGCAACACTTGCTGTCGTTGATCAACGATATCCTGGATTTATCAAAGGTCGAAGCGGGCATGATGTCCCTCGATTTGGAGCCGGTCGAGGTAACCAATCTTCTCTCTAACAGCCTGACCATCGTCCGCGAAAAGGCGGCCTCGCAGCGCATTCGTCTCGAACTCGAAACCGAAGAAGGCCTGGGCGTTTTCAATTTGGACGTCCGAAAGACCAAGCAGATTGTCTACAACCTCCTGTCCAATGCGGTCAAATTTAGCGCCGCAGGAGGTCGTGTCCTGGTGAAGGCGCAGTGCGTTCCGCGCAATTCGGTCGGCACGCTCTCGAGCGTCTGGCCCATTCAGACCTTTCCGCTTCCGGACAACGAGTTCAGCGAATTTCTTGAAATTTGCGTCAGCGACAGCGGCATCGGGATTTCCAGGGAAAACATGGCAAAGCTGTTTCGGGCGTTCAGTCAGATAGACAGTAGTCTCGCAAGGAAATTTGAGGGTACCGGCCTTGGGCTGGCGATGGTGAAACAACTGGCCGAACTCCACGGGGGTACGGTAGCCGTCTCAAGCGCGGTGGGAGAAGGAGCATGCTTCGTAGCGTGGCTGCCGCTTCGCGCGCCGTCCCCAGTCGCAACGACAACGCCTCAGAATATCAGCGATGCGAGTGGACCTCTGGCAGGATTCGGGGAGCGCGTGGCATTGGTTGTCGAGGACGACCATAGGGCCGCTGACTTATTTCGACTACTGCTCGAAACGGAAGGGTTTACTGTGGTCATCGCGGGAAGCGCGGAGGACGCCCTCTTGCTCGCGCCGCAACAAGCGCTTAGCTTGATCACCCTCGATATTCAATTGCCCGGCATTGACGGCTGGGAATTTTTATTGCGCATACGCGATAGCAGCGAGTTGGCCGGAGTACCGGTGGTCATCATCGCGGGTCACACCGATAGCAATATGGCCCTTAGTCGTGGCGCCGCCGCGGTACTCCAAAAGCCGATCACACGTGCCCAACTGAAGGCCTCTATTGCCAATATCGGACTCCAGCCGAGGGGCGAACACACGCACACGGTTCTTGTAGTCGACGACGATCCCAAGGCCGTGGACCTCATTGCCGCTTTCCTGCCGGCACCGGACTACGCAGTCGTGCGTGCTTACGGGGGTGCTGAGGCGATTACGCTGGCACGAAGCCTACTGCCAAACCTCATTCTGCTCGATCTCATGATGCCAGAAGTGAACGGCTTTCAGGTAGTTCAAGCTCTTCAACTGGATCCCGAAACCGCACAAATTCCAGTCCTTGTAGTGACCGCAATGGAACTTACAGCTGGAGACCAGGCGGTGCTCAATCGCGATCCCGGACACGTCGTCCACGTCATCGAGAAGGGCCGATTTAACAACGCGCAATTCATCGCCGAGGTCAGACGCGCCTTGGTACAGCACTAGCAGGGCAATCGATGGCCAGAATCCTCATCATCGAAGACCATCCGGCGAACATGAAGCTTGTGTGTCTGCTTGTTCGCAGCGCCGGCCATACTGCCCTTTGTGCAGTTGATGCGGAGACGGGCTTGACCAGGGCGCGCGCCGAACAGCCGGACCTCATCCTGATGGATATCCAACTTCCGGGAATGGACGGCTTAACGGCCACGGCCCTTCTGAAACAGGACTCGACGACGAGTGCCATTCCCATCATCGCACTGACCGCGATGGCGATGAAAGAAGACCGCCAAAAGGCCAAGCTCGCAGGCTGCGACGCGTATATCGCGAAGCCGTTGCGCTATCGCGAACTGTTGGAGGCAATCGATTTACTTCTGGGCAGAACGGAGCCACGGCCACAGTGAAGAACTTTGCCGCAACCATTCTCATCGTCGATGACGAAGCGAAGAACCGCAAGCTGCTGGAGGCGCTGCTTCGCCCAGAAGGCTACCTTACCGAGGTCGCGGCGAACGGATCAGAAGCGCTGATCCGGATCGCGGAACATCCGCCGGACCTGATCTTGCTCGACATCATGATGCCGATCATGGATGGATACCAGTTGGCCAGTCGACTCAAGGCCGACCCCGCGACTTCGAGTATTCCCATCATCATGGTGACCGCCCAAGCGGACCGCGATGCGCGCCTCGCTGCGCTAAATGCAGGTGCGGAGGAGTTTCTTACCAAACCGGTCGACCGGGCCGAGTTGTGGCTAAGGGTACGAAACCTACTCCGGTTAAAGGCCTTTGGCGATCTACTAAAAGACTACAGTTCTACTCTCGAAGAGGAAGTCGAAATCCGTGCGGCTGACCTGCAGCGTTTCCGAACCGCGATGGATGCAACGGCCGACGCAATTCTACTTCTGAGCCGCGCGAGCATGCGCTTCGTAGAAGCCAACGCGACCGCCTGCACGATGCTTGGTTATTCTCGCGAGGAGCTCTTCCAGATCTGCCCCACCCAGCTTGGTGAAATGACAATGTCTGAGCTTGAGGGGATGTACGATGGCATCATCGCAGGGGTCAGCACGAACGCGTTAGCGGAGCTTCGACTGCGACGCAAGAACGGGTCGCGGGTGCAGGTGGAGCTTCAGCGCCAAGCCCACCGCTTCGGAACAGACTGGATTATTGTCTCGGTCGTACGCGATGTCACGGACCGCAAAGCCGCCGAGCAAAAGATAAAGCGGCTCAATCGAGTTTATGCGTTTTTAAGCGGTGTCAACGCGTTGATCGTTCGCGTCCGCGATCGGAACGAGCTCTTCGGAGAGGCCTGCCGGATCGCTGTTGAACTCGGCCAGTTGAAGATGGCCTGGGTTGGCATCGTGGACTACGCGGCGATGATGATCGAGCCCGTCGCCTCGGCGCTCGTCGATCCCGAGTTCTTAGCGGTGGTGAGAGCAACTTTCTCACTGGACGAGAACGCTCCGTCAGGCAAAAAGATGGCCGCCCGTGCAGTGCGGGAAAAAAGGGTATTCGTCGCAAACGACATCGCAAACGATCCCGGTGTCCTGTTCGCCAAGGAACGTGTCGAGCGGGGCATCCTATCCATGGCCATTCTTCCCCTTTTGGTATCGAACAAACCGGTAGCCGTCCTTGCGTTGTACGCGGACGAGATTGGGTTTTTTGATGAGGAGGAGGTCAAGCTCTTGACCGGGTTAGCCGGAAACATCGGATTTGCACTCGACCACATCGGCAAAGAGGAGAAGATCAACTACCTTGCCTACTATGACGACATCACCGGCTTGCCCAACCGTACACTATTCTTGGAGCGCGTCAGCCAGTGTCTGCGCCCCCGCGACGGCGCCAAGAGCACCGTAGCGTTGGCGCTGGTCGATATTGATCGGTTCCGCGCAATCAACGACGCGCTCGGCCGTCAGGCAGGCGACGACATCCTTAAACTGGTGGCGCAGCGCATCAGGGCTAGCGAGGCCCGTTTTGAGACGATCGCTCAGGTCGGCGCTGACTGTTTTGGCGTTGTAATTCTTGATCCGCGCGACGCGGGCACGGTAGCGCTGGATGTGGAGCAGTTGCTGCGAGCTTGCTTTTCCGAGCCGTTTGCCTTGCAGGAATCGGTTCTGAGGATCGCAGGCAAGGCCGGTATTGCCGTCTTCCCCCTCGACGGCGAGACTGCTGAGACGCTTTTGCGAAATGCTGAGGCTGCACTGAAGAGGGCTAAACGGTCCGTGGAGCCGCTACTGTTCTATTCCCCGGAGATGAATACTCGCGTCGCCGCGGCGCTGGACATGGAAAGCAAGTTGCGTACGGCGCTCGATTTGGATCAGTTTGTGTTGCACTACCAGCCAAAAATTACGATTGAAACCGGCGCGCTCTCAGGGGTCGAGGCGTTGATTCGCTGGAACGATCCCCAGCTGGGACTCGTCGCTCCGGGCCGATTCATACCAATTTTGGAAGAGACTGGGTTGATTTATGACGTCGGGCGCTGGGCACTGCGCCAGGCAATCGCCGACTACTTGCGCTGGCGTAGCGGCGGGTTTCCAGCAGTGCGGATCGCCGTTAATGTATCGCCAGTGCAATTGAGAGATCGGGATTTCGTCGCTGAAATCGCGAATGCTATCGCGATCGACCCGCTGGCCGCCGCAGGGCTAGAGTTGGAACTCACGGAGAGTCTGATCATGGAGGACGTCGCGACAAGCATCGCCAGCCTTGAGGCGATCCGGGCCATGGGCGTCCACATCGCTGTTGACGACTTCGGTACGGGCTATTCCTCGCTCAGCTACTTATCGAAGCTTCCCGTTAATACCCTGAAAATTGACCGCGCTTTTGTGATTGACATGACCGAAGGGAAAGGCGGGCTGACATTGGTCTCGACCATTGTTAACCTTGCGCATTCCCTGAAGCTCAAGGTAGTAGCAGAGGGCGTGGAGACAGAGGAGCAATCGCGTTTGCTTCTCTCGCTCGATTGCGATGAACTGCAGGGCTACCTGTTCAGCAAACCGGTGCCACGGGACATCTTCGAGGCGAGATTCTTGGGGCCCCTGGTTCAGACTGCGCCGGCGCGCCAACAAAGAAGCTCGAAGGAAACGCTCGCCGACTGAGATAATTTTGGGGCGTGCCGGTGCCGCAACGGAAAAGTCATCAGCCCTACGCTGGTCAGAGTTAGGTAGCGGTCCGGCTCGATGTGCGCCAAATTGTCCGCCGGGTCCCCAGGAGCCGTGTAGTGCCGCGCAGTGAATGGATCGAGCTCAAGTCAGTGCACTTCTTCAGGCCTATCAAGGAGCCGATGCCCAGCATAGCCTGCAGATCAACAACATCCGATTGCTACCGCGCCCACGCCAGGAAGAACTTCGAATCATGGAGCGTGAGCTTGTTCATATATTTGGTGATGCAATTGGACAGGCTAGACCGGAGCTTGCTGATTCGGCCCTCCTGGCGCCGATAACAATGTCACTGTTCGGAATGTTAAACTGGGCCTACTTATGGCTAAAACCTGGTGGTGCAATGTCGCGCGAGGAATACGCTGATCTGGTAACGACGATCGTCGTGGACGGGGGTCACGATGTCCAGATACTTCTTGGTCAGAGGACCAAAGCAGGAAAGCGGCTACCGCGCGAACCCGCTTCTAAGCGTAAGAAACATAGCTCTCCGCGAGCCTAGAGTGACATAGCTATCGGCCTGAAGCGGTTAATCGCATAGTTGCCCGAAAGCGGTCATCGTCGCTGCGGCGGGCGCAATGAGAAAAGGGGGCGTTCCGTGAAGATTCCTTTGCTAGTCGTTGGTATCTTCCTCGTGCTACTCGGCTTGCATTGGTTCGGCCAAGGCACCCTCCTGTTTCCTTGGCCGAGCAATCCGGCGATGGATGGTCACATCGAGTTTGTCGCTCTTGGTATCGTGACTGCTCTCGTTGGCATCGGTTTGATTTTTTACTCCCGGTGGAAGAAGGTCCCCGGGAAAGTGCCCACACCATAGGAAATTCGACTAGTCGAAAGATTGCGGTCGCAAGAAGAGTACTAAGAGATACTGATTGCATTACCGTAGTCGGCCAATAGCAGTCGCTGGATGACTCTTTCGGAAACGATCGGATAGAAGGCGGCTTGGACGAAGCTGACCGATATTTGCTTGCTAAGATTTTACGGGACGTTCGCCCCGCGGCGCCGGGAAGGCAAGCTGGGACCAGCCGGTCTCAGCGCCTTCGCGATACCGCTTTTTGAGGGCAATGGTCGGGAGGACCACGACCCCTTCGGCTACTCCTCGTGCTCTGCCCGACTGATGGTGATAGCAGCGAAATTAGTGGCAAGGGCATTCAGAACTCCCGCGAGCACGGCCCCCTCTGTACGCCTCGCGTCGTTCACAAGAATCCGCTCGACAATGTCCAGCGCAATCTTGAGCTGCCGTTCGGTAACCTCGACAGCAGCGTCGTAGGCCATCGGCTCGTGCCTCTCCAAGTGAGAGAACTTGGTCTGATGGGTTGGATCCTTCGGTCGCTCGATTTCCATGAGTTCCCTTTCGCAATAACAATGTCTGGGGCTAGGTTACCCCCTGAAGTCGGGGCGGTTCTATCCGCATCGCCCAACGCCTCAAACGGGAAGACCCGCGGACTTGTGGAACAACAGATGGAGGAGCACTCCCGCTCCCCTTGAAGTGCTTTCCGCGATCAATCGATGTAGCATGGATCAATGTGCATCAGGGGGTTAAGGGACGTACCAAAAACTTCTGACGCATACATAGCCTCAACACGGGTGGCAGGCATTCCAAACGATCCTGCATTATTGTGTCTAATTCTATATTCGATGCTAAATTTTCCACGAGAAACATATGCGTAGTTGGTTCTGTAGGCATCAAAGTCGATGAGCTCCCATTCTTGGAGAGGGTGGTCTGGCAATTGGTGCTACCTCACGAGGGCTGCAGCCACAAGCTCAGGCACCGCTTGGCATATGTCTTCGCGGTGTCTGCGTCGTTCGCCGCCACATTGGGTGAGGGTCGACAAGGAGCGAGCCCATGTGGCAGCATAATTAGGCTGGGGTCGGTCCGGAAGGGTTTCCCCGAAGCAGTCGCACGTTTAATCAGGTCTGATCGGTCCTAGTAACGATGCAATCCGATGTTTGCTCAATTGATAACGCTTGAGCATTCATACCAACTGGAGCTCATGTCATGGAAGTCTCGTACGGAAATAAGCCCAGCGCACTGATTCCTGCGGTGATGTCGCTAGTTGCCCTGCTTCTGTTTCTGATTCAGCTTATGACCCATGGAGCGGCTCCTGTGCGGGCTGAACGTGTGGTTGCTTATCTCTATCTGCTCCTAGTGGTGGCGCAGCTCCCTTTCATCGCATTCTTTGGATATCGGTGGTTTCGTGAAGCGCCCCTGAGAGGAATGCCGGTCGTTTTGTCCCAAGCGATTGCTTTGGCGGCGGCGCTCGTACCAATGCATATGATGGGTTGGTAACGCGTCCGCTGGAAGCATAGTAGGAACATTCAAGTCGTCCGTGATCTAGGGCAGTATCCGGCCAGTGGCCAAGCTGTCCGCGCGCGCTACGCCTCAGGGATGAACAGTCGGATCTTTCGTGTCATGTCGCAAAGTTATTGGCGGCATTTGTTCCTCTTGGCAGCCGCCGCCGCGTACGTGGTGACTTGGCCGATCCAACGCGTTCATGTAACCAACCCCGGGTGATTTCGGCCTGTGCCATGAGCCACTGGCGAAAACGCTTGACCTGTGGCCGATGCAGGGCATCGGGCCGAAACCGGGCTTGAAATGCGTGATCGGTCCACTGTCCCGTTGATACCGGGAACGGCAGGCTGAACGTCCCATCCTCGACGAAAGGCGCAATCAGCGCGAGCCCGCAGATTGTGAGACCGGCATTGGCACGTACCGCCTCCAGAACCGGCCTGATGTTCTGGAAGCGCATTCCGCGATTGGGCTCCGTGCGCCGGAGCCGCTGGCTCTTGGTCCAGTTGGCCCAGTTCGGCGCCGAGGGGTCCTCCTTGTAGAAATCCAGGTGCAGCAACGGAAATCCCTCCAGGCGGTCGCGCAACGCGACGTTAGAGATGCGACGCGTGTTCTCGGGAGAACTGATCGGAAGTACATAATCTCGAAACAGCAGGTCGCCGCCCGCGTCGCTCCGCTGCGCACCAAAGCTGATCTCGCAATCAACGGCGCCAATGCGTAACGGCGTGTCACCCTCGCCATTGATGCAAAAGAGCACATGTGGATGCTCCGCACGAAAGGCATCCAGGCGCGGTTTGAGCCAGAGATCCGATAAATCCGATACTGCCGCGATGTGAATTTCGTCCCCGCGCTGCAGATTTAGCTTTGCCGCGACGGTATCCAGTTCATGGAATGCAGCGCGCAGGTGCGCCAGCGCCTCGGCGATCTCCGGGGTGGGCTGCAGGCCCGAACGGCCACGCACCACCAGTCCCATGCCGAGGTAATCCTCGAGGGCCTTTATCCGCTGGCCGACGGCCGCGGGCGTGATCCAAAGCGCACGGGCGGCAGCCTGCAACGACCCCAGCCGCAACGCCAGTTCGAGGGCCTGAAGGGACTTGAGGTGCGAGAGCGCCATGGGTATACGCTAAAGATTATCTTTATATTTGGCAAGAAATTTTAGCTTTGCGTCGGCCACGCCGCCGCAGATAATGCCGTCAAAGGGAGGCGAGCCATGGCAGCCATGCGCAGATACCTGATCGAACGCGACATAGCCGGGGTCGGAGGCATGTCTATCGTCGAATTGTGCGGCGCCGCACGCTCTTCGAACCGCGCGATCGAGCAGCTGGGTAGCGGCATTCAGTGGCAGCACAGCTTCGTTGCCGGCGACAAGATCTTCTGCATCTATCTCGCCACCGGCGAGGACGTAATAAGAAAGCATTCTGAATTAAGTGGAATCCCTATTACGCGGATTGTCGAGGTTCCCCAGATCATCGACCCCCTGACCGCGAATAACTGATCAATCCGAAAGGAGCATGACCATGTCCGCCCAATCAAACTATGAACACCTTCTTGAGACCTCGCAGCGCGTGAACTGGCGCCTGGAGGATCTCGTCGGAAATGGCAAGCGACTGGATTTCTCGCGCCCCTTCCTCCCAGAAACTTTCGCGCAGACGCAGCCGCTTGGATTCCTGAGTCCCTCCGAGAAGCTCACGCTGAACCATATACGCGCCCGTGGCTACCTCGCCCTCTTTGAACTGGTCGAAGCCTTCGTCGTGCCGTTCATCTCCGAGCAGGCCCATGACGGCGCGGCGGCCGAACCGTCCCGCGCACAGGCGCTTCGGCATTTTGCCGACGAGGAAGTCAAGCACCGGGAACTCTTCAGCATCGTGTTAAAGGAATTCGACGCGACCTTCGGAACTCCTTGCCATCTCATAGGCCCTGCCGACGATATTTGCCGTGCCATCCTGGGCCACAGCCCGCTGGGCGTCGCCATTGCCATTCTCGGGTTGGAGTGGATGTCGCAGGGCCACTATCTCGGAAGCATCAAGGACGATCAAGACCTCGACCCGCAGTTCAAGAGTCTGCTCAAGCATCACTGGATCGAGGAAGCACAGCACGCCCGGCTCGATGCCCTGGTCTTAACGTCTCTCGCCAAGCGCAGTTCCCCTGAAGACATCGCGGCATCGATGAAGGACTATTTCGAGATTGGCGCGTTCCTCGACGGGGGATTCAGGCAGCAGGTGGCTCTGGACCTCGACGCTCTTGAAAGGGCCATCGGCCGACAGTTGACAGATGATCAGCGTCAGCAGTTTCTCGAGGTTCAGCACCGTGCGATGCGCTGGACCTTCCTCGGGTCGGCAATGGGCAACCGGAACTTTCTGGCCGTGCTCGCCGGCCTCAGCCAGGAAGCCGCATCACAGGTCGAGACGGCAGCCAAATCCTTCAGTCTGCATTAATGGCGGTTCGCGCACTCCCGAGCCCGACTCCCGGACCGGGCTAGACCAATGAAGCCCGGCCCCTCCGTTGGCCGTAAAATTCTGGCCCTGCCATTAACGATGCTTGATAGCGCCTGCCGCGTAATCTGCAACGCTGGCGCACAGCCAATTCCGACGCTTAGACGACGACGGGGGCGCGGGGCAGTTCGGGCATTCTGGACTCACCTGCCCCTTCAAATTACGTCGCGTTTCCGATGGCCTCGTCTAGCGCTGGAATCATGACGTTGTATTGATATTGAATCGCGTCGGCGCGGAGGCGTGTTAGATCTGTAACCAGATCCTGGCCTCGTACTCCACGCCCGACGCGGGCGATGCTCCTTCCCCGTCGTATCACAAAATCGCTCAGGGCCAGTGGTTCGCTTTCTGTGTATCGCTCTATCGATGCGCAATAGTGCTCGACGTCATCCCAAGCGCCACGTTCAAGCCCAGACTCGATCGCCTGCGCGTAGAACTCAAAATGGTTATGACTGATCGCCCCGCGCGCGAGCCGCTCTATGGCCTCTGCGTTCAGTGCAATGCGCTCGGACGTGTTGGTCGTCAGTCGAGCCAATAATCCCAGCGTGGTCGCGCCAAAGAAATCCATGGTGTGTTCCCGGGAAAAGCGGAGTGCCTCGCGGGCCTGTTGCTCGGCGTACTCGCGGTCGCCTTCGCGAAGCGTCAGCATACTTCGGTAGGTCAAGTTCTGAGCCTCAAACCGCTTGGCACCAAGCGTCTGACAGATTTTAAGAGCAGCATCCACGTGGTCTCGGGCGAATTCGGTATCTCCGATTAGCCAGCCGGCCAAGTAAGCGACCAGGAGGCGCGCGATGGTTTCACCGCGTCGATGAGAGACCCGGTTCGCCAAGTCAATCGACTCGAGTCCGATGCTCAATGATTCTTGCAACGGGCTCTGGTAGTGCATTGACCAGCCTACCATGTGTTTGTTGGCCACCTCGATTCGACCGAGGCCATGCTGATGCGCCAAATCGACACAAAGCCTGAACTGCTCACTGGCTGAACGCATACGCCCGCTCAAATAGTACGCATCTCCCAAGCCTCCGAGGGCGTTCGCTTCCGCCTCAACGGATGCGACCTCGCGGGCGTAAAGGAGCGCCTTTTGATGCTCGGCAAGACAGTCGGACGCGCGGCCCACACCGAAATAGTAGTTTCCACGGAGATGATGAATGCGTGAGAGTTCGAATGCGAGGTGCCCGTTCGCTGCGAGGGGTTCAGCCTCGGCCAATGCTGCAAAGCCGAGTTCCGATTGGTCGACGATGCGCATCCCCTGAGCCAAGCCGATCAGCGCCTGGCATCTTTCTGAGCTAATGTCGGTTGATTCGAGCGCGGCGCGCCAGGCTTCAATTGATGCGTTCGCTTGGCCCATCTCGTTTAAAATCAACGCGCGCGCACTCGTCAATGAGAACCGCTCCTCCCGGTCGCCGGCAAGCACTAAGCCCCGCTCGGCGAGGGCTAACGCAGAATCATAGTGATACCGCCTGGACTCGCTTTGGCTTGCGGCCAGATAAGCGCGCGCAGCGCGCGCATGTTCGGCTCGATCGTAGTGTTGCGCCGCGAGCACGGGATCGCGTTCATGAAACCATTCGGCGGCACAAGAGTGCAACTGACGACGCCGCGACTTTAGGAGAGACTCATAGGCGCCATCGCGAATGAGTGCATGACAGAAGAGGTAGTCCAACCCTTCGGGTCGCACTAGGAAATGTTCGACGAGAGTATCTATCCGATACCCGGGGTCGCCGATCAAGTGGCGCAGGAGCTCGAGCGAAAAGCGCTGACCCAGAACGGCTGCGGCCTGCATCGCCTGTCGATCAGATGGCGCGAGTTGGTCCATCCTTGCCAGCACCAGCGCTTGAATCGAACCGGGTAGGCTTGTTGGGGTCGTGTCAACACTCGAGAGCAGCAACTGCTCGAGGAAAAGCGGGTTGCCTTCCGCGCGTTCCACGTAGCTGAGCGCGGAGTCTTTTGGTATCGATCCGAATTGCTCGGTCAGACATATTGCATCGTCTGGCGCCAACGGACCAAGATCAATCCCGGTCGTAGGGATTCGATGCAGCGTCGCCCGCCACCCACCAATACTGGGATCGCCTTCGAAGCGCGTGGTCAGGGCCACCAGCAAGGGACAGTGCAATGCCGGCCCGACGATGGCGGCGAGGCGCTCAAGCGTCCAGGAGTCGGCCCAATGGATGTCTTCAACGACCAGCAGATGAGGTCGCTCCCCGCTTGCGCGGGCCACCAGCTCGCGCAAGGTATCCAGGGTCCCTTGGCGACGCGCCTGTTCATTGATCGCGGACTGCACTGTACGCAAGGACGACGGCGGAGAAACATCGAGAAGATCACACAGAAATAGTTCGTGCTCGGGGACTGCCCGGCTCTCTTCGATCGCAGACCGTATAGCATTGCGTCGTGAGTCATCGTCGGCATTTTGCTCAATCGAAAGGAGGCTTCTTACGAGGGTGCGAATCGTGTCCCGCCCACGCTCGGCGCTGAAATCAAGGACCAGAGTGGAATGACAGGAGAACCCTTGCGCTTGGGCTATCGTGAGGAACTCGTGCCCCAGACGCGATTTGCCGATTCCCGGATCCCCTCGCAAGATGATCAAGCGACCCCGCTTTCGCTCTATGCAGGTGCGCGCCAGCGTTGTGAACAGCCTCATTTCTTCGGCCCGCCCCACCAATGGCCGACGCGACACCTCGGCCGAAGACCGCGCGCTGCGTATTCGGTAGGGAGTGATCGGGAGCGCCTTCCCCTTCACCTTAATGGGTGATCTCGCTTCACCGCTAAAAGTGCCCGAAATCTGGTGCCAAGTATCCTGACCGACAATAATCTCGTCTGGTCCGGCGAGTCCGAGTAGTCGCGCACCCGTGTTGATCGGATCGCCCGTTACCGCGAACCGGCCATCACGCGAGTCGCTCTGACGCACGACGACCAAGCCCGTGTTGATGCCCGTATGCATGGCGAGCATTCGGCCGATCCGCGGGGCGAGCTCAGTTGCGATATCACACACCGTACGGTGCAAATCCAAAGCGGCTCGGACAGCTCGCTGCGGGTCATCGCGGCGAGCCTTCGGAACGCCAAACAAGATCATGATTTCGTCGCCGACAAACTGGTTGACGGTGCCGCACTCCCCTTCCACGATTTCCGTGGCCATTCGCTTTATGCGACCCATGATGACCTCGACCTCCTCGGGGTCGAGGCACTCGTTAAGGGAGGTGTAGCCGGAAAGATCCGAGAAGACCACGGTGACTTGGCGCCGCTCCCCCTGCTCAACTGCCGATTTCGAGCTTGCAGTGGGGTTCAGTGCGTGACCACAGACGGCGCAATAGCGTTGCCCGTCTTCAAAGGTCGTCCCGCATGTTGGACATTGCCTGCCGAGCGAGCTGCCACAGTGGGTGCAGAAGCGCGCAGTCTCCGAATTGACGTGATTGCAATCGGGACAATCCATTTTCGGGACCGGTGGGATCCGTGAAGATCCCGACGACCGGTTTCGAAGTCCGTAAACATTGCCATAGGGGTCGTCAGGAGTACGGCTACGATCCCGCAGAAGCGCCCAGTGTAACCATACTTACCGTGTCGGGGTAGTTCTGGCGAGTTTGATCAGACTGACCGTCCTGCGGGCCGGACCCTGACTAGGCGCGCTGGCCCGCTCACGCGCGTGCTTCGTAAACCAGATTGAATGGGGTCTCACAGGCGCGTCGAAATTTCTTGAATCCTCCCTCCATTACGATGCGACGAATGAGTTGCTCCCCGGCCTGCGCTCCGAGGCACAGGCCCACTTCCTGGGCACGCGACGCCGGCGTACAAATGCAAGTGGAGGCCGAGTAGAAAACGCGTCCCACCGGATTCAAATTTTCTTCGAGATGGTCATGAGCGAACGGCTCGACAATCATCCATGTCCCCCCGGGTTTCAGGGATTCGCGGATGTGGACGGCGGCGCCCACCGGGTCGCCCATGTCGTGCAGACAATCGAAGACAGTGACCAGATCATAGTTGCCGCCTGGAAAGTCTTTCGCCTGGGCTACGTCGAAGCGAAGCCTCTCGCCGAGTCCTGCCGCCTCCGAGGACTTGCGTGCGTACATAATTGAAGGCGCGTGATAGTCGAAACCGACGAACCGTGATGCGGCGAACGCCCGGGCCATGATCATCGTCGAGGCGCCGTGCCCACAGCCAACATCGGCAACCCGAGCTCCACCTTCTAGCCGCGCAGTCACTCCGGACAGCGATGGCAGCCAGCTGTCGACAAGATGAGCCGAGTAGCCCGGTCGAAAAAATCTCTCGGTCCCATGAAATAGCGCGGCGTCGTGTTCGTGCCACCCGACTCCCTTGCCGCTGCGAAAAGCCTCGACAATTTTTGAAATCGCCGTGAACTGGGCGACCGCAATTTGGAACGCCCCAGGGATGAAGGCTGGGCTGCCTTCCTCGGCAAGGGCGAAGGCCTGGATCTCGTTCAGGCTAAAACATTGCGTCTCGGGGTCAAAGTCGACGTAGTTACTGGCCGCCTGGGCCGAAAGCCACTCACGAACGTAGCGTGCGTCTGTCCCTGTCTTCGCGGCCAGCGCTTCCGCGGTAGCCGGTGTACCGGCGAGCGCTTTGTACAGACCCAACTGGTCCCCTATAACGATGGTCGCCGCATGCATCGTGGCACCGAAATCGTGCACAAATGCGCCCATGAACGCATTAAGTTTAGATTCGTCGATTGCCATGGCGCCTCCCTTCTCGACCCACTGTAGAAGTGATAGCCTGTAAGAGTTACTTCCAGAACCCTCGGCTTCCGTAGATTCTTCGCACAAATCCTGAATCTGATCACGGGCAGTCGCAATACGCAGCATTGCGTATGCGGTTGCTCGTCGCGCGACGAAATGAAGCTGCGGGAGACGACGCAGTGGAGAAACGTCATGGGCCAACTGACGCGAGGCGATTTCGAACAAGCCCTAGAGCTGGTGCAGCGGGTTGCCGAAGCTTCGACGACCGTGGCCCTCTTCGGGGAGACCGGCGTACAGGCTGTATCGGAATTGATCGCGTCCGATTTGACGACCCTAAGCATATGCAATCTGCGCACCGGCCATCGAGAAGTCATTGGACTGCCCGGGCAACGCTTGTCACGCTCGGACATCGAGGCGTTCGATCGGCACTTCTTCACCCATCCCCTGGTCCGCTATCACGGGTTTGAAGGGGGGCACCTACCCCAGCGCATTTCGGATTCCTTATCGGCACGCGAGTTTCGAGGTTCGGACTTGTACAACGAGTACTATCGGAAGATTGGCATTCATCACGCCATGGCCGTGCCGGTTGAAGTGGCGCAAGGTAATCTCGTGAGCTTCGTGCTGAATCGGTCATCACGGGATTTCACCGACCGAGACCGTGCTCGAGCGGACTTGGTCCGGCCGATCCTTAGTTCACTCTACAAGAGGGCATGCGCATCCACCCGACTGCAGCTCCTCGACGAGCGGTCCGAGGAGCCCGAGGGGTCGCGTGAGACTTGTCCTGGAATCTCGCCAAAGAGACCTGAGTCTGTACTGAATTCGTTGACCCGGCGGGAACGCGACGTGTTACGGTATGTCGCACTGGGGAAAACGGACCATGATGTAGCGTCGCTGCTTGGAATTAGCCGACGCACCGTGCAAAAGCATCTGGAACACATTTACATCAAATTGGGCGTCGAGACGAGGACGGCAGCCGCTATGCGCCTTGTCTGGGAGGCAGTGCGATCTCCGTGATTTCGAGTGGTTGCTGTCTAACGCCAGATTCCTCCAAGTTTTGAGGATGCCCAGTCAAGGTTCCTTGGATAAGTCGCAAAGCTCTTTCCGGGAGGCATTTAAGAGCCTAGGAATGCCCTCTCTCTCTCGCGCGCGCACGACGTTTCGATTCGAGATTTCTCAAAGACTTTAGTTACGATTTCTTATTTCGAACGATGCACAATCGTTGCGCTTGTTTCACCAAGCTGAAGAGAGCGCTTGCACGCGGAAGGTGCGGTTCCTCACTCATCCAGATAGTTTCAAGCCATCGATGTCCCGACGTGCCATTTTATCGATAGGCGCAGCCAGCCTGATTGCGGCTTACTTCGACTGGCCCGAGCAAACCCCATAGGAGGAACTGATTTGACCACATCAACATATGGCGAGGGAAGGCTTCCCAAGGGCGTTCGCTCACGCATGATCCATGGGGTCAACGGCCTCGATGTCCACGTTCTCGAGGCCGGTTACGAAGGCTCCGGCCGGCCGCTCGTACTGCTTCTGCACGGCTTTCCGGATTTGGCTTACGGCTGGCGACACCTGATCCCAATTCTTTCTGACGCCGGTTACCATGCCGTGGCGCCCGACCAGCGGGGTTTTGGCCGCACCACCGGTTGGGTGGACGGCTATGACGCCCAGCTAGGGCCTTTCAGCCTCTTGAATATGACGCGCGACGCCCTCGGATTGGTTTCGGCATTGGGGTATCGGCGTACGGCAATGCTCGTCGGACACGACCTCGGCTCGCCCGTGGCGGCCTATTGTGCGCTAGCCCGACCTGACGTCTTTCCCTCGGTGGTGCTGATGAGCGCACCGTTCCCCGGTCCGCCGGCGTTTCCTTTCAACACTGCGGAAAGCGAGGCATCGTCGATTCAACCGAACACTGAAAACCAGAAGTTAGCGGCGGCGCTGGCAGCGCTCGATCCGCCGAGAGAGTATTACCAACAATACTTGAGCACACGGGAGGCGAACTATGACATGTGGCATCCCCCTCAAGGTTTAAACGCGTTTCTTCGCGCATTTTTCTACGTCAAGAGCGCTGACTGGCCGGGAAACAAGCCGCATCCGTTGAAGGCGCGAACCGCGATAGAACTCGCACAAATGCCCACCTATTACGTTATGGATCTCGGCAAGACGATGCCCCAGACCGTCGCCCCATTCCAACCTTCCACCGCCGAGGTCCTGGCCTGCAAATGGCTCACCGAGCAGGAGCTTGGGGTGTACACAGAGGAGTATGGCCGCACAGGGTTTCAAGGCGCCCTGCAGGCTTATCGCGTCTTTTCAGATCCTGACCTAAACGCTGAGTTGCGCTTGTTTTCGGGCAAGACGATCGATGTCCCGTCGCTTTTCATCGGCGGCAAGTGCGATTGGGGCACTTATTCGGCGCCGGGCGCGGTCGATCTTATGAGGACGAAGGCGGCCACGAGGATGGGTGGCATCAAGCTGATCGACGGCGCCGGTCACTGGATCCAACAGGAGCAGCCGGTTCGGCTCGGGACGCTCCTGCTCGCCTTCATCAAGGAGGTGGGTGGGGCGGATCACGCCAGCGGTTAGGTCGGGGAATGCCTATGGTCACTCTTGAAAATATTGCCCGGCGTCAATATGACCGTCCCGTCAGGTCCGTCACGTTTCTGTGAAGCGCTTGGGTTTGGTGGTCCAGGTCCGGCGTTAGCTTCCAGCTTCGCTGCCCTCGATCGGGGGCAGCGAAATCCGCCGAGGGCAAGGTAGTCCGGCGGGGTCAGATTATGAAGAGCCCAGTGAGGGCAATTGAGCTCGACAAAACATCCCGATGGGATTTTCTGCTTCGTTCTGATCCCTTGTCCGCACCACTCTTTGCAAGCTTTGTCCACTGGCTCGATCAAGAGCACAGAGGACGAGTTGCGGTAACGGCCACAGCTAAGTAGGTTTCGTTCTGCAAGGGAAAAGGGAATGCTGATCATGTGCGCGAAGATTTTCGGCATCAGGTGCTGTCTTCAAGATCCCGCCAGATGGGGTAGCTTCATCTCCGCTCGGAGCTACGGCCTGCTCACTTCCCGACAGCGGCAGTTCAGATTGTGCCGTTTGTGCCCTGAATGATGTCTTTGCGACGAACGCCAAGTGAAGTCCAAATCAAGGACGTTCGACGAATTCAAGGCGAAGCCGCTCTACCCGCACCGCACATCTCAATTGTGGCGGGTGGGTCCAATCGGCTGGAATCCCATGGATTCGATGTCGTCCCCGTAAGAGACCCCTAAAGGCCCAGAGGATTGACAAAGCGCGTCTCCTCGCCCGCAGCAGGTAAATGGACGCCTATGGGACGATACTAGTGATCCGGCGCATGACCGGCCGGTTCGAGGGCTGGATCATAAACCTCGATATTGGCCATCATTCCCTTGTCCTCGTGCTCGAGGATGTGACAGTGGTACATGAACTCGCCTACGATCAAAGGATCGCTAAAGGCCATGCGGATCTTGATCGTGCCGTGCACGGGGACCTCAATGGTGTCGCGCCGGCCCTCGAAGCTCGCAGCCATGCCGTTGATTTCGACGACTTGAAAGGAGACTTGGTGAATATGAAACGTATGGTAGTCGTTGGTGTCGTTGCGGATCAGCCATTCCTCAACATTGCCCAGGGGCACGCGCGTATCGACACGCGCGTGGTTAAACAGCTTGCCGTCCAGGTAGTACTCACCTTCGCTCGGATTTTGGGTCATCACGACGGTACGAGTCGCATCGATCTTCGCCGTGCGTAGATCGGGCGTCACAGGAAACGCTTCCTGCGTGGGGATCCCTGTTGCCGGGAGACCCCTGACCTCCACAAGACCGAGCGGTCGCACCTTGCCTTTGCCTGTGTGGACACCGGGCGAGGACAACTCATACGTTCCCGCAGCGCCGGCATCCACCAAGGCATCCACGCGACCGGCCGGATCGATCTGCAACTCGTCGGTAACGGTCTCCCGCGTCGTGGCACTACCATCCCGGCCGATGATGCGAAAGGTGTGGCCCTTCAAGACGAGCCGCAGCGGCTGATCCGCCCCCTCGTTGGCGATCCTCCAGAGTTGTGTCTCACCTGGGCGCATCTCGATCTGGCTGAAGATCGCACCGCTCATCGTGCGGATGTAGCGGTGCAAGTATTGGTCGACGAACTCGTCGTCACTCGACTCGAGCCGATCTTCCTTGAACACGAGAAGCCGCTCCGTGATCCCCTTCAGTGCGGGGAACTGGTCGGTCAACCCTTCGACGATCAGGGTTCCGCTCAGACCTCTCATGACCTGCCGCTCGGCTTCGTGATGCATATGCGAGTGAAACCAGTAAAGTCCCGGCGGCTGTGTTAAGGGGATCGTCACGGCGTAGTCGAAGGTCTCGCCCGGATTGACCAGGATGTGCATGTTATCCGAGGCTCCGAGCGGGCTGCCCTGATAGCCATGGAAATGGATGTTCGTGGGCTCATGCAGATGATTGATGAGCCGCACCTTGAGCAGATCCCCCGGATGGACCCGGATCACCGGACCCGCGTAATCTCCGTTATAGGTCATCGCCTCGATCGTGATCCGATCGATCTGCACCGTCTGCTCGCGCGCCTCGAGCACGACCGAGGCGACGCCATTGCTGCTCTGAAACTCGTGCAAAGAGGGAAGCGCCCGGGCTATCCATGGGGGCCCCTGCGCCTGGACCGGCAGCACTTGCGCCTGCGCAAGAGTCAGTCCAATCGCCATCTCAAGCACAAGCCGCAGCGTTTGTGCACAGCGTGCAGCTTGAATTGCGGGACGCATCGGTTGTTCTCCAGTCACCATGACATCATGGCACCACTCATCTCGAGGCGCCGCAGCATCGACTTTTTTTATCGAGTGTTAATGCACCAGGTTAGGTGCACTGCATACCGGTCCTCGGGTGTTCGCACCGCACTCGAGGCCCATGGCGTCTTTCAGCGGTGGCCCTCGTCTTCATCCGCGCAAGCTCGTGGCTGTGGGGCGCATTCGCCAAGGCCGGTGCGGGCCAATCGCCTCCTTTAATCTCCTCCCCAACAAAGATTCCCCGTAGGGGATCGTCCGGAGAATAGAGCAAGGTGCGGCTCATACCTAGCGAACCAAGGCCTCTCCAAGCCCTAACTATCTCACGAACGGCGCGCCCGGGCCGATAGGGAGGCAGGGGCGCACAGCAATCCTGGACAGCCCGGACGAATCGAGATGCCACGCTAGCTTCGTCATCGAATGACGACCATTTTTCTTATGAAAGTTTCCAATGATTCGCTTACTCGGTGTTCCCATTCTGGTCTTTCTCGCAGCAGGATGGACAAGCGTCATGGCAGCGGATTTCGAGATCACCCAAAAAAATCAGGCTTTCAGCATGGCGTCCCTGAACGTCAAGGTCGGCGATAGCGTGACCTTCAAGAACGAGGATAAGGTCAACCACAGCGTCTACTCTGTCTCCGATGCGAAGGCCTTCGATCTGGGCTCGGAAGCACCCGGCAAAGCGCAAAAGATCGTCTTCGATAAAGCCGGAACGGTCGAAGTCGAGTGCGCGATGCACGACAGCATGCGTGTGAAGATCACCGTCGCGCCATGAAGCACGAAAGATCCGGTCGCAAGATCATGATCGCCCTCCTGCGGCGCCTCACGGGCCTGCTAGCGCTCCTTGGGGCGCTCCTGCCCTGCGATAACGCCCTGGCCGTACCCGCCTTCGCGCGCCAGACCGGGATGAAGTGCGTCGAATGCCACATGAGTTGGCTTGAACTGACGAACACCGGCAGGCGTTTCAAACTGGGCGGCTACCAGATCCTCAAACCCCTAGAGGCCAACGAGACCAGACCGCTCGTCACGTTGAACTTCGACGATCCCGCCCCGCTCCTGCCCTTGGCCGTCGCGGTGCAAGGAGGGATCAGCTCGACGGCCGATACGCATTCCGGTGGCCTCGAAGGCTCGGGTGACTTCCCCCGGAACGACGATCTGGCGATGCAGCAGACAAGCCTCTTTTTCGCCGGCAAGCTCGCCGATCATTTCGGGTGCTTCTGCCAGTGGACCTACGACGGGATCGCCCACCACGGAGCGATCGACAACACCGAGATCCGCTTTGCCAATGAATTCTCGGGCGGCGGCGTACGGGCTCTTTATGGGATGAGCTTGAACAACAACCCGACGATGTCGGATATCTTCAACACCACACCCACTTGGGGTTGGCCCTACATCTCCTCGTCGCTCGGGGTCGTGCCCAACGCCTCGACGCTGATCAATGGCGCGCTCGCGCAAAGCGTCGTCGGCTTGACCGGCTACGCGCTGATCAACCGCACGCTCTATCTTGAATTCGGCGGCTACAAGACGTCCGATGGCGTCCTCTCGCTGCTGCATGAAGGAGTTCCGATCGCCGACCGCGCAATCCTCGACGGGGTGGCGCCTTACTACCGTCTCGCGCTGCAGCAGGATTGGGACGAATCGCAGCAGTCGGGTGAGATAGGGCTCTTCGGGATCGATGCGAACAAATACCCGAACTCCTTCATTCCAGCAGGACCATCGGACCATTATGTCGACATCGGCGTCGATGGGCAGTATCAGTACATTACCGACCTGCATCGGTTTAGCCTCATGTACACGTACATCGACGAGCGTCAGACCCTAAACGGCACCTACGCGAGCGGCGGTTCGTCCAATCTGAACAATGGATTGAACCAGTTCAACACGAAGTTCAGCTACTACTACGACCTCTACTACGGGATCAGCGCGGGCATCCAGCGAACGCGCGGCTCGAGCGACCAACTGCTCTACAACACGGGCGATCCGCTGAACGGCAGTATCCAGGGGAGCCCAGACAGTACCGCGCGCATCCTCGAGTTCGACTATCTGTTGCCTTCGTTGAACGGTCCTGATGCGAATCGGACGACGCGCCTGGTGCTCCAATACACTGCCTACTCGAAATTCAATGGGGCTGCGCAAAACTACAGCGGCGCGGGCCGCAGTGCGCACGACAACAATACCTTGTACCTGGCGCTCTGGGCGCTTTGGTAGAACTCGGACACCCACTCACAGCGATCGATGGTCGGAGTGCGCGTCGCCTTTGATCCAGGCTAAGAAAATGAATGCTAAGGAACCGACATGAAGCGCTTTGACGACTGTGGAATTTTCACCAAGCTCTTGCTGGCCTTCGGATTCATTGGCCTGTTGATCGCGGGTTTGGGGGCCTTCGGACTCTGGCAACTACATCAGCTCAACACGGGCATTCTCGCCATGAACGAGGCCCGGATTCCGGCCCTGCGCGACCTCCTTTCGGAAGAATCCAGTCTGATCGAGTCGCGTATGTACCACTATCAGCTCTACATCGCCTTAGAGGATCCGGACACAGCCAACGGCAAACTCCTGATCGCTGACGGCCTGAAGCTACTCGATGGCGCGAAACGGGCAGCTCTGGACGCCGAAGTGCGATTTGCGAGCCGAGGCCACGCCGCGGAAGAGCAAAGTCTGTTCGCCGAGGCGGCGGCATTGACGAAAACCTATTGGGCGGCCTCTGACCGGCTCGCGGCGCTCGTTACGGCAGGTGATGTCGAGATGACGCGCAAGGCCCTGGCTGGAAGCATCCAGGGCACTCGTAAGAAGGCCAACGCATCCCTGTTGCGGGTCATCGACTACAACGTCCAAGCGGCTGCGGGTCTGGCTGCGGCCACGCAGGCCACCTACGAGCGGGCCCGTTTGCTGATCGTGGTGGGCGCGCTCACGGCGATGCTTGGCGGACTGTGTCTTGGCGCCCTGATTGCGCATCGGATCAAGCGTCCGCTCGCGCAGAGCGTCTGCATTGCCAACCGAGTCGCGGCAGGCGATTTGGGCGTCATCGTCACGGTGCAGTCCAATGACGAGACCGGACATCTGCAAGCTGCGATGGCCAACATGGTCGAGGTGCTCAAACATTTCGCCTCTGAACAGAGCAAGCTGATTGCCGCCCATCGTGCGGGCATGGTTGCCAGCCGCATGGACGTAGAGGCGTTCAGCGGGGACTACAGTCACATGGCACGCTCGACCAACGAGCTTGCCGAGATCCACATCGGGGTGCAAGACCAGGTCGTCCAAGTCATGACGCGTTATGCCGAGGGAGATTTTTCGGTGGATCTGGAGCAGTTGCCTGGCGAGCATGGCAAGGTCACCGCGGCGGTGGCCCACGTCAAAGAGAATCTTGCCTCGATCAGCGCGGAGATCGACAAGCTCGTCCAGGCCGCCGCCGCGGGTGACTTCTCGGCGCGTGGTGACGCAACGCGTTATCGCTTTGAGTTCCGTGACATGGTCGAAGGCCTGAACCGGCTGATGGACACCAGCGCTCGCGCCTTCGGCGACCTGGGTCACCTGCTGGGCGCCATCGCATGTGGCAACCTAAATGAGACGATCAAGGCCGAATACGAGGGCTCACTCGGGCAGATCCGCGACGACGCCAATGCAACGGTCCATCAGCTCAAGCGGGTCATCGGCGAGATCTTCCACGCCACCGAATCGATCCACACCGCCGCCAGAGAGATCGCCGACGGCAATCTGGACCTCTCTTCGAGGACTGAGGAGCAGGCGGCGAGCCTTGAACAGACCGCGGCCAGCATGGAGGAACAGACTGCGACCGTGAGACAGAACGCGAGTAACGCGCAGCGCGCCGACGAACTCGCGAGCCATGCAGCCAAAGTTGCCAGCCGGGCGAGCACCGAAGTCGGCGCCATGGTAGCGACGATGCAAAATATCGGCGCAAGCTCAGGCAAGATCGAGAGCATCACCTCGTTGATTGACGGAATCGCCTTCCAGACCAACATCCTCTCGCTCAATGCCGCCGTCGAGGCTGCGCGTGCGGGACTGGAAGGACGGGGCTTTGCGGTGGTTGCCACCGAAATTCGGGCCCTCGCCCAACGTTCCGGCGAAGCGGCCAAGCAGATCAAGACCCTGGTCGATCAGGAGGCTATTCACGTCAAGGCCGGACACGCCACAGCGAGTTCCGCCGAAGCGACGATGCGAGACGTGGCGCAGGCGGTTCGCGAGGTCAGCAAACTCTTGGCCGAACTCACAGTCGCCTCGGCCGAACAGGCCGAGGGTATCGAGCAGGTCAACAGCGCCATTGCTCAGATGGACCAGGTCACCCAGCAAAATGCCGCCCTGGTCGAAGAGGCCGCTGCCGCTGCTGCCGCGCTCAGCGATCAAGCCGAATCGTTGCGGGCATCGGTCGCGGTCTTCGAGACGCAAGCTCCAATCGAGAAATCTCTTTCCGATGGGCCCCTTCGCACCACACTACCTGGCCCGAGCAGAGTAGCGGCGATCCCAAGGATTGCACGTCTGAAATAGCCGTGCGAGGGCCCTCCGGAGTTGTGGAGGATCCCGCAAGTGAACGACTACCGAGTTGACGATTGGATACGCCGTCTTGGTGCTCCCCGCTGTCGCAGAAGATGAGGGATCTCGGGCAAGCCCGATCGCCAGCGTGACGAACCCGAGCCTGTCGCGCGCGATCAGCTATGGAAGTCCTACTGCGGTGAGCAGGCTCGCAGCGACGCACGCGGGGAACGCGTCGCCCAACCAGGTTACCGCAGGGCAACCCGCCCACAGCGCATCACTCGTCGTGGTGTGCACGCCAAAGGGCCATGGGTCAAAGAACAGCAGCTCGGCGCAGGCAAGCACGCCCCGGTAATTGCTCCTGCGGTGTGGCCATCGTTTGAAGGGGAGGCCCAGAACTCCTGCCCTTACCAAGCGCCGGATGAACCAAAGTGTCCGATGACTAGAAGAACTGGGTGGAGAAGAGGAGGATCGAACTCCCGACCTTCGCATTGAAAACGCGACGCTTCTCCAAAGAATCTTACTATTAAATCAAGCGGTTAGTTACAAGACATTCTGACCACCGTGCGGCCCCAACCAGGGGTTCATGACACCTGGCATCGATCAGGAAGCGCGGGAATGCTTATCAGGTACGAATCAAGGCGAGGGGGCGGGCTTTGGCTACACGTTCATTTAGCTCTCTTAGAGAGGCTCAGATGCAATCAGTGCCTGCCCTCGCATGCTAGGCACTATGTCCGATACCGTACAGGCGCATGATTCGACACGTGTCCCACTCGTTCTCGTACCCGGGGCGTGCACAAGACCGGTGAAGTCAAATCCGGACCCAGTCGAAGAAGAACTATGGAATCAAGCAGTGAAAGCAAGAGATGCTCGACTTTGCTCTTATCGCGTGCGAGCGGATGCGCCGGTTTCGCGCCCTACCCAGCAGTGCGCGCGGCCGAATCCGACTCAGCGACGAGCCAGACTGCCCCAGGAGTATCGGCGGAATGAACACCGCTCCAAAGCTAACTGAAGGCGTCTTCAAAAGGGGGCGAGATAGCCATGCAGAGTTGGAAGATCGACGCCTCTCGGAAGCCCGTTTCTGGACAGTGATGACTCTCAAAAGGGACGCTCTCGAGATGAACTAATACGCCACGAAGGATTCGAATTCCACGGGTAAGCCATCGCAATCATCCCGGGTTGGAAAACCACGCGAACCGGCCAGCCACAAGTGCCACCGGACTGACAAGCACGTTATCACTGCCGTGACCAGTCGCGACAATCTGCTTTACGGAACACTCATTGCTGATGGGTCATCGCGGTATCGATATTGCTAGGCGTTAGGCGGTCAGGTTGGTAACGTTAATCATTGGAGAATCGGGATGACCAACTCGGCCGCGACGACAGCCACAGCTTCTGTACCTCACTCACGCGCGAATTCAACACTCTTGGTCGGTCAAAAAGCACTCGTGACAGGCGCAAATTCTGGAATCGGACGCGCCGTCGCACTCGCGCTGGGTCGGGCCGGCGCTGATGTCGTCGTGAATTACGTCGACGGGGAAGCCGAAGCGAATGCTGTCGTGGAAACGATTCGTGAGTCTGGAGCGCGCGCAATTGCGTACCAGGCTGACGTCTCCTCGGAGCAAGAGGTCGCTGCAATGTTTCAGAATATGGTCCAACATTTTGGGACAATCGATATTCTGGTCAGCAACGCGGGTCTCCAGCGAGACTGCGCGTTCCATCAGATGACGCTCGCACAGTGGAATACGGTGCTTGCCGTAAACTTGACTGGCCAGTTCTTATGCGCTCGCGAGGCGATCCGCGAATTCCTCCGACGCGGGCCGGTCGCATCGGTTTCATCTGCGACCGGCAAGATTATTTGCATGAGTTCCGTGCATCAGGAGATACCTTGGGCAGGTCACGCCAACTATGCGACTTCCAAGGGTGGAATAAAGATGATGATGGAGAGTCTCGCGCAGGAAGTCGCACCGCATCGGATTCGTGTGAACGCTATTGCCCCCGGGGCGATTCGAACCCCGATCAACACTTCGGCGTGGCAGACGGAAGCAGCCTACAACCAGCTAATGACGTTGGTTCCTTATGGGAGGATTGGCGAGCCCGAAGATATCGCCCGTGCAGCGGTTTGGCTCGCCTCGGATGAGTCGGACTACGTCGTTGGCACGACGCTATTCGTCGATGGCGGAATGACTCTTTTCCCAGGCTTCGCCACTGGCGGATAGAACCGCCATGAATTCGAGCTCTCGGCTTGGTTGAAAGAATCGATGTCCACCGATCACTTTGACGTCATTATTATCGGAAGCGGCCCAGGAGGCGCGTCTGTGGCGCATAGACTGGCTCCCACGGGAAAACGAATTCTGCTACTCGAACGCGGCGATTACCTGCCCCGTTCGACGGCCAATTGGAGTGCCCAAACGGTGTTTGTCGATGCTGCTTATCAAACGAAGGAGCTTTGGTACGGCAGGGACGGTCTCACTTTCCATCCGGGCTTGCACTATTACGTCGGCGGAAACTCAAAAGTCTATGGTGCTGCGCTGTTTCGGATGCGGCAACGCGACTTTGGGGAAGTCCGCCATAGTGAGGGTATTTCGCCGGCATGGCCGCTTGGATACGACGCCTTCGAACCCTATTACTCCGCTGCCGAGAACCTTTACCAAGTTCATGGACAACGTGGTGAAGATCCCACCGAGCCCCCATCGAGTGGACCGTTTCCCTATCCTCCCGTTTCCCACGAACCGCGAATCCAGCACCTCAGTGAACGCTTCTCGGCGGCAGGGCTTCACCCTTTTCACCTACCCCTGGGGATTTTGCTGGACGAGAAAGATGGGAAGCCGACGCCGACGAGCATATGTATTCGATGCGATGCGTTCGACGGCTTCCCCTGCTTGCTCAACGGAAAGGCGGACGCGCAAGTTATCTGTGTCGATCCTGCCCTTAAGTCGTATTCGAATTTGACGCTTCGAACGGGCGCCTATGTCTCGAGATTGGAGACTGACGAGGCCGGCCAAACGATCACCGGGGTCCATATCAGCGGTACAGGCTGTCCGGAGCGACTCTCGGCAGACATCGTGGTGGTCGCATGTGGGGCGCTTTCCTCTGCCCTACTCTTGCTCCGGTCAGCCAACGAGAAGCATCCAAACGGCCTAGCGAATCGATCGAATCAAGTTGGACGCAACTACATGCGTCACAACCAGTCCATCCTGATGGCTCTCATGGACGAACCGAACGAAACGGTATTTCAGAAGACTTTGGCCATTAGCGACTATTATTTTGGTGCCGCCGATTGGGAGTATCCGCTCGGCTTGATTCAGATGTGCGCAACTTCTCATGGTGCCCAGATTCGGGGCGAAGCGCTGCCAAGCTGGCTCGAATGGGTCCCGAAGATGCCGTTCGACGAGATGGCAGCGCATTCGCTCGACTTCTGGCTTTCCAGCGAGGACCTTCCCCGCTCAGAGAATCGGATCTACTACGATGGCGATCGGGTCGTGCTCGATGTCACAGAAGGCAACATGGAGGGGCATCACCGACTAAAGAGGAAATTGGAGGAGATTCTGAAGTTCGCGGGCGGCCACCGGGCTCTTCTCGAAAGAAGCCTCTATCTGGGGAAGAACATTCCCATTGGAGGGACGGCGCATCAAGCAGGAACGGCCCGCTTTGGCACCGACCCATCGACTTCCGTGCTCGATCTGGATTGCAAAGCGCACGAGCTCGACAACCTGTATCTAACCGACGCAAGTTTCTTTCCATCCATTGGTGCCGTTAACCCAACCTTGACGATCATTGCAAATGCGTTGCGCGTGGCCGACAGAATTAAAGAGCGTCTATCACCCGTGTCCTTCTAGCCGGATGTATTCCAGACCGCCGTGCACCCCTCGACTTGCCACCATATTGACGGCATGGTGGTCTGCTGCGGGCGACGAGCGGGGCGACGGCGCATCCGTCCTTCGTGGACCGAATGTTCGCACCCTATCGGTAGCGCTATCGAGGTGCGGCGGGGAGGACACGAGACAGGGGCTGCAACGGCGTCCGATGCAAGAGCGTCGCCTCCGTCCGGTCATCCAGCGTTCTCTTGTCGACTTTCCCTGTCGTGATCCGATCGGGATTGTGCAACGCCAACCGGTCCAACCTGCTCCCCCATTTCCTGCGCTCAATCTTCCGTCAAGACGGATTCACCACGCTCCCGTCGAGAAGTCATGCTGAGCGTGTTTGCCGCGTTTCTCGGGCGCGCGCTACTGGTGGCACTTTTCCTGCCGTTTAGTGCCCTCGACAAAGTCCTAAACTTTAATGAGGCGCTATCGCAGGCCGAGCAGCGAACGCCTGGCAAGTGGACCGCCGCTGTCTTGGTAGCCAGTGGTTTAGGGATCGAGGTTTTCATGTCCCTTGCGATTTTGACGGGAGTCTTAGACCGCCTCGCCGCGGTTATCCTGGCTGGATATTGCATCATCACCGCGCTCCTCTGGAAACAGTTTTGGACCATCCGAGGCTTTCGGCTGAGTGGGCCTCAAACCGATCGCGGACCTTTCTGGGACTTCTTAAAGAACATCGCCCTTGCCGGCGGCTTCCTCTTGTTCGCTTTCGGTACCGACAGCGCTGGGGTACGGCATTTTTTTGCCGATCCCTTGACCTCATCGCATCCCTATTCGCAAGGTCAGCCGTGATCGCAAGTGGTTCCGTTCGCAGGCTCGCTCGATTTTGCCTGGTGACCGCTAACGCGGAGCGGCTGGCGGACTTTTACGAGAAGGCCTTTGGCTGTCACCGGATCGCAACGGAACCACTTGGCGGTCCGGCTTCTGGTCCTCTGATGAACAGGGACGATGGCGCGCGCTGTCTCTGCTTGGCGCTAGGCGATGAGATCGTCGAGCTCTGGGAGTTTGCGAAGCCCGGAGACCCCTATCCGGCACATTCACTAGCGTCTGATCTGATCTTTCAGCACTTCGCAATTCTGGTCACAAACATGGCGCAGGCTCTTCAGCGCCTCTCCAAAGCACAGGGATGGGTCGCGATTACGCGCGGCGGCCCCCAGCACTTGCCCGCCCAATCGGGTGGTGTGACCGCGTTCAAGTTTCGTGACCCGGAGGGACACCCGCTGGAATTTCTTCAATATCCGGCCTTGAAAGTTCCGCAGAAATGGCAGCGGGCGCGTGCGAATCGAATCTGCCTAGGAATAGACCACTCAGCCATCAGCATAGGCGACATGGCGGTGAGCATTGACTTTTACGAAGCTCTGGGTTTGCGCAGATCGGGTCAGTCCCTCAATGTCGGCCGTGAACAGGAATGCCTTGACGCCCTTCCCGACGTGAAGGTTGAAGTAACCACCATGTTGCCACCCGATTCCGGACCCCATCTCGAACTTTTGTGCTATCAGCGCGTTTTGAGGGAGCGACCGGAGATTCGCGACCGCCAAGCCATCGCCGCAACGCGCCTTGTCTTTGAACTCCAGCTCGCCACTGACAGCGCCGAATCGAGCGACTTGCTCGACCCCGACGCACATCATCTCACGGTGGTCCGGTGCCCTGAGATTCGGAGGCTCGAATGACGGTCGAAATCAAAGTGGGAAAGCCCAGCCTCACCCTGCATCAGGGTTACACCTTGGCAGTCGCGGAGCCCGATGGCCAAATGCACCATGGCGATAACCGGGGGCTGTACTTCCTTGACACTCGCCTCATCAATGTCTGGGAGATTACTGCCAACGGCAGGCCATGGACGCTGCTGAATAGCGGCGCGTTGACCGGTGCGACGGGTCGCGCTTATTTGACGAATCCGGACCTGACCTGCGAGAGCGGCACGCTCTTGGCCCAATCTCTGGGAATGATATTGAGTCGACACCTATACGGTGGAATGCACGACGACATCGATATTACGAACCACAGTCCGCACAGGACGCGGTTTGAATTGTCCCTAAAGATTCAGGGCGACTTTGCCGATCTTTTTGATGTGAAGGGTAACAAGGTCACGCATCGGGGAAAGATCACCACCGAGTGGCAGGCCAAAGTCCAGACCCTGACGACGCGATATGCTAACCAGGACTTCTGCCGCGCCTTCAGACTCACGGCTCAGCAATCCGACTCTACGATGACGCTTGCCAACGGTCAGTTGACTTTCACCGTTGAACTGGAGCCGGGTGCGAAGTGGCACACCTGTTTGCTCTTTGATTTCGCTGACGCAGATATCTGGAGCAAGGCGCCGATTTTATGCGGTCACGATCATGAACTGTCCGAAAGCACGCGGGCACTCAGGCAGTGGCGCAAAAGCGTCCTCAAAGTCGAGTGCGCCCACACCGGCTTTGCGAGGGCGTTTTCACAGTCACTGGATGATATGTTGGCACTTCGCTTACCCATTGAGGGGACGGATCATTTGAAGTTTGTTCCGGCAGCGGGGTTGCCGTGGTTCGTGGCACTCTTCGGCCGCGACAGTCTCGTTATCTCCCTGCAGGCAGCGATCGTTCATCCCGAATTCGCTTTGGGCGCACTGCACGTGCTGGCGCAATGGCAGGCCACGGAGCGCGACGATTACCGTGATGCGGAGCCGGGGAAAATCCATCACGAGTTGCGCCGCGGCGAACTCGCTCATTTCAAACTGATTCCGCACACGCCCTACTACGGCACTGCCGACGCAACGCCCCTTTACCTTATTACCTTGCATTCCGTCTGGATGTGCACGGGCAATCGCGAAGTCCTATCGGCCCATGTTGATACCGCTGAGCGATGCCTGGAGTGGATAGACAAGTATGGCGATCGCGATGGTGATGGATTCCAAGAGTATCAAACACGCTCCCCGGTGGGTTATGACAACCAAGGCTGGAAGGATTCGGGCGAAGCTGTGATTTATCCTGACGGATCAAACGTGAAAGGGCCGAAGGCCCTGTGCGAGTTGCAAGGTTATGTGTACGACGCCTGGCTTCGTATGGCCCAGATTTACGATGTTTTGGGGCAACCCGATAAAGCTGCCGCGTTGCGGGCAAAAGCAGCCGCGCTATACGACAAATTCAACAACGCATTCTGGAATGAGGAAGCGGGCTTTTATGCCCTTGCTCTGGACGGCGACAAAAAGCAAGTAATGTCGATTTCGTCCAACCCCGGCCAGTGCCTATGGTCCGGTATTGTGCCGCCCGAGCGAGCAAGAAGGGTCGTCGATCGGCTGATGCAAGCGGATATGTGGTGCGGCTGGGGTATTCGGACGTTATCGGCAGACCATAAAAGCTTTAATCCCTACCACTATCAGGTGGGTGCCGTCTGGCCCCATGACAATGGCTTCATCGCACAAGGTATGAAGCAATATGGTTTTCATGCCGAGGCCTCGCGGGTCGCAGAGGCCATCACACGGGCGGCGGACTTCTTCGAATTAGACCAGATGCCGGAGCTCTATGCGGTTACGCAGCAGGAGCCAGGATCGTTCCCGGTACAGTATCTGGGCGCCAACGTGCCGCAGGGCTGGGCCGCAGGATCCATGTTTTCCATGCTCCAGGCGATGCTTGGATTTCAGCCGGATGCTCCAAATGCGATGCTTTATATTGATCCAACGCTTCCCGAGTGGATGCCTGAATTGACGGTTCGAGATTTGAAGTTGGGCTCCCAGTCCTTCGATTTGCGCTTCGTTCGAAGCGGGGAGCGCACCGAGTTCGAAGTTTTGCTGGGAGCAAAAGACAACGTCATCCGAAGACCCATGCCAGAATGGACGAGATCTTTGCGCCTGAAATCACCCGTAACCCGGGGCCCATTAGCTAAATTGTCGAATACTCAGGAAGAAAATTTGGGGCAAGGTGTCGGAGGAAAAGAGTCAAATTAAGGCGATTACACAGGACTTGACAGGTTGTGTCACTCGCATATTTGACCGGTCGGTCTAGAACAAGGCCCAAAAAAAGCCGATTCATCAGCGACTTATGGGCCCATTGCGTATTGAGCCTAGTGTTCCGTTTGTACCTCATACATCTTCGCTTCGATCCCCAGGATTCGCCACAGCCCCGCTTTCAGGTCTCTTTGCAATGGCGTAAGGTCGTTCTGAATCCTAGCGAGGTCGCCTCTATCGGTTTAGCTCCTACGTAAGCGCGCGAGCAGTCGACTACCGAGCCCTCGCCGCGGCTGTGGTCCTGATTCCCGCGGCGACGGCGCGGTGACCGCGAATGGTGCTGGACCCCCGTGCGCGCACTGTTCGAGCATGGTTCTATATGCGCTTTCGAGCGCCAGTGTCGAAGCCTTGGTGTCGAATAAAGGTCCTCTGCGGCCTTCGGACAGGAGGAAGCTGCGAAGTTGAGCGAGGCGATCGGGATCTCGGGCAAGCCCGATCGCCAGCGCGATGAACCCGCTCCTGTCGCGGGCAATCAGATCTGGAAGCCCCACCGCGTTGAGCAGGCTCGCAGCGACGCGGGCTGGGAACGAGTCGCCCAGCCAGGTTACCGCAGGACAGCCCACCCACAGCGCGTCACTGGTCGTGGTGTGCCCTCCGTAGGGCCAAGCATCTAGGAATAGGTCGGCGCAGGCAAGCATGCCAAGGTAATCCGGATACTTCTGGGAGCCTGCAAAGCGCAGGCGAGCCTGCTCAATTCCACGCGACCGAAATGCGCCGATCAGATTGTCCCGCAGCAATTCCTCCCCCGGGCGCAAGAGGAACCACAGGACCGAGCGGTCCACTGCTCGCGCGACTTCGCTCCAGGCATCGACGACGTCCTCGTTGATCTTATTGCCGGCATGAAAACAGCAAAAGACGCATCCATCCTCGGGCAGACCGAGTTCGGAACGACTCTTTTGAGACGGCTCCGAGCGCCGCGAATCGTTGATTTGATAGGAGTGGGGCAATGCGACGATAGCCTCGCTATAGTCGACTTGGTGCTCGCGTGGAGTAACGGTCGCATCGCCGATTACGTAGTCGATCCACGATGCGCCAGATGTGCCCGGATATCCGAGGTAAGCGACTTGGACGGGCGCAGGCCGCAGCGCCCCTACCTCGAGGGCTCTCGTGAGGATATGTCCGTCAAGATCGATGAGGATGTCGATCTCGTCTGCCTCGATGCGTTGAGCGATGGCTTGGGCGGCCCAATCGGCAGTCTCGACGAAGTGATCAAAGCCCATCTCCAGTCGCAAGCGCAATGGGCTCGCATCATTTGGCCCCATCGAGTACGCGAACAGCTCAAACTGAGTGCGGTCGTGAGCTTCGAACAGTCCTGCGGCCAGAATTCCCGTGGCATGCGCATACAGCGTCGAGGAAAGATAGCCGAGTCGTATCCTCCTCGCGCCGCGAGGACGCAGCACAGGCCTTGCGCGATCGATTGCGAACTGACCCGATCGGGTTTCCGCGCAGAGTCTCTGGATCGCGCGGCTCGTCGGTCTCAGTAGCAGGTAGAACGGGGATACGAGTGGATTCTTTGCGTCCACCTGAGCTAGGATGCGCGGCCAGAGTGTAGTCACGGTAGCGAAGTCGCCCACGTTGGCTGCGAGAAAAAACCATCCTATGACCAGGTCGGGCTCGTCCGGAAGCAGTTCGCACGCCTGCCGATATGCCGCATGCGCTTGGGCGGGACGGCGCATGCGTTCCAGCGCGCGCGCGAGGGCCCAGCTTATCGCGCCCCGAAACGAACTATCCTCGATGGTCTCGGCCAGGAGCGGTTCGATACTGGCGAGCGCCGCTTCCGGACGATCCAGCGCGAGTTCGATCTCAGCTCGAAGGTACCGAATTGGCTTGGCCGACGGCGCGAGCTGCTCGGCCTTCAGGATGGCTTCCAGCGCTGCCCCCGGTGCGTGCTGCGCCAAGAGGCGACCGGCGCGTTCGTACCAAGCCTGCTCGTCCAGCAGCGACGCGGGATCCAGACCGGGGATTTCGGCGCCCGTCGAAGCGGGTGGCTGCGCAGGGTCGATCATGTCCAGGTCATCATAGCCAGGAACGTCATGAAGGTACCAGAGTGCGCAATAAACTCAAGGACTTGCGCACTAAAAACCCCTTTTTTGGCGCTATTTTGGCGCACTCCGTTCTCATAAAAAAGGGGCGGAGGGCATGGCGACTATCCAGAAACGCGGGGCCTTACAGTGGCGGGCCGAGGTGAGGATGCGAGGTTTTCCCAGGCAGAGCAAAACTTTCACGGTGCGTTCCCAAGCCGAGGCCTGGGCCAAGATGATCGAGTCGGAAATGAGCCGGGGCGTCTGGATCAGTCGCGGCGAGGCCGAAGCCACGACCCTCTATGAGTGCCTAGATCGCTATCTGCGCGAGGTTCTACCATTCAAAAAGGGACGAGTCCAGGAGACAAGCGTTATCGAGTACTTCAAACGCGAGCCTATCAGCAAGCGCTTCATGGCCTCCATTCGTTCAAGCGACATCGCGGCCTGGCGTGACGCGCATCTTACCGAGGTGTCAGCGGCAACCGTAGTGCGGAAGCTGGGCGTCCTATCGCACGTCTTCAACACCGCGCGTCGCGAGTGGGGCCTCGAAAGTCTTTCGAACCCGGTCGGCCTCGTGCGAAAACCGAGGCTACCGAAAGGCCGTGAGCGCCGGTTGCTTCCCGGTGAACTGGATGCCCTTCTTGCGGCATCACAGTCAACGGAGCTTCGCGCAATGCTTTGCCTAGTGCTTGAGAGTTCGATGCGGCGCGGAGAGCTGGTATCTCTAGAATGGAAGAATGTCAATCTCAGCCGTAGGTTTCTCGTCTTGCCAGACACAAAGAATGGGGAGACTCGGACGGTCCCACTATCGACGACTGCGATAGACTTGTTGGCAAAGCTCTCCCGACGCATTGACGGCCGAGTCTTTGGGTTGCGGGCCGACTCGATCACTCAAGCGTTTGCCCGCGCGCGCGAACGTGGAAGGGCCACCTATCTTGGCTCATGCATCGAGCAACGAGTGCGGCCAAACCCTCGGTTCCTGGTCGATTTACGGTTTCATGATCAAAGGCACGAGGCGACATCACGATTCTTTGAGAAAGGGCTCAATCCGATGGAAGTTAGCTGCATTACGGGGCACAAGGATTTGCGCAGCCTGAAGCGCTACACGCACCTCGAGGCGGCGGAACTCGCCAAGAAGCTCGGCTGAGATCGCCTATGAATGTGCCAGCTTCCTCGCGAGTAGCCGAACTTGGCCTGCAGACTCTCTCTGGAGTATTCTAGAACCATGGACATCCCAACTTTGGACAAAATCCGAGAGGCAGCTCAGTCACTAGAGCCGTCAGAACGGGCCAGACTGGCGATGGACCTCCTTGAGTCGCTCGAGCCTCAGGGCGGCGGCTCTGAAGACGTGGAGAGGGCCTGGAACGCTGAAGCGGAAAGGCGCTTGGCGGCGTTCGAGCGCGGTGGTATTCCCACCATACTTGCAGAAGACGTTCACGCCGAATCCCCAGAGTCATAGCACGTGTCACGGCGCGTTCTGCGCTACCTGCCCCAGGCTAGAGCGGAGTATCGGGAGCAGCGGGCCTACTACAAGGCGCTGGATCCAAGGTTGAGGGTCCCCTTCGAGGCCGCCATCCGACGCGCGGAAGATCTCGCCCTCGGCAATCCGGAAGGCTTCGCATATATCATCGGAAGCAAGCGTATCCGCGCAGTAATCTTGCGAAGGTTTCCGTATCGACTTCTCTACGTCGTTCAGGGCAATGACGTTGTTGTGGTGGCGCTGGCTCACACAGCGCGAGATCCAGGGCAGTTTCAAAAGCGCTAAGTACTCGGCGGCCGGCGCCACACTGAGTTCATGCCTTCTTAGAGAGTTAGCGACCGCGCTCGAGGCCGCGTTCGCGCGACTGCCGCAGAAAGCGAATCTTCGACGGAGTCTTCTCTCGAACAGGCTGCGTTCCTCGCACCGCGGCCAAACGATTGCGAGCGACGCCACAGTGTGCCGAACCGTAGTACCGCCTGGTTTCATCGCTCGAGTGTCCAAGCGCCATGGAGATCGCGGTACTGTCGGTACAAGAGGCCTTGAGGTCGGCGCTCAATTGATGCCGATACACGTAGCAGCTGATGTTCTCCTTGTGCCGGGGAAAGACAACTTTGCTGAGGCTTCGTACAAAATCACTGAGGGCGCCTGCGTGGGCTTGTATCAGCATCTCCTGTCCCTCCGACAGGCACGAAACGATATGAATGGCATCCCCCGACGAGGGCTCAATCTCGAGACACCGAAGCTCCTGACCACACCTGCCAACCTGGGTCTTTACGCCTTGAATAGCGAAGACCAGGTTGCCTTTGGGGTTGGTCGTAACGTGGACACCTCTTTCGAGTTCTGCGGGACGCGCGCCGGTCAAGGCGAGAACGGCTAGGGCCGTCGACGAGTGCGTACTCTCGATTGCCGAAAAGGGTCGCTACGCGCGGATCGAACGTGATCCACGAGATGTTTCGGCTCGGGTCTTTTTCAAAACCCCTGATGAGCTGGAGTCTGTCAGGGGAAGTCTCACCTCCGACACGGTAGCGCTTCGTTGCGACGCTAATACTCGCGAGCTGGAGCCGCTCTAAGCTCCCCTGTAGCCAGACGTACCAGGCGCCGGCGTTGCTCTTTCCGAGGGCCTTCAAAAACGAATTCTTCGAGAAGTAGACGCGCTCCCCAAGAGGGATCTCGCGAGCCAGTTGCAGGGCTTGCAGGAAAACGTCGCAGTCCGCCATATCCAGTTGCTCACCCGAGAAGCGGATGACGGCATCGGCACGGCTTGCAAGTTCGACATCCTGAAGCAGGAGGCGGCGCCCGTGACGCGTGGGTGCGAACAGCGCACTCCGAGCAAGATGGTTGGGAGTGCACGCTCCCGCGCCGGCCACGCCGGCAGGCGCACTGTCAGCGATCGGTGAGGGTGCGCTTTAGCACGGCCCTCCAGACTCGCGTTTATGCGCGCGAGTGCCTCCTCGGTGCGTAAGGCGCACGCGCTTCGCGACGGTTTGCCCTCGGCCGGAGTCGGGGCCCACTCAGATTCGCTGTTCACCGCGACTACCGCGGAAGGACGTCGCGCTAGTCCGCTCCACTGCGTATGTGCGGCGTCGCCGGTCGCCCCCTGGCGCGCCGGAGTTGTTCGGCTTTAGTCGGCCGACCGCGCTTGGGAGTCACAGGAGCTGGGGACGGTGGGATCGCGGGAGGAGTGCTCGCGACGGTGTCGGGGATGCGCACATGATCGGCAATCCATTTCTCAACGTCTTTAACACGCCAGAGTAAGCGTCGATTGCCGGGCAAGCGACAGATCGGAGGGAGAGCCGCTGGATTGCGGCTTGCATCACTCTGGATGGTGGCAACGGATTTTGAAGTGCCGCGGCTAGTTGCGCAACGTTTAAGAGTGGTTCCATAGAAACTCTTCCTGGCTTGAGAAGAGTCGATCGTACGGTGAACAACGGTGCTTTGAAGCCCCCTGCGCCAATGCGCATTGCGCTAGGCGGCGCCTTGCATGAGTGCTAAAGTCTTGGCGCAATTTTGGCGCACTTGAGGTGCCAAATTCAGTCAACTAGAGCAAGAGTGCGCAAATTAGTGCCAAGATAAGTATTTGATCATTAAGGGTTTTTGGTGGAGAAGAGGAGGATCGAACTCCCGACCTTCGCATTGCGAACGCGACGCTCTCCCAGCTGAGCTACTTCCCCGTAGCAAGCGATTCTACCGAATCCGGCCCGAATATGAAGCGCGACATCAAAAGCCCGGTGGCTCCGCTGGGATCCAGTTTGCTTGAGCGTCGCCGCCGCGCGGCCTATGCCAGAACCAGCGAACAGGCCTTGGTAAGATCACCCGACAAGCACAATTCGGAAAGCAATTGATCGACCGAATTCAAACCGAACGTCTCTTCGGCACCCGCATTGCGTTGGGGCACCTCGATGACCTACTGATTTTCCACAGCAATCCGCAGGCTATGGAAACACTCGGCGGCGTGCGCTCGCGCCAGACGACTCAAGACTATCTCGCAACCAACATGGACCATTGGGCCAAATATGGCTACGGCATCTGGCTTTTGCATGAGCCCGACGGAAGATTTGTCGGACGAGGTGGGATTCGTCATGTCACTGTCGGCGGCCTCGACGAGATTGAGATCGCCTATGCGCTCCTACCCGAATTCTGGGGGCGCGGTTTAGCGACCGAGATCGCAGAAGAGTTCGTGAGAATCTCAAGCCGCTTGGGGATCAAGGAACTGGTCGCTCTCACCTCTCGAACGAACGTCGCCTCGAGACGGGTGATGGAAAAACTGAATTTCGAATTCGAAAAGGAATTGGACCATTTCGCCACTCCAAGCGTCCTTTACCGACTTCGTGTCGGGGCTTAAGCAAAAAGATCCGTCGGTGGACTCGTGTCCGGCGATTTCTGCGTGAGCGCGTTCAATGCGGCTGCGCTCGCGACCGACCAAGTGTGACCGACTCCCAAAGAAAACCCCAGAATGCACACGTATTTTGCGCATCGACAACGATGCGCACGGCAACTTTCTCCACAAGCGTGCGAGCCCAATCTAGGATGGACCTCCGCGAACCCATGAGGAGTTTCAAATGGCGCCCATCCTGGCAACCCAGGATCGGATCGGTCTTCCTGGCAAAGCCCCGATTTCGATCCTCGAACCGACCTTCAAAGCCTTGAACCCATCGCTGCATCAGGCCGCGCCAATGGAGATCGAACCCGCTCCTGTTGTGGGATCCGGCACCGCAAGCGAGGTCATCCGAGGTGCCCGCGAACTGATCAAAGACGCCAATCGGGCGACGAGCGAAGCAACGCAGAAGCATTATCGGGCAGCCTATCGCCGTATGGAAAAGCGCGGCTTGTTGCCTGAGGGCATGGCCAACACCAAGTGTAGCTTCTATTTTTATCGCGCAGCCTACGTACATCACTTCGTCGGCCTGATCTGCAGCACGCTTCGGGAGACCGACGAGGCTCAACAGCGCGATGACCTCAAGGCTCTTCTTGAGGCAGCCTCGCGCCTTCAGGAACTCTGCCGGAAACTCGAAGTGTATCGGCCGGATCCCCATCGGATTCACCGAAACGAGGGCCGCGCCGGCCGTTGGGCCGAGGAAGTTCAAAAGCGCGCGCCGTCGGGCTTTAGACCCGTTTCGCATTCTCAGCGCGCCCGTCTGAAAGGGTTGCCCGTGGACTGGCGCGAGCAGATGTTCTCGATCGGTATTCACCGAAAGCACGCGACAGCGTTGGCTGCCATGGGCTTGACCGGCTGCCGCCCTGCGGAGTTGGAGCGGGGTGTTCTGGTACATGCGAACGAAAAGGGAAATCTTGTGTTGAGGATCCCCGGTGCGAAGACGCGCGGCGGGCAATACGGCCAGGAGTGGCGCGAGCTTGAAATCGAACCCGAGTCACCTGACGCCTTGCACCTGGCGAATAAATTAGAGGCGTGCCAGGAGATGCGAATCCAGGTCCGGGCCAGAGTGCTCTCCCACTGGCTTCGAAAGCTCAGTCAGACGGTTTTTCCAAAACTCAAGGAGCCCATCAGCTGCTATGTTTATCGTCACCAGATGAGCGCCGATTTGAAGGCCGCCCTCCCGGGCAGAGTCGAAATTTCCGTGGCGCTGGGTCACTCGAGCGACAATACGCAAAGACACTACGCGTCGCGGCAGAGCGGACGTCCGCGTAATCGCATCGCTTCGGTCCGAGGAACTCAACGTGTTCGAGAGGTCACGGCGCAAAGAATACAGGCGCTACGTTCGCGAGAACGTAAATTGGACCGCGCGCGCTAGATCGGCACGGGCGCATCCGATCGTCCCTGCCCTCGGCGAGAAACGGTGACGTCGATATGCCTAACGCTGAGGTGGGCGAGCAGGGATGCGCCGAAAGGGCTCCGACCACCGGCGCGCAAACGTGTATCCTAGCGCCCTGACTGTGTGCACGACGCCCTAGATCCCGTCCCTAGGAGGGAGTCCAGACAGTCCTAATCACTGCCAACAACAAAAAGGCGGACTCGCCTTGCAAACAATTTGAAATCTGGAGGTCTTTATGTCATTCGTCGCGTGGATTGTGCTGGGTTTGATAGCGGGATTCATTGGAAGCAAAATCGTCAACAAATCGGGAGAGGGTCTCTTCCTTGACATCCTCCTCGGTGTCGTTGGGGCGTTTCTCGGCGGCTGGCTCTTTAGCATGTTCGGATTGTCCGGAGTCACGGGCCTGAACATCTACAGCCTCGTTGTCGCGGTCATCGGCTCGATCATCTTCCTGGTCGTCTACCACGCGATCTTTGGCAAGAAATCCTAGGCCCCGTAACCCTTTAGCGCGACCCGCTACGGCCCGCTGCTCGTCGCATTTTGCGTGTGGCGGCAGCCCCGTCGGGTCGGCATCAAAAAACCAGACTTCGGCATGGATCTCGGAATCGATCTGGGCACCTCCGAAGTCAAGGTGGTGCTCCTGGACGACGCGGCCCAACTCGTAGGCCACGCCAGTGCTCCGCTCTCGGTTTCGCGACCGCATTTGCTCTGGTCCGAGCAGAATCCAGCCGATTGGTGGGCCGCGATGCTCGCCGCTTTGGGTCGATTAAGACGCGACCATCCTCACGAGTACGCTGCCGTTCGCGGATTGGGGCTCTCCGGTCAGATGCATGGAGCGACCCTTCTCGATGTCCAGAACCGCGTCCTGCGACCGTGCATCCTCTGGAACGATGGGCGCAGCTACCCTCAGTGCCAAACCCTCAAAGAACGTGTACCCGAATGCGAAAGCATCACGGGCAATCTCGTCATGCCAGGCTTTACCGCGCCCAAACTGCTTTGGGTGCAGGAACACGAACCGGAAGTATTCGATGCGGTAGCGCGTGTTCTGCTGCCCAAGGACTACCTGCGCTTTCTTCTCACCGGCGAGGCTGTATCGGATCGGTCGGACTCCTCCGGCACGCTCTGGCTGGATGTAAGCCGGCGCGACTGGTCCGAGCGCATGCTCGCGGCAACAGGACTTGCGCTCTCCCAGATGCCCCGGCTTGTCGAAGGGTGCGAGCCCGCTGGCGTCGTATCCCCCTTCGTTGCCGCGGAGCTCGGACTCGCCCCGGGGGTTCTCGTTGCGGGAGGAGCGGGCGACAACGCGGCCAGCGCAGCCGGCATCGGCGTGGTCAGGCCGGGAAGCGCCTTCCTTTCGCTTGGCACCTCCGGCGTCTATTTCGTGGCCAACGCAGCCTATTCGCCCAATCCCGCGCGTGCGGTGCATGCGTTCTGTCACGCATTTCCGAACACCTGGCACCAGATGACCGTGACGCTCTCGGCTGCCAGTAGCCTGCGTTGGCTCTGCGAGCTCGTGCGCGCGGCAAACGAGAATGAACTGCTCGCCGAGGCCGAAGGGGTTGGCGCTAACGAGTCGGTCCCGTGGTTTCTTCCCTACCTTTCCGGTGAGCGCACACCTCACAATGACCCCCACGCCCAGGGCGTTTTTTTCGGGATCTCCCAAGCGATGGGTCGCGGCCATCTCGTTCGTGCCGTTCTGGAGGGCGTGGCCTTTTCCATGCTCGACGGACAGAAGGCCCTGCTCGAAGGCGGGGCACAGATTAAGGACGTCACGCTCGTTGGGGGCGGCTCGCGAAGCGCGCTCTGGGCGCAGATTCTCTCCGACACCCTGGGACGCCCCTTGGATCGGCGCGTCGGCGCCGATACCGGGGCCGCGCTCGGCGCAGCGCGCCTCGCCCGGCTTGCGCGAACCAACGAGAGCATCGACTCCGTCTGTTCGGCACCCCCTCGCCTGGACCGCTTCGAGCCCGACCCCCTACGACACGCGATGCTGGCCGGAAGGCATCGCACCTTTGAGCGCCTCTACGCGGCGCTGCGCTCCGAGATGCAAGCCGTTCACGACGAGCCCGCCTAGAGCACCTCGACCTTGGCGCAAAACCGAAAGCTAGAAGCGGTCCTTTGATTCCAAGTTCGCTTCCACTTCGGCGCGCGAGCGCCATACAGGACGGAGTATCCCCTCTGAGAGCAGCGGAAGCTGGTCAGACCGGTGAGGCGATCCCGGCTGCGAGCTCTCCCCGTAGGAAAGCAGCACCTTGGCACGCAGCGGGTGCTCGAAGCTCACGAGCGCGACGTAGGTAGCGCCGAAAATGGCACGCCGCGTGTTGCCCTGCAACGGCCCGAAATCGATCACGTTAAAGACGCCCAGCCGACCCGGCCCTCCGCTTGCAGGCAGGTCCACTTCGTCGATTTTCAGGCGCATGACCTCGCCCCACGGAGTATCGAGCGCGCCGTAGTTCGATCGCATGTTCCGCGCGGCCGCATCGAGCGCCTGCACGGCGGCTTGGGGATCGGCCAGCCCTGCCGGAGTGGACAGCGGCTCGCTGCGATTGAGGCGCTCTTTAAAGCCCTCTGCGGCGTAACCGTTCACCGCACCGGGCTGGGCGGTCCACTCGAGAAAAAGGAGCGCTCCCCGACTTTGGGCATCGGTTTTACGATCCCAGTGGGCCAGGACCTCGGAGGCTTCCTTGGCGCTATCGTCACCCCCCTTTTCGACGGCATCGAAAAGGGCTGGCAGGATCCGGTCCGCCAGTTCCGAGCGGGTCGACCACTTGTCCGCCTCCAGCTCTTCGAAGCTGATCTTGGGCGAACCTGAGAGCATGCGCAGCGCGCGCGCCATGCGCAAGTCGACGCGTTCGGCCGGAATCGAACTGGCATAAGGTGTCGGATCGAAAGCCTGCGGCCAGGCGGCATCCCAAGGCGGGTCATTGGAGTTCTGCACGAAGCCCACCGGCGGGTCGATCACTTTGGGCAGCGCATTGAAGGGAAGATATGCGTTCCAAAGGGTCTTGGCAGTGTCACCTGGCACCGTGCCCGACCAGAACTTCAGATCTCCAAAAGCATGGCGGGGGATGAGGGCGTTGTAGAGATACTCGATGTGACCGTCGCGATCGGCATAGAGAATGTTGAATGTGGGAATCTGGAGCATGCGCAGCGCGCCTTGAAATCCTGCAAAGTCACGGGCGGTTGCCATACGCCAGTACTCCTCCAGAGCAAAGGGGCGATCGAGCCCGGCAACACGCATCGCAATGGGCGCGCCATCGCGCTCGGCCACGACCGGCCCTTGGACCGTTGTTCGCACTGTCACGTCCTGTGTCTGCAAGCTCCCATCAGGCTCGCGAGTTTTCAACTCGACATGACGCGTCTGAAACGGCAGCACCTGATCATCGAATCGATATCCTCCAGGGGCCGTTGCGATGCGATAGAACGTCACAGCGCTCGGGCTATTGACGGTATGGGTGAATCCCAGGTAGTCGCTAAAGACAAAGCGCAGAACGGGCAGACCGACTTGCGTGGCTCCATAGAGATCCAACCCCGGAGCGTGCAGCTGAGCCTCGTAGTAGGTCGCCCAACCCGGCGTCCAGGGCAGGTGCGGGTTCATGAGGAGCATCGCGTGTCCACTTGCCGAGCGGCTGGGTGCAATCGCCCAGCCATTACTGCCGGGGGCTTCCGAGGCGGGCAGCTCCGTGTCACGAGGCACTCGGTTCACAATCTCGCTAGGGGCTGCATAGGTGAACTGGAAAAGCCGCTGTGCATAGGCGAGAACATCGACTGCCGAGACCGGAAAGACCTCGCGGGCCTGTGGCGAGAATGCCTGCGGATGCTGGGCCGCGTAGTCATTGATACCGGCGGCAAAGGCCTCGAGATCCGCCCGAAAACGGGGTGTCTGTTGCTGAAGCCACAGCGTCGCACGGGCCGGGACATCGTTGACGATCATCCAGCGGTCGTTGGCCAGTTCAGCTTCACCGAAGTATTCGGCGGCCCGTCCCCGGGCCTGCGCGTAGAGCTTGGCCAGAATCTCGCCGTGACTTTTGGCCTGGGCCCATCCAAATCCGTAAAATAGGTCCCTCACCGACTTGGCATAGACGTGCGGAACTCCGTATCGGTCCCAGAGCACCTCGGATCCCGGGGTCGGGTGATACGCTTGGGGGAGATCGGCTGTGTGCCCGTGGCGCGCGTCCTGTGCCAAGGTCGGGTCCGCCAGGAGCCAGGCTAGGAAAATCAGAACGCATCGCAGGGGCGGGCACAACCCACAAGGCGATGGACCAGGCTTGGAGTCTCGAATCATGCGAGCAGGTTCAGTCTTCAGTGTCCTTGCAACGGAGCATAAGGTGGAATGCCGAAATCATCTATCTTCCGGTGTCGGCTTCTGTGCAAGTGGGCAAGCCGGCGCACGCCGATCAGCCCCGCCCCCAAGCATTTTGACGCGGTCCGAGACGTGCTGGTGAGCCCTTTGCCGAAGCAGCCCGCCCGCGCTATATTTGCCGCTTGCCTTTTCCCGGGGCTCGCAATCTCCTCCCTTGTATCTTCCTTCGCGCTGGCGGCAGGCTATCCTGAGACGCCGGCTCGACCCGTGACGGATGTCTATCACGGCGTGGCCGTCACCGACGCCTATCAGTGGCTCGAGGACACTCAAAGCCCCGAAGTCAAAAGCTGGGTCGGCGCGCAAAACGCACGCTCGCGCCACTTTCTCGACGCCCTGCCCCAGAGGGCCGGCGTGAAAAAGGAAATCGAATCCATGATGGGTAGCGGACATGTCTCGCGCCGCTACTTCACCTACACGGGGGGGCACCTGTTCGCCATGAAGGAGCAGTCGCCTAAAAACCAGAGAATGCTGGTGCTACTCGATAGCCCATCGAATGTACGAGCCGAACGCACGATCATCGACCCGAACCTGATCGATCCGCGCGGACGCACGACCATCGACTGGTACGTGCCCTCCCAGGACGGCCACCTGGTTGCGGCCTCGCTATCCGAAAACGGAAGCGAGGATGGCACGGTCTATGTCTACGAAGTCGCAACCGGAAAAAGACTCGCCGATGTCGTACCCAGGGCTCAGTATCCGACCGGCGGGGGAAGTCTTGTCTGGTCCCCGGACAATGCCGGCTTCCTCTACACGCGCTATCCGCAAGGCACCGAGCGCGCGAAAGAAGACCGCAATTTCTTCCAACGGGTCTATTTCCACCGGCTCGGGACCCCGGCTTCGAGCGATCGCTACGTGATCGGAGCGGAATTTCCGCGCGTGGCTGAGATCGCCTTGCAATCGAGCGATGACGGACAGTACGTGCTGGCCGATGTCGCCAACGGGGACGGCGGCGAGCACGCATTTTACCTCCGGCACAAAGACGGGCACTGGACGCGCCTTGCCGACTTCAAAGACGGTTTTCGCAACGCCGTCTTTGGCCGCGATGGACGGATCTACGTCGTGGCGAGCGCAGGAAGTCCGCGCGGACAGATCGCGGCGTTCGACCCCGCCGGTCTTCTGGAAGGCTTCTCGGACGCGCGGATCATCATCCCCGAAAGCGAAGAGGTGATCGAGCGCGTGGTTGCCGGCCAGTCGCGCGTCTACGTCGAGTACCTGGCCGGTGGCCCAACCGAGATCCGGATGTTCGGTCAGGATGGGCGCTATTACGGGCGCCTTGGGTCTTTGCCAATTGGATCGGCGGAAATCGGATGCGTCCTGCAGAAAGACGCCCTCCTTTTTGGCAACGAGAGCTATACGCGCGCCTTTGCCTGGTACGTGTTCGAGGGAGGTGATGTCGCGATCAAGCCGGTCAGGACCCACTTGAGCGACGAGCCCGTCTACACCCAAGACGGCGAGCTTCGCGACGCCGAGGCCGTGCGCGAATTCGCGACCTCGGCAGACGGCACCCGCATTCCCATGACGCTCATCTATCCTGCCGGAATGAATCTCGACGGCTCCCATCCCACGCTTTTGACGGCCTATGGTGGTTACGGGATTTCCCTGTCGCCCCGGTTCTCGCGCGATGTGGCGTTGTGGGTGCGGCACGGCGGCGTGTTTGCCGTGGCGAACTTAAGGGGCGGTGGCGAATTGGGTGAAGAATGGCATCGGGCGGGCTACCTCACCCACAAGCAGAACGTGTTTGAGGACTTCATCGCGTGCGCAACGCACCTCGTGGAGCGGGGCTATACCTCGAAGCGACGGCTTGCGATCCGAGGCGGAAGTAACGGTGGCCTTTTGATGGGAGCCGTCACCGTGCAGCGTCCCGAACTCTTTCGGGCCGTGGTCAGCGACGTGGGCATCTACGACATGCTGCGCGTGGAGCGCACTCCCAACGGTGCATTTAATGTCACTGAATATGGCTCCGTCGAAGACGCTCTCCAGTTTGAGGCTCTTTACGCCTATTCTCCCTTTCATCACGTCATCGACGGCACGCACTATCCCGCGATGTTGCTCACGACCGGCGAGCACGATGGGCGGGTGGCGCCCTGGATGTCCTATAAGATGGCCGCGCGCCTGCAGGCTGCCGACCCCGTGGGCCAACCGATCCTGTTACGCGTGGCAGCCGATGAGGGGCATGGCATCGGGACGTCGCTGAGCGCCCGGATCGAAGAGTCGGCCGATGCCTTTGCCTTTCTTTTCGAAGAGCTCCAGATGCGCTAGCGGGTTGTCGCCTCGCCGCCAAAAGCGGAAGGCTCACCCATGGGCAGATCGAGGCTCGCAGCTAGTGGGCTGCGCGTTTTAGTTCGTGCACGCCATTTTTAGCCGCGGTCGCAATCGAATGGCCGGCCTGTCGCAGTGCCGAGCCCAACTCGTGGCCCGCCTGGGCGAGCGCATGACCGCCCTGGCGCACTGCCGAGCCGAGCTCGCGCCCCGCCTGCTTGGCCCCCTCGGATACGCTACCCGAATCGGCAAACGCGTTCGTAGCGAGCGCACACACCAAGACCAGCGACCAAGGCAAGAATTTCTGGACCGGTTTCATGACGAAATCATAGCATCCGCCGTTCCGTCCCGCAGCCACCGGGAATCGCCACGTCCGCGCGTTTCTAGATCTTGCCTAGGGCCGCTAGAAGCTTGAGCGGGGTTGCCGGCTGGCTTAAGACGCACGCCCCAAACGGAGCCAGAGCGTCATTGATCGCGTTCATGACGGCCGCAGGTGCGCCCGCGGTCCCGGCTTCGCCGGCCCCCTTGGCGCCCAAGCGGGAGGTGGCCGTGGGGGTCTCGACATGCGCGACTTCGATGTCCGGCATCTCGGCTGCCATCGGCACCAAGTACTCGGCAAGACTGCCATTTTGAAGCAGACCTTGGTCGTCGTAGCGGCACTCCTCGAAGAGCGCGGCGCCGATCCCCTGCACGATCGCCCCCCGGATCTGCTCGTCTACGAGCATCGGATTGATCACTCTGCCGCAGTCCTCGACGGCCCAGTGGCGCAACAGCTTCACGAAGCCAGTGTCGACATCGACTTCGACGTAAGACGCTTGCACGCCGTTGGTGAAGATGAAGGGATACTCGCGCTGGGCGTAGTGGCGCGTGACCACCAGATCGGCCACGACGCCCTTGGGCAGGGTATCGGGCCTGAAATAGGCGATGCGTCCGAGTTCGCCCAACTCCAGGAGAACCGCCTCGGATTTCGCATCGCAAATGGCGCCCCTCACGAGCCGCAGCGATGCGACCTCGCGCGCAAGTATGTGGCCGGCGAGATCGAGAATGCGCTCCCTGAGCGCCAATCCCGACTGAAACACCGACTCACCCCCGATGCCCGCGCCCCGCGAGGCCCACGTGCCCCCGCCATAGGGCGTGACGTCGGTATCCCCGGTGATGACGCGCACGCTCGCAATGGGAACGCCCACCGCGTCGGCGGCGATCTGCGCGAAGATGCCTTCGCTGCCCTGGCCTTGTTCACCCACGCCCACCATGACCGTGACGCTTCCGGAAGGATCGAGTCTCAAGGTCGCGCCATCTTGCGCCGAGATGCGGGCCCCTCCCACGCCATAGAAAGCCGCGCTCGGATTGGTGAGCTCGATGAGAACAGCAAAGCCGATTCCCCGGTAGACGCCCCGTTCGCGAAGTCGCACCTGCTCTTGCCGCAATCCCTCGTAGTCCATGAGTTGTTCGATTCTTCGCAGACACGCCTCGTGGGATAGCCCCTCGAGCTGAATGCCCGAGGCCCCGGCGCGGGGATAGCTGCCATCGGCCATGACATTGCGTCTTCTAAGTTCCAGAGGATCGGCCCCGAGTTTTTGGGCGAGCAGATCGACCAGTCCTTCGGTGACGGCACAGGCGATCGGGTGGCCCACCCCGCGGTACTGGCAGGTTGGAGGTTTGTTCTGAAAGACCACCTGCAGCCGTCCCCGGTATTGTTCGTGGCCATAAGGTCCGCCCACTAGATTCAAGACCTGGTTGCCTTCGATTGCACTGGTGCGCGGAAACATGGAGTAAGGCCCGATCCCCGTGAGATCGTCGATCTCGAAGCCCAGGATCTGACCGTCCTGGGTCGAGGCGATTCGCCCTCGGACACGATGTTCGCGCGCGTGGATATCACTGACAAAGGACTCGAGCCGGTCGGCTACGAATTTGACCGGGCGCTTTAGCATGATGCTCAGAGCAACCGTCGCGAAGTCCTCGGGATATGCGTGCACCTTGATCCCGAACGAGCCGCCCACGTCCTTGCAGATCACGCGCACAGCAGACTCCTCCAGGCCGAACTGGCGCGCGTAGAGGTCTTGCATCATGTGCGGCGCCTGATGCGAGTGATAGACGGTCAAGCGGCGGTCCGCCGAATGCCAGTCCGCGATCTGGCAACGGGGCTCGAGCGTGACGCCGGTGTGCCGCGCAAACTCGAACGTCGCCTCGGCGATGACGTCGGCGCGGCAAAACGCCGCATCCACGCCACCGGTGTCGATCGCTCTTTCAAAACAGAGGTTGTCGTGCAACTCCGGATGGATGGGAGGAGTGGCCGGATCGAGTGCGGCCTCCATCGAGACCAGGGCGGGCAGCTCCTCCCACTCGACCCTCAGATACTGGAGTGCATCTTCGGCCTCATGGCGCGTGCGCGCGACGACCGCTGCGACCGCTTCGCCCTGCCACAAGGCACGCTCCAGGGCGAGCGGATATTGGGGAGCGGACTTCATCCCCTTCAGGTGGGACAGGGTCGCGACCCAGGGTTTGCAAAGGCCCGCGATTTCATGTCCGTCCACCACGGCCAATACGCCTGGCATCATCACCGAGAAACTTTTATCGATCGAGACGATCCGCGCATGGGCCACGGGCGATCTCCAGAACACGACGTGCGCCATGCGGGGCAGCTCAATGTCGTCGACGTAGGTGCCCTGACCCGTCAGAAGGCGCCGCGCCCCCTCGCGCGCCACGCTCTGACCGATGTAACGCTGGTCTTCCGTGAGACTGGGCAGGCCCATCGGGGCCTTTTCGGGGGCATTCATGGTTCGCTCTCCGAGGCAGCTGCCGTTTTGCGCGCTCGGAGGACGTCGCACACGGCATCAACGATCGCGTGGTAACCGGTGCAGCGGCAGTAGTTCCCCGACACCCAAAGGCGCACGTCCTCCCGGCTCGCCTCGGGCCTGCACGCGACCAGTTCCGCAGCCGCAAGCAGCATCCCCGATGAGCAGAATCCGCACTGCATCGCGTTGTGTGCGAGAAACGCGGCCTGGAGGTCCGCCACGACGGGATCATCTCCAAGCCCCTCGATCGTATCGATCCGACAGCCGTCGGCCTGCACCGCCAAAACGAGGCATCCGCGCACGATCTTTCCGTCGATGCGCACCGTGCACGCACCGCACACCCCGTGCTCGCAACCCAGGTGCGCGCCGGTGAGCCGAAGTGTGCGCCGCAAGAAGTCGACGAGATGCTCCCGCGGCTCGGCGCGATGGCGCTCGCGCTGGCCATTGACGGTCAGAGTGATCGTTCGGGTTTCGTCGGCGTTCACTCAGATGTCCTGACCGGAGATTCCAGGGTCGCCAAGACCCGGCGCAGAAGTACGCCGGCCAGGTGACGTTTCATCGCCGCCGGATACAGGGGATCCGGGGCGGACTCGAGCGCCACGCTGAGTTCGTCCTGCGCGATCCCTAGCGCGTGCGCGATGTGTGTGGGATCGATCGGCTTTCCTTCGAGATAGAGTTCCGTCTGGCGCGCGCGAACCGGAGTGACGCCCACCCCCAGGTAGGCGAGCCTGACGCGCGTGAGCCGGTCGGCCACGCGCGCTGCCCCTCCTGCAAGACCGACGATCGCGTAGTCGCCATGTCTGCGGGCGAGTTCATCGAAGGCGAAGGATTCGTTCAAGTCACAGCAGGGTATTTCGGCTGCAACCAGGATCTCCCCGGGCTTTAGGGCGGTCGTAAACAGGCCCAGAAAGAACTCCTTTGCGGCAATGCGTCGTTCGCCCCCGCGGCCCACCGCGATGAACTCCGCCTCGAGCGCGAGAGTGCACGCGGGCCACTCGGCGGCGGGATCGGCATAGGCGATCGAGCCGCCAAAGGTGCCGCGATTGCGGATCGCACGGTGCGCGATATGGGGTGCTGCGAGCTTAAGCAGCGGCGCGTGCTGCGCGATTACGGGCGACTCTTCGATTTCGGTATGGGTGGCAAGCGCCCCCACGCGCAGCTTTCCCGAGTTAACCGAGATCCCGGCCAGACCGGGCAAGCGCCGGATGTCAATCAGCAGCGCCGGTTCTGACAAGCGCATGTTCAGGGTCGCAACCAAGGTCTGGCCACCGGCCACGATGCGTGCTTCATCACCGTACTCGTCCAATAGCGTGAAGACTTCGTCCAGGTGATGAACGCTCACGAACTCGAAGGCGGGCGCTTTCATCGGGGGCCTAGTGCTTGATGAACGAGCCGATCAGGACCCCGAGGGCGGTGGAGGCAACGCCAAGCCCGAACCAAAGGATGCGCCCGCGTTCGGCGAGCTCGGCGGCAACCGCTGGCGGTGCTCTTAGGGGCGCCGCCCGATTCGGCGCTTCAAGCTCGTAGGCTCTGATGGATTCCTCGCCTTGGACCGGGTCCAACGAGGACACCTTCTGGCCGAACGTCTTGAAGAACCGCTCGGCCATCTCGCGCGCCGAGGCATCCACCAGCCGCCCGCCCAGTTGACCGAGTTTGCCGCCCAGTGTGGCCTCGGTCGTGTACGCCAGGGAAGTCGCCTCTCCCACATCGGCAAGGGTGACCTCCGAGACGCCCTTCGCGAAACCGGCAGCACCCCCGGTCCCCTCGAATTCGAGTCGGTAACCCTCGTTTTCCTGCGCATGCGAGATCAGGATCTTGCCCACGAATCGGGCCCGCACGGGTCCGAGCCGGACTGCGACCCGCGCGAGCATTTCGCGCTCGGATACGGCTTTGACTTCTTCGCAACCGGGAATGCACAAGGCCAAGAGTGCAGGATCGTTAAGCGCGCGCCAGACGATCGGACGCGCCGCCAAAATCGTCACCTGCCCTTTCATCTCCATGGCGCTTCCCCCATTGCGTTCACGGCTATCATAATCCATCGAAAAGAATATTGACCAACTGGTAAATAACGCTAGAATCGGTCGGGAACCAAAGAGGTGGATCCTTGCGCACCGCAGCAATCGAAGCCCGCGGGAAAGCATCAGCCAGAACGCGCCTAAAAACCGAAGACCGCGAGCAACAGATCCTCGATGGAGCGATTCGCTTTTTCTCGGCACGCGGGCTCGATGGGCAGTTGCGTGATCTCGCGCGCGACATTGGCATCACGCACGCGCTCTTGTTCCATTACTTCCCCACCAAGCAGGCCTTGGTCGACCGCATGTATCAGCAGATTTTCGAGGGACGCTGGAACGTCCAATGGGAAAGGCTGCTGGATGATCGCGAACAGAACCTCGAAGACAAGATGACGACGTTTTACTGTGCGTATTCAGAAGAAGTCCTGACCTACGAATGGGTCCGGATCCTGATCTTCTCGGGCCTGTCCGACCGCCTCATCCCCGACCGCTTCTTCAAACTCTTGCGCCAACGGCTTTTTCCGAGACTGATTCGGGAGACCCGTATCTACCGCGGCGTGTCGACCCGGGGCAAGCCCGGGGCACGCGAGCTCGAACTGCTCATGGGTTTGCATGGCAGCATCTTTTATGCGCGCCTGCGTCAATGGGTCTACGGTCAAAGCATTCCCGGGGCGACTACGCCGCGGGGCGAGCGCCTCGTCATTCGTGACCGGGTACGAGCGTATCTGGTGTCTGCAAAGACCCTGCTCGATGGGAAAAGTGTCGCCAGACGCCCACGCGCCAGCGCGTCGGGCATCCCTCAGACGCATCCAGCCAACGGAGGATGAAATGACTCTCTCACTGAATCATTTTTCGGTGCGCACGCTCGACCTTGATGGCACGCGCTACTTCTACGAAAGCGTGCTCGGTCTGTCGGTCGGCCCGCGGCCGCCCTTTCCCTTTCCCGGTCTTTGGATGTACGCCGGAGACCATGCCCACTACGCCAATGCCGTGGTGCATATCATCGGCATCGACCGCAACGACCCCGAGGGCCTGAAGCAGTATCTGGGCGAGCGCGACGAGGAGGCGCTTCGTGGAACCGGCTCCGTCGATCATGTGGCCTTTTTCGCCGACGGCCTTAAGAACACGCGCGAGCATTTGCATGGCCTAAGCTTCGCGTTTCGCGAGCGTTCGGTGCCCGGTCTGGGCCTGCATCAGATTTTCGTCGAGGACCCCAATGGGGTCGTGGTCGAACTCAACTTTCCCGCCGCCGAAGCGGCACAACCGGCCGAATCGGCGCACTGATCACCCATGGCTCGCATCCTGGTGGCCGGGGGCTCGCTCGGCGGTCTTTTCGCAGCCGGCCTTTTGCTGCGCGCAGGCCACGACGTCCTGGTGCTGGAGAAGTCCCCTTCACCACTGGATGGCCGCGGAGCGGGCATTGTCACGCACCCGCCGCTGCTGAAGGCGCTCGAGCAGGTGGGAGCGAGGGTCGATGACTCGCTGGGCGTGCGCGTGGCCGAGCGTCGCGTCTATGCCCGCTCGGGGGCCGTGGAGGCGAGCCTGCCCCTGAAGCAGACCCTGACCTCGTGGGGCCGTCTGTACCAGCTTCTGCGCGAACAGCTGTCCCAGGAGCGCTATCGGCTCGGCATGGAGGTCGTCGACGTCGAAGAAGATGGAACGGGCGTGACCGCACACTGCCACGACGGCTCAAAGACGCACGCCGATCTGCTCATCGCCTGCGACGGGCTGCGCTCGTGCCTGCGCGAAAAGCTAGCGCCCGAGGTACAGCCGTCCTATGCGGGGTACATCGCCTGGAGGGGCGTGTGCGACGAGGCACTCCTTTCCCGAAAGACGCTCGACTCGCTCTTTGGCTACTTCGGCTTTTGCCTGCCCGCCGGCGAGCAGATGCTGGGATACCCGGTCGCGGGCGCTGCCAACTGCACCCAGGTAGGCCACCGGCGCTACAACTTCGTCTGGTACCGCGCCTGCGCCCAAGGTTCGGCCCTGGAGGCGCTTTTGACCGACGAAGACGGGGCTCGGCATCCTCTGGGAATTGCGCCGCACAAGGTGGGCCGACACCATGTCGCGCAGATGCGCGCCGATGCCCGGGACCTTCTGGCACCCCAGTTCCTGGAGGTCGTGGAGAAGACCCCGCAGCCGTTCTTTCAACCCATCTACGACGTTTGCTCGACGCGCTTGGCCTTCGGCCGCGTGGCCCTCCTCGGGGACGCCGCGTTCGTTGCGCGTCCCCACGTCGGAATGGGGGTGACCAAGGCCGCCGAGGACGCGGCAGCGCTTGCGCACGCAGTCGCCCTGCATGGCCCCACTCCTGTCGCCTTAGAGGCCTACGAGAACGCGCGCCTGCCCATCGGATATCGTGTCGTCGAGCGGGCGCGCGAATTGGGCGCCTACATGCAACAGCAGGGCAAAGGAGCATCCGGGGCGAGCGTCACGGTGCACCGCGACGCCCAACGCGTTCTGGCCGATACGGCCGTCGAATTTCCCGCTCGTGCCGCGCCACTTCCAGGCACCGCACCCCTTACCCTGTGAAATCAGCGCAGGGATGGTTCACACGCATCCAAGAACAACGCATAAGGAGACAACCTTGAATCACGCACCGAAAAATGAGCGTCGCAGAAAGCTTCTCGTCGCAGGCGCAGGCACCCTGGCTGCCGCGCCGTTTTCGTTTGGGATTGCGCGCGCCCAGACCTCGAATATCAAGATCGGATTTCCAACACCCCTAACGGGTGCCTTCTCCGCGGAGGCCCAAGATCAGGTGCGCGCCGCCGAACTCGCCGTCAAGGAATTCAACGCCGCCGGCGGATACAAGGGGCGCATGGCAGAACTCCTGGTGCGCGATGACAAGCTCAATCCGGGCGAGGCTGCGTCCAGGACGCAGGAGCTCATCGAAAAGGATAAGGTCGATTTCGTGGTCGGCTCGCTCTCGGCGGCGACGACTTTGACGGTCAACAATGTCTGCAAGGATCGCAAGATCCTCTTTAACTCCATCAGCCAGTCGGATGCGATCAACGAAGCGAGCGACTGGAGTCTTTATACCTTCCACGAGGCGCTCACCCCCCACGTGACGGCCGGGGCCGTGGCCAGGTACGCCTTTCCGAAATACGGCAAGAACGTGGTCTATCTCACGGCCGACTACGCCTATGGCCACGAGATGGTGCGCGGCTTCGAGCGCGCCGGAGCGCCCATGGGGGTCAAGACCCTGGCCGATATCCGGCATCCGCTGGGCGCGGCCGACTATTCCGCGTTCCTGCCGCGCATCCAGGCTCTTAAGCCCGACATCCTCGTGCTTTGCAACTTCGGCCGGGATCTTCTGAATTCGGCCAAGCAAGCCACGGATTTCGGTCTGAAGTCGACCACCAAAATCATCACGCCGGTCCTGCTCTACACGGCACGCCAGGCGGGAGGCCCCGAGGCCTTCGAGGGGATCATGGGAGGAACGGGCTACTACTGGCGCATGGAAGACACCATCCCCACGGCCAAGACGTTTAACGACGCCTTTCGCAAGGCCAACAATGGCGCTGTTCCTTCGGACTACGGCGCTCTCGGCTATGCGGGGGTCCGAAGCGTGCTGCAGGCGGTCAAGGACGCGGATTCCACGGAATCCGTGAAGGTCAGCATTGCGCTACGGCAGCTGCGCTACAACTGGTACAAGGGGGAGCAGTTCTATCGCAAATGCGATCACCAGTCGGTTCAGTCGATCGTGCTCGTAGAATCCAAGTCGACGAACATGAAGGACAAGTATGACGTCTTTAAGATTCTCTCGATCGAGGAGCCCGACGAGAAGAATCTGCGCACCTGCGAAGAATTGGGCCACGCGGTGACGCGGACCTAGGCTCGAGCGGGGCCATGGAAGAGATCACACCGAAGCTATTGGCGCTGCAGCTGGTCACAGGTATTTCCCTGGGCGCAATCTATGCCCTTCTCGCGACCGGGCTCTCGCTCATCTTCGGGATGATGGGCATCGTGAACTTCGCCCACGGCGCCTTCTTCATGGTCGGCGCATTCCTCGGGGTTTACTTTCTCTCTACCACCGGAAGCTTTTGGCTCAGTCTTCTGATCGTCCCCATCGTGACGGGCGCCATTGGCATGCTCTGCGAGCGCTTTCTCGTGCGACCGCTCTACGGTCGCGGCATCGACTACCCTTTGCTTTTGACCTTTGGGCTGTCCTATGTCTTGATCGAGGCCATCCGCATTCTTTTCGGCATTGAGGGGCTGCCGACTTCCACTCCCGCCCTCTTGCGCGGGGCGGTCAACATCGGAGTGGGTTATTTTCCGCTCTATCGGCTGTTTCTCATCGCAGCAGCCGCGCTCATCATCGTAGCGCTTTGGACTTTCATCGAGAAAACCCGCTACGGTCTCATCATCCGGGCCGGATCGCGCATGCCCGACATCGTTCGCGTCTTGGGCGTGGACATGAGCCGTATCGGGCTCGTCGTCTTCGGGCTCGGAACGGCGATCGCCGGATTATCGGGTGCGCTTGCAGCGCCCATCCGGGGCGTCAACCCGGAGATGGGGATCCCGGTGTTGGCCGAATCGTTTGTCGTGACCGTCGTAGGGGGCCTGGGCTCGCTTTCGGGTGCGGTCGTAGCCGGCTTGCTCGTGGGCATCGCCTTTAGCCTGACTTCGCTTTTCGCACCTGATCTGGCGGATCTGTCGATCTTCGTTCTCATGGCCCTCATCCTTCTCATCAAGCCGCAAGGCCTGTTTGGCAAAGCGGGCTTTCTCGGCTAGTCATGTACGCGACCCTCGCTAAGCACCGTGTTCTGGCCATCGTGCTCTTCCTTCTGGTTATGCCCTTCATCGCACCCTACGAAGCGCTCGCCATCAATATTCTTGTTTTCGGGCTCTTTGCCGTGGGCGTCAATCTCCTTTTCGGCTACACCGGACTGCTCTCTTTCGGCCATGCCGCCTTTTTTGGAGTCGGGGCCTATGTCACCGGTCTTGCGATCCTGCGACTGGGCCTGCCATGGCTTTGGGCCATCTGGGTCGGCGTTCTGGCCGCCCTCGTGTTGGGACTTGTGATCGGTTTTCTGGCCATCCGCACGCGCGGCATTTATTTCGCCATGGTGACCTTGGCCCTGGGGCAGATCGTCTACTACGCCTTCTACAAGGCCGAGCGCCTGACCGGCGGAGAAAACGGTTTGCGCGGCATCAAGGCCCAGCCACTTGAGGTTCTGGGCGTGCGTCTGGACTTCCTTAATCCCATCACCAAGTACTATCTCATTTTGGTTTTCGTCAGCTTCGCCTTGTGGCTGGTCTCCCGGCTCCTGAATTCGCCCTTTGGCGCAGTCATCGAAGCCATCCGCGAAAACGAGAAGCGCGCCGCCGCCTGCGGATTTAACGTCGCCCGATCGAAGCTTCTCGTATTCGTCGTCTCGGCCGGCATTTGCGGGCTGGCGGGCGGTCTTCGGGCATTGCACCTGTCGATCGTGCCCATCGACTCCCTCCACTATCTGCAGTCCGGGCAGGCCGTCATCATGTGCCTTCTCGGTGGGATGGGAACATTTTTCGGACCCTTTGTCGGTGCCGGTCTTTATCTCTATCTCGAAGATACCGTCACCAACCTGACCGCGCATTGGATGGGTGTTCTGGGGATCGTCTTCATCGCCTGCGTGCTCTTCTTTCCGAAGGGCGTGTGGGGCACGACGCTCGCCTGGGTGCAATCGCGCGCTGCGCAGGAAGCCAATCCGCTCGCATGAGTTCTCCCATTCTCGAAGTCGAGGAGGTCTCCCAGCAATTCGGCGCTTTCAAGGCGCTCAATCGCGTCAGCGTCGCCTTCCTGGCCGGAGAGCTTGCCGCGATCATCGGTCCCAACGGCGCAGGCAAGAGCACGTTTTTTGACGTGGTCAGCGGTGCCCGGGTACCGACCCATGGACAGATTCGATTCAACGGGCTCGATCTGACCGGGCACCCGCAGCACGAGTTTGCGCGCCGCGGGATTGCGAAGAGCTTCCAGATCACCAACATTTTCCAGGAATTGTCGACCCACGAGAATGTCCGGGTGGCAGCGCAAATGCACGAGGCCCGCTACGAGCTTTTCAAACCGCGCGCGTCGTTCAAGAAAGCCATCGAAGTGGCCGACGCACTCCTTCTGCGAGTGGGCCTCGTCTCGGCGCGATCCAAGCGGGCCAAGGAGCTCGCCCACGGCCAGCAGCGCTCGCTCGAGGTCGCCATGGCACTCGCCTGTGATCCCCAGTTGTTGCTCATGGACGAGCCCACGGCGGGGATGTCGCCCGAAGAGACGGCCTCAATGATGAATCTCATCACGGGCCTCGCCTTGGAGCGCACCGTCATCCTGGTCGAGCACAAGATGAAGCTCGTCATGGGGATCTGCAAACGGCTCGTGGTCCTGCACCACGGGGAACTGCTTGCCGAAGGCACGCCCGAGGCCATCCGCAGCAATGCCGAGGTGCGCCGCGTCTACCTCGGCGGCCACTGATGGAGCGCGCCTTGCTTGAGGTCACGGCGCTCAACGCCTGGTACGACCAGAGTCATGTCGTCCAGGATGTCGCGCTTGAGGTTCATGCCGGTGAAATCGTGACCCTCATGGGTCGTAACGGCGCGGGCAAGACGACCACGCTGCGCGCCCTCATGGGTTTGCTTATCAAGCGCTCCGGAGAGATGTTCTTCGACGGCATCGACTGCCTCGCACAGCCGGCGCACACGCGCTTTCACCGCGGCTTGGCCTACGTTCCCGAGGAGCGCGCCATCGTGCCCGGCCTCACGGTCCGGGACAATCTCACTTTGGGCATGACCGCGAGCCGCGAACGCGCACGCGTCGTGCGCCGCATCGAAGAGGTCCTGGAAATCTTTCCACGCCTAAAGGACCGGCTGGACCAAGAGGGCACGTCGCTCTCGGGTGGAGAGCAGCAGATGCTCTCGATCGCCCGCGCCATGATGGCCCGACCGCGCATGCTCCTGCTCGATGAGCCCTCAGAGGGGATCATGCCGATTCTGGTCGACGAGATGTTCGCGCTCTTTGCTCGCATGAAGTCCGAGGGCACGACTCTGCTTCTCGTCGAGCAGAATGTCGAGCTGGCGCTTTCGATCTCGGACCGCGCCTACATCCTCGATCAGGGGCGCATCGTGCACCAGGGAACGGCCGCAGCGCTTCTGGCGGACAGCGCGATCCAGGAGAAGTACTGCGCGGTCTAGTCAGGACCGGATTAGAGCGCCATCTTCACGAGATCGTCGGCAAATTTCAGTGCGACGGCGGCGATGGTCAGCGCGGGGTGGTAACCGAGGGGGCTCGGAAGGACCGAACCATCGGCCACGTGCAACCCGGGATAGCCGAACACCTGGCCACAGACATCGACCACCCCCTCGCTCGCATCGGCACCCATCCTGCAGCCTCCCAAGGGATGCACCGTCAGGGTCTTCTCAAAAAAGCTCCAGGTCGATAGCGGCGCAAATGTGGCGCCGTAGACCGCGGCAATCTGCTCCATTCCTTTGCACATGGCCTCCACCAGCGAGCGGTTCTCGTTGGCAAAGTCCCACTCGATGTCGAGCCGGCCCTCCTTCAGGTAGACGCGTCCGTGGGCATTGTCGCGCCCCTGTGCCATAAGACAGGTCATCCGGTCCGCAGGACCCGCACCGGGCAGTTTGATCGCCAAGGCCTTGCCGACGAGACCGCTCTCAAAGGCCAGACGAAGGGCGCCTCCCAGATGGGGCCAGAGCCGATTCGAGAACCAGTTCGCGTGATGCGGTCCGCCCTGTCCCAAGGAGGCGAGATAGGCCATCGCCGCGTGACTGAACGCGGGCGCAGCCACCGTGAAGATTCCTTGCGGGTCGGCAAACTCCATGACCGAGGTGACGTCTGGTCCATACCACGGGTCCATCGGCGCGCTGCTGTTTTGCAGGGTCGCGAAAAAATCGCCGTTTCCGGAAAAGCCATCTCCGAGTCGCGCGCTCAGATTGGGCAGTGTTCCGAAAAGGTCGCGACTGCGAAGCAGGATTTCAGTCGTGCCGAGCGTTCCACCGGCCAAGACCACGCGTCGGCCGGTGACGCATGCTTCGCGAAGGCTGTTGTGATCCCGGTAGCGGACGTCATAAGCGTTCGGTCGGCCGTAGGCGTGGCCTTTGCTCGGCTCGATGTGCGAGACCTCGCAGCCGACCCAAAGTTTGGCGCCCGCGGCCAGCGCTTCGCGCAGAAACGTCAAGTCCACCGTGTTCTTGGCTGCGTGATTGCAGCCGAACTCGCATTCGGCGCACAGGATGCAGTGTCCTTGGCCGGGATTGGTGGGCACCATCCACGACACCGCCTGATGCGTATCGAACACCGGTTTGGCGAGCGCTCGGGCCGCGTCGCGAAAGGCCGTGCGCTTGGGCAGGTGATATTGGTTCGGAACCGGACTGGGCGTGAGCACCGCCTCGATGCGCTCATAGAGCGGGTCCAGATGCGAGCGAGAAAACGGGTCCGGCCACCCTTCGAAGGCGCTCTCGTTGGGCCGCACCAGGTTGTTCGCGTAGATTAGGGAGCCTCCCCCCACGCCACTGGCGACCGCCGTCGCAATGCCTGAGAAAAAGCGGACGTCGTAGAGTCCGGCGCTACGTTCGGGGTGTTCTGCGTCCCAAAAGATGCGTCGGGTGTCGCGAGGATCACGGGGAAACTCGCCCGGGGTATATCGTCTGCCGCGCTCGAGGACGAGCACACGGCGTCCTTGCTTTGCGAGTCGCCACGCGGCGATTCCCCCTCCAAAACCCGATCCGACCACGATGACGTCAAACTCGGCCTCCTTCATGAGCGATTCAAATTGAGATGCTCAAGGATATGTGGGTAAACATCGTGCGCGGCGTTCTTGCCGAAGATGCAGTCGATGTGCCCGTAGTTGGGAATCAGGACACGCTTGACACGCTTGGGGTCAAAGACCGACTGCAAAAGCGTCGCATCGGCCAGCGTTCCCTCCGGTCGGTAGCACTGGTTCTGCTCACCCTGGATGAAGAGCACGCTCATGTTCGTATGCGACAGATTTCGGGCCAGTTCGTTTGGATCCACCGGCAGATAGGTGTCGGCACCATCGAAGGCGACGACCTTGCTGCGCCGGACCATGAGGCTTAGATGCTCGAAAGCCTGAATGCTCGCGACGCCGAACATCTCATCGAGCGCCTCATGCGTGGCCTCGTTGAGGTTTTCGTGTTGGTACAAGGGGGCGTAGAGAAACGAGATGCGGTGACAAGTGGCGCTGCGACATTCCTCGCCAAAGAGGACCGTCGGATTGAGCGCGGTCGCGACATCGAAGACGCGGTCATGCCAATTGGGGTGCTCGCCTACGGCCGCGCTGAGGGAATCGATCCCCAATTGATCCAAGAAGCCCGGCAGATGCAGCCCCGCGCGGATCTGGTTGGGAAAGGGCGCGATCAGATGGCCGGCGACCTGGGAGAAAACGACGCTGCGCACACCAGGCAGGCCGCGCATCAAGGACATGAAAAAGGTATTGGCGCCAAAACAATGGGAGACGACCTGCACATCGGCGGCGCCGGTGCGCCTTAGGACTTCCGCCACGGCTGCAGGATGGTCATAGCGCGCGACATCATCCCCCGTGACCGGGCCTATGGCTGAGGGCAGCGCAGAGCTTGCACGATAGTCGAAGAGCCAGACGTCGAATTCCTCCACGCACAGGGCCTCGACCAGGTTCGTATCGATGGTATCGATCGAGAAGATGCGACTCGACACACCCAGACCGTGGATCAGGAGCACGGGTCCGCGCTGTCCACCACGATAGCGGGTCAGTCGCAGCACCTTGCCGTCATCCGTTGTGAACAGATGCACCGTCGGTATGGGCGCGCGCAGGGGACGCATGGTGCGCAATGGCCGGTCCCGGCCTTCGCTGCCGAAAAACGGATACCGTGTCGCGACCCCGCCATAGGTCTCGATGAGCGTTCCCGCGAAAAATCGTCCGAACAGCGCGAAAGCGCGCAGCCGCTCTTGCGTGCTCGTCGCGTCTACCGCCCGCATGGTCGAAAGCTGCTTGAGGAGATCCTGGGCGGGAATCTTCAGCACGCCGCGCGCGTACAGCTCGTCGCTGTCGGTCTTGCGGATCTCGACGAACAGCGTGGTCGTATCAGACCAGGCCGTAAAGCCGCCATGGTCGCGGACGAACTTCTTGCCAACGAACCGGTACTGCGCGCCCTCGACGGTTTGCAATTGCAGCCGGTAGCGCATGATTTTCGTCTCGACGAGCGAGGGATCGCCGATAAACAGGGCAAACTCGCCGTCGATCACCTGCAGCGGTGAACTCGAAATCCCCGGTGCCGTGACCGTCCCGAATATCCGTGCGGGATGCCCGGGAGCCTCGACGAGTTCCTCGACGTTATCGCTCTCGATGGTCAGCACGAAGCTGCAGTCCGTAGCGACATCCGAGGGGGCCACGGTGATCGATCCTGCCATCATCTCGGTGAACTGGATTCCGACCGGCTTGGGCGCCCCACGATCGACCGGAGCCAGGGCCCGGGGGGCGAAGTCTAAGCCCCAGCCGCGCTCGGCTGCGAGCAACGCGACATTGCGCTCGGCTAACGCGGTGATCGTCAGAAGGGGGTTGACCCCCAAGGAGCGCGGCATGATCGAGCCGTCGGCGACATACAGGTCGGAGTAGACTTCGGAACCCGTAGCGCCGCTAAAGACCTGTCCCTTGTGATTCACGACGCCCGTCTCGGCGCTGACTCCCATCGGGCAGCCGCCTAAGGGGTGCACCGTGACCAGTCGCCGACCCAGCTCCTTGGTCCAGATCGGGTCGCGGATATAGATTCCGCCCTCGTCCTGGGTGGCCTTTCCCAGTACCGCGTTCGGGTGGCTGATGGCACGCAGTGCGCCCACACCCGGCCAGTCGATTTCAACCGCATCGTTGACGAGCCCGACGACACCGCCCTCCCCGTCCTGACCCATGACGAGGAAGGTCTGGGTATGGTGCACAGCGCCGTGACGCGGCCCGAGAAGAAAACTTTCGGTAGAACGCGCGAAGTGCCCCGCCATGTCCATGCGCGTGGCATCGGCTCCCACATCCCCCAGCGCCTTGGACGCCTGCAAGAAAGCCGCCATGTAAGGCGCCATGGCACCCGGGATCGAGCCCTCCTCGATCACGAATCCTTCCTCGAGCGGCTTATCGGCGGCACGCAAATCGATAAGGCCGGTGATGCAAGGCCCCACGGGCTTCTCGGGATCGCCGTGCTCCCGGCCCCAGCCCATGCCGTTAACCGGTTCGTTTAGGTCGTAACCAAACGCCAGGATGTCGCCGTTGCCGGTGAAGCGATGCCCCAGATAGCCCGACAGTGGCAGGTGGGTGGCGCTACGCAGCAAGATCTCGGTTGAGCCCAACGCGCCGCCGGACAGGACCACCGTGTCGGCCTCGAGTACTTCTTCTGGCGCATTGAAAAGCTCCCGGCCCACCGCCAAGGAGCGGTAGTAAACGCGCCAGCCCCCTTTTGCGCGGCGCTCAAGACGGGTCACGGCGATGCTGGTATAGATCTCCGCTCCGCGGGCCACGGCATCGGGGAGGTAATTCATGAGCAGCGTATTTTTTGCCCCGACATTGCAGCCCGAGACGCAGTCGCCACACCCGGTGCAAGGCTCCTGCAGGACCCCGGCTTGGTTCGGCCCCGCGGGGCCGAAGTAGACATTGATGGGCGGCCTCACACAGGCCACGCCCATCTTCGCGGCCATCGCTTCGAGGGCCGCGAGTTTGGCAGGCTTGGGCGAACTGAGCGGATAGGAAGAGGGATCAAGCATCGCCAGCGCCCGCTCGTATCCCGCCTTTAAGCCGACTTCCCGATCTTCGCGCAACTCGGCGGGCCACAGGGGATCGTCGAACACGCGCGCATCGGCCTTCAGGCTCACGTTCGCATTCACGAGCGAAGTGCCCCCCAGCCCACACCCCTTAAAGACGTTGATGTCTTTGCCGGCGTGAAACTCGTACAGACTATCCTCGCGTCCGACGCGCACGCCATCGACGATGACCTGGAATTCCGCGCTAGCGGCGGCAGCCGTGTCGGGAAACTCCCCGGGCCGATGTTCGCGTCCTCGCTCGAGCAGACAGACGCGAACAGCCGAGCCGTCGCGCTTTTTTGCACCGGCCAGGCGGCTCGCGGTGACGGCTCCGCCATACCCCGAACCCACGACAACCACGTCGTAGTGAGCGGCCATCTGGCTTTCGTGCCGTACGAGGCTTTGAAGCATCGCGATCACCGACTCCGTCTTTGAAAGGGAGCGCATGGAGAGCGCCCGAGGACATCGGGAGCGTAAATCCCGCTTCCGGCTCCACGCGCGAGGACAAAGCACTCGCGCGTTCGCCTCTGAAGGCGCAACGCCACGCGATCCGTGCCGCATGCGATGCAGCCGGCAAGTCCGCACACGCTTTTGCCGCGCACGCTTTTGTCGCGCACGCCAAAGCCAGGGGTGCGCGCGAAGACCCGACTGGATCGGAACGCGCAGAAGTGAGAAGCGCCGTGCTTGCGGGCCATCACAGGAGTACTCCTTGGGCCCTCTGGATTCTGCGCATGCGATACCACGCCGGTCGATGATGGTTCTTGGACGAGGCTCAGTATCGGGAACATCGCAAGCGTGGGGCAATTACCCAAAAGTTTAGACTCCCGAAGAAATGACGACCCTATAATCAGAATGCTTAGGAGATTGCTTTGAGACTACTCGTCATCGACGACCATCAACTCGTTCGGGACGGTTTACGGCTTGCCCTGGCCTCTCAGGAAAGTGGTATCACCGGCCTCGAGCTTCTGGAAGCCGATTCGCACGCGAGTGCGCTTGCCGTCTTGGGCAACGCCCCCGACCTTGATCTGGTGCTTTTGGACCTGAGGCTCGCCAACATGTCGACCTGGGATCTTTTGCGCGAGATCACGCAAAGGCATCCGCGAACGTTGACGGCCATCCTCTCGGCATCCCGCGACGGGCTGGACATCGAAAGCGCCTTTCGCTTCGGCGCCGCGGGCTTCATTTCCAAGGAAGAGCCGGTCGAGGGACTGAGGCGCGCCGTGCGCGCCCTCCTGGCGCGTGAGCGGTACATCTCTCCCAGTCTCGGGTATCTCGTGGAGCAGGGCGCATCTGCGCGCGCGGCAGAAAGCGACACGCAGCTGGTGCTCACGGCCCTGCAGCGATCCAAGTGCTCGGAGTTCGGGTTCACCGATCGCGAGATCCAGGTCTTCGAGCGCGCCCTGGGAGGCAGCCCCAACAAGGTCATTGCCTCCGAACTGGCGATCAACGAGAACACGGTCAAGGCTCATCTTTCGTCCGTCTACGCCAAGCTTGGCGTGCGCAGTCGCGTACAGGCACTCGCCCTGTTTCTGCGCTAGAGCACCCTAGCCGTCTCGCTCGTGGCGCCGGCGATGGCCGCGCGCAGCGCCGATGGGCTAAGAGGCTTGTTCAACAAGAGCGCTCCGCTCTGGGCGAGCTCCAACGCATCTTGCGCGAGCGGATCGCCCGAGATAAACAAAATGAGAGGCCGGCTGGCGAGACGGCGCACGAGTCGCTGCGCCACCTGCACCCCATTTTGCCCCTCTCCCAACCGGTAATCGACGATGAGCACGTGCGGCACGAATCCGGATTCGAATGCGCGTTGCGCTTCCGACTCGTCCGTCGCGCTTAGGGCCTCATGCCCCCAGTCGGCGAGGAGCGCTACGGTCGCCTCGCGCACGGGTTGATCGTCGTCGACGACCATGATGCGCATTTCGCTCGGAGCCTTGGCAGGCGCCAGAGTGACCGACGCGGCCGCAGAAGTCGATTCCGCGATGGGCACGCGGATCGAGAATTTACTGCCCCGTCCCAGTTTGGAAGTCAGCGCCACGGGGTGATCGAGTAGCAGCGAAAGCCGGCGCAGAATCGCCAGTCCCAGCCCCAGTCCACGTTCCCGGTTGCGCTCAGCGTTGGACAACTGCACGAATTCACGAAAGATCTCGGACTGCTGTTCCTGCGGTATGCCAATTCCCGTGTCCCAGACTTCAATGGAGACGAAATGCCCGCGGCGCCTGCATCCGACCAGCACGCCGCCGCGCTCGGTGTAGCGAATGGCGTTTGCGATCAGGTTGTCCAACATGCGCTTGAGCATGACGCGGTCTGAGGCCACCCAAAAATCCGGGGTGAACACGCGTAGCGACAATCCCTTGGCGCGTGCCGTCACGAAATGCTCGACTTCGACGTTGTTGAGCAACGCCGCTAGCGAAAACGCACGAACGCTCGGACGCTGGGCGCCGGCATCGAGCTTGGACAGATCCATGAGACTGGAAAACAGTCCGTGCAGCGAGTCGAGCGATTGCTTGATGGGCTCTAGGATCGGAACGAGATCGGCCTGTCGGTTGCGCTCCTGCAGGCTGCCGAAAAACAGGCTCAAGGCATGGAGCGGCTGGCGCAGGTCGTGACTCGCGGCAGCCAGAAAGCGCGACTTGTCTGCGCTGGCCTCTTCGGCCAGGCGCCGCTGGCGATCGCGCTCCTCGGCGAGCGCCTCGTTTTCAAATCGCAGTCGGATCGTATTGTGGATCGCCCGGCTCGTGTTGCGCGCGACAAAGGTCATCGAGAGCAAAAAGGCGAGCGTGAGGACAGCCAAAATCAGGTTGTGTTCCTGGCGGAACAGGCCTAGGGCCGCGATATGCGGCAAAAGGATCGGGATCGAGAATGCGAGAAAGATCGCCATGTTCGAGCCCAACGAATTCACCGCGCCCGAGACCAGTCCCGTAATGACCACCAGCAAGAGCAACTGCGTGGGCAGCGTGGAGGTGGCGTAGAGAATGATCCCAAGCGAGCCCCACACCGAGCCCGTGATCAGAGCCGTAATGAACATGTTGCGCAAAAAGCGCGCGAGCAGGGCCTCGTTTAAGGGATGTCGACGCAGCTCGCGCATCCAGACAAGGCGCAGGATCGCAACCGTCACGAGCGGCGCCATCCAGACCAGAAGCACCGGCAAGGCGATCTCCCGCGCCAGCGCCAACGACAGCAAGGCCGGCAGGAACGTTCCGGTCATGATGAGAACCGGCAGCTGACGGGCCATGAGTTTGCCCTGCTCGAGCTCGACTCGCGCATCGAGGTCGCGCGGGCCGTCTTGCGGGCCCACAGACGCGCGTGCGCCGGGCAGCGTGCGTAAGAGGCGCTCGACTAGGGAGGCTGTCCTGCGCGGGCCCGGTCGCTCGCTAACGACTTCCCCTCGCCGTGCCGAAGGCTCGCGGTGCGGGCGAAGGGCCGTGAGCGGATCAGTCTGGATGGTGTCCATCGGGATTAAAAGCTTAATTCTTTGGTGGCGCTCCAGAACGTGAATTTTCCACATGTTCGATGTGACGAAAGGCGCGAAGACTCCGGCGTCTATCGTGTATACATTCTGCACCCGTTGACGGCTGCGTGGCGCACCGTGCAGCCGGCCCCGGCGCTCGACCAGCAACTTAGCGCATGTTCCGCGGCGTTGCAGCACGGCAACAGGCGCCTTCTCTTCGAGGCCCAAACCGTGTCTTAGCGGGCAAATTCCGGTGAAATGCCTGCGAGCCAACCTCAATGAGCATTTCATGACGCTAAGACGCGATTCGCTGCGGGTGCTAGGCAGCCTGGTTTTTCTTTCGGTCTCCTTGACGACGAGCGCCCAGACGAGCGATACGGGAGCGGCCCCTGACATGGGCAAACTGCTCGCCACGGGAGGCGTGAGCGAAGTCGAAGGCGCGGGCGGAGGCGGGCTGACTCCCTGGGCCTTGATTACGGGATACGGCAGCCGGGACAGCTATGGTGCCAACGTCCACTACACGGTATTAGAGACGCAGGACTACCGCCTCGAAAGTCCCGGAGTCGCCTTTGGCGTGCTCGACCGGGGAGAGATTTCCTTTGCCCAGCAACAATTCGAGGGAACCGACAAAGCCCTTTATGGCGTGCGCCTCCGCCAGAATATCGTGGGTCTGAAACTGCGCGTGGCCGGTGACGCCGTCTATGACCAGGACCGTTTTCTGCCGCAGATCGCCTTGGGCGCGCAGTTCAAACAGGACCAGGGGATTGCCGGGCTTGAAAGACTTGGGGTGCGCAATGTCACCGACCTTGGTGCCAAGAACGATTCCGGCACCGACCTGTACGCTTCAGCGACCAAGCTCTTCCTGGATCAAAGCATCCTCGCCAATCTGACGCTGCGCTGGACCAAGGCGAATGAATTCGGACTACTGGGCTTTGGCGGCAATCTGCATGACGACTACAGCCTAGAACCCGAGTTATCGCTTGCCTATTTGTTCACCCGAAATGTGGCGGCCGGAATCGAATACCGGGCCAAGCCGCATAATCTGTCTATTGACGACGAGCATGATGCCTACGATGCGTTCATCGCGTGGTTTCCCAACAAGCATGTCTCGATTACGCTCGCCTACGTCGATCTGGGTGCGATCGTGAATGTGTTTAATCCCGCCAACCAAAGGGGCTTCTATCTTTCTGCACAGATCGGTTTTTAAGCGGCCTAGCCGCGACCGATGCAGCGGCCCCCATCGACGACATGGATTCCTCCGGTAGACCGGCTCGCGCCAGCTGCGAGCCAGTAGATGGTTTCGGCCACATCCTCCGGCGTGACAATCGCCTGTAAGGCGGACGCGGCCTCGTAGCCTTGGCGCTGGTGCTCGAAGCCCTCAGCACCCAGTCCGTTGCGCAGCCAAGGTGAGTCGACCATTCCGGGCGCCACCGCGTTTACGCGGATCTTGGGACCTAAGCTGCGTGCCAGACCGAGCGTGAGGGTATTCAAGGCGCCCTTGGAAGCCGCGTAGGCGATGCTCGAGCCCCCACCCAAGAGCGCTGCGATCGAGGAGACATTGACGATCGCAGCCTGGGGCTGGTCAGAAAGGAGCGGCACCAACGCGCGCGTCATCTGGAAAGCCCCGACGACATTAACTGCGTAGATTCTCTGGAAATCCTCGGCGTTAAGTCCGTCGAGGTTCGAGAAGGCCACGAACTTGGTGGTTCCTGCGTTGTTCACAAGCGCATCGCAGCGCCCGAAAATCAGCTTGACGCGCTCGGCCAACTGCAAACATTGCGCATTCTCGGAGACATCGGCGCGCTCGACGAGAACACGGCTGCCATGCGCCTCGCACCGCTTCGCTGTCTCTTGCGCCGGTTCCGCGCGGCTTGCGTAGTTGACGCAGATATCCCATCCCCTCTGGGCAAAGAGGACCGCGCTGGCTGCACCGATTCCCGAGGACGAACCGGTAATCACGCACACTTTTCTCGTCACGAGCGTTCCTTCCAAAAAGGGGGTTCACAGATCGCGGCGGCACGGCCGGTGGGCCACGGTACGTGCTGCCGCAACAGGCGCATTTTGGCATTCCCCACCTCCCCAGTACACTCTCGCTTTTCGAGTCTGCCAGAGAAACCATGGAAATCACGGCGCCCTTCGGATACCAGAGTGTGACGCCCCTCTTGCGCGAAATGCGGGTGCGACCCACTCTAGGCGCGATCCCCGAATTTGCGAAGACCCAAAGCAGCCTGCCGATCGCAGCTGCCGAAGCGATCGTGGCCGGTCACGACTACCCGATCTGCTTTATCGTCACCAATCAAACCGAATACGTACCGATCGTCATTTTGGGCGTTGAGCGCTCCGAAAATCTGTTCGTGACCGATGGGAAATGGAGGGCTGGATGTTACGTCCCCGCATACCTTCGTCGGTTTCCGTTTTGCATGACGCGCGTTGCGATCAATGGGGCCATGCAGAATCAGTCCATCATCTGTGTCGAGCAGAATGCACTCGGAGACGACGGCGTGCCCGTACTCGATGCAGACGGCAAGCCCACGCCCGATTTTGCGCAGGTACAGGAACTCCTGGGTCGCTTCGAAAGTGAATTGGAGCGGACCCGCGAGATGTGCAAGATCCTCGCCGACTACCGTCTGTTTGGGCCGATGTCGGCCAAGATCGAGGCCGGCGGCGCCACCTTCGAATTAAATGGACTGATTCGGATCGACGAGACCCGCATGGAGCACCTGACCTCGAACCAGCTTAAAACCCTGGTCAAGAAAGGTGCGATGGCGCTCATCTATCAGCATCTCGCGTCGCTGGTCCGATTTCATCGACTCACCGAGATCAAGGCGCTCGCCCTCCAAGCGGCAGCCCCGGGCGCAGCGGCCAACGAGGCGGCCCCCAAGCCCAGCGCCTGAGGACGTCCGTCTTGCCTGAATCAGTTGGGAAAAGGCACGAGTTCGAGTTCTTCGTCCCGACAACCGAGGGCCTGGGCCATGCGATGCAAACCGTCGTCATCGATGCGCAGCACATCGTAGGCCGCGACAAAATCATCGCCCTTGGCCGACAGAAAGCCGCGAGCGCCCTCTTCGGAACTCCAAAAGACGACGGAGTCTGGACCTTCGGCGCGTAGACGGGCGCACATCGGCACCGAATCTTCCTTGTAGATGATCGCGAACATCGAACCTCCTGGGCATCGACTCGAGCCACGCTCAAAGCCGGCGTGTCATTGTTAGTAGTCAAACTTCCACTTCCCGTTTTCGATCCGCGCCATCACGCGCGCGCGCTGATCGAGCCCCACGTGATCGTTGGGAGTCATATTGATGACACCTTGGGGTACCGTCAAGTCCCGGGTCGACTCGAGAGCATCCCGCAGCGCTTTGCGAAATTCCGGAGTTCCTGGCTGCGCCACCCGCAGCGCGCGGGGGATCGCATCGGCTAGGAGCATCCACGCCCCCCACGCATCGGCTGCAAATTGCGTGACGGAGTCGGGACCGTAGAGCAATTCATAACGCTTGACGAACTCGACGGCCACCTTTTTTGCGGGTTGCGAATCAGGCAGTTGCTTGGCTACCACGGCAGGACCGGTGGGGAAGTAAGTCCCCTCAACATCCTTTCCGCCGACCTTCAGAAATTCGTAGGTGGCAATGCCATGCGTCTGGTAGATCTTTCCCTTGTAGCCGCGCTGGACCAACGCGATCTCGGGCGTGGCCGCTGGCGTTCCCGCGCCGGCGATGAGGACGGCATCGGGATTGGCGGCCATGATCTTCACGACCTGACCCGTGACCGAGGTGTCGGCCCTGCCGTAGCGCTCATTGGCCACGAGCTTGATATGGCGGATATCGAGAAGCTTGTTGACCTCGTTGAACCAGCTTTCTCCGTAGCCGTCCGAAAAGCCGATGAAGGCCAGCGTCTTGACCCCATTGTTTTCCATGTGCTGGGTGACGGCTGTGGCCATGAGCGAATCGTTCTGGGGCATCTTGAACACCCAGGCGCGCTTGGCGTCCATGGGCGCGACGATGCTGGCCGAGGCGGCTAATGCGATCATCGGAGTCTGTGATTCGGATGCGACATCAATCATGGCCATGGCATTGGGCGTCGTGTTCGATCCGATCACGACGTCGACCTTGTCCTCGGACGTGAGTTTGCGGATGTTGACGACCGCGCCGGTCGGATTGGAGCCGTCGTCGAGGATGAAGTACTCGATCTTCTGCCCGGCGATCTCCTTGGGCCACATGAGAGCGACATTCTTGCTGGGTGCGCCAATCGATGCCGCAGGTCCCGTCGTCGAGAGCGTCATACCGATCTTGATCTGCGCGAAGGCCGGTGCCGCCCCAACCGAGGCGCCCAGGAACACCATCAAAGCGAGTGCGCGAAGCGTGCGTCGAAAATGCATAACCAAGACTCCCCTATGATTGGACGAAGAAATACCGGTCGTTCCTGCCCCACCGCCATCCTGCCTGCGCGCTCGCGCAGCTGCGGGCTTAAGCGAGGTGATGCTCTCCATGCGAGAAAGCGAAATCAGCGCCCAGGCAGAAGGTGAAGATTGCGTGCGCGGGCGCGCACCAGCGCATCGATGATCCGGATTGTGGGCACCTCCACTGACACCCGTTCGGCCAGTTCGATGACAGCCCCCACGATCGCATCGATCTCGGGCGGCCGATGGTTCTCGAAATCCTGGTGCATGGAAATCTTGGCCCCGCCAAGCTGGCGCGCCAGATCGATACGTTCGTCGGGCGTCATCCGGATGTGGATTCCGTAGCGCGCGGCGACCTGCATGCCTTCTTGCAGGAGCGGCCGCACGATCCCCAGCACGGCTTCATCATCGCAGATCTGATTCATAAGCGATGAGGTCAACGCCGCAACCGGATTAAACGAGAGATTGCCAATCAGTTTCTCCCACACGTCGGTGCGAATGTCCTTCGAGACGACGGCGTCGAATCCAGCCTCGGCGAGCACGCCGCCAAGACGCTCGATCCGTGCCGTCTGCGCCGCAGGAAGCGACCGGTCAATCTCGCCGATGATGAGGCGCTTGCCGGCGGTGTAGTGGACTACCCCAGGCGAGCGCACCTCGCCTGCCAGATGGACGACGCAGCCGACGAGGTGAGTTCCATCGAGATCGTCCAGGAGGGTGCCTTCCGGATCGACGCTTCGGACCACCGATCCGTCATACGCGCCTCCTTCCCGATAGAAATACCACCACGGCAGGCCATTGATCGCCGGCACCACGAGCGTGGAGGGGCCCACCAGGGGCCTGAGCTTTTTGAGCATTCGCGGAATCGCGTTGGCCTTAAGGCCAATGATGACGATATCCTGCACGCCGACCTCGGCTGCGAGCTGCTCGGGGTCGCCGTGGGCCGCCAGTCGATAGCTTTGCACTTCGCCGCCGCGAGGATGGTGGACCAGGGTCAGGCCGTTTTCGCACAGGGCGGAAAGGTGATTGCCGCGCGCAATCACGCTCACCGCGTTGCCCGTGCGAGACAATTCGGCCGCGAGGATTCCTCCGATTGCGCCTGCCCCGACGATACTGATGTTCATGTTTTACTCGAGTCCGCTTGATCGGTTGGGCAATGCCCCAACCCCCTCGGAGGCGACGACCGCCTCGGCCGCCCTCGTTCCGGTGGCGTCGGCTGGTTTGGGGGGCTTCTCTCCACGGGCCATCGAAGCACTCGGGACAAAGCGATGCTGCCCCGAAAAAAGCAGAAAGTGACGCCCGGTGCAACGCGCAAGCAGAGTCATCCTCAGCTGAGTTGCCACTTGATATCCCATCTGGGTCACTCCGGAGCGCGACATCAGGACCGGCATTCCCATCTGCGCGGCCTTGATCACCATCTCCGAGGTCAGACGTCCGGTCGTATAGAACACCTTGTCGCGACCGTCGATCCCCTCGAGCCACATCTGCCCTGCAATCGCATCGACCGCATTGTGCCGGCCGACGTCTTCGAAGAACATCAGCATGCGCGCCGTATCCGGGCTCGATTCGAACAGCGCGCAGCCATGGACCGATCCCGCCTGTCGATAGATGCAAGGATGGCCGCGAATCTTCTCGACGATGGCGTAGATGCCTTCGGCCGTGATCCGCACGCTGTCATCCAGCTCGATGCGCTCCAGTTCGTCAAGCAGGCCACCAAACACGGTCCCCTGCCCGCAGCCGGTGGTCACGATCCGATGCGCCGTACGTTCATCGATGCTCTCTAGTGCAGCGCGGGTATAGACCGCGGCGGCGCCGGTTTCCCAATCCACCTGGATCGAGGCCACGTCTTCGAGCGCTTCCACAAGGCGCTGATTGCGCAGATAACCCAAAACGAGCGCTTCGGGAGCGACGCCAAGCGTCATGAGCGTGACCAGTTCGCGCTTGTTCACGTAGATCGTCAGAGGATGCTCGCCAGGTATCGCGGTCGGAACCGATTGGCCCTTTTCGTTTTGGGCAAGGACGGTGACCGTCGGCGCAATGGCCGATTGGCTCAAAAGCAGGGGCTTCATGTTCGCGTCGTGTTCGTCCCCGGAAACCGCCATACCCGTGGCACCTGGCATCAGGTGTTCTTGACCACGATCGTGGGAAACTTGCTGGAGAGATCCTTGGCCTGCTCGGCAATCTTGACGGCTATTTTTCGCGCGATCTCAAGATAGAGTGCGGTGATCGGTCCCGTGGGGTCCGCCACCACGGTCGGGCGCCCGGAATCGGTCTGCTCGCGAATCTGCAGATCCAAGGGCAGTTTCCCCAGAAGCTCGACTCCGAAGTCGGCGCACATCTTCTCCCCGCCGCCCGAGCCGAAGATCGGCTCGACGTGTCCGCAGTTGGAGCAGACGTGAACACTCATGTTTTCCACGACTCCGAGAATCGGGATGCCCACTTTCTCGAACATCTTCAATCCCTTGCGGGCGTCCAACAGCGCGATGTCCTGCGGAGTGGTGACAATCACCGCCCCGGTGACAGGGACCTTTTGCGAGAGCGTGAGCTGGATATCTCCCGTGCCCGGAGGCATGTCGACGATGAGATAGTCCACGTCCTGCCAGTTGGTCTGCTCGAGCAGTTGCTGCAGGGCCTGGGTGACCATCGGGCCGCGCCACACCATGGGCTCATCCGGGCTGATCATGAACCCGATCGAAATCGCCTGGACCCCGTGGTTTCGCAAGGGCTCCATGGTTCGCCCGTCACGCGTCTCCGGTTTGCCGCTGATGCCCAGCATCATGGGCTGGGACGGACCATAAATGTCGGCGTCCAGGATACCGACCGTCGCTCCTTCGGCGGCCAAGGCCAGCGCGACATTGACGGCAGTCGTGCTCTTGCCAACGCCGCCCTTTCCCGAAGCCACCGCGATCACATTCTTGACGTTGGGCAGCGGCTTGGTGCCCCGTTGCACCGAATGCGCGACGATTTTCGAGACGACTTTCACGTGCACCGGCACGCCTGCCGCGCGCTGCGCGAGGGCCGATCGCACCAGCTCGGCGATGCGCTCGAGTTGGGTTCGCGCGGGATATCCGAGTTCGATGTCGATCCAGATCCCCTGAGCGTCTACCCGGGTTTGACGCACGGACTTGGTGGAAACCAGGTCTTTGCCGGTATTGGGATCGATGACAGTGCGCAGAACTTCGGTGATGTCCGAGACAGTGACTTCCATGGGAGTAGACACGACAATCCAAAGATTCGAGTCTAGCCTAAATCCCTCGGCCGAGTTCTTCGCCCGCGCGGCACGGCCTGACCCCCAGGGGGCTTACCCCGCCACGAGGTTGGGCAACCACAACGACAGCGGCGGCCAGTACGTGACCAGGAGCAAAAAGACCAGCATTGTGAAAAGCCACGGCAAGACGGCGACGGTCAGCTCGGAGATGCCCATCTTGGCGATGCTTGAGCCCACGTACAGATTCAGCCCCACAGGAGGATGACACAGGCCCACCTCCATGTTGACCATCATGAGAACACCAAAGTGGATCGGGTTTACAGCGAGCTTGGTGGCTACCGGATACAGAATGGGCGCAAGCACCAGCACAATGGACGAGGGCTCCATGACGTTTCCGGCGACCAGGAGGAGGATGTTGACCACCGCAAGAAAGGCAATCGGTCCCAGACCTTGCGCCGTGAGCCAATCGGCCATGGTTTGCGGGATGTTCTCGCTCGTCATGAGAAAGGAAAACAAGGCTGCGTTGGTGATGATGTAGAGGAGCATCGCGCTCATGGCCGCCGAATCGAGCAGCACCTTGGGTACGCGTCTGAGGGGCAGCTCCTTGTACACAAAGACCACGACGACGAAGGAATAGACGGCTGCGGTGGCCGCAGCTTCGGTGGGGGTGAAGACGCCGGAATAGATTCCCCCGATCACAAGACCGATCAAAAGCAGCCCCCAGACGCTCTCCCAGTACGCCTTCCAGACCGCCAGCGCCTCATAGCGCAGACCCAGCTGGTAACGCTTGGCCAGCTGATAGACGATGGGAAGCCAGACGAGATAGGAGACGACGACGGCCAGAAAGAGGCTTTGCGTCGACCGGTAGAGCAGCCACACCAAGGGAAGAGCCGGCAAAGCGGTCGCGCCCAGGCTCACACACACGCCCCAGGCCGCGGCCGAGGTCTGCTGCGCAAACGACCTTCCCGCAAAAAGCTGGACCCGCGGGTAGTTGTTTTTGCGCGCAAGCCACCATGTCGTCAGGCCCAGCATCAACGCCAGAACGAGGCCGGGCACGATTCCGGCGATGAACATGGCGCTCACCGAGTTGTTGGTCGAGACCGCGTAGAGCACCATGACAATCGAAGGCGGCACAAGGATGCCGAGCGCGCCCGAGGTGGTGATGACGCCCGCACCAAAGCGCTTGGGAAAGCCGGCCTTGATCATCTCGGGCACCATGATCGATCCGATGGCCACGACGGTCGCAACCGACGAGCCCGAAATCGCGGCGAACAGTGCGCACGCCAACACCCCGGCCAAGGCGAGGCCGCCGTAAAAATGACCCACGATCGTGACCGTGAAATTGATCATGCGCCGCGCAACCCCCCCGTGGGTGAGGAAGTTGCCGGCCAGGATGAAAAACGGGATGGCGACGATACTGAAATTCTCGATCCCCGTAAAAAGCTTCAGGGCGACCTGGGTGATGGGCACGGTCGTCATCGTGAACAGGAACATCAAGGTCGTCAGACCCAGCGAGATGCTGACCGGCATCCCGGTGAGCATCAGAACGAGCAAGAGAACGAGGATGATCGCGGCGTTCATGTCGGATCCGATTGGGGCTTGATGTCGGCGTTCGCCTCGATGCGATCAAGGTCGAGTCCCTCGCTCGGATCGAGTCCTTCGACACGGCCATGATCGCGATGGGGCAAGGCGCCGGTCCGAAGGTAGGTCGAAATCACCTGCAAAAACCGGAAGCACATGAGGTAGGAACCGAGGGGAATACACAGGTAAATGGGCCACATCGGCAGCTCCATCTCCTCGGACGTCTGGTCCGTGTGGCCGATTTCCCAGACGTAGTGGGCGCCCAGGGTTCCGATGACCCCCGTAAAGAGCACGCCCCCCAGAAGCCCGATCGTGACGAGAATCCTGCGATAACGAGGACCCAGGCGATTGACGAGGACATCGACGCCGACATGCGTGCCTTCCCTCACACCATAGGCCGCGCCGAACTTGGCCACCCAAATGACCATGAAAATGGCCAGCTCCTGGGCCCAGCTCATGTTGATTTTCTGGGTATAGGGCTGCAAGGCCGGCATCCCCGAGGCGAAGCGATGCACGACCGCCACGAAAATGATGAGCGTGGCGCCCGCCATCAGGATCGCGATGAGCCACTCTTCGAGGTGATCGAGTACCTTACCCAGTCGTTGGAACATCCCTCTTTCCCCAGCGTGCTCGGCCCCACAATCCGAAGGCGCACGATCGGCTCTTCTGCCTTGCGAGTCCGGCTTATCGTCTCCGTCGCCTTGGCGCTATGTCGTGGCGGTGGTCCCCGTGGCGCGATAGACCGAATCGATCAGTTCTTTGCCAATGCGGCTTTCCATCTCGCGATGTACGGGCAAAAGCGCGCTGCGCCACTGCCCTCGCTCGGCGTCCGTCAGGTCCTGGATCTGTGTCTTGCCGGAATTGCGCATCATGTCCAACGCTTTCACGTTCTCGGTTGCGACCAATTGCGCCTCGCGACGGCTGGCTTCGGTCACCGCGGCCGAGACGATGACCTTAAGATCCGCCGGGAGTTCGTCCCAGAATTTCTTGTTCATGATGGCCGCATATCCCGTGTGCGTGTGGTACGTGAGGGCAATATGCTTTTGAACCTCGTACCACTTCTGCGAGGTGTAGCTTGAGGGTACGTTCTCGGTTCCGTCAACGACGCCCGTCTGCAATGCCGAATACACGTCCGAGAAAGGTAGCACCTGGGGAAGGGCTCCTAGGGTGCGCACACTCGCCTCGAGCACCTTCGATGAGGCCACGCGCATCTTCAGGCCCTTGAGGTCGCCCGGGACACGCAGCGGCCGATTGGCCGAATACACGTGAAAGCCCGCGCTCCAGAATGCGAGTCCCTTGATGGCCTTGGATTCCAGAAGGCTGAAAAGACCCACCCCGATGGGACCCTGGGTGACCTTCTGGAAGGCAGCCTCATCGGGAAACAGATAGGGCAAGTCGAACAATTCAAACTGGCGCACCCCGAGGGGACCGAACTTGGACAGGGAGGGGGCCAGCATCTGCACTGCACCAATTTGCAGGGCCTCCATCTCTTCCTTGTCTTTATACAGGGTGCTATTGGGATAGATCTCGACCACGATCTTTCCGCCCGAGCGCGCCTCGACTAGCTGCTTGAATACCAGGGCGCCCTGACCCTTTGGGGTGTCGGGGGCCACGACATGGCTAAACTTGATCACGCGTGCGCTCTGGGCCCGCCCCGACCCGAGTCCACCGAGAAGAGAACCTGCGGCCGCAAGGCGTAAGAAGGCCCGCCTGCTTTTTTTCATGCGATGACTGCCCTCGCGCTCGGATCCATCGACACTCGCCTCACCTGTCGTGTGGGCTGGATTCTCACAGGCTTGGCCGTGGCTGGCAACTGGGGGTTTGCCCCATCCGGTGGCAGACCGGGCCCGTCGGGTTGGGGGTCGGCTCGCCTAGCGCTTTAGGGCGGGGAGCATGTCTCCAAGCCCCCCCACGATAAATTCGACCGCGAGTGCGGCGAGCATTAAGCCCATGAGGCGCGTCACGATATTGATTCCCGTCTGGCCGAGTACCCGGCTAAGCGGGGCCGCCAGCGACAAGGTGATATAGGTCAGAACGCCGATGAGAACTCCGCAGCCGATCAAGCCCAGGTATTCCCACCACACGGTCACCTTGCCTGCGTAGACGATCACGGTGCTAATCGTGCCTGGGCCGGTCAAAAGGGGAACGGCCAGAGGGACAACCGCGATGCTTTGCTTGGCCTCGGCTTCAATCGACTCCTCGGGCGTGTGCTTGGTCGCACTTTGTTGGGCATTCATCATGCTCACGGCCATGAGAAGCATGATGACGCCGCCCCCGACCTCGAAGGCCTCTACGGAGACTCCGAAAAAGCCGATGAACTTTTCGCCGACCAAGGCCGAAAAGCAGATCACGAGAATGACGGCGAGCGAGGCGACCCTGACGATGCGACGCCGTTCACGGTCACTGTCTTGACTGGTGAGGCTAATGAAAAACGGCAACGCTCCGAGGGGGTTGACCAAAGCAAGCAGTGACAAGAACGTTTTGACGAAGTCAATCGCATGCATGTCAGAGCTGATAGCTGGATGTCTGCGCGGGGTCGCCAAAGAGGAGCCTCTCGGTCATGGCGCGGTCGATTCCGGGCGCCAGAAGCTCGATGAACGCATAGACGTAGCCGCGCAGGTACATTCCGCGTCGAACCGCAAGCCGCGTCGTGTTGCGCCCGAATAGATGTCCCGCCGCGATGCTGCGCAGGCCCAGATCGCGCGTGGGATCAAGTGCGATCGCAGCGACGATCCCCACGCCCAAGCCCGCCTCGACATAGGTTTTGATGACATCGGCATCGATCGCCTCGAGCACGATGTCGGGCACGATACCGCGCTTTTTGAACGCTTCGTCAATGCGGCGCCGGCCCGCAAACGCGCTCTCATAGGTGACCAGGGGATAGCGTGCGATGTGCTCGATCGTGAGCGTTGCTGGACCCCGCGTCACCGACTCGAGCAGCGGATGATCGGGAGGAACGATGACGGCATGTTCCCACTCGAAACAGGGAACGCTGACCAGTCCTTCGACATCGGCGATCGATTCGGTCGCGACCGCAATGTCGGCTTCGCCACGCAAAACCATCTCGGCCAGGTGGGGCGGGCTTCCTTGCAAAAGCGATAGCCGCACCCCTGGAAAACGCGCCCGGAACTCGTGGATCACGCGTGGCAGCGTATAACGGGCCTGGGTATGCGTGGTTGCCACCGTCAGATTGCCGGTATCACGCGCTGTGAATTCCTGCCCGACCTTGCGCAGGTTTTCCGATTCGCTCAGGAGCCTTTCGATAATGGGCAGCACGACCCTTCCGGGTTCCGTCAGTGACTTGATCCGTTTGCCGTGACGAACGAAGATCTCGATGCCCAATTCCTCCTCGAGTTCGATGATCGCCTTCGACACGCCCGGCTGGGACGTGAAAAGGGCCAGGGCGGCGGCGCTCAGGTTGAAGTTCTGGCGCACAGCCTCGCGCACGAAGCGGAGTTGATTGAGGTTCACCCGGGCTCCTTAGCCGCCGATCGCCGCGGGTTTTCGGGAGACGACGACCCAAACAGCGGCAGCGCACGCGGCTAAGACCAATGCCGCGCGCACCCAGAGTCTCCAGCCTTCCTGGATTGCCGCCGTGTTCTCGGCAAGGGCTGGGCCCTCCTCGGGCACCCGCATCGAGCCCGAAATCATGGGTCCGACCAGATTCATGCCCTTGCGCCAGTAGTAGAAGGCAATGGCGATGACGTGCAGGCCCAAAAGGATGTAGATCACGACCGCATTGGCACTGTGCACCGAGGAGATCCACTCGCTTGCGCTGTTGCTGACATAGACGGCCAGCGGACCTTCATCGGACACATCGTCCTTGGAAAAAAGACCGGTCGTCGCCTGGACCAAGAGCGCACAGAGCATCGCAAGCACCGAAAGCGAACCCAAGGGATTGTGGCCTGCCGACATGCTCCTGCCCGTCTTGAAGAAGTCTCGCAAGGCGCTCTGGATCCGGGCCCAGGTCGCGATCATCTCACTGAACCGTGCATAACGTGTCCCGGCAAAACCCCAAACGACGCGAAACAGCAGCAGGGTCAGGATTGCATACCCGCACCGAAAGTGCCAGTCGACCCAGTTGCCCCCGAGCTTGATGGTGGTGATGGAGCCTGCCACAAGGACGAACAGCGCCCAGTGGAACAGGCGAGTGGGCAGATCCCAGACGCGCAATTGCTTGACCATCCCTCCCCCTTCGAGGCCTGGTTGAGATGCAGGTCGGCGCGTTCTAAGCGGCGCCGGTGGTCGACTCTTTTTTGGTGGGCTTGACCAGATCCTCGCGCTTGACTCCCAGCCAGCGCGTGATCGGAGCCATGACCAAGACGGACGAATAGATTCCAAAGAGAATGCCAATCGTGAGCGCGACGGCAAAAAAATGCAGCGTCGGGCCGCCAAAGAAGAGCATCGAGAGCACCATCGTCTCGGTCAGCCCGTGGGTGATGACGGTACGCGACATGGTGCGCGTGATCGCATTGTCGATCACCTGATCCACTGACGCGCGCCTTAGCTTTTTGAAGTTCTCGCGAATCCGGTCTGCGATCACGACGGACTCGTTCACGGAATAGCCGAGAACGGCGAGCGCCGCGGCCAATACCGTGAGCGAGAACTCCCATTGAAAGAACGCAAAGAACCCGAGAATGATGACGACATCGTGCAGATTGGCCACGATCGCCGCCACCGAGAACTTCCACTCGAATCGCAGCGCCAAATAGATCATGATGCCGATCACCACGACGAGCAGAGCGAGCGCGCCGTCGGTGGCGAGCTCCTTGCCGACCTGGGGACCGACGAAGTCCTCTCGGGTGATCTGCGCGCCCGCACCGCCTGCCTTCAGAACATTCTCGGTGAGCTTGTCTGGATCAAGTTTGGCGGTCTCAGGTCCGGTAGACGGTGGCGCTGTATTGGGCGGGCTCTCGGCCCGAATCGAGGGCGCCTGCGCCACGTCTTTTAAGGACAGCTTGATCTGGACCTCCGAGGCCGTGCCGAAGTTCTGCACCTCAGGCTCGCTGACGCCCGCCTTCTCGAGGGCTTCGCGCAAAGCGTCGATGTTCACCGGCTCGGCATATCGAGCCACCACCACGACGCCACCGGTGAATTCGATCGACAGATTCAAACCGCGCGTGGCCAGAAAGAAGACCGCGGCAAGGAAAGTGATCAGGGAGATGACATTAAAGATCAGCGCATGGCGCATGAACGGAATGTCATGTTTGATTCGGAAGAATTCCATGATGCTCTCAGTGATTCATGCCCCGGGTCGAACGCCCCGCGGCTTGCGAACTCCCGAACACGGCGCGGGAGTCATTCGACCCTAGGCCGCCTTCCATACCTGACCGATTGCAAGGGCTGCCAGCTTCTTTCGTCTTCCGTAGATGAGATTGACGATCCCTCGCGACACGAACACCGATGAAAAAATGGACGTGACGATACCTAGGCAATGCACGACTGCGAAGCCGCGGACCGGACCCGAGCCGAATGCCAAAAGCGAGAGCCCGGCGATCAAGGTCGTGATGTTCGAGTCCAGGATCGTCCCGAAAGCTCTCTCGTAGCCCGCATTGATGGCGCCCTGCGGCGGCGTGCCATTGCGCAGTTCCTCTCGGATGCGCTCATTGATGAGCACGTTCGAATCGATGGCCATACCGAGCGTGAGCGCGATGGCGGCCATGCCAGGCAGGGTGAGCGTGGCTTGCAGCGCGGATAAGAGGGCCACCAAAAAGAGCAGATTGGACGCCAGCGCAATCACCGAGACGAGACCGAAGAGCACGTAGTACAGGATCATGAAGATCGTAATGGCGGCGAACCCATAGACCGTCGAGAGAAAACCTCGCGCGATATTGTCGGCGCCCAGTGAGGGGCCCACGGTGCGCTCCTCGATGATCTCCATGGGTGCAGCCAATGCCCCTGAACGCAGCAAGAGCGCGGTGTCGGCCGCCTGCTCCTGGGTCATCGCTCCGCTGATCTGAAAGCGTGCCCCGAGCTCCCCCCGGATGACCGGTGCCGTGATGATCGAACCCTTACCCTTCTCAAAGAGGATGAGGGCCATGCGCTGCCCGATGTTATCGCGCGAGACATCGCGCACGACCCGCGCGCCCTTGGCGTCGAGGGTCAGATTGACCACCGGCTCCTGCGTCTGGCCATCGAAATTGGGCTGGGCATCGGTCAGGTTGTCGCCCGAGAAGACGATCTCTTTTTTGACGAGCAGGGGAATCCCGTTCGGGTCGAGGTAGCGATCGTCTCCGAAGGGCACGGTTCCGGCGGTCGCGCCCGCAAGACCGCCCGCGCTGCTGTCGACCATGCGGGCCTCAAGCGTGGCCGTGCGCCCGATGATGTCCTTGGCGCGCGCGGTGTCCTGTACGCCGGGGAGCTCCACCACGATCCGGTCTGCACCTTGCTGCTGAATCACAGGCTCACTCGTGCCGAGCTGATTGACGCGGTTGTGCAAGGTCGTGATGTTTTGCTTCAGTGCATTGTCCTGGAGCAGGCGCAGCGCCGGGGGCTTGTAGTTTCCGATGAGCTTGAAAGCGGACCCCTCGGGCACGATCTTCCAGTCGACGTCCGTTTGCGACTGCTGCAACACCGGAAGGGCGAGGTTGGCCGTATCGAGGTCGGCCAGGTTGACTTCGAGCGACTGACCCGAGCGCCCGACGCCATTGGTGCGGATGTTCTTGTCGCGCAGCACGCTACGCACGTCCCCCGCCATGCTCTCAAGTCGTTTGCCGATTGCGGCGTTCATGTCGACTTGCATGAGAAAGTGCACGCCTCCTCGAAGATCGAGACCAAGGTACATCGGCAGGGCATGAATGGCGGTCAGCCATGATGGGCTCGACGAGAGCAGATTCAAAGCGACGATATAAACCGGGTCCGAAGGATCCGGATTCAACTCCTTTTGCAGCGCGTCCTTGGCCTTCAGTTGCGCCTCGTCCGTCTCGAGGCGAACCTTGACGCTGGGTGCCAAGCCTCCTTCGAAGAACACGCCCGTGTTCGCGATTCCGTCCTTTTTCAGAATGTCCTCGATGCGCGCGGTCATCGAGGAATCCACTTTGATGGTGGGCTTAAGGCTTGCCACCTGGACTGCGGGGACGGGTTTGAAGAAGTTGGGTAGCGTATACAACAGTCCCGCAAACAGCGCTAAGACGATGATGACGTATTTCCAAGTGGGATAGCGATTCATGAAGCGCTCGCTGCGAAAGTCAGGTTGGGCCGGAAAGGTTGCGGCGCGGTCTCGGTGCGCTCTCGCTCGGTGTCTTAAATGGACTTGATCGTGCCCTTGGGAAGCATAGTTTGAACCGACGCCTTTTGTACTAGAAGCTCCACGGGACCCGTCCCCGCCTGGGCGACTTCGACCGTCACGTACTGGTCGACGACCTTTGTCACCTTCCCGAGTATTCCACCCGAGGTGATGACTTCGTCTCCCGCCTTGAGCGATTCCATCATCGTGCGCTGCTCTTTGGCCCGCTTTTGCTGGGGGCGAATCATCAGAAAATACATGATGACAAAAAAGATCACCACCATGGGCAGCGGACTGGCGAGCAAGGATTCGGGCCCACTGGCTCCGCTACTGGCCTGGGCAAATGCGTTCGAGATCACGACTTCACTCTCCGAAGGATAAACGAGGCAGAAAGATAACTTTTGATTATAACATCGGCGAGTCGGCCGATTGGCCGATGCGCGCGTGGGCGAAAGGAGGGGCGTGGGGCCTACCTTGAGCGCACCCATCCCGTCCATACAGGACTGGCTAGTCGACCCCTTGCGCGCGCTCCAAGTGAAAGCGCTTCCTGAAGCTCTCGAATTGCTTGGCTTCGATGGCCAGACGGACCTCTCCCATGAGCCACTGGTAATAATAGAGGTTGTGGATGGTGTTCAAGCGACTTCCGAGCATCTCCTTCACGCGACTTAAGTGATGCAGATAGCCGCGGCCGAAGTTGCGGCAGGTATAGCAGCCGCAGGTCGCATCGATGGGCCGGTCGTCGGCGCGATAGCGTGCGTTTTTCAGTTTCAGATCGCCAAAACGCGTGAAGAGCCAGCCATTACGGGCGTTGCGCGTGGGCATGACGCAATCGAACAGATCGATGCCGCAAGCCACACCCGCGACTAGGTCCTCGGGAGTTCCCACGCCCATGAGATAGTGGGGTTTGGCGCTGGGCAGTTGCGGCGCGAGATGATGCAAGATGCGCAGCATCTCGTCCTTAGGCTCGCCGACCGAAAGTCCACCGATCGCAAAACCGTCGAAGCCAATTTCATCCAGGGCCAGAAGCGACTCATCGCGCAAGGACTCAAACATGCCCCCCTGGATAATCCCGAACAAGGCGTTGGAGTTACCCAGTCGGCTGTGCTCCTCTGCCGAGCGTCTTGCCCAACGCAACGACAGGCGCATCGAATCGGCGGCTTCGTCCTCGGTCGCGGGCCATCCGGTGCATTCGTCAAAAACCATGACGATGTCCGAGGCCAGCACGTCTTGGATGCGCATGGACTCCTCAGGAGACAGGAAAAGCTTGTCGCCATTCACGGGAGAAGCAAACGCGACACCTTCCTCGGAGATTTTGCGCAGAGCACCCAGGCTCCAGACTTGAAAGCCGCCCGAATCGGTCAGGATCGGTTTGTCCCATCCCATGAAACGGTGCAGCCCGCCATGGGCGGCCACCACCTCAAGTCCCGGGCGCAACCACAGATGAAAGGTATTGCCCAGGATGATTTGTGCCCCCAGGTTCACGAGCTCCTGCGGAGAAAGCGACTTGACCGCGCCATAGGTCCCCACCGGCATGAACATGGGGGTCTCGACCGTGCCATGCGCAAGCTCCAGGCGCGCGCGCCTCGCGTAGCCGTCTGAACCCGTGAGTTCGAACCTCATGCTCGCTGCAACAACATCGCGTCACCATAGCTGAAAAAGCGATAACGTCGAGCGATCGCATGCTGATAAGCCGTGCGGATTCTTTCGATCCCCGCAAACGCGCTCACGAGGACCAGGAGCGTGGATTTGGGCAGATGAAAATTGGTCACCAGACCTTCGACGACCTTGAAGGTGTAGCCGGGAGTGATGAATAACCGCGTCTCGCCCGGACCCGGCCGCAGCCGACCTTGGGCGTCAGCGGCCGATTCCAGCGCCCGAACCGTCGTGGTTCCCACGGCAACAATACGGCCGCCGCGTCGACGCGTCAGCGCCACACGCTGGGCAAGTTCGTCCGGGATCCAGTAGCGTTCCTCGTGCATCGCATGCTCGTCGAGAAGTTCGCTGCGAACGGGCTGAAAGGTCCCGGCCCCGACGTGGAGCGTCAAAGTCGCACTCTCCACGCCGGCGGCGTCCAAGGCATCGAGCACATCGCGGTCGAAGTGCAGACCCGCGGTGGGCGCAGCCACCGCGCCTTCCACGCGCGCGAAGACCGTCTGGTAACGCTTGGCGTCGGTGGCATCGGGCGCGTGACGGATGTAGGGGGGCAGCGGCAGCTCTCCATCGGTCCTCAGGACCTCCTCAGCCGGCATGTCGAACTGCAGCGTATAGAATTGGTCTTCTCGCGAGACAACACGGGCGATCGCCCCCGAAGCGAAGCGAAGGGTGCTTCCTGGCGGCGGCGCATGGCTCGCCCGTACCTGTGCCAAGGCCGTATCGACGCCAGTCACACGCTCGATCAAGACCTCGGCCTTGCCGCCAGTGGACTTGGTCGCGCGTAGTCGCGCGTTGATGACCTTGGTGTCGTTAAACACCAGTAGATCCCCGGCGCGCAGCAGCTTGGGAAGTTCGCTCACAGTACGATCGACGAATTCGGCGCGCGTGCAATCCAAGAGCCGACTTGCACTGCGAGTGGCCAAAGGCGCCTGAGCAATGAGCGACTCCGGAAGCTCGAAATCAAATTCGGAAAGAAGCACGGCGAGGACTCAATCGGTCAGGGGTAGTGGGCGGGGCTACGAAAAGCGCCTAGCCCCAGGAAGACCAACCGTGGGAGGCCGGGGACGGGCAGGACCTACGTCCCCGGTCCCGCAGGCTCAACAGGACGAGATTCCTCCTTCGCCGCCGGTGAATCGGTGCAGACGATAGGGACCACCCCCGCGTCCTCGCACGGATAGTGTCAACGCAATGTTACTATAAGGTGTGAGGACAAAAGCGTGACCACATCGCGCTCTTTGGCTGCCGAGGTCTCTGGGGCGCCCAACGCCGTCAGGGCATGCGCAGCCCCTTGTAAATTACGGGTAAAATCGAATGTCCATCCCGATTTGATCTGCTAGGGCCGAAGGTGCAGATCAATCCCGTGCCCGGGTGATGAAATGGTAGACATGCCTGACTCAAAATCAGGTGTCGCAAGACGTGCCGGTTCGAGTCCGGCTCCGGGCACCAAGGCGACGTTTCGGTGCGCAGGTCGACCTGCCACGCCTCCGATTCGGGTGACTCGGCCTCACGCCGTTCCGATCGCCGATCCTGGGCTTAGCGTCCGGCGGAGAATCGGCCACACCCGGATTCCATCTTGGGTGCGTGGTAATCAAGTGCTCCCCGGATCCTGGATTTTTCCGATGACGAGGCGTTTTCTGATGGTTGATTTGAATTTACCAGATGGCGAGGTCTGCACAGGACTCGGCCAGCTGATCGCCGGTGAGTGGCGGCCTACGATGCGACGGCCGTGATCCTGCGGTTCTTTCGTCGCTCAATCGGGACCCTCCGGACCATAGCTTCTCCAAGCAGGGTCGAGCAGCAGACCGCCGGGCAGCTCGCTCCGACCGTAGATCTAGGGCCGGTCCGCAATATGATCGCCTCGCAGAATTTTGCAGACGCGCGCGCGAAAATCGACGCCCAAGCTCGACACTTCCCGAGAGACCTTGAGGTCCAGGCACTCAGAGCAACGGTGTGCTTCTACCAGGGCGACTTGGACAACGCCCAATTAGCCGCAAGGTCTGCCTTGCAGCTCAAGCCGGGGGATGCCGAGCTAGAAAATCTCCTTGGCCTTATCGTGATGGGAATGGGACGCTTCGAAGAGGCGGCTGATCACTTCCACCGGGCGATTCAAGCTATGCCTGACTTCGCGGCTCCCATCATCAATCTGATTGGACTCGACCATCAATTCGGTGCAGCACGGGCCGGCAGGGACGCTCGTCCCGTCACCGAGGCGGCGACTCAACGACTACTCGATCGCCTGACCGAAGCGTTCCGGAATCGTACGCTGGATGCCAACGGCGTCTATCAACTGATTAAGCTGACCGTTTGCGACCGCAAAACGTTTCCGATCGCGATCGATCTCGTCAGCGCCATTAAAAACCCCGAACAACTTGGATTGGAGGTCGTGACAGCGTTCGCACAAGTGTATACATATATCGGCGATGTCGAACGGTTCCGACAACTCGTCGAGCTTGCTCACCAAATGGCACCATCTGCGCCAGGTACTCGGCAGGGTCTAGGTCAAGCGCTCGTCGCAGAAGGAGGCGCGCGCTGGAGCGAGGGCTGGAAGCTCCTCACGGAAGCGTGGCGCGGAATCAATCCGACGACCGAAGTGAGTGCGGTTCCAGAATGGCGCGGGGAGGCGCTCAACGGTGAGCGGCTGTTCGTCTATCAGGAACAAGGCGTCGGCGACACGTTACTGGCACTGCGGCTGCTGCGGCCTTTAATGGATCGAGGCATCGACTTTGTGCTTCAGGTCAGCCCGCAGCTGGCCGAGCTAGTGGCAACGGGCACTGGCGCGACCAGCGTCGTGACGGTAAGAGATCCGCTCGCTTATGGGTGCACGTATGCGGCCCCCCTTCTCGGCCTAATGAGTATCCTCAATCTCGACCGGGCCGCCGCGCGTCATCCTGCCACAATCGCCGTTCCAGCATCGCGGAAGAGCCTCTGGCAGAAACGAATAGACGCAATGTGCGCTGATCGACGGGGCCATCGAATTGGGCTTGTCGCTCTGGGAAATCCGAGTCGTTCCGATGACTGGCTTCGATCGATCCCGATTGAGGAACTCCAACCTCTGGCCGGTTTTCCCGGTATCACCTGGGTAAATCTCTCGGTAGACGAGCGCCCAGAGCAAGATGCACTACGGTCGCTTTTGCCAATCATCAATATCGTGCCCGAAATTTCTAGTTTTGCTGACACGGCAGCGATCATCGCCGAGCTCGAGGCTGTGGTAGCCATCGACTGTTCCGTGGCGCACCTCGCCGCGAGCCTGGGGAAACCCGTCTGGCTGCTCGCAGGAACCCAAATTGAATGGCGTTGGCAAATTGCCGATGATCTGAAACCTTGGTGGCCCACGGTGACCGTGATTCGTGCGCAGGCACCTGGGATCTGGCACGATGCCATCGCCAATCTGTCCATTCAACTCGGGAGGTTTGTGGATCACGGGGGCGTGGCGGACATCGAATGCTGACGATATTGCATTCGAGCGGGCATGGATGAGCCTGCCGCTATTCGAGACTAAGCTTGATCATTGGCTCAAATCTCTTGCACAATCCTTTCATCAAATAACCTATCGGATGGCTTCCGTTGCACTTGCGCACCTATCGAGAGCCCGGCGAGACTTCGACAAAACGCGCCTACGCTCTGATCTATCGGAACAACCGAAGTTAACTCGGATTCGTGCAAACATATTGGGCATTATTGAGCCCGACTGCTCCTACTCATGGAAAGTCAGACGCTCACTTCCTCGTGTTCCGGAAGAGGTATTTGCTTAGCCCGACGGCCATATTGTCGCGGTGAACGACCCATAACCCGCTTAAAAGCGGTGCTAAAGGAAGCTTCGGATTCGTAGCCCAGCGCCAGCGCAATCACCGAAACGGGGTCGCTGGAATTCACCAGCTTGTCCGCGGCCAGAAGC
>JBEKVI010000010.1:0-93958 GCA_049514215.1 Burkholderiaceae bacterium
GCCAAGACCCGCCTCGGCCAGTACTTTATGGAGTTTCGGAACATCGCTTGGATCGGTCGAGGCGCCCAGCGGGCGCTTGTTTACCACGGGACGTCGCAAGACGCGCGCATGGCCGTGATCCACGAATTCGGGCGGCGGCTGATCCTCGAAGGCCGACAAGTCCTCCAATTCATCCTCGAACTCATCCTCGAACGTCGGTGCGGGTTCGGAGGGCGACTCCTCGAGCACCTGTTCCGGGGCGGGCGGCACGTCCATCGTCCCTGCAATTTCATCTTGCAGGCGCCAAGGCTCCTCGTCGAAGCGCAAGGCGACAGTCACGGGCCCATTGGGCGGACGCACAGCGCCATTTTTCCCTGCCCCGCCGCGCTTGCCGTTACGGCGGCCACGGTCGCGACGTGGAGAGGGAGGCGCCCCGTTTTGCGGCACCGCGTTCGTGGGAGCAGTGGCAGGCCCAGACAAGACCTCCGCACCTTCCCCAGCTGGCGTTACGGGCGCATCGCCAGGCAGGCTATCTTTGGGACGCGGTCTACGCAGCGGGTGGCGGTGGAGTCTGCGCAAAATCAATCACCTTTTGTTCAAGTAAGGGCGTCGTGACGACGCCAGGATCTTCCGCGCCACCGGGTTCGGCAAGCGAGGGTAGTTCATCAAGCGATCTGAGCGCGAGGTCATCCAGAAATGCCTTGGTGGTCGCATACAATCCCGGGCGACCCGGGGCATCCCGATGCCCGATCACATCGATCCAGCCACGGTCCTCGAGGCTTTTCATGACCTGGGTGGAGACGCTAACGCCACGAATTTCCTCGATATCACCCCGCGTGACGGGCTGCCGATAGGCGATGATCGCCAGCGTCTCGAGGGCTGCTCGCGAGTACTTGGGGGGTTTCTCCGGGTTGAGCCGCGCTAGATATTCATACATTCCAGCCCGACTCTGGAACCGCCAGCCCGTAGCCATCGCAATCAGTTCAAGACCTCGGCTGGACCATTCGCCCCGAATCTCCTCGAGCAACGTTCGGATGGTGTCGGCGTTGAGTTCGTCCTCGAAGAGCCGACGCAATTCCAAGACCGTTAACGGCTCTTGAGCACACAGCAGCGCTGTTTCCAGCACTTTCTTAGCTTCAGATGTATTCATTCGGCTCCGTGAGGAGCAAATCAGTATGCAAGAAGTTCCGGACGAATGACGTCAGCGCGATTCCGGGCATTCAGCCCGGACTTCTTCGCCCAATCGCGGCGGTACGGCCGATTGTGTTTTTGTGGGAAGAAGCGCGAGAGGTTGATCGCAGGGCCGAAGCCGTGAACTCCACTCCATTCACTGGTCAAGGGCAACCTCTCCAAGACCAACCGCAGTCCGATCAGTGTTTGAGTATAGGCCAAATGCCACCCGAACGCAAAAGGAGGGGGCCGCGTTGCACAGCGTACACAGTGTCCAGCGAATCTCTGCCGGGCATTCTTGGGAATCGCGAGTCGGTCCTGGCCGGCCTCTCTTCAGCCATGGACCGGATTTTCTCCTAGCCAGATTTAAGGGGTCGTCTCAAGATCCTTGGTGGCGGCGAATGTGCGAGCCACGTTGGGTTGGTCCCAACGGTGCCATTCCGATTTTAGCCACGCGTAGAAAATCGGCGCGATTACGACGCCGCGCAGGCCAAAGAGCCTTTCGAACAAAAGCATCGTCACCAGAATCTCCCAGGAACGGGCATTGATCTGCCCGCCGACGATGCGCGCGTTTAGGAAGTATTCGAGCTTGTGCACGCCAATGAGGAAGGCGAGCGAAGCCAGGGCGACCGGTAGGGAGTTCCCAAGGCTGATGACCGTGATGGCGGTGTTGGAGAGGAGGTTGCCCACGACCGGTAACAGGCCCGCCACAAAGGTCGACGTGACCATGGTCTTGGAAAACGGCAGATGGACGCCAAACAGCGGAAGCACGAGCATGAGATAGATCGCCGTCAGGCTGGTGTTCAAGGCAGAGATTTTGACTTGCGCCGTAGCGACCCTCCAGAACACGTCGCGCAGTGCGGCGACTTGGACCAGCAAAGCGTTGCTCGCAGGGCCCAGGCGCGCCGGAGGCGCAAGTTCGCTAACCGCAATGAGCGCACCCAAAAGAATACCGATGAGCGCGTAGCCGATATCCTTGGCCACATCGAGACTGAGCGTGCCCAGTTCGGCGGCGTGACCTTTAAGCCAGTTGGCGACCGAATCGAACAGGCTGTCGGTCTGGGGAATCATGTCTCCCACCCTTGAGGGGAGCCAAGCGCGCGCCGAGGCGATGATATCGGCCATCCGGTCGAGGAGTTCATGAAACCCTGCCCCGTCATGGAGAATCAGATGCAGGCCCGATCCCATGCCAACAAAGAATCCCACGACAATAATGAACAGAAATCCGATCGCGAGCCCGCGCGCCCGCCGCAAATTCGGTCCGTGCCGCTTTAAGGCGGCGGTAATCTGCGCGATGAGCGAGAACGCCAGAAGTCCGCTTAACAAGGGAAGAAGGAGTCCGACGTAGACCAAACCCAATACGGCGCAAGCCCCGATGAGAAAAGCCAGGAAGCGCGCATTGTGAGGGGCAGAAAGAAAGTTGCGCATGTCTAGAGTCAGTCCGATCGTGTTCGAAAGAAGAAATCCATTTTAAGCCACTGTCTGCGTCCCTCTTGGTGCAGACGGCACTCGTTTAGATGCCCACTTGGCGGCTTTTTGCGCGAGCTTCGGATCTGGAGCGGCGGTGCGTTCGGCGGTAGAATGCCCAGGCCGAGGGCGGCAGGCGTATATCCGGCGTTGTGAATGGCGTCTAGCTCCTCGTTCGACGGCCTTGGCAGAGGCCCCGTCGGCGGCGCGCGCATTCCGACAGACCGGTGCACCCTCACGGGTGGTCGCCAACGAGGATCCATGGCCCTGGTCCACAAAATTCAAGATCACATCCTGATCCCGTTTGGAGGCTCGAGCGCTTCGGTTGGAGACATTAGCGTCGTGGGCGTATCGACGACGGGCCTGTTCTTCGAATCCGAGCTGCCCTTGGCCTATGTCCGAAAAGCCGAGCATCGCGGATTGCGACTGCGTGACTTCCCGACCGTCGTCGCAGGCGAGTGGCCCGAACTAGCCGAAGACGCCATGGCGTGGCGCTTTCTCGAAAACCAGCTTATTTTGAAGTGTGATCCCAATGCGCCCCTCGAGCAATGGTTCATCGAGCTTTACTTCAACTATTGCCGAGCGGCGATCGCGTGTCCTTCTTCGTTTGTAGGTCTTCCCCTGAAACAGCGGCCCGATCCGTTTAACTCTCCCCGCTGGATCTTCGATGCGCTCATGCCCCTACCCCAGGCCCACATCTACGACGGCGAGCCCAGCGAAAAATCATTCACGTTCTCACCGGCCAAATTCATCAAAGTCGGCTTCTGTTTTTGGACCGGACGCCGGATATTTGCGCTCGAGATCGACGATCCGCGGCGTTCGGACGGCCCGTCCCGCGCGGAAAAGGACGCGCGTCTGACGCGCGCCGGAGTCAGCGTCATCCATCTCGCGCTCGATGAAGTGAAACATCCCGAAGCGCAGGCCCGGATCGGACAGCTGCCCGACGAAATCACGCACTTCTGGATGTTCGCAGAAACTCTGCGGCGGCAGAACCCATTCGACTATGCGGCTGGTGCCTAGCTCCGATGCGTTTTTTGACAAGATCCGACCAAAAGGACCGATGGTGCCTGGAAAGGGGGACTCTGTAACGATGAATTCCGTGACCCGTTTCATCCGGTTGCGAATCCGGTTGTGCTCCGCGGCCCTGGCTTCGGGACTGCTGTGGTTGGTGTTGCCACCCTCCTGGAACCTTGTGCAGCGACTACTCGTGGCATGGAACGCCGGCGTCTATCTCTTCCTCGCGCTGATCTGGCTCATGATGGTGCGCACATCGCAGCAGCGCATGCAGCATTGCTACGAAGAGGAAGACGATTCGGTTCTGGGAACGCTGATTCTGGTGTGCCTTGGCGCAATTGCCAGCTTCGTTGCCGTCGTGGTCCTGCTCGGGGGAAAAGACGTCGCACAGAGCTGGATCGTGGGACGCTACATGCTCACCGCGCTCACCATACTGGGGGCCTGGTTTCTCGTGCCCACGGTGTTTACCTTGCACTACGCCGACCTTTATTACAGTGCGCCGAAGAACCAGCGTCCCCTGGCGCTTCCGGAGGGCAAACCCGATCCCGACTACTGGGATTTCATCTATTACTCGTTTACGATCGCCGCGGCCTCGCAGACCTCTGATGTGGTGACGCGTTCCACGCCAATGCGGCGAGCGACAGTGGCACAATCGGTCCTTTCGTTTTTCTTTAACGCGACCGTTTTGGGGTTTGCCATCAACGTCGCCGCTGGCCTTTTGGGGAAGTAGCGGACTTCGAGGCGCGCGCTCCCGTAGAATGGAACTCAGAGCATCACAGAGTCGAGGTCAAGCGATGCCACACGAAACCAAGGTCGAACAACGGGCGCCCGCAGAGCGTGCCTTGCGCACTCTGGAGAGCCTAAACGGGCCACGCGGGTTACCGTTTTTTGGAAACCTTTTCCAGATTGAGCCCACGCGATTTCATCAGATCGTCGAGGGCTGGAGCCGGCAGTACGGCGATCTCTTTCGGATCCAGATGGGCCGCAAGCCCGTGCTCGTGACTGCCGACCCCGAGGTGATCGGTAAAGTTCTGCGCGATCGGCCTGCGCCCTTCGGCCGCGGCACTCGTCTTGAGCAGGTCGGATCCGAAATGGGCATTTCCGGACTGTTCGGCGCCAACGGCGATGCCTGGCGAAGACAGAGGTCCATGGTGATGTCGGCCTTCGCCCCTGGCAATATCAAGCGTTACTTCCCTTCCCTCGTGGAGGTCACGCTACGACTCGAGCGCCGCTGGCGACGGGCTGCCGCATCGGGGTCGGCCATTGACCTGCAGGCCGACTTGATGCGCTTTACTGTCGATGTCACCGCAGGTCTGGCGTTCGGTGCGGAAATGAATACCCTCGAATCGGAAGGTAACGTGATTCAGGAGCACCTGGACGCCATCTTTCCCATGCTCGGCAAGAGACTGCTCGCCCCCATTCCCTATTGGCGCTGGTTCAAACTCGCGCAAGACCGTGCGTTGGAGGGCCACCTCACCGAAATCCATCGTTCGGTGGAGGAGTTCATCAACCAGGCGCGACAGCGGATGGCAGCCGATCCCAGCCTGCGTGAAACTCCTGGGAACCTGATCGAAGCGCTCATCGCCGCCCGCGATACGCCCGGCAGCGAACTCAACGACAGCGACGTCGCCGGCAACGTGTTGACGATGCTGCTGGCGGGCGAAGACACCACCGCCAATACGCTTGCGTGGCTTATTCATCTGGTCTCACAAAGTCCGCAAAGCCAGGTCGCACTGCAAGAGGAGGCCGAGCGGATTCTGGGCGCCGATAGTGTCGCCCGCGAATTCGCCGACGCTGGAGAACTCGCCTATGCCGAAGCCTGCGCACACGAGACGATGCGATTGAAATCGGTGGCCCCCATTCTGATCCTCGAGGCTTACTCGGAAACCGAAGTCGCGGGGGTCAGTCTAGCCGCCGGAACGCTCGTCATGCTCCTGACCCGCCAGGCGGCGACGGACGCACGCAGTTTCTCGAATTCGCAGCAGTTTCTTCCCCAGCGCTGGCTCGCCGAAGGCGAGGCCTCCGGCGGTAACACGGCGCCCAGACGCGCCTCCATGCCGTTCGGGGGCGGACCCCGGCTGTGTCCGGGACGCTACCTGGCACTTCTCGAGATAAAAATGGTCGTCTCCATGCTCTTTCGCAATTTCGAGATTCTGGCGGTGACTCCCAGCGGGGGCGGCCCGGTACGCGAGCGCCTGTCCTTCACGATGGAGCCCGTCGGACTGCAGATGAAACTCAGAGCCCGGTAGGGGGCATCGCGCAAACACGGTCCTGCGCTAGCCTCGCCCGACGAAGGGCATCTTGGTGGCCATCACGGTCATGAACTGGACGTTGGCATCCAGGGGGAGGCTTGCCATGTACGCCACGGCTTGGCCCACGTGCTCGACATCCATGGTCGGCTCGGCTGCGACGGTTCCGTTGGCTTGCTGGACGCCCTTGGCCATGCGCGCGGTCATCTCGGTGTGGGCATTGCCAATATCGATCTGGCCACAGGCGATATCGAAGGCGCGCCCGTCCAAGGAGGTGGACTTCGTCAAGCCTGTCACCGCATGTTTGGTTGCCGTATAGGGTGCAGAATTCGGCCTGGGCGCCGTGGCCGAAATGGATCCGTTGTTGATGATCCGCCCACCCCGCGGGTTCTGGGCCTTCATGACCCGAAAGGCGGCCTGGGTGCACAAAAACACACCCGTGAGATTGGTGTCGAGCACACGTTGCCACTGCTCAAGGCTGAGCTCGTCGAGCGGTATCGCTGGCGCTCCCGTTCCTGCATTGTTGAACAAGAGATCGACACGACCGTAGCGCTGCACGACGCTCTCAAAAAGCGCGGCCACGGACGCCGCATCGGTCACATCGGCCAAAGCGACGAAGCAAGGACGCCCTTGGGCACGCGGCGCGGCGGCGGTTGCCTCCAATGCGTCCCGTCTGCGGCCCGCGAGCGCCACCTGGAAACCACCCTCCAGAAGGGCGAACGCCACAGCTCGGCCGACTCCACTGCCCGCGCCGGTGACGATGGCCACCTTGTGTTCAGACATGAGCGCCCCCTTCAGAATCGACTGCCCGAACGAGCACCTGTCGAGCCGAGGTTATAAGGGCGCTCAACGCGGAGGCCCCTCACCGGGCGCCCATCCGGGAGGTACAAATTGCCAGCCGCCGGGGCCTTGCACCCAATGGCCTGGGGCATAGTATTGATGATGCCGAACCCGGACCCAATACCCTGGCACCCACACGTGGCGATATCCATCCCAGCGCCAGTAGCCCGGAGCCCAGACGTATCCCCGTCGCGGTGGTGGAAGCGGTTCGACGCGCACCGGAGGCGGCGGCGTCCCGATCGTGATTCCGACTCCGACCTGAGCGCTCGCGGGCGCAGGCCCCGCTACGCTCACAATGACACCGAGCATCACTGGGAGCAGGCATTTTCTGTACATGGTGCTACGCCCTCCTTACTGGATCGAATCAAGCTCGCCCAGGCTCTTGCAGCGAGGTGATCCAGTCTAGTGGCTCAAGCCCCGGACGTCTAGCGGATCACCCACGAGCTTCAGCACCTTGTGATTCTCGCGCCGTCAAGAGGCAGCGGCAGATCACGGGCACCTCCACTAGGCCGCGATCGCGGTGGAAGTGGCGGAATCAATCAGCGGGTAGTGGCAGGCGACTGCGCGATGAGCCCCGAGCTCGCGAAGGGCCGGCCTTACAGTGCGACATTCCGCGGTGCTATAGCGGCACCGCGGATGGAATCGGCAACCCAAAGGCGGATTCATGGGGCTCGGAGGTTCACCGCCCAAGACGATCCGTTGCGTCCTCGTGCCGTCTTGCACCTGCGCAACGGGGACTGCGGAGAGCAACGCCTCCGTATAGGGATGAGCCGGCGCATCATAGAGCGACTGTGTCGGACCCATTTCGACGATCGATCCCAGGTACATCACTGCAGTGCGAGTCGCTACCTGGCGGATGACACTCAGATCGTGAGCGATGAAAACATAGGTCAGCCCGAGTCGTGCCTGAAGATCCGACAGGAGATTGATGATCTGGGCCTGGATCGAGACATCCAGCGCGGATACGGGCTCGTCGGCCACGACGAGTTTGGGCGCAAGGGCCAGCGCGCGGGCGATTCCGATCCGCTGCCGCTGGCCCCCGGAGAATTCGTGCGGAAATCGCGCCAGGTGGCTCCAATCAAGACCGACGAGATCGATCAGTTCCTCGACACGCGCGTTGACTTCCCGCGTGCCTCGCCGACCATGCACCCTAAGTGGCTCTGCAATCAAATCCCCGACGCGACGTCGTGGATTCAAACTCGAGTAGGGGTCTTGAAAGACCATCTGGAACTGGGCTCGCCGGGCTCGCAGGGCGCGATTCGAAAGGTGGGTGATGTCATGCCCATCGAAGAACAGCGTGCCGGAAGTGATCTCGTAGAGCCGCACGAGGCAGCGCGCCAGAGTCGACTTTCCGCATCCCGATTCTCCGACGAGCCCAAGCGTCTCACCGGGCCAGACGTCCAGCGACACCCGGTCGAGCGCATGCAGTCTCTGGGCGGACAGTCGCGCCGCCGATCGTCCCACGGAAAAGTCCTTGCACAAATCGATGGCCCGAAGAAGGGGCTCGTCTGTCCTCGCGCTCACGACATTCCCTCGGCCTCAGAAAGGGAACGCTGGCGCGCCACAGTCCGCTCTTCGGCGGGAATGAAACACGCGGCTTCGCGCGAACTCGCGTCCAATGACCGGGGACGCTCGCTGCAGCGCTCGAATCGGCAGCTGCACCGCGGTGCGAACGAACAACCCGAAGCCCGATCCAGGGGTGAAGGTGGCATCCCGGGAATGGCCCGCAAGCGTTCGGGTCTTTTTCCCCGCAAAGGGGGAATCGAAGCGAGCAGCCCCCATGTGTACGGATGCCACGCATCCTGGAACAGCTCCGAAGTCCGACCGCATTCGATGATGCGGCCGGCGTACATCACCACGACCCGGTCGGCGAGTTCGGCGACCACACCCATGTCGTGCGTGATGAGGACCACGGCGGAGCCGAAGTCACTTCGAAGCCGGCGCAGCAGGTCGAGAATCTGCGCCTGAACGGTCACATCTAAGGCCGTCGTCGGCTCATCGGCCACGAGCACGGCCGGATGGCACGAAAGCGCCATCGCAATCACGGCCCGTTGCCGCGTCCCGCCTGAGAGTTGGTGGGGGAAGCGATCGAACTGCACTGCGGGATTCGGAATTCCGACTTCGCCCAGCAGCTCGAGGGCTCGTCGGCGCGCACTCCGTCGCGATACCGATTCATGCGCGCGGATCTGCTCGACGATTTGCCATCCAATCGTGTAGACCGGAGTAAGCGCGGTCATCGGATCCTGGAAGATCATCGCGATCTGGGCGCCGCGGAACGCGCGCAGCTCGGCCTGGGGCAGGCCCACCAGTTCGCGCCCCTTAAAGAGGACTGAGCCTTCGATGATCGCATTGGGGTCCCGAATGAGGCCCATGACGCTCAAGAAGGAAACGGACTTTCCGCAGCCCGATTCCCCAACGACTCCCAGGATCTCGCGCGCACGAAGGTCAAACGATAGGCCGTCGACGGCACGCACCTGTCCTTCGCTCGTGCGAAAGGAGACGGTCAGATCACGCACCTTCAAGAGCGGTGATTCATTTTCACTGGCCACTACGGACTCGCGGATCAATGAACGCATACACGATATCGACCAAGGCATTGGCCGCGACGACGAAAAAGCTGCCGTACATGACGGTCGCCATGATCACGGGAAGATCCAAGGAGACCAGCGAATCGTAGGTCAGCTTGCCGATCCCGTGCAGACCGAAGACGACCTCGGTGAGGAGCGCTCCCCCGCCCACAAGAGCACCGAAATCCAGTCCGAACAAGGTCGCCAGCGTAATCAATGAGCAGCGCAACGCGTGGCGGATCAGCACGCGAGTCTCGCTTAGGCCCTTGGCCCGCGCCGTCCGGATGTAGTCTTCCTCGCTCGCCTCCAGCAGCGCTGCACGCAGAACCCTCCCGTAGAGACCGGCGTAGAAAACAGCGAGAGTCAGCCAGGGCAAAACGAGGGTCTTGAACCACAGCCAGGGATCCTCGCTTAAGGGGGTATATCCCAGAGGGGGCACCCACGAGAAGAATACCGAGTCGTGCCACCGACTTTGAGTCAGTAGATTGACCACGGCGCCCAGCCAGTAAACAGGCAGCGAGATTCCCACCATCGCAAGCACCATGAGCGCGCGATCGAGAAGCGACCCGCGTGTGGCTGCAGCCACAACACCAATCAGAACCCCTCCCAAGAGCCAAAGCAGCGATGCTCCGAGAACGAGCGAGAGCGTCACGGGCGCTGCGGCCGTCACTTCAGGCAGCACAAGTTCACCCCGATTCACAAACGAGGTCAACTGGCCCGTGACGAACAGGCGCTGCATCAAGAGTGCGTATTGGACTGGAAGAGGACGATCCAAGCCGAAATCATGACGGACGGCGGCAAGCGTCTCGGGCGACGCGTTGCGCCCGGCGATGCGGGCCGAGGGATCTGCCCCGGGCGTCGCAAAGAAAATCGCGAAGACCAGAAGGCTAATGCCAAACAAGACGAAGACCATCTGCCCGAGTCGGCGCGCGAATGTACCGATCATCATCCGACACGAATGCGCAAGCGAGATCTCGGATCGAGAGCATCGCGCAATCCGTCTCCAAAAAGATTGAGAGCGAGAACAGTCAAGGCGATGGCAAGCCCGGGAGTCAGTGCGACCATGGGACGCGTATAAAGAAGCGCAAGTCCATCCTCGATGATCGTACCCCAGCTGGCGTTTGGCTCCTGGACCCCAATAGAGAGGAACGAGAGCGCCGATTCAGTGAGCATGTTGAGCGCCATCATGAGAGGCACGAACACGATCACCGTGGTCGAGACATTCGGAAGAATATCGCGCAGGAGAATCCGGTGGCTCGGAACGCCAAAGCCGATCGCGGCAAGCACGAAGTCGCTGTGCTTGAGCGTGAGCACCTGTCCGCGAATCGGACGCGCAACATAGGGGACGTAGATGACCCCAATGATGAGAATGGGCAGCGCGAGACTGCCGGCATCCAGCGTCAATGGACCGATTTCGATGCCCTTGCTAATGAGAACGATGGACAGCGAAATCGCGAGAAGATAAACGGGAAACGCCCATAGGATATCCATGAGTCGAGAAAGGATGGCATCCACGATGCCCCCGGCAAATCCCGATACGACTCCAAAAAAGGTTCCCAGCGCAAGGCACAGGACCGTAGAGGCACCGGCGACGATGAGCGAGTAACGTCCACCGTAGAGGATACGTGCGGCGACGTCCCTGCCCTGGTTATCGGCGCCAAGGAAATAGCTTCGCTGCCAGGTCGGACCGATGGGCGTCTGCCCGAGTCCGAGGCCCTCGGTCGATGCCTGGATGACGGGGACCATTTCTCCGTCCAGGAGGATCTCGCCGTCGATGTTCGAGTGAAACGGATCGGTCTGGGCCACGAAGCGCGCATACGCTGGCGCAAGCAGGGTCAAGACGACGACGAAAAGAAAAACGCCCAGCGCGACCATCGCGACGCGATCCTGGCAGAGCCGACTGAATCCGGTGCGCCAAGCGCCCCGGCTGGGCGCGCGCCCGCGCAGCAACGGGGCGGGGTCTCCGGCGACCATCGGCTCCAGGGTCAAACGATTTCCCCGCAGACCAGGTTAGAAGGAATCAACCTTGTGGCACCGATGCGTTCGGGGGCAGCTTTTGCGACCAAGATGGGGCCTCGACGTTTTGTAATGAAAGCGGACTGCCCCCCATGGTTTGCCTTCTTCATCAAAGGCAAGGCCCCGGGGAGTGCACGACAGCGCGTGCTAAAGCGCACGTGGACCGTCATTGGACCATGACGATACTACGTCTTGGTAGGTGGGCCCAGCCCAGAGCGCGTTCGGGTGGCGCCCCTCCGCCCGCGCAAATCACGCGAGCGGCGAGGACAGGCTCTATCTTCTCAAGTGTCGTGCGCGTCGTTTTGCTGTTCGGGATCCGCGTAAACCCGACCTTCCCACGGCTTGACGATCGCCAAGGAGCTCATTGGCATGCAATTTGCAAGGGCTCGCGTGCGCGCGGTGGTACGAGGTAGTCCCCGGATGGGGACCGCGGCGCGCATCCAAGGGGAAGGACACCATCGTGATCAGATTCTTTCGTTCGCTTTTCGGCCAGGTGGTCCTGGCACTCGTGCTCGGCGTGCTGCTGGGCATGATGCAGCCCGAATTTGCGGCCAAACTCAAACCCCTGGGCGACGGCTTCATCAAACTGATCAAGATGCTCGTTCCAGCGATCGTCTTTTGCGTGGTCGTGACCGGGATCGCCGGGGCCGGAAGCCTGAAAAAGGTCGGACGGGTGGGAATCAAGGCCATCATCTACTTCGAGGTATTGACCACGGTGGCCCTGGCTCTGGGCCTTCTTATGGCCTACATCTTCAACCCCGGTGCGGGCATGAATATCGACCCCAAGGCACTCGATGCGTCGGCGATGGGGTCTTACATGGACACGGCCAAACAGATCAAGACGGGCGGGGCTGTCGAGCTGATCTTGCGCATCATTCCGACCACGGTCTTCTCAGGTTTTGTCACGGGCGACATCCTCCAGGTTTTGGTGGTGTCGGTCATGTTTGGTTGCGCCCTGTCCATGCTCGGTGAGCCCGTGGCACCGGTAGTCACGCTCATCGAACGTATCTCCAAAGGGATTTTCCTGATGATGGGATTCATCATCAAGCTCGCGCCCCTGGGCGTGCTTGGCGCGGTCGCCTTCACCGTGGGGAAGTACGGTGTGGGCTCACTGCGCCAGTTGGGATTCTTGGTCCTCCTCTATTTCGCCACGGTGACTATCTTTGTCGTGGTCGTCCTGGGAGGGGTTTTGCGGCTTGCGGGAGGCTATAGCCTGTTCAAGCTTTTGCGCTACCTGCGCGAGGAGTTGCTAATCGTGCTGGGGACCACTTCGTCCGACAGTGTGTTGCCGCAAATTATGCGCAAGCTCGAAGTGATGGGCATCAAGGGCTCCACGGTCGGACTCGTCATTCCGACGGGGTACTCATTTAATCTTGACGCGTTCTCCATCTACCTCACGCTTGCTGCGGTATTCATCGCACAGGCGACCAACACGCCTTTGTCCCTGCCCGATCTTCTCGCGATTCTGGGTGTGGCCCTATTGACCTCGAAGGGCGCGCACGGCGTTCCCGGGTCCGCGATCGTCATCTTGGCTGCGACGCTCTCGAGCATTCCGGCAATTCCGGCGATCGGTCTCGTTTTGGTCCTCTCGGTGGATTGGTTCATCGGCATCGCCCGAGCGCTCGGTAACCTGATCGGCAACTGTGTGGCTGCCGTCGTTATCGCCGCCTGGGAGAACGACATCGACAAGGCCCAAGCCCAACGGGTGCTCAACGCCGGTTCGGACCCCTCTGTCGTCGCGGCCGCCGAGGGATTCGCACCGAGCTAGGCGCGCGCCCCGGTCGGTTCTCAAAACTAGGCGCGCAGACGGACGGACTGTTTGGGGGCCTGGATGGCAGGAGCGCTCAACCGGGGCATGGCATTCTGCGTGTCGCAGTCCGCATCGGCCGTCTCCAGACGGAATCGGGACATGACCTCGGAAAGCGTTTGCGCCTGTTCCTCGAGACTCCGCGCTCCGGAAGCTGCCTGTTCCACCAGGGCTGCATTCTGATGCGTCACCTGGTCCATGGCGCCGATGGCTTCATTGATCTTTTCGATTCCGCCGCTTTGCTGACCTGAAGCCGAGGCCAGTTCTGCCATGATGTGCGTGACCCGCTTTACGGCCTGCACGATCTCGTTCATCGTCGAGCCGGCCTTGTCGGCGAGTTTTGAGCCAGCGCTGACCTGATCGACTGATGCTCCGATGAGGCTGCGAATCTCCTTGGCCGCGATCGCGCTTCTCTGCGCAAGCGCCCGCACCTCACCGGCCACCACGGCGAAGCCGCGGCCCTGTTCGCCGGCTCGGGCCGCCTCTACGGCCGCGTTCAAGGCCAAGATATTGGTTTGAAACGCGATGCTGTCGATGACGCTGATAATTTCGACGACCTGCTGGCTGCTCGAGTGGATGGAGCTCATGGTCTCGACCACCTGGCTCACGGCTTCACCGCCGCGCAGGGCGACATCGGCAGCACCCATGGCCAATGCATTGGCCTGTTGCGCGCTTTCCGCACTTTGCCGAACGATCGACGTCAGCTCGACCATCGAGGTCGCAGTCTCCTCGAGACTTTCAGCCTGACGCTCGGTACGCGCGCTAAGGTCATTGTTTCCCGCCGAGATTTCGCGCGCCGATGAGTAAATGGATTCGCCGGCGCTGCGGATCTGGGTGATCATCTCCGTGAGTCGTGCCACCGTCTCGCTCACATCCTCCCCAAGCTTGGCGAACAGATTTTGCCGAGGATCCATGTCAAAGCCGATAAAGAGGATTCCGACGACGTTGGCTCCGCTGGAGATCGGTTCGTAGGACGCCATGTAGTCATGACCGAAAAGCTTCGCCGGTCCGACATAGTTGCGGCCTTGGAGCGCCAACTTGTAGGCGGCATGAGAGCGGTCGAGCTTGGTCCCAAGCGGACGGTTGCCTTTCTCGTCGGTGAGCGATGTCGAGATGCGTACAAAGTCGTCCTGATCTCGAACGAAGAGCGTGGCGACCGATCCGGTGACTTGGGTGAAGCGATCGACGACATCAAAGTGGCCGTTAATACTGAGATCACCCGAGCGCATCTCCGGAGTGGCGACGCCCTGCACATCACAGCGCTCCGATGTGACCGTGAAACCTCCTGGAAAGTAGTCCCTGAACTGCCGGGTCAAATCGAGCGCACCCGATTCATAGTCCGTCCGAATCCGTTGGGTCAGATCGCCCTGGGCCAGCGCGCCCATGACGCGGCCCACATCTTCGAGCCGGGCCTCCGAGGCGGTCAGCAACAAGTTGACGCTTTCGCCCATCTTGCGGTGATCTCCCCGTTTCGCGGTGACGTCGATGCGGCCACGAAAGTTTCCCACGCGCGCCGCACCGATGACGCTGTTGACCTCGCGCTCCACCTGCACCTGTTCGTCGACGTCGACCCATTGACAGATCGATCCGAGCACGGTTCCGTCTGCCGCGCGCAGGGGGACTTCGATCACGTCGTAGTAGCGCCCGCCGAGCCGTCGGCGTTGCGAGCCGCAATCATCATTGGCCGCTCCCGGTGCCGAAGTGGGTTGGCCCTCGTCGAGACGGAACATCGACACGCTGCGCCCCAGAGTGTCCTCCGATCGGAAGCCGGGAATCTGGGCCGCAAAGGATTTCTCGTCGCGCCGTAGAATGTTTTCGAGGGCCCGGTTCAAATAGACAATGGTCCCGTCCGGGTCGGCGACACAGACCGCCGAAGGCAGCGCATTCAGGGCGTTTTCTGCACCGGCCAGCCGTGCTGTCTGGTCTGCAACCTCCTCAAAGCGCTGCTGCAACTCGCGTTGCACCTCACTGAAGGCGTCTGCGAGATCAAGCCATCCCGACAAGCGCGTATGCCGGGGCGACAGCGCGTATTCCCCGCGCGAGAGTCCCTTTAGAATGGTGCGAGCTTCTGCGCTGACTCGAGCAGCCGTCCACTGGTCCCATACGAGGAACAGGCCCGCACCCATCAGCACCGTCGCAAGCACACCCAGCGCGAGAAGCTCCGGGTATTGGCGCACATAGTCCAATTGGGCCAGAGCAAGCACAGCGGCCGCCGTTGCGGCTAGCACCACTGCGTTGCGTACGTAGCCTTGCCAGGTGGCCAGTCTTAATCCCGTAGGGATCCGGTTATCCAATTTGTCAACCTCCGTGATTCCTGCCGTGGGTAACGGGCGCAACCGACACAGTTGCGGCCTCCCCGCGAACCTGAGACCTCCAAGAGAGCAGGAAAAGGAAAAGCCAGGCAGCCGAAAGGCGCCCGGCTCACGCGCGGACGCGATCCGGGACTCTGCCGACCCCAAGCCGAACCGCGGCGCGCCCTTTCCTGAACACAGCCGTCCGATCCCCAGGTAAGCCTCCTATCGGTAGCGATTGCGTTTTCTTTAGATTCGCCCCCGCCGCTTCAGGTGTATCTACCTGAGTGTGCAGCCGCAGGGCCGGGCGGCGACGAAACGGGGGGTGCCGACGCGGGCAGCATGGATGCGAAACCCGACTCCATCCGCGGGTTACCACCTTTCGTGCAGACCGACCCTAGGGTTTCTCTGAGGGCCACCCCGGGGTCTTTCGCACCTGCACAGGTACCGCGTTTGAGCGTGCGAGCTCGACTGATCTCGAATCCTGAATTGTTCAAGGATCGCTCATGGTTCCGTAATGACCGGAGCCGTCGCGCCTGCCTAGAATTTCGCGGTGCGAAGGCCTGCTTCGTCAGAAGCGTAGCGAAGCGTTGCGGGTGCTCAGCCGGAACTAGAACAAATTCAAACCGTTGCCGTTGACTTCATGATCCTGACCCAAGCCGAACAACATCGACTTCTTGACCAAGTCTTTCATCTGACCTTTGCGGGAAAGCTCAAACCCGCGATTCAGATGCTCATGCGAAGTCTCGAGCAGGTCTGGCCGGAATCGATGGAAGGTTTCACCCCTCTGGAGGACGCCCTGGCGCTGCTTCAGCTGATGCGCGGATACGCTGAAGAAGCTCCTGCCGGGGCCACGCACTTGATGCGAAGTGAACGCCGAGAAGAAGCAGGCTGTTTGGGAATCCTCTTGCGTGCGTGGCTCGCTGCCCTGCGCGGGGAAGTGACCCGTGCCCTGGATATCGCAAGGGACCTTCTCTTCTACAAGGAGTTAAGCGATACCCAAACGACGGCTCCGCTCGTCCTCATGGGCGTCTGCTTCGCCCAGCTGGGTCGCTGGGAGCTGGCCCTCGAGTGCGTCGACAAGATCGAGGACTTTTCGCTGGCAGAAGAGCATCCTGCGATGCTCGCAGCCGGTCTGCTCCGTGGGGAGATCCTACTGCGGCGCGCCATCCAGCATGCCGCGCGCGAATGTATGAATCGCAATGGCCGGGTTAAACGTCGATTTCCCCCTGCCTCGTATGCATTTCTGCACGAGAACGCGGCGGCGTGCTTTGAAAAGGTGCACGAGCACTCGGGGGAGTTCACATTGTTTTCACGGCTGGCCATAGCGGGCGCAACCGCGGCCCGGTCGCTGGGCGTGACCGAATTTCGCACGGCGAGCAGGCTAGAGACGCATCTGCAGTGGTTGCAGGAGTGCGGTTTCACCTTTTTACATCGCGTGGGTCGCAGTACATTGGGAATGCTGCATTTCGTCGCTGATGATCATCGCCTTGCCCGCGTCTGGTTGATCCCCCTGGCTTCAGAAGCGCAATTCCATGTCGGCGGCCCCTTCGATCGGGAGTCGTTGCAAGTCACCGCATTTCTTCTCGAGACGCCGCACCCGAGATCTGCCGTGGCGGCGCTTTGCAAGTACCTGCGCGAGCAGGAGGCACGGCTGGCTGCGGCCGACGCCCTCGTCGGGCGATTCGACCTGGCTTCGATCATTGGTGGTCGGCGAATGCGCAAGAGCGTTCGAGGTCCGAGTCTGATCGAAGCCGTTGAGCAGCATGTGCTCGACAGCCTCGACCGGCGTCAAAGTGTAGACGAACTGGCCTTGGTAACTGGCGTGTCGCGGCGCAAGCTTGAGCTTTCGTTTCGGACGCTCACCGGCCAAAGCCCAAGACAGTTCATCATCGAGCTCAAGCTCCTTCAGGCCCGGCGGATGATGGAGCAGCACGTGCACATCTCACCGAAGATTCTAAGGGGGATTGCGCGCCGGACCGGATTTGCAAGCTATCGCCGTTTCGAGGCCAATTTCGTCAGAGCCTTTGGATTCGCCCCCGATGAGACCTGCACTTTGGCCTCCAGTGAGAATTGACCTGCCCGACCGGCGGCTCGCATCGACCGCGCATCCCTGTTTCGAGAAGCGACCTCGGGTCACCTCTTTTCGTATAATGGGCCATTGAATTCCCCGTCCGACGGCCAAACTACTGGCTTGAAGCGGGGTCGCAGGCATTTTCATTGGGGATTGCGGATATGAGTTCACGAGTTGATTTGTCGTTGCGCGTTCTAGCGCTCGGACTTTTGCTCGGGCTTGGGGCGGCTCCAATTTCGGTTACAGCCGCAGGGTGCATCAAGGGCGCGGTCGTGGGTGGCGTCGCGGGCCACGTTGCCGGTCACCACGCGGTTGCCGGCGCCGCCATCGGCTGCGCCGTCGGTCATCACGAGGCTGCGGTCAAGGCGAAAGAGGCGGCGAAGCAGCGCGCTGCCGCCTCCGCCGCTCCAGGGGCTGCGCCTCCCAATCCACCTTCTGCCGCGCCTTCGACCCCTGCGCCGGTGCAACCCGCGCAGTGAATGATGCGCTCTGGGTTTTCTAGATCGCCTCGAACAGGATGTCTTTGGCTCCGCCCCATAGCACCTCGGTGCCTAACTTGCGCAGGTTTTCGCGTCCGCTCACGATGGTGAGAAAGTGATTGCCCGCGAGCTGGCCCATCTTGCTCGCGAAGCAACAACTGCCATAGGCCAGGAGAATCTCGGTCTCGCTATAGCCCCCCGGATAGAAGAGGATATCGCCCACCGAGGGATGGCTCGTGTGATTCTCGAATCCGACTTTCAGGTCGAAATCGCCCAAAGGTATCCAGCAGGCTTCTCCGCTCCATCGCACATGGATGATTTTCTGACGATACGGCAGCAGTTTGAGAAAGGCCGCCACGGTCTTGGGCGCATCGGGATTGGTCTCTGCGGTGAACTGATAGTCGCCGGCGTGAATGCGGATGTCTGTCATGGGCAGGCTCCAAAGGGGCGGCAAGGTGCTAGGCACGGATGATACCGAATTCGGGTTCACGAGCGCGACGGGCAGACTACAAATAGTCCCTGCCGGCCTCTTCCGCGAAGCGCCCCGGGTCTCCTTCCCAGACCATGCGGCCATGCTCGAGTACGTAGACCCGATCGGCATGCGGTAACGCGAAGGTCACATTCTGTTCGGCCAGCACGACCGTCAGCGGTGTCGTCTTTCGCAGCCGCTCGAGCGCCTGCGAGAGCTGCTCGAGAATCACGGGGGCCAATCCGAGTGTTGGCTCGTCGAGCAGGAGCAGTTGAGGACGCGCCATCAGGCAGCGTGCGATGGCCAGCATCTGCTGCTCACCTCCGCTTAAGGTCGCGGCCGCCTGTCCAAGCCGCGACTTCAGGATGGGGAACAGATCGAAAAGCCAGTCGTGCTGGGCCGCCCTCTCCTCTTTGGCCAGATGCAGGCCTGCTACATCCAGGTTCTCACCGACGGACAAGTCTCCAAAAAGCTCTCGTGTCTCCGGGCATTGAATGATGCCCCCGCGTGCGATCTTCGCAGCGCTCGTGCCTGCGAGAGTCGACCCCCCATATTGAATCTGCCCAGTGTACGAAACGAATCCCGAGATCGCGTTAAATAGAGTGCTCTTGCCCGCCCCGTTCAAACCGACGATCGAGACAAACTCACGTTCCCGAACGGAAAGCGAAACGCGTTCCAGAGCCTGCGCCTTGCCGTAGTAGACGCTCAAGTCGTCGACTTTGAGAAGGGGCTCTCCGGCCGTATCGAGTTTTTGACGGCTAGCGACCTTGAGATCTCCGCCCAGATAGACGCGCCGAACCGTTTCGTCACGCATTACGTCCTGAGCGTTGCCTTCTGCGATGCGCTCACCCAGATACATTGCGAACACGCGATCCACCAGAGCCGCCACACTCTTGACATTGTGATCCACGAGAAGGACAGCCCTGCCTTCCTCCCGGAAGGTATGGATCAGATCAGAGAACTGCGCGACCTCGGCGGCGGTCAGGCCGGCGAACGGTTCGTCGACTAGAACCACCTTGGGATCGCGGGCGATGGCCTTGGCAATTTCCATCCGACGGAGGTCAGCAAAGGCAAGGGTACCCGGACGCCGCTCCATGACAGCGCCCAAACCCACGCGCTGGGCGATCTCACGCGCGCGCGATTCCACGGAAGGATCGGCAACCAGATTCAAGAGGCTGTCGGGCAGAAGGGCGAGCTTGATATGCTCTAGCACCGTCTGCCGATGCAGCGGACGCGAATGCTGAAACACGATGCCAACCCCGGCTCGGGCAATGCGATGGGAAGGCCATCCTTGGATCGGCACCCCTTCTAGCTTCACGGTGCCGGCGTTGGGTCGCACGATCCCCATGATCAGTTTCATGACGGTCGACTTGCCCGAGCCATTGGGACCGATAAGGCCGAGAATCTCCCCGGCCTTGACCTCGAATCCGATGTCGTTGACCGCGACTAGCCCTCCGAAGCGACGGACCAGTCCGCGGACCTCGAGTTTGGCGGGTCCCAAGGCCTCGCTCACTCGCGTCCTTTCTCGCGCAACAAAAGTCCCAGAAGACCGCTTGGGGCCACCATGATGACCACAAGCGCGATCAGGGAGACGACGAAGGTACTGAGCGTTCCGAGCGGCCTGAGCGCCTCGCCCGCCGCGATAAGAAAGATTGCACCCAGCACGGAACCCACGATCGTTCGCCTGCCGCCCAGCACGGCACCGATGATGATCTGTACACCCACGGCCACGTCGATGAGCGATCCGACCGAGGCCGAGCCGATATAGAAGACGAAGAACGCGCCTCCCATTCCCGAGAACAGGGCACTGACACAAAATGCTGCGAGCTTGTGCTTGGCCACGTTAAATCCCAGGGCAGCGGCTTCGACCGGGTCCTGGCCGATGGCCTGAAGGATGAGCCCCAGCGCCGATCGCGAGACGGCAAAGAGCACCGCGCCCGAGACCGTCATAAACGCCAAGGCGATAAAGTAGTTGGCATGCCCGTCGACCGAGATGACGTCCGGGACGGTCAATCCAATTTCCCCACCCGTGAGATCGGCCATCACGACAATCAGATTGGACAAAAGCAATACCGCAACGAGCGTGGTCAGGCCGAAATAGGGTCCGCGCAAGCGCAATGCGGGCAGTGCCAATGCGACGCCACCGATGATCGCAGCCAGCGCCCCCGCCGCGATGCACCAGCCGATCCCGGGCCCGTAACGCGCATCGAGTATCCCGGCGGTATAGGCACCCAACCCCACCAGGAAGGTGGAGCCGAAGTTAACCTCACCGGCGTATCCGAACAGCAGATCCCATGACATCGAGAAAACACCAAAGTAGTACGCCACGGTCATGAGCCCCAGGACATAACCGGTGACGAACCAGGGAAGCGTAATTGCCATCACAAAGAAGATGGCGGTCACCCAGAAGAGGCGGCTGCGCAGGATCTTTTGCATGGATCGTGTCCTAGCGCCGACCGAGCAAGCCTTGCGGCCGCACGTACATCACCAGCACGAGCAGCACGAGCGAGGGGATCGAGCGGTAAGCCGGTGAAATAAGGTAGGCCGTCAGGGTTTCCAGATATCCGACCGCGTAGGCGGCGATGAGCGATCCCGAGATGCTACCCAAGCCGCCCAATACCACGATCGTAAAAGCACTCGCCATGAGCGGGGCGACACTATAGGAGCTCACCCCCAAGAACATTCCGAGTAGCACGCCCGCGATTCCCGCGAGAACGCCATAGATGGCCCACACCACGATATAGACGCGAGACAATTCAAAACCGAGTAGCGTCACCCCGCGTGCATTCATCGACGCGGCCAGAACCACTTTACCGAGCGCGGTTTTATTGACGAGAATCCACAGTAGTCCGATGGCGATCCAGCAGATCGCGGCGGTAAAGACTTCGTTAGACGGAATGCGCACACCCTGCAGCGAGAGCACGCCCGCAAGTAGCGGCTCGACCGCCTTGGCATTTGAGGTGAAGAAGTAAGAGACCAACTCCTGAATCAGGATGCCCCACAGAAGCGTCCCGGTCAAAACGAAGATTTCGCGCTCCTCGTTGGGAATGGCCCGGGCGCGCTGCAGAGGGCGCACCACAGCGAAATACGTCAAAAGGGTCACCACGAGGCAGCTCGCGATGCCCAAAACGGCTGCGGCGTAACTCCCCCAGCCCCACTCCGCGCCTGCCGCCCAGGCAATCACGGCAGCAAGCACCATGAGCGCGCCATGCGACAGATTGAGCACCCCTGAGACCCCAAAGATCAGCGTGAACCCGGTGGCGCCTAAAGCATAGAGCGCACTGACGGCAAAGCCATCAATTAAGATCTGAAGGGCGATCATAGGACAACTGCACGCTCATCCGGCCTCGGCGGTGGCCGGATGCAGGATTGCAGCGCCGCGCGTTGGAGGGCTTCCCGCGGACTCAATTCGCCGCGCTAAGCTTGATGAACGCCGGAAAGGTGATCTTGCTGCTGGCGAGGTTGGGGGGCCAGACCGTGGCCTGCTTGCCATTTTGCCATTGCAGGATGAGGCCACTTAAGTCCTTGCCATAGCGGATAGCGTGGGTGAACGGGTCGTCTTTTCCGTAAAACTGGACCCTCCCCACGGTCCCCACCCAATCGGTGGTTTCGAGCGCGGCGACCAACTTGTCCGGATCCGTCGATCCACCCGCACGCTTGATTGCATCGACGATGTAGTACACCTCGTCATAGGCGGTGTAGCCGCAGTACGAAGGGTAGTTACCGAAGCGCTTCTTGAAATTCTCCGCAAATGGGATGGTCTTGGCCGTCACCGCAACGTCCGGGCTTGAGACAGCCTGATAGAGCACCCCTTCGGTAGCGCCGTTGGTGTCCTTCCAGAAGGTGCTGTTGGTGGCCTGAGAGGAAATTCCCATCATCGGAATCGGAACCTGCTGCGTCTTCCATTGCACGGTTGGCTGCACACCGACGTGGGAAATGCCGGTGATGATGACGTCCGGCTTCGCGGTTTCGATCTTGTTGAAGATGGGAGTGAAATCGGTCGTGTCAGGCGAGAAGCGGATATGGTCGATGACCTTCAGACCGATCTTGGCCAGACATTCCTCGTAGCCCACGTCCAGCGGTTTGGTCCATGCGGCATCCTCGCTCATGATGACCGCGGTCTTCATCTTGTGGCCCTCGACCAAGAGCTCCTTGGCCGCGTCGCACACCTCCTGGGCCAGGGCCGCGGAGGTCAGGTAGCCGTGGAAGGTGTACTTGTTGTGCTCGTAGTCGCTGTGAACGTTCTTGCTGATCTCGTTGCTAGCCGCTCCGGGTGTGATCATGGGCATCTTGAGGCGAGCCGCCCAAGGCTCCAGCGCCAGCACCACCTCGCTGATGTAGCTTGCGATCACGGCACTGACCTTGTCCTCGCTGACGGCACGTTGGAACGCACGCACCGAATCGGTCGCCGAACTCTTGTTGTCATAGGCGACGATTTCGATTTTCCTGCCGTTAAGGCCGCCCGCTGCGTTGATCTCGTCGGCGGCCATCTGCGCAGCCTGCGGAATCGAAGCGCCCGCAATGGCCTGGGATTCGGCAATGACACCGATGCGAATCGGGTCTTCCGCCAAGGCGGGCCCGGCGACCAGAGCGCAGGCCAGCATCAAAAGGGTCCCGCTTGCAGCGTACGGCGCCGACACAAAACGCCAGCACGATCGATTCAATCTCATCTCGTCTCCTCGGTGTAGTTCGCCCGCTTACTCTTCAGTGGCGAGGCAAGGAGGACCGGTCGGACCCGAAGGGTCCGAAGCGATCCGCCGGCGCAAGCCGGATTCAATCGCGGCGGTACTCTGAATCCGCTCGTGGTGCGATGGCCACCGCCGTGCCCTCCGGACGCGCGAGTGCTCAGGCGCAGAATCCCATCCCGTCGCAGGTTTCGCAATAAGGGGAAACTCCGAGACGCGTGTTGCGCCGCGCAAGAACGCGCTGACCCTTTGGAGGTCGCTTGGCCTGCGATGAGATGCGCTCGCGGCATGGCCCGAATGGACTATTCCTTCCGGTCCTCTGAACCGCTTTCCGATGACCGCGCCGCGGCGCATTTGCGCAGTGCAACCAACGCTTATCACTCTGAAGAGCTGCTGCGACCTCCCCGATTTACTGCAGCAAAATTCCCGACGTGGCTCCTCCCAAATTCCTCAAGTAGCCCAGATGAACGTCTTGACGCGGCATCGGGCATCACCCTAGAGTCTCGGCTGGCATGCTCACTCTTGCCGCAAACGAATGGGAGGCACATCGATACCTCGATGCCCCCTCGAATAATTTTCGTCAAAGGGTCAACTATGAATCTGCGATTGCGTAACACGGCCGCCTGCATCGGCGCGGCCTTCGGCGTCCTGTCGGTGACATGCGCGTCGGCCGCGACACCCTACCCCACGAAAGAAACGCCCGCTGCCCTCGATGTCGGGGCCGTGACGGCGCTCTCCGGTGTGTCGCCGATCACGGTCACCCTGCCGCTGAAGTTGCGCAATCCCGAGGCCGCCGAAAGGTTCGTTCAAGCCCTCTATGAAAAGGGGGGTAGCAGCTATCACAAGTTTCTGACTCCAGATGAATTCAGGGCGCAATTCGGACAGACCGACGCCGAGATCGCCAAGGCCACGGCTCACCTGGCGCAGTTTGGCTTGACCGTCGAGCGGGTCGGTGCGAGTACCTTGCACGTCACGGGCTTACCGGCCAATCTCGAGCGCGCGTTTTCGACCACCTTGCACGAGTACGAGGTGCCGGCACACGGCACCACACCGGCGTTTCGGTATCGCGCTCCGCTCTCGAAGGTGGCAGTACCAAGCGAGCTGAGCTCGATCGTCGACAGCGTGATCGGTCTGAACACGCGCCCGCGCTTCTCTCCGCATAACGTGAAGGCGCCACCGGCTCTGGCCCACCCTCAAGTTTCGCAACCGAAGGGTGGCGGCGGAACCGACACGACCGATCCTCCTGGCTCGTGGACCGTGAAGGACTTCGAGGAGTACTACGATGTCCTCCCGCTGATCTCCAAAGGCATCAGTGGCTCTGGGCGGACCTTGGGTATCGTCACGCTGGCCAGCTTCACACCCAGCGATGCGTTTGCCTACTGGGCGGCCGTGGGTCTGAAAGTGGATCCGAACCGCATTCATATCGTCAATGTCGATGGAGGCCCTGGTGCACCCAGCGACGACTCGGGATCGGACGAGACCACCCTCGATGTCGAGCAATCAGGTGGCATCGCCCCCGGAGCCGAAATCGTGGTCTATCAGGCGCCCAATACCAACCAGGCTTTCCTCGACGCCTTCGTGCTGGCCGTGGAACACAACCACGCCGAGTCTGTCTCGACCAGTTGGGGCGCTTGGGAATGGTTTAACAATCTCGAGAACTCGCCGGTCACCGATCCCTACTCGGGCGAGACCGTGGGCGAAATCGCTGCCTTCCACGAGGTGTTCCTGCAAGCGGCCGTACAGGGTCAAAGCTTTTTTGCGGCCGCCGGAGACGGTGGGGCATACGATGCCAATCGGTTTAACCTTCCGCCGACCTTCAGCCTCATCCTAAGCGTCGACAGTCCCGCAAGTGACGTCTACATGACGGCCGCCGGTGGCACCACCCTGCCTGGCGTACAGTCTTACGCCGTGCCCACGGGAACGCTGAACATCGACGTGCCCCACGAACGGGCGTGGAGCTGGGACTACCTCACCCCCCTGTGCAACGCGCTTGGGCTCGCTCCGATTCCCTGCGGTATTTTTCCAGTGGGCACCGGGGGAGGCGTCAGCTCTTTCTTCCACGAACCTGGCTATCAGTTCGGAATCTCCGGGACGCAACGTACTAAGCCTGGGCAATCGTTTACGGAATACGATCTGACGCCGCCGGTGACTTACGTGACCTTGCCCGCCTACTACCAGGGACGCAACGTACCCGATATCTCGTTTAACGCCGATCCGCAAACGGGTTATATCTTCTATTACACCTCGAGCGTCGCGGGATTTGGCATCGATGTGGCCGGGGGCACGAGCTTCGTCGCACCCCAGCTCAACGGGGTTACCGCATTACTGGGTCAGTATCTGCACGGACGCGTGGGGCTGCTGAATTTCCCCCTCTACGATCTCGCGCGCAGCGGAGGAGCCTACTGGGGCAAATTTGCGCCCTACAACGTCATCAAGTATGGCAACAACGATTTCTACACGGGGCGCGATGGCTTTAGCCCGGCGGTGGGCATCGGTACCATGAACGTGTCCAATTTTGCAGAAGCGCTCAAGCACGAGTGACCGGCGTTGATCGGGCCTGTCTTTGAACAGGCCCCGCATGGGACTAAAAACCCCTTTGGTTCGCGAGACCCAAAGGGGGTTTTTTATGGCGCATCCCGATTCTAGTGATTGACCAGTGCGCTCGCCGGGGATTCAGCCCTGCGAAGCCGGTCGGCACTCGTCTCCTCAAGCAGCCACTCGATAAAGCGGGTCGCGGCCGGGTTCATGCGACTGCGTGATGAGACCACAAGGCAATACGCCTTGGTGGACGCGTGCACGTTGGCAAACGGGGCAACGAGACTTCCGTCCCTGAGGTAGTGGTCAACAAGAGGAAGACGCCCCATGGCGATGCCCTGACCGGCGAGGGCTGCGGTGATGACGCTATCGTAATGGGAAAAGCTGAGGGTTCTCTGGGGTACGACAGCCGGGTGACCCACAGCGCGCAGCCAAAGCGCCCAGTCGAGCAATGCGGTTCGGCCGGCTACATCGTTCAGTTCCAGAAAGGCGTGGCGGGCGAGGTCTGGGATCTCGCGAAGAGGTCGGGCCGAATCCTCAGCCAGCGCGGGCGCGCACACCGGCTGGAACTGATCCTCGAAAAGCACGGCTGCAACGCCCGCGTAAGGAGAGCAATAGCGCACAGCCAGATCGACATCCTCGTGCTCGAGGTCGACGAGCTGGTGGCTCACCGAGATGCGTACGTCCACCAGCGGCGCTACCGCCGCGAAACGGGCCAGGCGGGGAATGAGCCACAGCGAGGCGAAGCCAGGTACGGTCGTCACGGTAACGCTATGGCGGTCCTCCCCTGGCCGAAGATGCGCTGTAACCTCGCGTAATTGATCGAGCACACCGCGGGTAACTGCGAGCAGCTCCCGTCCACCCGGCGTGAGCGAGAGGCTTCGGTGGCCTCTGACAAACAGCTCCACGCCCAAACTGTCCTCCAGCGTCTTGATCTGACGACTCACCGCTGACTGCGTGACAAAAAGCTCTTCAGCGGCGCGCGAGAAACTGAGCAGGCGCGCAGCGGCCTCAAAGCCCGGCAACAACTCAAGGGGCGGCAAGGAACGCGCTCGAGGAGCGCGATCAGGTGCTCTTTTCACATTCCCATATCGCATGACAAGGATTCCCATCTTTCGTTTGCGCTTCACGACAGTCTAGTCGATTCTTAGTCTCATAAGAGAACGGGAGAGGATTTTTTGATGATGCCTCACCCATGATCTGGACGCATCTAAGGATAAGAGATATGAAACCCGATTCGCGCTCTCAGTGGACTCTGACCAAAGGCGCCGTTCTGCACTTCGAGGTTCCCCCGGGGTCGGTGCTGTTTTGCACGAAGGGATCGCTTTGGATTACCCAGGACAGCGATCCGCGCGATGTGGTCCTTGCACCCTGGGACTCGTTTCAGCCGGACCGGGGCGGCAGTGTCATCGTCTCGGCCCTCGAGGCCAGCGCGCTGCGCCTCGAGGAAGCTTCCGTCAGCTGCGCTGGGTCCCCCCACCATGAGGAGGCGGAAAGAGATTGGGCGAGAGTGCACGGGGAAGCGCTGGAGGTCTAGGATGAGCGAACCACTGGGCGTTTTTCCGGCCCCGATAGGCAGCGTCCCATTGGCGCAGTCCTGGAAGCTTTCCGACGGCACGACCGTGACGCTGCGCGACGTGGACCCCGCTGACGAAGATCGGCTGCGCGCATTTTTTAATCGTCTCTCGGAACAAGCGCGCTACGAGCGTTTCTTCCACGGCGCACCTGCGATCACCGAAGAGTTGCTGGCTTATTTCCTCGCAGCCGACGGCAGGCGGCACGTCGGGCTGATTATCACCGCCCCCGACGGATCTTCGATTATCGGCGACGGACGGTTGGTCACGACCGAACCCGGCGAAGCGGAGGTGGCGCTTGCGGTCGCCGACGCCTGGCAGGGCCGGGGAATTGGGCGCCGCCTCTTGCGGACCTTGCTCGCTTTGGCCCGCGAGCATCGGATCGTTCGGGTCCGAGCGGATTTTCTGTCGGAGAATCGAAGGATGATGGGGCTGCTTCGCGACGCTGAGTTCGTGTTTCGCAGGATCCCAGGCAATGCGATTGTCGGGAGCGCGTCACGCTCGATTAGCTTGGAGGGTCTCGAGATTACGGCACCCGGGCCAACCTCCCTCGAGGGCGCGCGCGCCTAGCCACGCTTGAAATCGCGGGAAGGCGTTGTCGCGCGAGCGGTTCGTGTTACATCGCACAGCCAGTTGAAACCAATCATTTCCTCACTTTAGTCGTCACTTCCTCCGCCTTAGAGTGGGCGCTTGCCCATAGGGAGTGACCATGAAGAACATACTTTTCTTACTGCTTCTCGTGACTGGCGTTTGCCTGCAGCCGGCTCTAGGCCAGAGCTCGGTCGCTCCCGCCGATGGGACAGAACTGAACCAAGCAAGCGGCGTTCAGGGCGGCGGCCGTCCGACTTTTGAAGCGCTCAAGCAGCGGCGGCTGCAAGAACTCCAGGCACTGCTGCGCTGCGTGAGTGCCTCGAACAATCGCGCGGAACTGCGCGCCTGCAGGATCCAGCACCCCGAACGGACGGGTCACCCTGCCATCCAGTAGGTCGAAGCGATCGCACTCCGGCCTCGTGCACGCTCGGTTCTCCTCAGGGGACGTCGGGCTCCTGCGCGGATGAGCGAAGGCGCAATCACCTTCGCTTCGGCTATCATCGCGCCTGCGGTACGCCTAACCCGATCCGGGCGCGCAATGTGGATCGGGCAACAACATGGAAATTATGGCAACCAAGAAAGTAGCAACGACAAAAAAGGCGGCCTCGAAAGGTCTGACCAAAGCCGTACTGGTCGAATTGATCGCAAGCGAATTCGAGTTCTCAAAGAGCAGGGCCGGCGATATTCTCGACTTCGTCACGGAGACGCTAAAGAAATCGATCAAAAAGAGTGGCAGCGTGTCTCTGTCCGGACTTGGAACGTTTCGGATTGCCAAGCGCGCCGCGCGCACCGGCCGCAATCCGGCGACCGGCGAGACGATCAGAGTGAAGGCCTCCAAAACGGTGCGCTTTAAGCCCACACCGACGTTCAAGTCCGAGCTTTAGGCCGAAGAAGGACGCCAAGACTCGCCGTGCTCCTGACCAGGCCTCACCGGCCGGTCAGAGGCACCGGATCCAGCACCTTTCGGTCTTGCTATAGGAGAATGAGGAGCGCATCCGCGGCCGCGCGCCCTTCCCCTGGGTTCCTTCGTTCCTAGGCATTTCCCCCTAGTTGGCACCGAAAACAGGGTGCGCGCCGGGGGAAATCACGGCAAAGACAAAAAGTCGACCCGATTTCCGGCGCTAATTGCGCGTTCGATTGGGTTTGACTTCGCTACTCTCTGAATCCAAGGACAGGCCGGCGTGCTCCGGGTTTCGATCCCAGGCTGATTTCCGCATCCGGGTCTGTTCGGACAGGAGGATTCGATCATGGTTAGCCAATTACTTCAGACGCTGTTCGCCAAGAACTCCCCGGTGGCCTCAGGCAACCAGGGCAATTCGGGCAAAGCAGACTGGGATGCTTACGACGCGTATGTCCCACCCCAATCCAACTCACGCTCTGAGCGAGGTCCACTGCCCGGCGCCGGGCCTGAAGCGCGTCGGCTACTCGTACAGATGTGGCTCGAGACCCTACCTTGGGCGGTACGTCCGATCAGGCTCGTGCAGACCCACGAACAGATCGCCTATACGATCGCGCTTCATTGGAACGAGCAACGCGACCTGAAACGCTATATGGGACAACTCATTTTCAGCAGCGAAAACGCCAAGTGGTGCTTCACCCCCGAAGTCTTCCAGGAGCTCCTTCGGCTGGATCACTACATCGATGAGCTTAGAGCCATCGGCCAGACGGTCACACCCCTTCTGGCCGAACCCAGGCGATCCGTTCCCTTGGCCGTACAAGGGAAATCATCCTAAAAAAGGGGTCTGCGGAGGCAAGCTGCCGCGGTCTTGATCCGGTTGACCGCGGCAAGCGAGCGGTCTCCCTAAGTCTTGAGAAGTGCGGGGTCGATCGGAAGGTTGTAGACCCTCTTGCCAGTGGCAGCGTAGAGCGCATTCACCACAGCCGGAGCCACGACCGGCGTTCCGGGTTCGCCCACGCCCGTGGGTTTTTCTGTCGAGTCGACGATGTACACCTCGATCTTGGGCATCTGGTTCATTCGAAGCGGCAGATAGTCGTTGAAGTTCGATTGCTCCACGACACCGTCCCGGAGCGTAATTCGTCCTGATAGTGCCGCCGAAAGCCCGTAGCCGATCCCGCCTTCCATCTGGGCCCGAATCACGTCAGGATTGACCGCGATGCCGCAATCCACTGCACAGACGACGCGGTCCACCTTGAATGTCCCGTCGGCGTTCACCGTGACTTCGGCCACTTCAGCCACATAGGTATGGAACGCCTCATGAACGGCGATGCCCCGCCCGCGACCCTTGGGCAGCGGCTGCCCCCAGCCCGCCTTTTGTGCAGCGAGTTTCAGCACGCCCGCGTGCCGCGGATGCTTTTCCAGCAGCGCCAGACGCAGGGCGACCGGATCCTTTCCCGCGGCGATGGCCAGTTCGTCCATCATGACCTCAGTCGAAAACGCGGTATGCGTTGAGCCGACCGATCGCCACCACTGAATGGGGACTTTCACGCTGCTGTTGGTCGTGTGCAGATCGACGGCCAGATTCGGGATCGCGTACGGCATTGTGGCCGCACCCTCGACGGATGTACTGTCCACCCCGTCTTTCACCATCACCTTCTCGAACGCCCCGCCAGCCATGATGGACTGTCCGACAATCCGCTGCTGCCAGGCGACGACGTTGCCACCTGCGTCCAATCCCGCCTCGATCGTGTGGAAGTACATCGGCCGATAGTGTCCGGCCTTCATGTCCTCCTCGCGCGTCCAGACGAGCTTGACGGGCACCGACTTCCCGGAGGCCTTGGCGATGGCCACCGCTTCGAGGACATAGTCGGAGTCCAAATTGGCGCGCCGTCCAAAGCTGCCGCCGGCATAGAGCATATTCAGGCTGACCTGTTCGGGCTTGAGTCCGAGGAAGGCGGCCACGGCCCCCTGATCGATGGTTTGGAATTGTTCGCCGTTCCAGATCTCGCACGAGTCCGCGCCCACTTGGGCTACGCAATTCATGGGTTCCATGGTGGCGTGGGCGAGATAGGGAAATTCGAACTGGGCACTGACCGTCTTGGACGCTTTTGCCAAGGCGCTTTTGGCGTCCCCATCGTTGCGTGCGGATGCTCCAGGCGTCTGTGCCAGCTTCTTGTACTGCTCCATGATCTCGTCTGAACCCTGCCTGAACGCTTGGGTCTCGTCCCATTCGATCACGAGCGCGTCTCGACCCTTTTTCGCCGTCCAGAAATCGTTTGCGAGGACCGCAACACCCGTTGTCGCCGGGGTCTCGAATCTCACCACGTCGATCACACCCGCAATACTTCTGGCCTTGTCTGCATTAAACGACTTGACCTTGCTGCCGAACCGGGGTGGGTGGCTCACCACGGCCGTGAGCATTCCGCTGAGCTTGATGTCTTGCGTAAAGACCGCCGTGCCTGTTGTCTTCTTGACCGAGTCCTTGCGCGGGACATATTTGCCGATATAGACCCAGTCCTTGGGCTCCTTGAGCTTTACGTCCTTGGGAACCGGCTGCTTGCCGGCCGCTACGGCAAGCTGCCCAAAACTGACACTGCGCTTCGAAGCGGGATGGCTGATCACGCCCTTCTTCACCACGATCGCCTCCCTGGGCACGCGCCATTGGTCCGCGGCCGCCGCAATGAGCATGGAACGCGCCGCAGCTCCGGCCTGGCGCATCTGGTCGAACGAGTTCGCCATGGCCGTGCTGCCTCCAGTGCCTTGGATCCCGAATAGAAGATTGGCGTAGCGCTTGGTATCGGCGGGTGCGCCTTCGACGCGAATCTGCGACCAGTCAGCGTCCATCTCTTCTGCGACTAGCGTAGGAAGACCGGTCGAGGATCCTTGTCCCATCTCAATGTGCTTGAGGATCACCGTCACGGTGTTGTCCTGGGTGACGCGGATGAAGGGGTTGGGCGACCATGCAGGCGTACCGGTCAGTGTTCCCGTGGCGGCGGCAGTCGAAGCTTCGCTGGTCGCAGCAAAAACAGGATGACTGACGAGGGGCGCCATGAAGCCCAGAGTCAGGCCGGCCGACCCCTTCAGAAAATGGCGCCGGCTAAGGTTAAACAATTCGCTGTTGTTCATGTGGGGTCCCCGATCATGCGACCGACTTGGCCGCTTCGTGAATCGCGGCGCGAATGCGATGATAGGTAGAACAGCGGCAGACGTTGCCGCTCATGGCGGCATCGATATCCGAGTCCGTCGGCGTCGCGTTGCTGGCCACCAGAGCCGTTGCACTCATGATCTGACCTGACTGACAGTAGCCGCATTGAACCACGTCGAGCTTCTGCCATGCCGCCTGCACGGCCTGGCCGGCACGTGTCTGGCCGACACCTTCGATCGTGGTAATCGATTTACCCGAAACGGATGCGATGGGCGTCACGCACGATCGCGTTGGTGCACCATCGATGTGAACGGTACATGCACCACAGAGCGCCATTCCGCACCCGTACTTGGTGCCAGTCAGCATCAAGGTGTCGCGCAAGACCCAAAGAAGGGGCGTGTCGGGGGGTGCGTCCACACTGACCGACTGCCCATTGAGCGCAAACTGTGTCATTGATTTACTCCAGTACAGTTTTTTAAGGAGGTAGGATCGAACGCGAAATCGCAGCGCCTCGCGCGGTAATCCGACATCGACCCGCGGGCACATCGATTCGCCTGGCGGCTGTAGAGGGCTTATGAAACTCGAAGTTGCCGTACGCGAGGCTCTGATTGCAGCATCCGACGTCCTAGTTTTAGCATATCCCCCGATTCTCTGCAGACGCGGGGTGTGGCGTGGCAGCCGCACGCGGAGTCGTCTGCTCGGCGCACCACATTGATGCCCTCACACGGTTTCATGGTGGGAGCGAACATTGCTGCAGCATGCGCAACGGATCGGGTTAAAAGCCCTGACTTAGCCTCTCTTTACATGCGGGAGCTCGCATCGCAATCCATGAATCGAGTGCCTCGCGCCAGCGCAGAAGCTTGGGAATTGTTGCACGGCGCAAATCCATGTTATCGTTAACTTGCTACCTGACAAAGCTGGCAGAAACAATGTCGGAGCACTTCCGGGATTTGTCCACGCGAATCCCCAACCCTCCTGGAGCTTTTATGTTTTCAAAGCCTGTTCGCGCTGTTCTTTTCGTGTTGGCCGCCCTGTGTAGTACGACGAGCTATGCCGACTCGAGCATCCCGCTAAAATCGAACTCCTTCGGCTATTTCACGACGCTCAATGGCGAAGTGGTCTTCACCTGCAACAAGGACGTTCCGAAGTCAACGACGCGAAACTGTCACGTGGACTCCGATCCCGGTTGGACTCCGCTGCTGGCCAACGACGCGGATAAGCCCGGTGGCTTGTTTGGGATAGCCAAGCTCGATGACGGACAGCTTCATTGGACCTATCGCGGCAAACCGATCTACATCGCTGCGCCCGTCGCCGGCAAGAAATCCCCTTACAAGATGGCCGGCCACAAGGCACTGTGGCGCGAGCATTAAGTCTCTGCGGAAATCATCTGCGGACCAGGTCGTCGGCCCTATCGAATGATGGACGCCGACGGGAGGCGCTTTAAGAGCAAGTAGAATCGGGGTGTAAGTCCAAAGCTCACTTCGAATCGACACGCTCGATGCAAACCATTCCCGACGTCAGGCAAGGCTGCTGCAAGCGGACACCATGGTCCCCACGGGCTCGACGGCTCGGCAACGGTGGGCGCGATCGTGTGCGGCGATGAATCCGGAATCCCTTGATCGACTGCCCCGCTTCGTCGCCTTGGGCGAAGCGCTCACCGACCTGATCCGCCAGAGGGATCGGTTGTGGATGGCCATTCCCGGAGGGTCTTGCTGGAATGTCGCCCGGGTGGTGGCCCGACTCGGGATTCATTCGGCCTTTGCGGGGGCCATCAGTAGCGACGTTTTCGGAGATGATTTGCATCGGGAATCCGCCGATGCCGGACTCGATGGTCGATTTCTCCAGCGTGCGCAGGCGTCGCCGCTATTGGCCGTGGTGAGCTCAAGCTCGCCGCCGCGTTATTTTTTCATCGGCGAGAACAGCGCAGATCTGCGATTTGATCCTGCCGCACTGCCGGCGGGCTGGCGTGAGGTCTTGGAGATCGCTCACTTCGGGGGCATTAGTCTCGCGCGCGAGCCTCTGCTGGAGCGACTTCTATCCGAAGCGCTTGCTCTTCACGCGGCGGGCAAGCACATCGCATTCGACCCGAACTTTCGCAGCGTCATGCAAAATCGCAGCTACGATCGCGTGTTTCGCACGCTCGCGCCCCTGGCCAGCTATTTGAAGGTCTCCGAGGAAGACTTGGAGGGCTTGTTTCCCTCACTGGGGGCCCGCGACGCCCTGGCCCATCTTCGGGCCTTAGCCCCCCAGGCGGCGATTCTGCTCACACGTGGGGCGAAGGGGATGACGATCTTTCGGGAAAACGTCATCTACGAGCAGGCCGCGTTTCCGGTCGATGTCGTCGACACCGTCGGTTGCGGCGACGCGGCGATGGGTGGGTGGATCGCGAGTCTTCTTGGTGGCAAACAGTCGGACGTCGCGAGCCAGGCGCGTCTGGCCGCGGCCGCAGCAGCTGTCGCGGCCACCCGCATGGGTCCCTACGCGCCGACGCTTGAGGAGGTCGATGGGCTCCTTTCGTCCTAGCGACTCTGGCGATGCGTCCTTGGCTTAATTGAGCTGGCTGCGATGCGCGGCTGAGCCAAAGCGGTTCTGTGACTGCCGTCGGAATTCGTTCGGCGCCATTCCCTTGATCTGCAGAAAGCGCCGGTTGAAGTTGGCGACGTTGTTAAATCCAACCTCGTAGCAGATCGATGCGATGTAATGGTCGGTCTCCATGAGGAGCTCGCAGGCCTTGTTGATCCGCAGCCGATTCACGAAGTCCGTGAAGGTGTTTCCAGTAGCCTGGCGGAAGTAGCGCGAGAACTGACTTCCCGTCATCCCCAGTCGGGAGCGGATTTCAGGCATCGACATCTCTGAGGTGCAGTGCTCTGCAACATAGTCGACGATGCTGCTAAGCCTGGCAAGCGACGCTTCATCCTCGACGCTTTGCAGCTGAACGGCCGAAAGCAAGCGGTAATCGGTGCAGCGCGCCAACTCGCCAAGGAGCTCCAAGAACAGCGAAAACCGCTGCAATCCATGCGATTGTTTGATGCGCACATAGCGATCGCGGGCTTGGTCGCTGATGCCAAAGAATTCGATCCCATGGCGGGCCCGCTCAAGCAGAGGCAGGATTTCGGCGAGTTCGGAGATGCTTTGCGCCGCCTGACGAAGTGGCGCATCCGAAAACTGGAGCACCACGTCCCGCAGTGGAACTCCCCCCACGGGTACGTCCGCGGAGATCCAATTGTGGGGCAGGCGCGGGCCGGTCAAAACGAGATGGCCGGGTTCGAACGTTCCGATGTAATCACCGACAAATACCTTGCCCCGCGAAGCGACGATGAGGTGCAGTTCGTACTCTTCGTGGTAGTGCCAACGCACCAGCGGATTGGGGAAACCGTGCTCTAGGCAACGCACGCAGCCGAAGCTTCCAGGAGGCTCATAGCCCAGACTCGCCGTACGGCCGGCGTCATGCTCCAGCTCCGGCACACGGAGTCGATTGCTTGACATGCGACTGCCCCTAACATTCAGATGGACCCGGGCGCCGCGCCAAGAGACTTAGCTCATCACGCTGCCGCCGTCGACATTCAGAGTCTGGGCCGTAATGTAACCTGCTTCGGGGCTCGCAAGGAAGACGGCAGCGCCGGCAATGTCCTGGGGCAATCCCATGCGCCCAAGCGGAACCGCCTTGGCCACGGCGATTTTCTTCTCTCCCAAGACGCGATTTTCGTATCGCGCGAACAAGGCGTCGACCCGATCCCACATCGGCGTATCGACCACCCCTGGTGCGATCGCGTTGACCCGGATGCCATGCGGGGCCATGGCCAAGGCTGCGGACTGCGTATAACTGATCACCGCGGCCTTGGTGGCACAGTAGTGTGCAACGAGCGCTTCCCCGCGGCGCCCCGCCTGGGATGCAAGATTGATCACGCTTGCGCCTTCGCGTCCGCGCTCGACCATGTGGGCGAGGACCGCTTGCATCGTGAAGAACATCCCCTTGACGTTGATGTCAAAAAGGCGTGTATACATCGCCTCGCCCGACTCCAGAAGCGGCGCGAGATCGAAGACGGCGGCGTTATTAAAGAGGATGTCCAGATCGCCGTAACGCGCAACGGCCTCCGAAACCAGGTCGGGCAGAAGTTTCACGTCCGCGACGTCGGCGCAGCGGTAGAAAACACGTCCGGGGAAGGCGGCCAGAAGCGCCGCAAGCGCTGGCCCCGGTTGGGGCCGGATGTCCGTGACCGTACAACGGGCACCCTCGGCCAGGTAGGCTGCAGTCACGGCCAGGCCGATTCCTCCGTCGGCTCCGGTCAGAAGGGCGTGGCGATTGGCAAGGCGTCCCGATGCAGCCATCAGGATCCCCGCGCTTCAAAATCGCGCACATCCAAAAGCGCTGCGCGCAGCGCGCCAATGAGCCTCTCGTCTCCCGCCAAAGGCCCCCAAAGTACCGGGTTGGCGCAAAAGGCCTCCAGGGGGTCGTTGCTCGCAAAAAACGCATGCGCTGCCGCGGGATCCATACCCTGATCTTCATACTGAAACGGAAGCCGGTTATCGTGCCAACGCTCCAAGAAGACAAAAAAAAGCGCGGGCAGGACGGCCGTCTTGGCGATAGAGGCCCCCGCTGCCAGCCGCTCTTGCAAGGTCGGCACGATGAAACCGGGAATCTTGGAGAAGCCGTCCATGGCCACGCGCTGATTTGTATCCCTGAGGTAGGGGTTCGAGAATCGGTGCAAGACGACGTCGCGGTAAGCGTTCAAATCGATCGGGCTGGGCCGCCCGGATAGAGACAAGCAGGCGATCGCATCCTCGGTTACATACTCGTAGGCCATACGTCGAATCGCATCAATGCGGACTCCCTCGTGAATGTAATGGAGCCCAAGGAGCGTCGCGGCCCACGCGATGCACGAGTGGCTCGCATTCAAGATCCGGATTTTGGCTTCCTCGAAGGGCAGCACCGAGTCGACCAGTTGGACCCCTACTCTTTCCCAGTCCGGTCTGGGCGTACAGAAGTCGTCCTCAATGACCCATTGGATGAAGTCCTCGGCCATGACGGGAGCCTGATCATCCCAATGCACGGCGGCACGAACGCGCGGTCCCACATCCGGCCCGGGTCTTGGGGTAATGCGATCCACCATGGCGTTCGGGCAGGTGGTATTGGCGATCACCCAATCGCCCAGGGCATCCTCGTGTCGACGGGCCAGAAAATCCATGAGCCCGAGTCGAAAGCGCTCGCCATTGCTACGAAGGTTGTCGCAATTAAGCAGCGTCACGGCCGGGCCGCCACGACGCATGCGCTCCCTCAAGATGGCCGCGATGGCGCCGTAGATCGTCTGCCGGCTTCGGCCATCCAGATCGCTTTGCAGATCGGGCGCGCGAAGATCAAGCCGATTCTTGGGGTCGAGGTAGTAGCCCGCCTCGGTTACGGTAAAAGAGATGATCGCAGTGCTTGGATCGGCTCCGACCTCGGTGAGGCCAGTCAGTTGCGCATCATAGGGGACGATTTTTTGGATGGCGTGCACGCGCTCGTAGGAGTGCGTCCCCTCGGGTGAAATCGTCTCGACCGTGTACTGCCCATTCTGCCGGAGGAGCGCTTCAAGCGTGTCGGCCATGTCGGGACGGATATTGCCCGCGGCGATGGACCAGTTCAGATCACCGGCGTTGATCAAATGATTCAGATAGACCGCCTGATGGGCTCGATGGAACGATCCCAGTCCGATGTGCAGGATGAGGTTCACGCAAAGCCCTAACGCGCTGCGGCCACGGCAAGACCCTCGCGATTGAAGAGATGAAAAGAGCCCGCTGTGAAGTCCAGGCCCACCGTGTCATTGACCTGCAATGCGGAGCGTTCATGTTCACGCGCGACGATCTGAACACCCGGGTTTGCCATGGCCGAGGGATCGGACGCGACAAAGTAGATGAGAGTGTCGGCTCCCAGCGATTCGACGACTTCAACTCTCGCGCTGAGCTTTCCTTGGCCTAGAGGCCGCACTAGCACGTGCTCGGGGCGGATGCCAATGGCGCCGTCCAAACCATCCGGCGCACCCACCAGTTTGGCCAGCGGCGGCAGCGCCGCGGTTTCGATGACGTTCATCTTCGGCGTGCCGATGAACTGTGCAACGAACCGATTCGCGGGCCGATCGTAGAGATCGAGGGGCGAGCCGACCTGCTCGATGGCCCCATCGCGCAGCACCACGACGCGGTCTGCCATCGTCATGGCCTCTACTTGATCGTGTGTGACGTAGATCGATGTGGCACCCAGTTCCCGATGGAGCTTGGTGATTTCAACACGCGTCTGGCCCCTAAGCGCGGCGTCCAGATTCGACAAGGGTTCGTCGAAGAGAAACACCTTTGGCGATCGAACGATGGCCCGACCGATCGCGACGCGTTGACGCTGCCCCCCCGAGAGTTCGCGCGGGGTGCGCGCTAGATAGGGGCCCAGGTTCAAGATCTCGGCGGCACGTTGAACCTTTTCGGCAATCGTGGCGCGATCGACGCGGGCCAGGCGCAGGGCAAACGACATATTGTCCGCCACGCTCATGTGCGGATAAAGCGCATACGATTGAAAGACCATCGCCAAATCGCGTTTGGCCGCCGCGAGACGAGTGATATCCCTCCCATCGAGGCGAAGGCTCCCCTGATCAATGGTTTCGAGGCCGGCGATGAGCCGCAAAAGCGTCGACTTCCCACAACCCGAAGGGCCGACGAAGACGACGAACTCGCCCTTTTCGATTTGGAGTTCGATACCCTTGATCGCCCGGTGCAACCCGAAGGATTTCTCGACGCCATGCAACTCCAGAAAGGACATGTTGGGCCTCTTGGTTCTATTTGACTGCGCCGAACGTCAAGCCCTGCACCAACTGCTTCTGGCTGAACCACCCAAAAACGACGATGGGTGCGATCGCAAGTAAGGAGGCAGCCGAAAGCTTCGCCCAGAAAAGACCTTCAGGACTGGAATAGGAAGCAATCAAGGTAGCCAGCGTCCCTGCCCTGGCCGAGCTCAGATTCAGTGCCCAGAAGGCCTCGTTCCAGCTCAAGACCAGGCACAGCAGCCCACACGAGGAAATCCCACCCAAACCGAGCGGAAGGATGATGTTCCGAAATTCGCCCCAGACGGTCGCTCCGTCCATGCGCGCGGCTTCCAGAATCTCGCCCGGGATGTCCTTGAAATGGGAATACAGCATCCACACCATGATCGGCAGGTTCGAAAGCGTGAACACCGCGATGAGCGCCAGGCGCGTGTCCAGAAGATTCAGCGTCTGGGCGATGACATAGACGGGAACGAGAGCGCCGACCGCGGGCATCATCTTCGTCGACAACATCCACATCAATACATCGCGGGTCCAGCGCGTGCGAAAGAACGCCATCGAGTAGGCCGCTGGCGCCGCGATGACGAGCCCAACAAGCGTTGAGACCACGCTTGTGATGATCGAGTTACGGGCGTAGAGAAGATAGTCACTGCGGACCTGAACCTCGGTGAAATTCTCGAGGGTCGGAGTGAAAAACAAGGCCGGGGGCACCTGGATGGCCTGCAACTCGGTCTTAAAGGCGGTCAGAAACAACCAGAACAAGGGAAATACCAGGATCAGTGTCACAAGCCACGCAACGAAAGTACGCACGATCAGGGCGAAGCGGATCATGCACGGCTCACTTGTCGAGATTCTTGCCGATCATCCGGATAAGGAAGATCGCGGCGATATTGGCCAGCACGACTGCGAACAGGGCGCCGGCCGACGCGACCCCGACATCGAAATTCATGAGCGCCTGCTTGAAGATCAGAAAAGCGACATTCGTGCTGGCGTTTCCGGGTCCGCCTCCGGTGGTGGTGAAGATTTCGGCAAAGATACTCAGCAGGAAAATCATCTCGATCATGATGACGACCGCGATGGCCCGTCCCAGATGGGGCAGCACCAGAAACCAGAAACGCTGCAGGGCATTGGCACCGTCCATGCGCGCGGCCTCGAGTTGCTCCATGTCGAGCGACTGCAGTGACGTAATAAAAATCAGGCAGGCGAACGGCAGCCACTGCCAGGCCACCATGACGATGATCGACGTGAGGGGAAAGTCGGTCAACCAGTCGATTGGGGTCGCACCAACTGCAAGACTCAGTTGGGCGAAGATCCCGTAGATGGGGTTCATCATCATGTGCTTCCAGAGCAGCGCGTTTGCCGTTGGCATGACAAAGAACGGGGAGATGAGAAGTAGACGCACGACCGCGCGCCCTGGAAATGGCGCGTTTACGAGCAGTGCGAGCGCGACTCCGAACACGACGGTGATCGCGATGACCGAGGTCAGAAGGAGAATCGTATTGAGCACGGACGGCCCGAAATCGGGGTCCGTCACGAAATACTCGAAGTTCGACAGACCGATGAATTCGTGCTCACCGGGTTGCATCAGGTTGTAGCGGATCACCGAAAAATACAGTGTCATGACCAGAGGCACGATCATCCACACGAACAGCGACACGACCGCTGGAGCGAGGAGAGCTCGGGGCAAGAGGCGATTCATGCGCGCGCGATGGTAGCGGCTTGTTCCTGGACTGAAGTAATCCGGATGCGGTGCCCGAGCGATGTGTCCACGGCGCAAAAAGCCTAAGGAAGCCGTGGACCCCGCATGACCTATTTGTAGTAGTCCGCCTTGCGCATTTCGCGGTCCGCCGCGTTCTGGCCGGCGGCGAGCGCCGCGTCGACCGTCTCCTTGCCCGCGAGCGCCGCGCTCATTTGCTGCCCAACTGCAATACCGATCGCCTGAAACTCGGGAATGGCGGCAAACTGGACACCCACGTAAGGACTCTTGGGCAAGGTGCTGTCATTTGGATTGGCGGAATCAATGGCCTTTTTCTCCGCGTCGGCGAATTTCGCCGCCTTCTGGAAATCCGGATTTTGATAGGTCGAGGCGCGCGTGCCGGTGGGCACAGTGGCCCAGCTGGTCTGGGACGCCACCAACTTGATGTATTCCTTCGATGTGGCCCAGTTGATGAACTTTTGTGCCGCATCCGCGTTCTTGGTGCTGACCGGGATTCCAAGGGCCCATGCCCAGAGCCAGTTTGCGCCCTTGGGCGTGACCGCGACCGGTGCCTGGGCGAAGGCAACCTTGTCGGCGACCTTGCTTTGTTTGGGGTCGCTGACGAACGATGCGGCAATGGTGGCGTCCACCCACATGCCACATTTGCCTTGGCTATAGAGCGCGAGAATCTCATTGAAGCTATTGGCCGAGGATCCGGGTGGGCCGTCCTTTTTCATGAGATCAACGTAGAAGGTAATGGCGTCGTGCCACGGCTTCGTGTTGAGTTGGGGCTTCCAACTCATGTCAAACCACTGACCCCCATAGGTATTGACGAGGGTCGTGAGTAAAGCCATGTTGTCGCCCCATCCGGGCTTGCCTCTGAGGCAGATCCCATAGACCCCGGTGGCTGGATCCGTGATCTTGTCGGCGATATCGCGGACCTGGTCCCAAGTCGGCCTCTCGGGCATCGTCATTCCCGCCTTTTGGACCAAATCGGAGCGATACATGAGCATCGAACTCTCCCCGTAGAACGGGGCGGCGTAGAGCTTCCCATCAACCGACAGTCCATTGCGGATCGAAGGCAGAAGGTCGTTTACGTCGTAATTCGCGTCGGGCTTGATCTCCTTTAGCCAGCCCTTCTTGCCCCAGATCGGCGTCTCGTACATGCCAATCGTCATGATGTCGAATTGGCCGCCCTTGGTTGCGATGTCCGTGGTCACGCGCTGGCGCAATACGCCCTCCTCGAGGGTCACCCACTTCACTTTGATGTCCGGGTTCGCCTCTTCGAAGAACTTCGTGAGCTTTTGCATCTCGATCATGTGAGGGTTGTTGACCGTGGCAATCACGAGATCGGTTGCCGAGGCAACGCTAGCGCACGTCAGACCGAGGACCAGGACGAAAAGTGGCTTTAGCTTCATGGCGGCTGTCTCTCTTAGGGCGGCCCGTGAGGGCTCGATTTATAAGGTCCGCTTGAATCAGCAAGCGTCCGATGCGCAGGATTCTATTCCGCACTTTGCGGGCGATCTGATACGCATTCGTTGGAATGCAGATACTTTTTTGTACGGCTTTGCAGCATTTCTCAGGGATTCGACGCAATCGCGTACCGAGCCCTTCCTGAGCCGCCCCGCCGAACGAAGACGGCTACCGGAGCCGTCCAGCATCCGTGGGGCGCTGCCGGATGCGGGGCACATAAAGACCGTTGATTCGGAAATGACGTGCTTATTTGCACTCTGCAAGGACGAGCCCTGTGCGCTCGACCGCGGAGGGCCAGCCGACGGTAAACATGCACATTCGAGTCATCGTCTCGCCGCGCATTTTGGAGCAGGTTCTCTTCGGGCGGGCAGCGCTACCCGAGCTCGGGTGAAGGCATCGGTTAGCCCCGAATCTGGGATCCGCCATGGGCATACTTGTTGCTTCTGTTCGCATATTTGCGCGGCTTCCCCGTTTTTCTGCCGAAAGACGCGGGAACCGCGTCCCAAAGTTCGATTTGAGGTCAGGAAAAGTCATGGACGAATTATTCGCGGCTCTACTTTCATGGGCGGTGACGCTCTCAGGTTATCCCACGCCCGCTCAGCAGCCCGAAGTGGTGTCGGTTCCCCACGCTTTTTTCGTCGAGCAGGCCTGTGGGGGGCATGAGTGCAGGGTGTACGGCTGGTATGCGGGCGGCCGCAAGCTCTATCTCGACGAACGCATGGATCCCCAGAACGACCTGCTTGCGTCCTCGGTCGTCGTACACGAGATGGTGCATTATCTCCAGGGTCTCGCGCGTAACGGTGGGGTTCCCGCTCGCGGAGCAGCCTTTGGGGAGCGCATGTCCTGCCCTGATGCGATCGCCGACGAGCGCGAGGCCTACGGGGTTCAGAAGGAATACCTTCTTCGCTACGGTGTCTACCAACCCGTGGGCATCTCCATGCTCAACGTGGGCTGCAGCCCCGATCAGAAGTAATCCGCGCTCGCTGCCCGAGCGACTGATTGTCGGCGCTCCTGGTCGGGACGATGCCCGGTCGGGTACGCAGTCTGTCTGCGACGGATTGAATTGATGTCGCGGTTGCCGCGGATGCGCCTCGTGCCTGTTTCGCCACGGAAATTCACGAGCGCATAATGGCGCCGATTGTGAGGGGGGCCAGTCTGCCTGAACCCGGGCCTCTTCCCTCCAAAGGGAGTCAAGATGGCCGTCAAAGTCGTGCGACTGGGTTCGCCTAGAACCGCCAACGAGGGGGTCCGCATTGGAACCGTGAGAAAACCACCGCGCGGCGTTCCGAAGCGTGAGTTTTCTAGCCGGGACTTCTATGATGTGTGGATGCCGGAGCTCTCGCCGTCGGTCGAACTCATGGCGCAAGCCAAGGCCGCAGAAACGCAGGCCGATTGGGAGCGGTTTATTCGCAAGTACCGCACGCAGATGAATCGACCTGAGAGCGCGCGGCTTTTGGATCTGCTTGCCTTGCTTTCAAAAGACGCCAACTTCGCGGTGGGTTGCTACTGCGAAGTGGAGTCCCGCTGTCACCGCTCGATTCTGAGAAAGTTGCTACAAGAGCGGGGCGCGACACTCGACTAACCAAGGCGAGAGCCCTCGCGAACACGCGAATGGATTTTCGCGGCCCTCCCCTCGGTGGACTAGCCGATCGTCTGCAGAACCCATCCCAGAAGCGCACTGAAGAGCACGACGAGCCAGGGAGGCAGCTTCCAGAAAGAAAGCGCCCAGAGGTCCGCGAGCGCGAGGGCGAAGTCACTCCAACTCGTCACGCTTGTAGTCCATATGGGTCGATAAAGCGCGGCCAGCAGAAGTCCGACGACGGCCGCATTGATACCCGCCATCGCTTTGCGGGCCATGTTATTGGCCCGCAGCCGGTCCCACAGCGGAAGGATTCCTAGAATGAGAAGAGACCCAGGAAGAAAAAGCGCGAAGAGACTTAGCAGCGCGCCGATCCACCCCTTTGGTGCAGTTTGCAGCGATGCACCAAGAAAAGCCGCAAAGCTAAAGAGCGGTCCTGGCATCGCTTGTGTCGCCCCGTATCCTGCGAGAAATACTGGCTCGGAAATCCATCCTCGGCCCACGACCTCACTTTGAAGGAGGGGCAAGACGACGTGCCCTCCGCCAAAGACCAAGGCACCGGAGCGATAGAACACGTCGAGCACGGCAATCGTCGAGCTGGGCCAGAATCGCTCCCAGAGCGGCAAGCCCATCAAGATCATAAAAAAAAGCGCGACTAGATACGGCGCGAGGAGGCGAGAAACCATTGTCGGCAGTGGCCCCTGCGGCGTCTGGGTGAGAGGTTCCAAGAAGAACATGCCCGCCAATCCGGCTCCGACCAGGATTCCGAGCTGTCCCGCAGGCCCGGGCCAGGCGAGTGCGATTGCCGCTGAAAACGCTGCGGCCAACAGACGCAGCTTGTCCGAGCCCAAGCCGACGGCCATTGCCCAGACCGCCCGGGCGACAACGGCCACTGCAACGACTCGCAGTCCAACGAGCACCCCGGAGGGAATGGCGGCCCCAAAATCGATGAGCCCAAGTGCCAAAACGACGAGGAAGGCGGCCGACGGCGCGGTAAATCCGGCCCAGGCCGCGACTGCGCCGAGGAAACCGGCCCGCGCATAGCCGATCGCGATCCCAAGCTGGCTGCTTGCCGGCCCGGGGAGAAATTGGCAGACGGCGAGGACGTCTGCGAAGCTCGCCTCGCTTAGCCAACCTCGCCGGGTTACGAACTCTTCCCGAAAATATCCGATATGGGCGAGCGGACCTCCGAACGAGGTCAACCCGAGTCGAAGAAACACGGCCAATACAACCAGCGCCTCGTGCGGGGGACGGTTCGCGAAAGGAAGCTTGACTGGCATCGGGAGGCGCTTGCCGAGATCAGCTTAAGAAATAAGCGGGTTCAACGAGACGGACTCGGGGAGGGCGGCCGCCGGCGCGGCGTCGAACACCCGTGAGCCGGCCGTACTGACCCGTCGCCAGATGCGGCAGGCTCACATCCCTAGGATTCACGACCAAGGGCCGCCCTTGCTGCACACGATGCCGTGCTTTGCCATGTAGGCGCTCAGGGCTTGAGCACTCCCTTGGGGGTCCGCCAGTCCGACATATCCGTCCGGACGCACAAGGTACAAGGCGTTGCGCCGTAGCCCCATACCGCTCATCGCCGATTGCCATGTGAAGGTGTAGAGAGGACAACACTGCTCTAAGCAAGCCGTGCGCAAGGCGGGCGTGGCCTCCCCGTAGACGTGGGCCTGCCAGCCAAGCCCGTCCAAACGTGAGAAGTTGTCTTTTCCATCGGCGCAGAACTCAACGTAGGGGAGGCGGTCACCGCCGCGGACCGAGCCGGCGCGTCCCGCATTGAGCTCGCAGCTCCGGTAGCTGACCTTGATTTGCGAGACCGTCCGAAAAAGAAAGCGACGCGGGGCTCTAAAGCGCAGTACACGCGAAAAGAGGATGGGCAGCAGTTTCAGGCGAATCACGCGCGCCACGGGCGTGCTGCTCGTCACCACCGTAAACGCCCGGTCGGTCGTCGAAACGAGACGCCTCGCAAACGCTATCCGCTCGGTTTCGTAGCTGTCAAGAAGCGAAAGATGACCGCGGGTCTGTAAAACGGAGGCCAGCTTCCAGGCCAGATTGACGGCGTCCCCGATGCCGGTATTCATACCTTGACCGCCCACTGGACTGTGAATGTGCGCGGCGTCGCCAAGAAGAAATGCATGACCTTTCTGGAACCGGGTCGCCACGCGATGGTGCACGCGGTACGTTGAAAACCAATTGACCTGACCGACTTGCAGATGCATCCAATCGAGGACGCGCCTGTTGACATCGTTCCACGCGAGGCCCTCGGAGGCGCCGGGCACGTCTTCCTTGAGGGCGCCTACGAGTCGAACATGTCCGTCTGCTTTTAAGGGGAACAGGGCAAGAAAATCCGTGCGGTCCAATCCCACGTGAAGCCCGCCGTCGACGGGGGGTCCTTGCGCTTGGACGTCGGCAACGTAGAAGACGTGCTGATAAGTGCCGCCCAGAAAGCCGATTTGGAGGCATTCGCGCACCGCGGAGTGCGCGCCATCGCAGCCTGCAATGTAGGCTGCATCGCAAAGCTCGATGCGCCCGTCGTGCCCTTTCAGGCGCGCGCGCACTCCTGCGTCCGTGTCTGTGAAATCGAGCAGCTCGATATGGCGTTCGACCGATAGGCCTCGCGAAGCCAGGGTCTCGATGAGGAGCGCTTCGTGCTCGTCCTGGGGATAGATGAGCGGAAATGGGTAGGGGCTTAATCCCTCACCGATGTTACGCAGCTCGGCCCGCGCGACTTTATTTCCGGAAGCCCAGAAGTTAAGCGTGTCCACCTCGCGTCCTGCGGCCAGCACTGCTTCGGCAAGACCGATTTGCCGGTAAAACTCGAGCGTTCTCGCCTGTACCGCAAGCGCTCTGGACGTCGCCGCCGAAACCGCTGTCTTGTCGATGATACGAACCCGTACGCCCAGTCGGATAAGCCAGAGCGCCAGTACCAGACCGGTCGGACCTGCGCCGACCACGAGTACCTCGGTCTTTCCCGTCGGCGAAGCGCCCATGCATTCAGTCTACCGCCATCGTCACCGCGCCGCCTATTCCCATAACGAGGGATCAAACAGATCACCCTAACCCACGCGGGGTGTAGGACGGTCGCGACACGTTGCCAAAGAGGGTCGTCTCGCCGGCCACCGCGCTGCCACGGGACCGAAGATGCGACCTTCGTCGAGGCGGCTAGGGAATCGAGTGAGCCTACGAGCTCGTTCGCTTCCGTTCCCCGGGAGTCGTCCAAAGAACTGGGGGCCATTCGCCTACTGGTAGTTGCGGCCACTCTCCGAGGTCGGACGGCGCACGCGGATCGACGGCTTGAGAGTCACCGTCCAGTCGTGCACCTCGTTTGCGTTTTCTTCGGCGGCCGTCACGACTCGCGTCGTCGCAGCCTCTGTACCGACCAGGTCGGGATGCCATACCCTCGCGCGGAAATCCTCACGGGGCAGTTCGGGAAGACGGGCGACTCCGTCATCCCCCGTCTGCGCGAAGTACGGACTCTCGGAAACGTAGACGTAAGCGATCATCCAATCGTGGATGTTGCATCCCAGAACAACCACTCCCGGACGATCAAAGAGTACGGGATCGGCCGGACTTCCGGAGTACAGCGGCAGCTCGAAGGTCTTGGCCGGGGAAAAGGAATAGACGTGATGCCGGATATTGTCCTTGTTGGGAAAACGCACCATCGAGCCGACTTGGACCACCTTGACGTAGGGGACGAATTCCTTGTTGATCTGGTCGATGATTTCCTCGTGCGCCTTCGAAAGTCCGGGCGCGCCCTTCGCCGGGACGGCCACGACCACGGCATCGCGCACGGGTTTGCCGTTTTGGTCGATGACACGAACGATCAGAGCGGCTGCAGACGCTTGCATCGGCGTTGCGAGCCCAACCACAAGCGACGCCGCGATGACCCTTAGGAAACTCTGTCCCCACTGTGCCCTGGCCCCTCTAGAACGCATAGGAGGCTCCAACGAAGGCTTGATTTCGGATGTAGCGCAAACCGCCGGTTTCCGCGCTGCTGTCATGGCGCAGACTCGCGTTCACGGTCCAGCCGGGGGCCGCGAAGTACGTGTAGGTCGCGCTAAAGCCGCGCGTGAGAACGGGAATTCGCTCGACGAAGGCGTTCGGGCCAAAGACCGGGTTCGGTGCGATGGCGCGCGCTTGCTCGTCGTAGTCTTCCGAGTCGCCAAAATAGGTTACGGCCTCATCGCCGCGCCGTTGCTCGACGAACAAGGCGATCTGACTTGCCGCGGGAAGATCAAGGCTCACCCCGAGCCGGGCGAATTGGGCGGTGCTGGCATAGACGTCGCCCGGAAGATCTTCATCGTACTGCGGCGAGTTATCCTGCGTACGGCGTTCGACCCCGACACTTCCACTCAGGCGCAAAGCATCCTCCACGCGTTGCGCGAGCCCGATCGCGGCCCGAAGAATCCAGCCGTCGCGCGCGCTGTCCGAATAGCTGCGATGCGATATATCCAGGTCAACAATAGCGACCGGCACGTCGCGACCGAGTCCAAACTTGTGCGAGAACTGAGCGCCTCCTCCGAGAGTGACTTCGTTTAGACCCTGATAGCGGTTGTAGACCGTTGTCTCGGCATACGCGTTCCACGTTGCATTAACGAGCTTGGAGAGATCGAGATCATCGGATACGGCCAGCTGCGCGTTCGCTCCTTGCGCCGCACGGACTGCACCGCCGCCAGCACCATTACTGACATTGCTATCAAAAAAGGCATTCCCGCTCACGTCGGTTTCGGCCGCTTGCAGTGCTTCGCAGCCAAGCAAGCCGACCACGAGACAAATCCGTGCCAGGGCAAAAGGCGAGGTTCGACGAGACGAGTCTTTCATGAAGCGCATCGCGAAAGTGAGTCCCAAGGGGAATCGGGACGCCCCGGTTGGAGGGTTCCTAGAATCTTCTGTCCACAGACGGGATTGGCCATGATCTCGCTTTCGGTTATTTCCCGTACGGCCCCGTCGAAATTGGCTTGATCGCGTGCGGGGAGCCCCCCCCAAAAAGGCGCGAAAGCGCGTACCTGAAAGCATCCGGAGCAAAGAGACTTAACGTTCTGCCCGAGTAGCGCCTTTGGCGCTGCCAGATTGCCGGTTGCGGGAAGCTCGAGTCAATCACTCCTTGGGTCAGGTTCTGGATCCGTCGGCCTCGTTTTGTAACGGGGATGAAATCATCGCAGCCAGACGCCACGTCGGCGCGTCTTGCGCACCGACAGTCACGCCTGTCGGCAATCGGGCTAGGCACCGTATTGGTTGTCGAAACGCGCAGCCACCTTGACACCGTTGCGCTTTCGCATAATGGTTCCGGATTCATCGATTCGGAGGAAGCCATCGTCAATCGCGTCAAACTCCGTTTCGGGCGCGCTGTCCGAGTCGGGCTTCGCCTGACGGCCATGATGTCGATCGCAGTATTGTTTGGCTGTGCATCGCTTCCGATGCATGTCACGCGAACGCCGAGTCAGGCCATGACCGCGGCACCCACGGACCGTCTCGTTCGCACCGCCAGGGCGAGCGCAGGCGACGGCGATTCTTTTCGCCCCTTGCCCAGCAGCGACTTTTCTATGGATGCGCGGCTCACGCTAGCGCACCTCGCCCAATCCTCACTGGATCTGCAGTACTACCTGATCCAAAACGACGTCACGGGTCGCTCTCTCATGCGCTCGGTACGCGATGCCGCGATGCGTGGAGTCCGAGTCCGAATCCTGGTCGATGATCTGTACACCGCCAGTTCAGACCGCATGCTGCAGGGGTTATCAGCTTATCCCAATGTCGAGGTGCGGGTCTTTAATCCGTTTCCTGCGGGCCGTTCGTTTACGGCGACCCGCTTTCTATTCTCTGCATTTGATTTCGTCCGCATCAACCATCGAATGCACAACAAGCTCTTCATCGCCGACGGCGCGTTTGCAATTGCGGGTGGCCGCAATATCGCCGACGAATACTTTTTTCGCAGCAAGGAAGGCAATTTTCTCGACTTTGACGTCCTGCTGGCCGGACCCTCGGTCGTCTCACTCGAACACTTCTTTGACGAATACTGGAACAGTCGATGGTCGTATCCCCTAACGGCGCTAGAGCCGCCAAATGGGGACCTGGCGCGGGCACAAGCAGAGTTCGAAAACCTCACTGGCGCGGACCCTCCATTGAGCCTACCAGGCAAGGACGACATCGACGCGTTCTCCGGATTTCATGCGCTAAGCGCAGACATCGAAACTCCCCCGATCACGCTGTTGCGTGGCGGCATCCGGGTGTTCGCGGACAATCCGGAGAAGGTCTCAGGCCGCAGTGATTCGGGCGATGATCCAATGACCGTGACCGCGCAGGTCCTATCGGCCTTTGGGACGGCAAGAACTTCGCTCCTGCTGGTCTCGCCCTACTTTGTGCCCAGCGAAAATGCGGTAAGAGATATCGGTACATTGCGCTCTGAGGGCATCTCGGTAGACATTGTCACCAATTCGATGGCAGCCAATGATGAGCCTTTCGTGAGTGCGGCTTACGCCCGGTACCGTCCGGCACTGCTGCGCATGGGAGTAGGGCTGTACGAGATCAGTTCGCCGGAGCTTAAGACATCGGAGCGCTTTCGCAGAGAACTCGGTTCAACCATCGGTCGGTCCCACGCAAAACTGGCAGTTATCGACGACAGGGTGGTCTTCGTAGGTTCGATGAATCTGGACTTGCGCTCGTCACGTCTGAACACCGAGGTCGGCTTACTCATCGATTCAACGGAGTTTGCCAATGGGGTCACCAAGGTGGTCGCGATCGTGCGGGCCAATGGGTGTTACCGACTGCGGCTCGTAGAGCCCGGGGGGCATATCGAGTGGATCGGCGAGCAAGGGGATCATGATGTCTACACGAGCGACCCGCAGGTCGACTTTGGGACACGAATCGAGCTCGACCTCTTAAGCCCCTTGATCCCGGGAGAACTCCTCTAATCGAGGGGATTCGCCCCTTGCTTCACTGCTTCGATCACTTAGTCTCAGACGTTAAGAAAGTGCTTCCTTGCGCACCGAGATGCTCGCAAGGCCAAGCCGCTTGGCTCATCCAAGAGGATGAGTCACCAAGGAAAGTGAGCGATAGGGGAGGGTTGGCAGTACAGCGAAAGGAATCTGGGCACGTCCTTTCCTGCTTGACGTCCGGCTGAAATTCCGCTCGAGTCTTCGCCAACGGCCGACAGTCCTATGCGAGGCCATTGCGATCCCCTCGGGGATCAAATGACGCGAACGCCTCTCTGTAAGCCGGCCTGCGGCACACTCACGTGGTTGTGGGGTCAAGCGCTCCCGGACCTGTGGACTGCCTTTTTGGAAGGCGGAATTTTCACAAAACCTGTAAGACTGAATCAATAAAACAACGTCCTCAAAATCTTGCTGATGAATCGAGGAGCGGTAGTAGGATTTCCCCGTGAATCTTCGTCCAGGACAGGGTCAAGGTGCCAGCACGCGTGTTCTCTTTTTTTCCGGTGGCACATGCGGGTCTTTGCCGCGCCGTGACTAGACATTATTGCCACTTGCCAAGGGCGCCCCGGACGGATCGCAATCCGTGCCTTGGCGCTCAAGCCTTCGGCGCATCCGCTACGACCAGGTGCTCCGGTCAAGGATCGCATCGCGCACCGTAGGCAACTAACCATGAGCCCGCATCCTGAGGAACCACTCGGTTCACTCCCGTCCGAGCCGAAAGCGCCCATTAAGGTCCTCATGGTCGAAGACGAGGCGGACGAGGCGGCACTTCTCGTCAGAGAGATTCGCAAAGGGGGATTAGACATCGATCCGATCCGCGTCGACAATCGAGCCGCGCTCGTGAAGGCACTGGCTGAATTCAACCCCGACGTGGTTCTATCGGATTATTCCCTGCCTGGTTTTGGCGGCATGGAAGCCCTCGAAATTGTTCGCTCCACCGTCCCGGAAACGCCACTGGTCTTCGTGTCGGGTACGATCGGCGAGGAGCGCGCGATCCAGGCCCTTACCTGCGGTGCAGCCGACTACGTGCTCAAGGACAACCGGGCGCGCCTGGTTCCAGCGCTTCGCCGCGCACTTCAGGAAGCGGCGGAGCGAAAAGCGCGACGGATCGCGACCCTGCGGCTTCAGGAGAGCGAACGACGGTTTCAGCTGTTCATGCACCACCTGCCAAGCGCGGTCACGATGGTCGATGAAGTGGGCCGCATCGCGTATGCAAACTCTAGCGCGGAATCGATCTTTGGGACGCCAGGCCACTCCATTGTGGGGAGCAGCGTCCACGAGATCTACTCGGACGATCACGCGAAGGTGTCTCTGGCCCGCGGCAAGCAAGCGATCAGTTCCCAAGCGGTGGTCTCCGATCTTGAAGCGGTCCGGACCTCTCGCGGTGTGCGACAGTTTCATACCCACCGGTTCCCCCTACTCGACCACGAAGGCAATGTTGTTCTGGTCGGTACCATTGCGACCGATCTGACCGAAAACGTGCAGCAGCAGCAGGACATACGACGGCTTAGCCAATTCCATGCTCTTCGCAGCGCCATCAACGTGGCTATCGTTCGTGCCACGCATGAACGCGAACTCTTTGGGGAAGTCGCGCTTGCGGCCGTATCGGTGGGCGGATTTCGAGCCGCGGCCGTAGCGGTTCTTGGACGACGCCGTGAAAGGCTCGTCTTGGTGGCACGCCACGGTCTGGATCAGCACCAGCTCAGCGAAATTCTCTCAGACCCCAGCGTTGCGGGACCCCGGGGTGCGATTGGCCGTGCGATTCGAACCAAGCACACGGAGATCGTCGACAACGCCGAGGCTTTCTGGTCGGATAACTCAGAAAACCTGCCGACGTCCGGCGGCCAGGCGGGACTGGCCGTCGTTCCGCTGATCTCCGAGAATCGTGTCGTCGGTCTTCTGGGTCTGGCAACCGATGACATTGCCTCCTTGGACACGGCGCAGCGCAATCGCCTCGACGATCTCGGAGCTGACCTTTCGTTCGCGCTGAACCATCTGGCCACCGAGCAACGGCTCCATTACGTCGTCGAATTTGACAGCTTGACCGGTGTATATAACCGGCAGCATTTCTTTGAGCGGCTTGCCGAGGCCATGCGCCCCAAAGATGGCCGACATGAGCAGATCGCCGTCATCGCGATCGATCTTCAGCTCTTTCGCCACATCAATCAGGCATTTGGTCGTGGTGTCGGTGATCAGGTTCTGCAAGAATTTGCCGCACGATTGCGTTCCCATTTCGGAGGCCCGTCGGCGATGGTGGCCCGCCTGGGTGGGGATCGGTTCGTCGTCGCCGTCCTGCGCGAGCAGGCATCGCATCTGGGCCGCTTTCTGGAGGCAACCGTGCTGCCCTCGATCTCCGAGCCGATCGTCGTGGGCACACGCTCCATACACGTCTCGGTCAAGTTCGGAATCGCCTTTTGCCCCGGCGATGGAACCGAAGCCGACACCGTCTTACGTAATGCGGAGACAGCGCTGCAGCGAGCCAAGGACACCGTCGAGAGCTACATGTTCTACTCGCCGGAGATGAGCACCCGCGTCGCGGCCCGGCTGCTCCTCGAAAGCCAGCTAAAGACGGCGCTATCGACGGGACAGTTTGTGCTCCACTATCAACCCAAGGTCCATCTGGTGACGCGAAAGTTGCTGGGTCTTGAAGCGCTCATCCGCTGGAACGACCCTAAGCGCGGGCTCATTTCACCGGTCGAGTTCGTGCCTCTTCTGGAAGAAACTGGCATGATTGTCTCGGTCGGCGAGTGGGTTATCAAGCGCGTCATCCGCGATGTACGGCAATGGCGCGCGCGCGGATTCTCTGTCCCGCGGATTGCGGTCAACGTTTCTCAGCGTCAGGTGCATGAGAAGGACTTCGTCCAGAGCACGCTTAGGGCACTAGACGGCATCAAAGGGATCGATCTCGAGGTCACCGAGAGCATCATCATGGAGGATTCCGACAGCAGCGTCGAAAAGCTGCGCGAACTGCGTCGCAGCGGAATCCGGATCGTAATGGACGATTTCGGTACCGGGTACTCGAGCCTGAGTCAGCTGGTGCGTCTTCCCCTGGACGCGTTGAAGATCGACCGGGCGTTCATTTCGGACATGACAGAAATCGTGGAGGCGCGCGATGTCATTGCGACGATTATCTCTCTTGCCAACACACTGAAAATGGAGGTCATTGCCGAGGGTGTCGAAACCGAGGTTCAGGCCCAGATGATCCAGCATTTCGGCTGTAGCCATACCCAAGGCTTTCTGTTCGGTCGCCCACTTCCTGGCGAGCAAGTCGAAACTCGATTCGATATGCTTCCCGACAAGAGCTAAGCTATCGGAGTGGGCGGCGCACAAATACCAACGATGATACGCAAACCGAGCCCCCGATCCCTAAGCTTTCTTGCCACGCTACCGGCGAGCCGGCGGGCGAAGCGGGCAGCGCTCGCGACGATCCTGATCTCGCTCGTCGGGTTCCTCGTTGCCGTGCCTTTTTCAAGAACACCGCTTCCCGTCATCGTTGCGGTGCTCCCTTCGTACGAGGCGGCTCTGATTCTGAGCGACCTGATCACGGCCGCCCTCCTTTTCGGGCAGTACGCCATCATCCGATCCAAGGCGCTCCTTGTCCTAGCCAACGGTTACCTCTACAGCGCCATCATCGCGGCCGTGCACTTGGCGACATATCCCAACATCTTCTCGCCGGAGGGCCTTTTGGGGGCGACGTCGCAGACCACCGCCTGGATCTACATGTTCTGGCACGGGGGTTTCCCGCTTTTCGTGGTGGGCTACGCTTTTTACCGACGGCGCGAATCGTTCTCCGTCTCGAGTCTCGGCGGCGCGACCACTGCATTTGTCGCTAGCATTCTCGGGGTTTCGGTGGTGGTTGCCGGGCTGACGGTTCTGGCGACGTGGGGCCATGGGTTGCTGCCTGCGATCATGGCGCAAGACAATCACTATACGCCGGCGCTGCCGATCGTAACGAGTGTCGTGTGGATCACGATCGCGGCATCGCTTCTGATCCAGTGGAGGGCTACGCCTACGCCCTCGGTACTGGATCTATGGCTCATGGTCACGTTGTGCGCCTCGTTTTTCGACGTGGGACTGTCGGCCCTGTTCAATGCCCAACGCTACGATCTCGGTTTCTACGCGGGTCGGATCTACGGTCTGATCGCAGCCGTCCTCGTTCTCCTCGTACTGCTTGTCGAAAACATCTCGCTTTACCTGCGGCTCGTGCGGGCTCACGAGCGTGAGCGAAACCGGTCGTCAGAACTTTTTGAACTCAATCGAGAACTCGATGCCTTCTCGTTCTCGATCGCCCACGAGCTGCGCGGCCCGCTGCATATCCTCGATACCTTGGGCGAAGCTCTGAACGACGGCTATGGCAACCCGCTTGGCGCGGACGGCCTGAGCCTGGTCAAGGGCATCCGTTCGACCAGTCAGCGCCTGATTCAAATGATCGACGATCTCGTGGTTTTCGCACGGTTCGGCCGCCAGGACCTGAATCGCCGGCGCGTCGACCTGACCAATCTGGTGAACCTCGTCATCCGGGAAATGCGGCTGGACTACGACGATTCGGGCCTGAAGATCAGCGTGTCCGATCTGGGATATGCCGACGTCGATGCGAGCCTTGTCAAGCAGGTCTTCGTGAATCTGCTGCGCAACGCCGTGAAGTTCTCCCGCCAGCGCCCGGATGCGACCATCGAAGTGGGCCGAGCCGACGTCCTTGGCGACGGCAACTGGACCTATTTTGTCAAGGACAATGGCGCGGGATTTGCAATGAAGGACGCGGAGCGCTTGTTCGGGATCTTTCAACGTCTGCACAGCGGCGAAGAGTTCGAAGGCACCGGCGTGGGCCTAGCGATAGCCCAGCGCATCGTCCATCGCCACGGTGGCCATATCTGGGCCGAGTCGGCCCCACAAGCGGGTGCGACATTTCGCTTCACGCTCAGGCCCAGCGAAGTGCTCTGGAGGCTCGTGCCCATGGCTGTAGCTCGCGCAGCCGACGGGGAACCCAAGGAGGCGGGATCAGGGGGCGAGGTCCACTCCATCCAGGAAGCAAGGTCCGGCTCCAGACCCTAACCCGCGGGCTTTCGGCCCGCCCGGCTCTGCGATGCGACACGGTCGGGCCCGGGACTCTCGGCTTTCGAGTAGAGCGATAGGAGGGCGGCCGCACGCGAGGACATCTCGCCTCTAAGCTCGGATGGAGCAAGCACCTCGATGTCAGTGCCCGCAGCCATCAGCAGTGCCGCCGCATGCCCGAGGGTCTCAATCCTGACCGTGGCAACGCGCACCCCGAATCGATCGGGGAGCGCAGCCCGGATCGGTTCAGCCATGGCACCGCCCAGACGCTCGAGGCCGGACAGCCCCGCCTTCGTGACTCGCAGGACGGCCGTACCCGTGAGCAGCCCCGCCTCAAAATTCGCGACCGAGTCAGCCCATGCCTTGGCGAGATCGAAATTCTTCGGCCTTTGGAACGGCTCCGCCAAAACAGTGGCGCTGCGCACCTTGTCGACCTTGTAGACCACGCTGCGCTCGCGCTTTGCGCAGACGAAGTACCAGGCTCCTGCCTTCAAAACGAGCCCGAGTGGCTCGAGGGTCTTGACGGAAGTCCTCTCCCAGCTCTCGTAGGCGATCCGAAGGCGGCGCTTTTCCCAAACCGCCTGAGCCACGGCGCGCAGTTCGCGAACGGGAGGTCTTGACTGATGATGCCATGGCACGGGATCGAAGTGGAATCGATCGACGATCTTGAACGCTTCCCGATCCGCACCTGGCGAAGTCGCGGCCAGTAACTTCAACCTCGCCGTGGCCGCATCCACGCCGAGACCCAGTTCCGCAGCCGGACCGGGCATCCCGGCAAACACGGATGCCTGGACCTCAGCCGATGTCATGCCATTGAGTTCGGCGCTCCACCCCTCTGATATCGAAAATCCGCCGCTGGCTCCCAGTTCAGCATAGACCGGCACACCCGCTGCACTTAACTCATCGACGTCACGGTAGATCGTTCGTTTGGAGACCTCGAAGCGTTCGGCCAATTCGCGCGCAGAAACGCGCCCCCGGACCTGGAGGGTGATGAGGATGGCAAGCAGCCGACTCGCGCGCATAAAAACTCGAAAATACCATGAAATGATGACGTATTTTGTCATCTATGAGCCCTCAAGATGGCAATGCCCCTGCGTGAGATCGCACAAAGGCCCTTTTACCGCCTCCCCTTTCAACCCCTTTTTCTCGAGGTTCCCAATGATCCGATCATGGCATTTCGGCGCTGCCGTCTTCTTGCTTTCTGTCCATTCGCTAGCCTCGGCTGAGACCGTTCCGGATGCAGCTGCGACGGCGGCTTCGGCAAGCTTGACCCATGACGGAGGACACGATTTCGACTTTGAGATCGGCACCTGGAAAATCCACCTGAAACGGCTCTTACGGCCCTTGTCGGGAACCACTGAATGGGCGGAATTCGACGGAATATCGGTGACCCGCAAGGTCTGGGACGGTCGAGCGAATCTGGAGGAGTTTGAGTCCGACGGTGCCAACGGACACATTGAAGGGTTAACGCTTCGCTTGTACGATCCGAATGCAAGGCAGTGGAGTCTCTACTGGGCCAACAGTAAAGACGGCAACCTGGCGATCCCGACCATTGGCGAGTTCAAGGACGGCCGGGGGCTGTTCTACGATCAGGAGCGCATCAACGGCCGATCGATTCTGGTCCGCTACGTCTGGTCGCAGATCACGACCCAATCGGCCCACTTCGAGCAATCGTTTTCAGACGACGGTGGTTTGACGTGGGAGGTCAACTGGATCACCGACCAGACTCGGGTCCAGTAGGACGGGCTTACGCTCAGGGTGGGTCAGGTGAGGATTCGCTCGAATGCGGCCAAGGTCCGAGAAACGTCGCCAGCGGTCGTTTTCCAGTTGCAAACCGAGATCCGCATGGCTCGCCGGCCTCGCCATGTCACGCCGCCAAACCATGCCTCGCCCGAAGCTTGAATGGCCGAGATGACGGCATCGGTGCGATCGTCGTGCTTGCCGTCGTCCCCTAGGAAACGCACCAAACCTTGGTTGATTCTGGGCGGGGCCAGAACCTCAACGCCCGGCAAGCGGGCCAGGCCCTCGACGATTTGAGTTGCGAACTCGCAGCAGCGCCCGACCAATTCTCCGATACCGGAGCGACCCAGTTCGCAAATCGCGGCATAGACGACGAACCCGCGTGCGCGCCGCGACCATTCGGGATTCCAGTCCTTTGGCTCGCGAACCCCGGCCAGCGGCATGGCATAGCTCGTGGCTTGCGCGAAGACCGCTTGGTGCGATGGCGGATCCGCGACGAAGACAAAACCGTTGTCAAACGGCAGGTTCAACCACTTGTGACCGTCCGTCGCCCATGAATCGGCCAAATCGACGCCGAAAAGATAGTGACGGTGCCGTTCGCTCGTTGCCGCCCAAAGTCCGAAAGCGCCATCCACATGCACCCATGCCCCAGCTGCGTGAGCCACTTCGCAAGCGGGCGTGAATGCATCGAAGGCACCGGTATTGAGGTCTCCCGCCTGCAGACAAACCACCGTGGGACGATTTTCCGGATCGGCGAGGGCAGCAGATAGGGCATCCATTCTTATCGCTCCGTCGTCATTGCAAGGAAGCGCTTTCACCGCATTGCTCCCGATGCCAACAAGCCGGCTAGCGCGGAGTATCGATTCATGACCGTGTTCGCTCGTAAGCACTCGTAGGCCTGGTGAACCGGCCATACCGTCCCGTTCCACATCGAAACCGCGCAGCGCAAGCAATTTGTGGCGCGCAGCCGCAAGGGCAGTGGTATGGGCCATCTGACAACCCGTAACGAAGGCAAAGGAGGCGGCCTGCGGCAGTCCGAGCAGTTCCTTAAGCCATGAACCGCAGAGCTCTTCCACAACAGCCTCCGCCGGAGCGGAGGCTGCCGAGGCGGCGTTCTGGTCCCAGGCCGAGGTCAGCCAATCTGCAGCCAGCGCAGACGGCAAGACGCCGCCGATCACCCAACCGAAGAATCGTCCGCCGGTACACGCGTGCAGCCCGCCCTCGACGTCCTGCACGAGCTGATCGATGACGGCTGCGGCACTCAATCCGGTCTCGGGAAGGGGCCTTGAGAATCGATCACGGAGTTGGCCGGCGGTGAGCGTCGCGCCGACCGGAGTGTCCGACAAGCTGTCAAGATAGTGAAGCGCATGCACCCGAGCGCGCTCAAGAACTTCATTCTGGGACATCGATTATCCTTTTGCGTGGGTCTATCCGACGCGATTCCCGCCTAGCATAGGCCGTGTACGGATCGGACGGTTCGGTCTTGATCGAAGGATGGACGAGGCTGATCTCATCCGTTCGACCTTCGTGCAAAGTGAGGACGCCTTCGATGGTCATCGATTGCGGTCTTAGCAAGTGCGTGAGAACAAGTTCACCTTCTTTGCCGCCGCCTGGATCGTGCTCCGATTTTCATGAAAGAATGATTCGTTCCCCTTAATCCGCGAACCCTGCCGTTGGCGCCTCAGATCCAGAACATGCCAGAGTAGGCAGCGCGATCCATCAGGGGCTTTTAGGATGAAGACATGAAGACGTCAGATGCGAGCCAAAGCGAGTCGGCATCCGAGCTCATATCAAAAAAGGTCGCCGAACTTGGAGACTGGAGGGGGGACACCCTCAAGAGAATGCGCAAACTCATCCAGCAGGCCGATCCTGACGTCGTCGAGGAATGGAAGTGGAGAGGGACCCCGGTCTGGTCGCACGACGGCATCATCTGTACCGGGGAATCCTACAAGAGCGTCGTCAAGCTGACCTTCGCCAAGGGAGCGTCACTGAAGGATCCGGCGCACCTGTTCAACTCCAGTCTCGAGGGAAACGTGCGCCGCGCGATCGACATTCACGAAGGAGAAGAAGTTGACGAGTCCGCCTTCAAGGCCCTCATAGGGGAAGCGGTTGCCCTAAACCGCGCCGGCAAGTCGAAATCGGCAAAGAAGGGATAAGCCCAAGGAGCCGTTCCCGCTCCCGGCTCGAGCCGCTTTGGACCCTCCAGCGTCCGGCTGGACGCTGGAGCCACTCGGTCAGCCTCCCGCCGCAGTCAGGATCGGCGTCCAGAAGTCGCACTTGTGAAAAGCCGAGAACAGATAGTCGGTCGTCACCGCGTTAGGAACGAAACTCTGGAATTCGTCGGCCTGCGCCGTGTAGCGTGGCCAGTACGGTGTCCCAGATTGGTTCGGATCCGAGTCCTTAGCGAAATGGGCCCAATAGTCCACCATGGTGCCGGAGAGCGTCTGCTGCGCCGCAGACAATGGCGTACCAAACGGTGAGCGCAGATTAAAAAGATACTGAAGCTCGGAGGCGTGAGCCGCACCGTAGGGGAAGCTCACCGGGGGTAGGAAATCCTGCGGAGCATTTTCGTCGGCGAACTGGTAGGCGAAAACCGAAACGTACTGCGCGAGGCTTTGGATCGCGAGCCGGCTGCTGCAGGCGAAGACGTAGTCCGTTCCCAAGGCCCCCCAGGCGAGATCTGGACTCGCATAATTGCTCACCGGATACTGGGCCAGTAGCACAGGGCCCAGCGCGGCACCGAAAGTCGCATCGGTGACGGCGGCATAGGTTGCATCGGTAAGGGGGGAGCCGACGAGATCAAAGTCAAGAGCGACGAACAGGCGCCATTCGTCGTGGTTGGATCCCATCAGGACCGGGACGCGGTTGAATCGTCCACTGGAGAATGCCGTGCCCAGGGACAAAGGCAGGACGATGCCATCGACCGTGGGAACATAGCCCGCTGCGGTCTCATTTGCCAGGATGGTCGCCACGGGCACGGCCCGAAGGCAGGAAGCGCTCTGGTCAGCGCAGCCGACCGCGGTTGCAAAACTCGCGCCCGCCGCCTCCGAGGCCGCTAGAGCAGGCAGCGCAAGCGCATACGCACCGCTCTCGACAATCGCCTTGGAGATGAGTCCAGCGGCACCTGGCGAGGCGATTTGAGAAAGCGTGCTCAGTCCACCGGCCGACTCACCGAACACCGTGACGTTGCGCGGGTCACCACCAAAGGCATGAATGTTGTGCTCTACCCAGCGCAGCGCCGCCTGCTGGTCGCGAAGGCCATAGTTGATGACGGCGGCACCTTGATCCTCGGGGTCGGCGGCAAGTGCGGACTGGACCAGAAAGCCGAGCGCACCCAGCCGGTAATTGATCGTGACGACAATGACGCCGCGCGACACCAGCGCCGTGGGATCATAATCATCGCTCTCCCCGGTCACGAGCGCGCCGCCGTGAATCCACACCATCACGGGCAGGCCCGCGCGGATGTCGCGCTCGATTCCAGCCCGACCCGAGGGTGTAAACACGTTAAGGTAGAGACAGTCCTCGCTTTGGCTTGCGATACCGAAAGGCGAGGCATTTTGAGCACAGTGCGGCGCATATGCGACCGCAGGCCGTACCCCATGCCAAGGATGCGCAGGGCGCGGGGAACGCCAGCGCAGCTCACCCACCGGAGGGGCGGCGTAGGGGATACCCAGAAATTGTTCAATCGACCCGACTTTCGCGCCCGCGACAGCACCGTCGCTCGTGGGGACGACGCGACCGGCCGCAAAGGCCAACGCCGGGAAGGCGCAAATCGCCAGAACAAGGGTAACTAAGCGTGCCAAAGACTTTGCAACCGCTCGCGGACTCGTGCGCGAAGCTTCCATGTCAGTCTCCTCTTGGTATTTTGGTATGGCCAATCTAGAGCAATGCGCTGGACAACGGCCCCGGCCATCCGAAATGACGGGGACGTCGCCGCACATCGTTTTGCCGCCGAACTCGCGTGCGCTGGCAAGTCAAACGGACACCTTCCACCGATACTGATCCCAGCAAAACCGGCGTTCGATGCTTTGACTCAGGTCTTCCCTCCTCCTGCCGGTGTCGCTTCGAGCTCGCTACCCCTTCTTGAGGAGGGGAGTCTGGCTCTTCAACGTGCGGGGTTCCGGCTAGCCCCAAACGCTTTTTGCGGTGATCTCGATACGTTCCTGAACGCGCTTACGATAGCCTCGGCTTAGGCGCAACCGCCGCTTTGACTTCAGCACAACATCGTACTCCCCGTCATCGCGCAACTCCAAGCCGCTTATCCGTTCGAGCCTGACGATAATCGAACGATGGATCCGAATGAATGTCTCACTGCCCAGGTCCCGTTCGAGTTCGGCTAGCGTTCTGCGCAGCAGATAGCTTTCTTCGCCCGCGTGCAAGCAGGCGTAGTAGTCTGCCGCCTCGACCCAATCGATGCTGGCCACATCGACGAACACGACTTTGCCCCGGCTCTTGATGACCAGCCGCTCAAGCGAGCGCGACGCCGGTCTTGCGTAATGTGCCAGCTTGTCCTTGGCGCGAGTTAAAGCACGCTCGAAGCGGCCGTCATCGAAAGGCTTTAGCAGGTAGTCCAAAGCGCCCGCCTCGAATGCGCGCAATGCGTAGTCATCGTGCGCGGTCACGAAGATGATCGTCGAGGGTGCCTCGCTACCCAGGATCTCGAGTACGTCAAACCCGTCGCATTCGGGCATCTGGATATCCAGAAAGAGCAGATCCGGCCGCAAGCGGCGAATGCATTCGATGGCAGCACGTCCCGATTCGCATTCGTCGACCCGGGCGATCTCGGGGTCGCGCTCAAGAAGCAGCGTAAGGTTGCGCCGCGCCAGAGTCTCATCATCCACCACGAGAACGGTGATCGACCCATTGAGTGTGGCTTTGGCGACCATTCACGCCTCCTTGAAGGGGAAGACCACGGTGACTTCGACTCCTTCAGGCATTGCATTTCGCAACTGCAGATCAGACTTGCTCCCATGCAGGATCTGCAAGCGGGTGCGTAGGTTGCCGATCCCGATGCCGACCCGCGCCGACTGGCCATCGGCAGGCAGCTGCGGGCCGTCGTTCCGGACGCCAATATGCAGGTTGCGCTCGCGGCGCTCGCCACTGACCTGAATGCTTCCGCCGGCAACACGCTTGGCGACGCCATGCTTGATCGCGTTCTCCACGAGGGGCTGCAAAAGAAGATAGGGTACCTCGGCCTGGAGCAACTCGGCGGGGATATCTACCGTGACTTTCAGACGATCTCCAAATCGGACTTTCTGGATATCAAGATATCGCTGCAGGTACTCGACCTCCTCTGCAAGAGTGACCTGAGACCGGTGAGAGTCTTCAGAGGCGCGTCGCAGGAACTCGCTGAACCCCACAATCATGCCTACTGCGGCATCGTTGCGATGATCTCGAACCAGGCCGGCAATCGAGTTTAAGGCATTGAACATGAAGTGCGGCTCGATCTGCCTGCGCAGGGCCGCCAGCTCCGCTCGGACCAGTTGATCGCTGAGCCTGACCGCCTCGATCTGTTGGCGCACGATGTTTTCGCGCGATTCGATCGCGTAGCTGACAGTCAAAATCAGCGCGTAGACGACGGCGAAGGTCGGCGAGAGATCGAGGAAGGACTGGAGCCAAAGCCTTGTAAAGGATCCGGAGGGCTGATCCATTCCCCACGGATTCAGGGCCAGGTTGATTGCAGTGTGGCTGGCCGCCGCCACAAGGCTGACTGCAACGAAGGCCATGAGATGGACCGCGACCGCGCGCAGCGTCATGTCACGCGCCATGGGAAAACGCCGGGCGAGGCGGCTTAGAATTCCCGTGGCGAACGCCCACGGCAGCCATGAACCCACTTCCAACACACAAATCGGTAACCACGACAGCTGCTTGCCGGCCAGGCGCGCCCAAAGGATGCCCTGGCTGATATCAAACAGTCCGGCCGCGACCCAGACCGCGGCGATGCGGAGTCGGAGAGATTTGGGGGCGTCGGCACGCTTTTTCATAGCCGCTACATTACCGCGCGATTGCGTGACTGGCACGATGCTGCAGCAAATTGCTGGCGCCGTGCAGCCAGTGGTCCTGTTCGCCGGCCCTCCAATTAAGTCAAACGCATCCCGCATCGTCCATTCCGGTGTTGCAGCAGACTGTCGGATTCCTGCAGCCGGTGATCTGTCGCATGTCATTTCGGGACGCTAGACTGATCTCCCAATTTGGATCGGCTCTTGGTCAACGCTCGAATGAACGGTGCGAGTTCTACAAGGATGTGCGAGATGAATCCAGCAAGAGGTCCTGCGACTCATGGGCCGGAATCAGCTGGACACACCTCCTTCATTGGGACGATGTGCGGATTCGCGCGGCTTATGCTGAGATGGTTTCCTCTAGCCTTCCTCTTACTGATGCTCGTTCCGAGCGGGGCGGTCCAGGCGCAGCACGCTTCCGATGATCCCGTGGCGGCCGCCGATGATGCATTCGGGCTTACGCTCGGGCTCGAGAGCATCGGTATCTACAGTCCAGGCAGCGTGCGCGGATTCAATCCCCAAACGGCGGGCAACGTGCGCATCGACGGGCTTTATTTTGATCAGGAAGGCCCTCTGTCGAACCGGGTGGTCGAGGGATCGACGATCCGTGTCGGCGTCAGCGAGGTGGGCTATGCCTTCCCCGCTCCGACTGGAATCGTCGACTACGATCTGCGGCACGTAGGAGACGGATCGCCCAGCGCGAGCGCCGTCGCAAGCCTTGGTCCTTTCGAGGGGCGAGGCCTCAGCGTAGACGGCGTCGTCCCGGTCATATCGAGTGAGCTGCAATTGCCTATCGGCGTGAGTGACCAGATTTCGACGCAAACGCAGCCACTCGGATCCACCAATCCGGGATACACCTCCCACGTGAGGAATCTGGGAGCTACGCCTTTATGGAAGCCCAACGATCGGATTACCATCCGAGCCATCGTCGACTGGACGCAAACCAGCCAGGCGAGGACGCTGCCTCTCATCTACACGGCGGGGGATTTTCTGCCTCCACCGATTCCCCGCGGCTACTATGGCCAGGACTGGGCCCAGGGGCGGTCGTTGTCCGAGAATTTAGGCGCGATCATCGATGCGAAGCTCAGCGCGAACTGGTCACTGGCTGCGGGAGGATTTCGGTCAGTCTACGATGTGCCCGTTAGCTACGCTGACCTCTATCTGAACACACAGCATAATGGTAGAGCCCAGCAGGCCTTCGTCGCCAATCCGGACCAGAACACATCCTCGAACTCGGGTGAGGCCCGCCTTACGGGCCACTTTGAGAACGGTGCCTGGCACCAGGATGTGGTTGCGCTGGCGCGAGGGAGAGACACACTGGCGATGTATGGCGGCTCCGACGTCGTGGACGCCGGTGTGGCGCAGCTCGGCGAGATCATCCAGCTGCCCGAGCCCCATTTCCAATTCTCTGAGCGCACGCGGGATCGGACCCAGCTTTGGAGCACCGGGGTGGGTTATCGCGCACAGTGGCAAGGTCACGCCGATCTTGCCATCGGAATACAGCATGAGAGCTACGAGAAGATTGTCGACGCTCCAGGTCTGCCACAAAGCCAGCTGCGCGATGCCCCCCTGCGGGCCTACACCAGGGCGGCCTTGACGCTCACTGATCGGCTCACGGCCTATGCGGGCTACACGCAGGGGCTGGAGGACTCCGGTACGGCACCCAGCGGTGCCGAGAATCGGGGCGCCATTCTTCCCGATGCCCGAACCTGGCAGGAGGATGCCGGACTGCGAATTGCCCTAGCGCCGAAGCTCAAGCTCATCGTCGGGGCCTTCGAAATCGAAAAGCCCTATTTCAACTTCGATACCAGCAACGTCGATCGAATGCTGGGGATGCAGCGGGCCAAGGGTCTCGAAACGTCGATCTCCGGGGAACTCTTGCAAAATCTCAATGTGACCGCAGGTGGCTTGTTCGGTCAGGTTCAAATCGTCGGGCCCGATTTGAAGGCCGAAGGTGTCGGTCCGATCGCCTTCGGCCAGCCTCGGGCGCAAGGTACGGTCAACCTCGACTATAAGTTTACGCGCTGGCCCGGATTTTCCACTGACCTCACGCTCGTCTATTTCGGAAGGTCTCCTGCAAGCGTCGACAATGTCACGCAAAATCCGTCGCAGACCCTCCTTTTCATGGGGACCCGTTACCGCTTCGCCCTGTTCGGCAAGCCGGCCACGCTGCGTGTGCAGATCCAAAACGCGACGAATTTCTATTTTTGGAATATGGGCTACAGCCCGGGCTTCTCCCAATTCCCGCAGCGCAGCCTCTTTAGCTATTTGACCGTCGATCTTTGAGCGCGCATGGCATATCCGCCCTGCTTCTAGCAGTACAGTCTCACTTTTGCTCAGGGAAGTGCTAGAACCTCGCCCTCGCCTAAGAGACAGGATCTCCTTCGGCTACTTATTCACACCAGCTAGGACTTCAGAATCGTCAGTGGTGGGACCCAGAAGGACTAAACGCGCCGGTGCGCCCGCGTGACTCTGCTAAGTTGCGACCCCAGTCAGGAAGAAGTACCTACTCCGGACTTTCATTAAGTGCCGGATCCTGCCGAATACGTTGGGATGGTCTCGACGAGGGAACTTCGTCGATTTCCAGTTGAAGTGCTCGCTGAGCGAACCCTTCGACCTCCCCACCCACAGAAACTGGATCATGATCCGCACCGAACGAGTCGCAATCAGCACGATGCAAGCCCGCTTTGCCGCGGCCTCGGACAAACGCCCTGCAGCAAGGAAATGTTCTGAAGCACGCCGCGCCTTTGGCGCGCCGCGCGCGATCCCGTTTCAGTTGAAAGTTCTGGCTTTGCTGCTGTTCGCGGGTTCATCCCAATCCGGTTTCTCGCAGGTGCTCCCGACAGGGTCGCTTCTCGATCTGAATAGCAGTGCTCAATATGGCACAGCGAACGTTTTCCAGAACTTCAGCGTGACATTCACAGCCACCACGTCAGGGAACAACTACGTTCTATTCGCCTTCCGCCAGGACCCCGCTTACTGGACATTTGGCAATGTCGGACTTACCGTGCTGGGCAGCTCAGTTAACCTCCTGACCGATCCGACCTTCACGCAAGGCGGCAACGTTAGCGCGCAAAGCGGATTGCAGGCGCCTGCCAGTTGGGGAATCGTCTATCAGACCGGCACGACTCCCGCTGCGTCCGGATTCTGGGCCGCTCCTGGCAGCGGTGGCTACTCCACGACAAACGTCAACTCCGGCACCGCCGGTTCCTGGTATGACGGGGCAGTGGGCAGTTTCGACGGGATCTATCAGGGCGTCGACCTCGTCGGGGGTACCTCCTATACCATCAGTTTCACCGCACTGTCGAACAACCCAGCCAGCACCGCTGGCGGCATCGAGCTGGGCGTGTTCGCAGGCGCATGCCTGACCTTGACCGGATCGGACACCGCCTGCGTTCCCGGCAACGCGGGATTCACCCCGCTTGCGACACCGGGTCAAACCGCCAACGCCGGCTCGAGCGCGACTAACATCACTTCGGTCGTAACAGCGTCAGGTCTGGCCGCCAATCCTCAGACAGTACTGCCCATCTTTGACGGAGGGACGCTAACGCTGGACGGGACCACACTTACGCCCTACTCGTTCACCATTACCGCGAACAACGGGACGATCGATCTGGCCGGCACCAGTGCGACAATCTCAAATCCGATCGCCGACAACAGTGCTGGAACACCAGGCAGCCTTGCCATCATCAATAGCGGCCACGGGGGCGCACTGACGCTGTCGGCCGCGAACACCTACTCGGGCAGCACCACGATTGGAACCGGCGCCACGCTCGCCCTAAGCGGCGTTGGATCCATCGCGAGTTCGTCCGGATTGACGAATAACGGCATATTCGACATCAGTGGTGTCAATTCGAGCACGAGCATCCAGAGTCTCGCTGGTACCGGTAGCGTTTTGCTTGGAAGCAAGAACCTGACTTTGACCAACGCAATCGGGTCCTACTCGGGAACGATCGCCGGAGCCGGCAGCCTGACGCTGCAAGGCGGAATTGAAACCCTAACAGGTACCAACACCTATCTTGGCGGAACCAACCTCTATGGGGGAACGGTCGTGGTCAGCGCGGACGCGAACCTCGGCGCGGCGGCGGGAGTACTAAACTTTAACGGGGGCTCTCTGATCACCGCGCAGGGCATCACGAGCGCCCGCGCCATGACCACCAGCGCAGCTGGCGGCACGATCAACAATGCGGGTAACAACAATACCTTCACTGGAAGCATCTCCGGATCTGGCGGAATGACTTTCACGGGGAGCGGTATCACCACGCTTGACGCGGCCAACGCCTATTCGGGTGTGACGAGCCTAACCGCCGGCGTGCTGCGGCTTGGCAACAGTGGTGGCCTCGCCGGCAACCTCATCGTGGAACCGGGCGCCATCTTCCTGCCCGGATCCGGATCGATCGCGGGCTCCTCCACCAACGCTGGGGTGACCCTGTTGACCGCAGGACAAAGTGCCCGTATCGGGGGAGGCTTGACCAATGAGAACATGCTCTCCGGTGCGGGTACGATCGTCGGTAATCTGAGCAACGGCAGCACCGGTACAGTGATTGCGGGAATGCCGCTCATGTCGGCCTCGGGGAAATTCGCACCGATGCCAGGCGGTGGCACGACCATGGTGCGCGGCAATGTTTCGATGGCCAGCGGAGGGGACTTTATCTTCGCGGTCGCCCCGACTGCGAGCCCCACCTCAGGTCCGGGAGGGTATGCGCCCAACGACGCCCACACCGAACTCGACGTGACGGGCAACATTCATCTGGGTGGCAAAATCACGGTCGACGCATCACCGGGAATCTATTTGAAGACCACCTACGTCTTGATCAATGACCCGAGCCCGCATGCGAGCATCACCGGGTCGTTTGCGAGCACGCTGGTACAGGGCCTGCCGCGTCAGGACGGTTATTACATGACTTACAACCCGGATCCCCAGGTTCTGCTGACGATCTATCCGAAGTCACCTTTCCTTACGTCCGGCAGTACGACCAATGAGAAGAATGTGGCGGCTGTCCTTGATTCCGCTGTCAAAAACTCGACCGGTGCGTTCGAGGAAGGCCTGTCGAGTCTTTTCGCGCAACCCGCCCAAGTCCGAAATGCCACCTTGGACCGGATCGATGGCGAACTCTATGCCGACATGCCTAGCGTACTCACCCAAGGCGTGCGCGACAGCTGGAGTCCCGTATTCGCCCACATCGGTCTGTCTGATAACGTCAATGCCGATCCTGGTCAAAGCTTCTGGATCAGCACGACCGGTTCGGTCGGTCAGCTCCAGGGAGATGCAAACGCGAGCGGTATTCACGAGAACACCACTGATTTTCTCTTCGGCGGACAATCGGTCTGGCAAGGTTGGACTCTGGGCGGCGCGATCGGCTCGAGCCAGATTGCCGCGAGCCGCGACGACGTTGGCGATAGCGCGTCGGCCGACCTGTGGCAAGCCGGTGTCTTCGCGGGCCATGACCTAGGCGACGCGCGTCTGGGCTTACTTGCCGGATATTCCAGCGGCCACGTCGGATTTGCGCAGTCCTCTTTGCAGGCCTACCTGTGGAGTGGACAGGCGCGCGTGGCACAGACATTCCCCGTCACCGCGAGCGACTCGGTCACGCCGATGGCCACAATCGATACGGCCCACCTTGACCTCGAAGGCGGGCACGAGACCGGCCCCCTTGGGGTAACCGTTCCCACGCAGAGCACAACCATGGCCGATGCGCGGCTGACGCTGCGCCTCGATCATCAATTAACGATCGCAGGCACACCCTGGACCGCGAGCGCGGCCCTTGGTGCGCTTGAAATGTTCAACGTCCCGCAGCATACGGTAGGACTCACCTTCAATGGAGCTCCCGACACCCCGTTCTACGTTGCCGGCGTAGGGCCGGACAGGACTCTTGTTGAATTCACTGCCGGACTCGCAACGCATGTCAGCGATGGCCTCGCGGTGGAACTTGGCTACCGAGGGTTTTATGGGGCGCACACGCGCGTGAACGAGCTCAACGGTAAGGTGAACTGGACCTTTTGAGGCAACATTATCCCCGCCCTCCCTCCGAGCCGATCCTTCTGTAACCCGACCGGGACCCTCCTGTTCTGGCGCGAGGCACAGTCCCGCGCCGTGCCCGCGTGAGCTGAGGTCCCTGGGACAACGCCGCCGCCCCCGATTCCGGTTGAAATCCGGGGGCACTCCATCAATCCCCTGCTTGCGGATGTCCAGCCACTCGCTTTGGAGCGCGTGCCGGATCGTGACACAAGTCACGGGTAAAACGGACGAAAGACGTATCAACACGCCAAGCCGCTATCGGATCGTCCACGCTCACCGTCACCCAACGGGCCCCAAAAGCGCGCTCTTGTCCCTGCTGTCCGAATCGACCGCCGCTCGAGGTAGGATATCGCATGGTCTTTGCCAACCCCAACGCCGACCGTAGAGACTACGACTCGGGCCTGAAAAGCATCTTGAGCATCGAGCGCGGAAACGAGAGCCGGCGCTGGCTTTCAAGTTGGACCCTGTTAAGACCGGGTGCCACGCCGCTCTGGATGCTGCCCAGGGTGGCACGACGCCTTTCGATCGATCAACTATGGATAAAGGACGAATCGCTACGCTCTCCCCTGGGCAGTTTCAAGTCACTGGGGGCGCCCATCGCCCTGTTGCGCCTCATCTTGCGGAGATGGCCAGAGCAGAACTGGACGGCCGAGGATCTGTTGGCCGGTCGTCATGCGGGCCGACTGAAGGACTTTGTCGTCGTTAGTGCCACCGATGGGAACCACGGACGGGCGTTGGCCGCGGCAGCGCACAGCGTGGGTTGCCGATGCGTGATTGTGCTGCACGCGCGTGTCAGTCCGGAGCGTGAAGGGCCGATCGCCGCGCTTGGCGCGGAGATCGTGCGCATCAGTGGTAATTATGACCAGTCGGTCCAGGAAGCAGCGCACCTGGGCGCAGCCCATGGATGGCAGGTCGTGTCGGACACGTCGTACGATGGATACGAAGAAGTTCCGCGGGACGTGATGCAGGGTTATGCAATCATCGCCGAAGAGGTGTTAGAAGCGACGCAGAAACAAAAGGCCTGCCCCTTCACCCACGTGGTCCTGCAGGGAGGGGTCGGTGGATTGGCTGCAGGCATCGTAAGTCATTTTTGGGAACGCTACGGCGCTCGGCGACCTACCTTCATTGTGGTGGAACCCGAGCAAGCCGATTGCCTGCTTCAAAGTGCTCTTAACGGACGGCCATCACGGGCGTCGGGATCGGTGGACTCGGTCATGGCCGGCCTTGCATGCGGCGAGGCTTCCCCGATCGCCTGGCGGATCCTTCAGCCAAGCGTCGACATTTTCATGACGGTGACCGACGACGATGCGGTGCGTGCCATGCGCACCTTGGCCACGGGGGCCGAAGGAGACAGGCCCATGGTCAGCGGCGAGTCAGGAGCGGTGGGTCTGGCTGCGATGACCACATTGTCGGCCGATGCCCAGGGGTTGCGGCAGGCCGGAGTCGATCAGAACGCGCGCGTGTTACTGCTCAATACCGAGGGCGCGACGGCCCCACTGGTGTTTCATGCGTTGACGGGCCTCACGGCCGAAGAAGTGCGTTCTACGCAAGCTCGGTGGTAGGCGCACTTTTTTGTTTGATCTCGAATCGAGGACGGCGCGGTCGCCGCGCACGACTTGGCACACGCAAGGCAGGACTAGCGCGCCAGCGGATCGGGCCGTATTTGCACCTTAAAGACCTTGGGATAGGCGTCCTTGCCGCCTTCGCCATGGAAATTGGCCCGCGTTCCCGTGGTTGTCCACACCGCCCTTCCCTTCCATCCCGTATAGGGGTTGTCAATTCGACCGTCGAGATTCTTGCTGAAAAACCCGAGCGGATAGGGCACCCTAAGATTGACGAACTTGCCGCGAACCAAAGCAAGCAGCCCCTCGCCGCCGTTGCTCGTCGCGATCGGGACGTCGGCACCCAATCCGAGTGTGTCGAAGCGGTCGACCCAGACGTAGTAAGCGTGGTCAGCACTTCCAGCCTCGGTCACGCCCTTAAATTGGGGGCCCGGAAACGGGTACAACGTCCAACCTTCAGCACAAAGGTTACCCGTCGCTGCTTGGGGACCATTGAGGGACCCCTTGCATTTGCCTCGGTCGAAACTGGCGAGATGACCGCTCGAGAGAGCAGTCCAGACGATGCCGTATCGATCGACGTCGACGCCTCGCGGCCCATAGGCGCCCTTTGGCATCGAGTAGATCTCGGTGAGCGCAGTTCTTTGGGGGTCAGATCCGGGAACAATCCGCTCGAGATACCCCGGCTGATCATTGCCGCTAAATCCATAGTCCATGGATTGCCCCCAAATGGAACTATCCGTGGGACTCGGCTGGACTCCGTAGAGCCCGGCGATGACCCTCCTGTCTTTCGCGGGATCAGCTGGCTGATCCGCCTCGACAAAGTCGTCTCGTCGGCCGTTGCCATTGGTGTCGATGATCAACGGAGTCCAGCCTTGAGACTTTTCTGCGTTGCCGGTTGCCAGATAACGCTTGGTGTTAAGCCATCCGGTCACGCCGGCCTGCGGACTACCTTCGCTCGTCCAAAGTGTGTCATCAGCATCTCCGGCGAAGTACAGATGCTGGGTGGTAAAGCAAGTATCGATCAGCGACCACTTACCCGACTTCGGATCGTACATCGAGAGTTGCCGAACAGACGTCTCAACGGGCATCACGACGGCCGAGGGATGATCAGATCCCTTCTTGCAAAAGGCCGGATTGTCCGGACCCCGGATCCGGGCCGTAAACCAAACGCGCCCCTGGCTGTCCATCATGGGATTATGAATGCTGGTATGCCCGTCCCAAATTTTTTCGGCACCCCAGTAGGCGGAATTGCCTTTGGGCAGATCCAATGACGATGGCGTATTCGGGTCAAGGTACGGATGCCTGATTTGACTTGCGACATTCTTGACGGGATCGAGCACCGGTACCCAGTCCGTACTCTCTTCGGTCGATCCATAGATGGGTCCATTCGCGTTCACCGTTGGATTGCGCTTATCGGTCGACACCGCATCATGCAGATAAGCCTTGTTGCTCGACCAGTCCCACATGGTGAATACGACGTTGCGCTCCACACCTTGAGGACGCACCGGTTGGGCGAAAGGCAACTCCCCCGCTGCGATTCGATCCGTCCAGTCCGCAAACAAGGTTAATCCTTTGTCCGGCCCCAATCTCGATAAAGTCACCGCCATGTTTGTCATGGCCTGTCCGGCGGTCGTGCGCCGCTGCCAGGCGTCATAAGAAGTGCCCACGTTCTTGAATAGATCCGGAACGATGCGCACGCCACGTGAGCCCAACGCGTGACACGACTGGCAAGAGTTCTTGATCGTGTCAATCCATTGATGTTGCGACTTCATGGCGACCGGGATCTGGTTTCCGCCAGGACCTGTGCCGGGAAAATCGCTGGCATCAGGAATTTTCAGCATCGAATACCAGTACACGCCGGGGTAATACTGCGCGGCGGCCGCGGCAGAAGGTGCGACGACCGCGCGCAGCCGCAGATGCTCCCCTGGCCGGGCCTTTATCTTCGCGGAATCGATCAGACCGTAGCCTCTGACCCAAACATCATAGCGCGCGTGCGGTAATTCCGGAATCACGAATCGACCCTGGTCGTCCGTTACGACCACCTTGGCATATTTGGTTGGAAGATCCCTCGTCTCGGCAATCACCCAGACGCCCGCTTCAGCGCCGTTGGCGCTCATGACAGTGCCGCCGAGGTCATTGGCGCCGATTTTGATCTCACTCGCCACCCCAGCTCGTGCATCCAGGCCGAGGCTCGACGCGAGAATGGATGCGAACACGAGCACGCTGCGAGTGAGACCAATGAGCGGGTTCGACATCGAGCTACTCCTTGCTATGTTCGTTGGATTTGCACCGGGTCGTTCGACGAAAGCATGCGAATGACGCACTGATTGGGCGGTCGAGGGTACACCGCTTCGCCAGGGGTTGCCTACTTTGCCGAACCGGACCGCGCCGTTACAAGGCCGCTTCTTTCGATAGCGGCTTCTGCCCGGGGTGAGGACAGAAACTCGATGAATTTGCGCGCGGCGTCAGGTGCTGAACCGAATTGACTTATTCCCGCGGAAAATACCGTGATCGATTGCACCTCATCCGGAATCGGACCGATAACGTCAACGCCCTTCACGGCCAGCAACTCGCTTATTTGCTGAAAGCCGATCTCGGCGTCACCGCGGGCGATGACCGCGCCAACGGGCTCGCCTGGAATCATCCGACTCTTTGCCTTCAGTTGATCGGCTATGCCCAGCTTCCGAAACAGTTCCGTACTCACGTACACGCCGCTTGCGCTGTCGGAGTAAGCGATCGACCTTGCGTCCAGAAGCACGTGCCGAAGAGCGTCGACAGTTCGGATATCGGGCCGTGGCGCCCCGGACCGCACTGCCAGACCCACTTTCGAGAGAGCAAGGTCCACCTCGCTATCCGGCACAAGGGCGTGACGCTCGGCCAATTGATCGAGGGCCGTGCGGACCATGATCAACACATCTGCCGTTTCTCCTCGAGAAAGACGGACCGGAATCGCATCGTTCGTCGATCCCATGGAGGGCCCCCATGAGATGATGATCGAGTTGTGCGTCTCGCGCTCAAACTCGGGAGTCAGTTCTCTCAAAGCAGCCGCAAATCCGCCTGAGCACATCACGCGTACCTCTGCGGCGAGAGCGGATCCGCAAAGTGTCAGTGAACTCGCAGTGAGAAGCGCTGTCAGCGCGGGTACGATCAGACGTCGCACCGCCCGGAGCGAACGACTCCACTCCATCAAAGAACGCGGACGATTCGAAAGGCCAATCTGCGTCGTGGTCATGTTACGTTTGAAGCGAAGAGTGATCGCGCGTGGCACGGCCCAGCACGACATGCACCACCCAGGCTTTGGACCAGCGGCTAATGATAGCAGCCAGTAGGCGCGTTGGGGACTGGTCGACGAGCCAAGACGGCGGCTTCGCGAGAGGCGTGATAGCCGGCTTCACTCAGAAGTCTAGACGCGGTACGGATAGAGGCAGCCGATCTAAGGCTTGCTCTCGGTTGGCTGCTCGGACGGATCCGCGGGCAAGCTCTTGGGTTCGGAGGGATCGTGTAAATCGCTATCGGACCAGCCCCCTCCCAGGTCCCCGATGAGCGACACGGCGGCCAACAGCCGGCTTTGCTGGACGTTGAGCGCGCTTTGCTGATCGGTGAGCTGAGTCTCTTGTGCCACGGCGACGGTGGTGTAGTCGACCGTACCGGCCTGAAATTCCGACATCGCGATCTCGGTGCCACGAATGGCGTCGTGCACGGCCTTATCGAGCGCCTGCGCCTGGCTGGCAAGAATGCGCAGTCCAGACAGGTCGTTCTCCACGTTCTGGAAGGCCGTAAGCACGGTGTTACGGTAACTCGCCACGGCCGAATCATAGGCCGCGCGCGCGGCCTCCACTTCGGCTTGTCGCTCTCCAAAGTCAAACAGGGTCTCGGTGCCATTCGCGCCGACCGACCAGCTATAGTTGGCGGCATGCAAGAGGCCGTTGAGCGGTGATTGTGCAAATCCCGCCGAACCCGACAGCGATACGGTCGGGTAATAGGCGGCCACCGCGACGCCGATTGCGGCATTTTGCGCCTTCATCGTGCGTTCGGCTGCAGCAATGTCGGGACGCCGTTGCAGCAGCGTCGAAGGCACGCCCACAGGAATCTCGGGCAGAGTTGGCATGACGTTGGTGCGGGCGAACTCGAGGTCCTCCGGTTTCTTGCCGACCAGAACCGCGATGGCGTGGGCATATTGGGCACGCGCCACGCCCAGTCCGATCAGATTGGCTTGCGCGGATTCCAGAGCGACTTGAGCCGTGATCACGGCCGAGGGGGGCGTGGCCGTGATGCCCGCATTGCCTTGCGCCTTGGTGACACGTAGGGCGTCCTGGTAGGCCGCCACGGTTTTTTCCTCGAGATCGATGTTGGCGTCGGCCAGACGCAGCTCAATCACCGTCGTCGCGAGCAAGGTCTGTTCCGATAAAGTGGCGTTGGCCAGGGTCGCCTCGTCGGACTGGGCGATCGCCGCATTTTCCTCGATGAGACGGCGTATCTGACCCCAGATGTCGAGGGTCCAGCTGGCCGTACCATCGAGCGAACCGGACGAGAGGACACTACGTCCGCTCAAGCTCGCGCTGGGAATCGTTGTGAGTGTGGTCCCCTTGGCAGCGGGGCCGCCGCTTCGACTCGCCGAGGCGGTCAGTCCAATGACCGGGAAAAGCTGCGCGCGAGCCACTTTGACTTCAGCCACCGCCTGAAGGTAGTTCGCGTAGCTTTGACGGACCGTCTGATTCGACACGGCGACTTGGGGCTCGAGCTCGTCGAGCAGGGGGTCATGAAAATCGGTCCACCAATTCCCTTTGGGCGCAGCATCCGAGGGTGTTGCTTTGGTCCAGCCGTCGGGGGCCTGTTCCTTGAACTCCCGGGAAACGGGCACGCTCGGACGGTTGTAGTCCGGACCCACCATGCAGCCCACAAGCAAGGACCCCAAGACCACGATCGCACAGAATTTCGAGGATTTCATGATGACGTGTCCGCATTCAGATTGCGACGTGACAAGACGCCCGTGTACCAGGTGTGCATGCTCACACGCAGTCTTTCGAACCACAAATAGATCACGGGCGTCGTATATAAGGTGATCACTTGGCTCAAGATCAGGCCCCCGATCACCGTGATGCCAAGAGGCTGACGCAACGAGGCACCCTGGCCGATTCCGATGGCCAGCGGCAGCGCGCCCAACACAGCGGCGGCAGTGGTCATCATGATGGGTCGCAGGCGGACCACAGCAGCATCATGAATCGCCTGCTGCGGATCCATCTTCTGCTCGCGCTGAATATTCAACGCGAAGTCGATCATCATAATTCCATTTTTCTTCACAATGCCAATGAGCAGGATGACCCCGATAAAGGCAATCACCGAGAAAGGAGTGTCAAAAATGAGCAACGCCAGGGTCGCCCCGACCATCGCAGAAGGGAGCGTGGAGAGAATCGTAATCGGATGGATTGTGTTCTCGTAGAGGATACCCAAAACGATGTAGACGGCGCCGAATGCCGCCAGTAAGAGCAGCGGAAGGGCTGAGAGGTTTTGCGCGAAAACCTGACCGGCTCCGGCTGGGCTACCGTGGATGGAGGCGGGCATGCCCAGATCGTGCATCGCCTGGGTGATCGCCGACTGAGCCCGGCTCAATGAACCGCCCGGTGGAAGATTAAAGGAGATCGTCGAGGCCACAAGACCGTTCTGATGGTTGACCTGGGTCGCGGTGTGGTTGCTAGAGTAAGTGGTCATGGCCGGCAGCGGAACCATGGTTTCGGCCGCCGTGGTGTCAGCACTTCCCGTCGAACTTCCGCCTTTGCTGTTGGAGATACTGTTCGTGACTGCATTGGCCTGGGCGCTGGAGTTGAGCGAACTGGTGGTGGAGGCGGCGCCGTGCGCCGTCGAAACGGCCGTGTACGCAGACACGCCGCTCACCGTGCCACCCTGGGCCTGGGTCTGCTGCGTGCCGGTTGGGTTGCCCGCCGCGCTGCTGAGATAGATGCGATCCAACATCTGAGGAAACTGCCAATACTTGGGAGCAACCTCCATCACGACGAAGTATTGATTAAAGGGATTGAAGATCGTCGTGACGGTGCGTTGGCCGAAGGCGTCGTAGAGTACGTTGTCGATTTGATTGGGCTCGAAGCTGTAGCGCATGGCTGTGCTGCGCGCGATGTTGATGTAAGTCTGCAGCCCATTCTGTTGCAGATCGGAATTCTCGTCGATGATCTGACTATGATCTTTACCAAGTTCTGCCAGCAGTTTCGGGGTCCAGGTGTAGAGCGCAGCGGTATCCTCGCTCGTTAAGGTGTATTGATATTCGGCCGCTGATTGCCGGCCACCGATGTGCAGGTCCTGTACCGCCTGCAAAAATAGGCGAGCTCCCGACACTTGATTCAGCTTTGGCCGCAGACGCTGGACCACCTGATCTGCGGAAAGCTTCCGTTGCGCGAGGGGTTTTAGCGCGACGTAGACGTTGGCCGTGTTTAGAGCGCGAATCCCAGTGAACCCGATGACCGATGCGACGCCGGGATCCGACTGAACGATGTCTTGTAGTTGATGGAGCTTCCTGCTCATTGCCTGGAACGAAATACTCTGGTCCGCGATGATTTGTCCCACGAGGAGTCCGTTGTCTTGCTCCGGGAACAGCGTAAAGGATAGACGTCGAAGCAAAAAGCCATTGAGCACAATCATCAGGATCAAGATGACGATCACGAGCAGTGCGTGATCCAGGACACTGGTGAGTGATGAGGAGTATCCGGCCTTGAAACGCTCGAATTGCCTTTCCGTCCAATTGGCCCACCGGGCCTTTGAGTGCACCGACTCTTCCCGCCTGAGCAGGTAAGCGCACATGGTGGGTGTGACCGTGAGCGATACGATCAGCGAGATCAAGATGGCGATCGAGAGGGTCACGGCAAATTCGTGGAACAGCAATCCCACGATGCCGGGGAACAGTAGAATCGGGATGAAAACCGCGATCAACGATAGGCTCATGGAGATCACCGTGAAACTCACCTCTCCACTGCCCACGAGCGCCGCCTCGCGAATTTCCATTCCGGCTTCGACGTGCCGTATGACGTTCTCCAGTACGACGACCGCGTCATCGACGACAAAGCCCGTCGCGATGGTCAAAGCCATCAGCGACAGATTGTCTATGCTGTAACCCAAGAGATACATCGGTCCGAACGTACCCAGTATCGAGATGGGTAATACCACCGAAGGGATGAGCGTCGCGCGGGGAGAGCGCAAGAAAACGAATACGACGCCGATCACCAGTACAACCGCGATCATGAGGCTGTGCTCGGTATCGCTGACCGCGGCGGTCACGGACTGGGAGCGGTCCAGGGCGATGTGCACGTCGATATTGGGCGGCAAGGTGGCCTCGACCGATGGCAGTACCTTCTTGATCTGAGCCACGGTCTTGATGATGTTCGCCCCCGGTAGCGGATAGACAATCACGCCCACGGTAGGCAAGTTGTTAAACAGGCCCGCGTTGCGGATGTTTTCGTTGGAGTCCACGACGGCTGCCACATCGTGCAGGAACACCGGAGCGTTGCTGCGATATGCGATGACCAGATTGCGGTAATCGGCGGCCTTGGTCGCCTGGTCGTTCGACAAAACCTCGTAGCGCTGGTCACCTTGGTCAATATAGCCCTTGGCGCTGTCGGCATTGGCCGCCGAAATTGCGGCGCGCACGTCCTCGAGTCCGATCCCATAGCTCGAGAGCTTGTCAGGTTCGATCTCGACGCGGACCGAGGGCAGCGCGCTGCCGCCGAGCTGGACCTGCCCGACTCCCGGAATCTGCGAGAGTTGCTGTTGGATTACCGTATCGGCCGAGTCATAGAGCTGGGCCGTAGTGAGCGTGGAAGACGTCAACGACAAGATGATGATGGGCGAGTCCGCCGGATTGTATTCGCGGTAACTCGGGTTGCCGCGCAGGGTCGTGGGCAGGTCGGCGCGCGCCGCCTGAATCCCCGCTTCGACATCGCGCGCGGCTCCGTTGATGTCACGGGTGATGGCGAATTGGATAATTACCAAGGACGAGCCGACGCTGTTCGTCGAAGTGAGTTCCGACACGCCAGCAATCGTTGCGAGCCGGCGCTCAAGCGGCTCGGCTACCGTCGAGGCCATGATATCCGGGCTCGCACCGGCCATGGTCGCCTGCACCACGATCACCGGCAAAGTGACGTTTGGAAGCGGCGCCACGGGCAAGCGGAAATAGGCCAGAATTCCGGAGAGCGCGATGGCGATCGCCAATAGCGATGTGGCGACCGGGCGGCCGATGAAAAAGGCCGGGATGTTCACGCGTCCCCTTTCTCGTCGGCCGCCGTTTTGGTCTTGCGGCCGAACCGCTGTGATGCCCGGTCGAACATCAAATAGATCACGGGGGTGGTAAAGAGAGTGAGCATCTGGCTCACCAGAAGTCCTCCGATGATGGCAAGCCCCAGCGGCCGGCGCAGTTCGTGACCGGTGCCGTTGCCTAGGAGCAGCGGCAAAGCGCCGAGCATGGCGGCAAAGGTCGTCATCAAGATCGGTCTAAAGCGCAGCAACGATGCCTGGAAAATCGCATCATGTGGCGTTTTGCCGTGGACGCGCTCCGCCTCGAGCGCGAAGTCGACGATCATGATGCCGTTTTTCTTGACGATGCCGATCAAAAGGACAATTCCGATGATACCGATCACGTCGAGGTCGCTGCCGGCCAACATGAGCGCGAGCAATGCGCCAATGCCGGCCGATGGCAGCGTCGAGAGGATGGTGACTGGGTGAATGTAGCTCTCGTAGAGCACACCGAGGACGAGGTACACCGTGACAAGGGCTGCAACCAGGAGGAACAGCTCGCTCGAGAGGGAATCCTCGAAGGCTTGCGCAGCCCCTTGGAACGAGGTCGTAATCGATGGCGGCAGATGGACTGCCGCCTCGGCGCGCTTGATCTCATCGACCGCGCTGCTGAGGGAGGCATCTGGAGCCAGATTGAACGAGACCGTCACTGCGGGAAATTGCGCAAGATGGCTGATGACCAGGGGCGATTGGGTCACTTTGATGTCCGCGATACCGCTTAAGGGCACCTGGCCGGTACTGCCTGTTTGGGTCGGCAAGTACAAGCTTCCGAGCGACTTCAAATCGGGAAGACTTTCGGGCTTGGCCACCAGCACGACGCGGTATTGATTTGCCTGATTGAAAATGGTCGAGACGATCCGCTGGCCGAGGGCATCGTAGAGCACGTTATCGATCGTCGCGGGCGTGATGCCATAACGCGCCGCGAGCTGCCGGTTGACCTCCACGTCCACGCTCAAGCCGTTGTTGTTAAGATCGCTCGTGACGTCGGAGATGGACTTGATCCTTCGCATGCGCTCGACGAGTTCTGGTACGTAGGTTTGAAAGGCGTCCTGATTCGGTCCCCGCAGCACGAATTGGTACTGACTCGGTGACACGACCGTATCCAATGTGAGGTCCTGCTCAGGTTGCGGATAAAGCGTGATACCGGACACGCTCGTCACCTTGTCCTTCAGGCGCAACGCGATCTCACGGGCCGTGAGCGAGCGGTCGTCGAGCGGCTTTAGGTTGATCAGGAAACGGCCATTGTTCAGTGTCCTGTTCGTGCCATCGATGCCGATATAAGAAGTGATCGAGGTCACATCCGGATCCTTTAGGATCACGTCGGCGAGTTCGGACTGCCGCCGGGACATCGCTGCATATGAAACGGAATTATCCGCAACGCTGATGGCTTCGACCACTCCGACGTCCTGCACGGGGAAGAGCCCCTTGGGGATGACGATGTACAAGATCGCGGTCAAAGCGATGAGCACGGTCGCAAGCACCAGGGTCAATCCCTGGTGGTCGAGCACCCACGTCAGCCCGCGCTCGTAGTTTTTCAGCGTGCGGTCGAAGACGTTTTCGCTGATCCGCTCAAAGCGGCTTGGAGTGCGATCAGCTTTGCGACGCAAGATGCGCGCGCACATCATCGGCACCAGCGTCAAGGAGACGACAGCGGAGATGACAATGGTGACGGCGAGTGTGACGGCAAACTCGCTAAAAAGGCGCCCGATGACTCCGCCCATAAAAAGAAGCGGAATCAAGACCGCGATGAGCGAAATGGTCAACGACATGATGGTAAAGCCGATCTGCCCGGCACCGGTCAAGGCAGCTTCAAGAGGGTTCATCCCCTCTTCGAGATAGCGCACGATGTTCTCAATCATGACGATGGAGTCGTCCACGACGAAGCCGGTGGCGATGATCAAGGCCATCAGTGACAGGTTATCGATCGAGTAATTGAGCTCATAGGCGATCGCAAGCGTTGCGATCAAGGAGACGGGTACCGAAATGCTCGGGATGATGGTCGCAGGGATGTTGCGCAGAAACACGAAAATTACGAGCACGACCAGTCCAATCGAGATCAGGAGCTCGAAGGCGGCATCCCTTACCGAAGCGCGGATGACGCCTGTGCTGTCGGCAACGATCTCGACGTGCATGGCCTGCGGCAGGCTCGCGAGCAGCGTTGGCAGCTGCTTTTTGATCTGGTTCACGGTGGCGATCACGTTCGCTCCGGGCTGGCGCATCACGTTTAGCACAATTGCCGGAGTGTGGTTGAACCAGGCTCCTTGCTCAACGTCTTGTGCAGCCTGCGTGACCCGGGCGACGTCGCGCATGAACACCGGCGAGCCGTTTTGGTAGGAGATGACCGAGCTCAGGTAGTCTTTTGGGTCTTGGATCTGATCGTTTGCGTTGATGGTGTAATCGAGATCCGGCCCATCGAAATTGCCCTTGGGCTGGCTGACATTGATATTAGCGAGCAGCGTGCGCAGATCATCGATATTGAGGCCATAGGCGGAGAGCTTTCGTGGATCAACCTCGACGCGCACTGCCGGCACATTGCCCCCGGCAGGCGTCACGAGGCCGACGCCTGGCACTTCCGAAATCTTCGAGGCCAGTCGATTGTTGGCGATGTCTTGCAGCTGGGTGAGCGAGAGCGAGTCCGAAGTCACAGCGAGGGTGAGAATCGGTTGATCGGCTGGGTTTACCTTGGCATAGATCGGAGGCGCAGGCAGGCCGGTGGGCAGCAGACTGTTGGCCGCGTTGATGGCCTGTTGCACATTCTGCTCGGCCACATCGAGGCTTAGCGCGAGATCGAACTGCAAGGTGATGATGGAGGCCCCCGCGGAACTCGTCGAGGTCATCTGCGCAAGACTTGGAATCTCGCCTAACTGCACTTCGAGGGGGGCGGTCACGGTAGTCGCCATGACCTGCGGGCTCGCCCCGGGATAGAAGGTCTGCACCTGAATGGTCGGGTAGTCGACGTCGGGCAGTGAGGAGATGGGCAAGAACTTTGCGGCCACCAGTCCCACCAGGACGAGCGCAATCATCAACAACGAGGTTGCGACCGGCCTGAGTACGAACAGTCGGGAGATATTCACGCGGGCACGAATTTGGAGCGCATCAACGGGAACTGTTGGTGTCCTGCGCGGGCGCGGTCGCGGGCTTTCGTGTGCTCTTGGTTCCCGGGGCCGGTTCCGGGTTCGGTGCTGCGGCGCTCGAGGGCTGCGTGCCGGCTGCTGGCGGCGAAGCGGGCTTGATCTTTGCGCCGTCGGTTAAGCGGTCCGTGCCGTCGATCACCACGGTGTCGCCAATGGCGAGGCCCGACAGGATCGCGGTATTTTTGCCATCGCTCGGCCCGAGTTTCACCTTGCGCACCGAAACCGTGTCGTCGGCGGTTTTGACGAGATAGACATAGTCGCCCGGCGCCCCGCTTAAGACCGCTGGTGTGGGGACGAGCACGGCATCGCTGAGCGTGTCGACCAGAATCTTGATGTTGACGAATTCACTCGGAAACAGCGCTTCGTCGTCGTTCGCAAAGCTGGCACGCAGCGTGACGGTGCCCGTGCTGGTCGTCATCTGATTGCTCAGCGCGTATAAGGTGCCGGTCGCAACCAGCTTGTTGTTGTCGCTGCTGTAGGCGGTCACGGGAAGCTGCGCGCCTGAATTCACGCGTTCGATCACCTTTGCGAGGTCATTTTGCGCGATCGTGAATTCGACCGTCGTGGGCTTCATGGTGGTGATGACAGCGATGCCCGGTGAGCTCGATGCGGTCACATAGTTGCCCGGATCGATCAGTCGCAGACCGACCCGGCCACTGACGGGCGCTACGATGTGGCAGTAGATCAGATCGAGCTTGTATTGGGCAATGTTGGCCTCGTCGGACTTGACCTGCGCCTCATCCTGCTTTACCAGAAAGCGCTGATCAAAAAGGGTTTGCTCCGCAATCGCCTTTTGTTTGTTCAGGTTCTCATAGCGATCGAGATCGGAGCGCGCCTGGTCGAGCGATGCTTGGTCCTTAAGGAGCGCCGCCTGGGCCTGTTGTAGATCGATTTCATACTGGCGAGGATCGATCTGTGCGAGGAACTGTCCCTTCTTGACGTCCTGACCCTCTTTGTACCCGACTTCGGTAAGGTAGCCGCTTAGCTGCGGCAGCACGGTCACGGTCGCAACCGGCGTGACGGTACCGAGTTCGGACAAAGTCTCCGGCATATCGCCTTGGGAGGCCTTGGCAACCTTGACTACTTCCGGCTGCGGACCGCGCTGGGGTTTCTTAGCTTCAAACAGGTGGATGAGAACGACGATGACGAGGATCACCAGTAAGATGCCCACGCCCCAACGGACCCAATGAATACCGCGGCGCGGACGAGAATCCTGCGTTTCACTCATATCGACTCCAACCGTGCCCAGAATCGAGTTGCCAAAGCGCGCTCGGTCGGTTTCTCGGCATTTTTTAGTGGTGCTTCTGCGGTTTTAGCCGCCGCGGTGAGCGGCAGACGTCGTAGTATGCCGCCTCGAGTGCTTGGCGGTCGAGTAGTGCATGGGCCCGCGCCCGTTGCAAAAACTCACCCACCGGGCGAACAAGTCCGTTACAGCGGCCAGGGTGCGGCCCGCACAGGGCACCAATGGAAGAGATTTTCAAATCAACGACTTGGAACAGCTTCCCAGCGCGAAACGTCGTACCCCGTCACCGTTTCATACTGTCAAACCAATCTTTCCAGACTGGTTCACGGACATCGGAGTTCCCTATCGAGCAGAGAATGTGCCACTGCACGATGTCTGTAGAGCCAGTGCAGCAATTAACCTCAACGCCGATATCAAGACCCATCCAGTCACGGAAGCGGCACGCCAGCCCGTGGGCCCGAAGACGATCAGGACCCCATTGCTATTTTCTCAGCGGATTCGGAACGACCAGTAGCTCTCCTCGGTAGCCGCCAGGCACGTCCTCGACGGACGTAAGATAGATTTCGCTTGCCGAAGGGCTGATGGCCAGATTCGTATGATGCGTGCCCGGCACGTCGATCTGGCCGAACAATCGGCCATCCGGCTCGACGATCGCATATCCTCCGCCATCGTAAAGAGCAATGAAAAGATTGCCCCCCTCGTCGATCCGCACACCATCCGGCGTGTACCGCCGCTGCCCCCCCTGCCGAAGGACGCCCTTCAGGTCCACGAAGGTCTCTCGCGGTCCCAAAGATCCGTCCGGGCGTATCTCGTATCGAAGGATGATCGCGGTTCGCGTCTCCGCAACGTAGAGGAGCTTGCCATCGGGGGATACTGCAAGGCCGTTCGCAAATTGGATATCCTTGGCCACGGGAATGACCGGCCCGTGTCCTGCCCGGTAGTAGACCTCACCCAAAGTCCCGTTGCCACCGGATCCGGTGAAATAAATACCGCCCTTGTGATCGAGTGCTAGATCGTTGGGTGCCAAGAAAGGGGCGCCTGACACATCCCGCCTCAGGATCTCCAGGAGAGTTCCGTCCAGCTTGATGGTGACGAAGGTTCCGTTTTCGTAGCACGCGACCATCAGGCCCTCAGGGACTTGGGCCAGGCCATTTGCGCCGCATCCATCCTGATGCCAGACCCGCTCGATTTTCCCGCCCTCAAGCCGCAGCACATCTGAGGTGCCAAAATCCACAAAATAAAGCGTGTTCCCGACGAACACGGTGCCTTCGGGAAACTGAAGACCGCTTACGACCCTCGTCCCTAGAGCCGCGGGTGCTCCGTAAGCAACGTGCAGAACAAGACAAAGGCAGGCAAGTAATCCCGCCCACATCCAGATCGAACCCAGGTGTCGCGGCCCCGACCTGAAGCAACCCGCGTGTTCGTGCGCATGGAAATCGTTCATGAGAGTATCGATCGAGGATGATCCATGGACCGCTATCGTGGGCCCGCTTTTGAGTGCTGACTAGACATGCGGCTCGCCTCTTACAAAATTGTCCAAATCTTTTCTGGATCGGATCAGCATCGCTGCCTTCGATGGTCAACGGGCGAGTGAAGATTCGACATCGCTTAGCAGCCCATGATAGGCTCGGCCGAATGTGCTCGGAGGGCGAATAGCCGCATCCGTGAAGGTTGCAGCACGCCGCGGCGAGGAGACCTGCTCATGCTTGGCCTGGGGAAAGAGGAATTTCTGCTGGTCGATGCGGCGATTGCAATCGTCGGATTGATCATCCTTATCACCCGCTTTCGACTTCATCCTTTCCTCGCGCTAACACTTGCCGCGGGATTTCTCGGACTGACCTCCGGAATGCCGATCGCACTGGTCATGAAATCCTATCAGGACGGCTTTGGCGGGGTGCTGGGCTTCGTTGGCATCGTCCTCGCGCTTGGGACCATGCTTGGCAAGCTGATGGCCGAGTCCGGGGGCGCCGACCAGATCGCGCGCACGCTCGTGAACGCATTTGGAGAGCAACGCGTCCACTGGGCCATGATGCTGGCGGCGTTTCTGGTTGGTATTCCGCTTTTTTTCGAAATCGGGTTCGTACTTCTCATCCCGCTGGTCTTTATTGTCGCGCGCCGTACCGGCGTCCCCCTGGTCAAGGTCGGAATTCCGTTGCTTGCGGGCCTCTCGGTTGTACACGGACTCATTCCCCCTCACCCCGGACCGCTCCTCGCCATCGGCGTTTTTGGGGCGGATATCGGCAAAACGATTTTCTATGGTCTGCTCGTCGGATTTCCAACTGCGATAATCGCAGGCCCCCTATTCGGAAGTCTGATCTCAAAGTATGTAACGCCCAAGCCGTCAGAAGATCTCATGAACCAGCTTGCCGGCAAATCGGAAGCGCGCGACATGCCAGGCTTCGCGATTACGCTCATTACCGTCCTGCTACCGGTTTTTCTGATGTTGCTCAAGGCAATGGCCGATATCACCTTCGATGACAAGAGCGCGTTTCGGCAGTGGATGGATTTCATCGGACACCCCATCACTGCGCTTCTGGCGGCGTTGCTGCTGGCACTCTACACTTTTGGAGCGGCGCGCGGCTTCTCCTCCAAACAGATTCTGAAGTTTGTCGACGACAGCCTCGCACCGACCGCGGCGATCATCATCATCATTGGTGCTGGCGGGGGCTTCAAGCAAATGCTCGTGGCCAGCGGCGTAGGTGATGCCATCGGTCATATGGCCGTACGTGCCCAGATATCGCCCATCCTGCTCGCCTGGCTCGTCGCGGCCGTCATACGGGTAGCTACAGGGTCGGCCACGGTCGCCACGATTACGGGAGCCGGCATCGTGGCGCCACTGGTCACCCTGGTTCCAGGGGTCAACCGGGAGCTGCTGGTTTTGGCCACGGGCGCTGGCTCACTGATTCTCTCGCATGTGAACGACGCGGGATTCTGGCTCGTCAAGCAATATTTCAACATGAGTGTCGCTGAGACGTTTAAGACCTGGACGGCCATGGAAACCATTGTCTCGGTCGTTGGCATCTTTCTCATCATGCTGCTCTCGTTGATCGTCTAAGGGCGGAACATGCCCGCGTTCGCCCTCGGTGTGGATATCGGTACGACAAGTACCAAGGCAGTCTTGTTTAGCCTTGACGGGCGGGTCGTCAGCCACCACGCGGTCGAATATCCCCTGTACCGGCCCACGACGGGAGCGGCCGAACAGGATCCGATTCAGATCTTCGATGCCGTGATCGAATCGATCCGGAACTGTCTTAAAGGCAGTCCAACAGGGGGAAGGGAGCTTGCCTGCGTGTCCTTTAGCGCAGCAATGCATAGCGTCATCGCAATCGATGCGCACAGTCGACCCCTGACGCGCAGCATCACCTGGGCCGACAATCGCGCAGCGGCGTGGGCCGAGCGCATTTTGCGCACCCAAAATGGAAACGCGATTTACCTGCGCACCGGCACTCCCATTCACCCGATGTCGCCACTCGTCAAATTGGCCTGGCTCCGCGATGAGCACCCCGAGGTATTCCGGAATTCGGCTCGCTTTGTGGGCATCAAGGAGTATGTTTTCTTCCGGTTGTTTGGCACTTGGATCGTCGACCATTCGATCGCCTCGGCGACGGGGATGCTGAACCTTTCGAACCTGGATTGGGACGAGGAAGCGCTCGGCGTCGCTGGTGTAAGGCGGGATCAGCTCTCGCAGCTGGTCCCAACGACGCACCATATTCATGGCCTCGATACGCAGATCGCTCAAAACTTGGGTCTCGATCCGAGCACTCCATTCGTTATCGGCGCCAACGACGGGGTACTTTCGAACCTGGGCGTCAATGCGATCGCCCCCGGCGAGGTCGCGGTCACCATCGGCACTAGCGGTGCCCTGCGCGCAGTGGTCGATCGTCCGATGACCGATCCGGCCGGCCGCACATTCTGTTACGCCCTGACCGAGCGTCACTGGGTTGTCGGGGGCCCAGTGAACAACGGTGGCATCGTGTTTCGGTGGGTTCGTGACGAGTTTGCGGCCGCGGAATGCGAGACCGCAAAGCGACTCGGTATTGATCCATACGAAGTTCTGACGCGCATTGCCGAGCGGGTCCCAGCGGGTGCCGAGGGGCTCTTATTCCATCCCTATTTGGCCGGCGAGCGTGCGCCGCTTTGGAATTCCAACCTGCGGGGGTCATTTTTCGGCTTGGCGATGCATCATCGCAAAGAGCACATGATCCGGGCTGCCCTCGAGGGAGTGATCTTTAATCTCCATAGCATTCTGCCTGCCGTGGAATCCCTCGTCGGAACCAGTCAGTCGATTAAAGCGACTGGTGGCTTTGCCCGTTCGGGGCTGTGGCGCCAGATGATGGCGGACGTATTTGATCGCGACGTGATCGTCCCGGAAAGCTTCGAGAGCTCTTGCCTTGGCGCAGCCGTATTGGGGCTTTATGCTCTGGGATATGTCGATTCGCTCGACATCGTCAAAGGGATGGTAGGAGCGACCCATCGGCATTTCCCCATCCCGAAAAACGTCATGCTGTACCGTCGGCTTTTGCCGATCTTCGTGGCCCTGCCCGTCCAACTTGAATCGCAATACCGGCAGATTGCGGAATTTCAGGTGCAAACCAGCATGACCTCCGCCTCGTGAAGCCGATTGCTGCAAGTGCAAGCGGAAGGAGCGAGTGCGCCTTCGCGCTCGCGCGGCACGTTGGTGCTCATAGGCTAATTCTCGAACTGGGTTGCACGTGCTGACGAGAGCTATGATGCGTAACCTGTGCACGAACATCGACTTCCCTGGCGTAAACACGCAGGCCCCGCGCTGCCAACCAAAGGAGACGACATGATCGATCGATTGCGAAACCGTCGGCAATTCTTAGGCGTCTTTGCAGGAATCTCTTTAGGCACGCTCGGGGTGCAGACGTTGGGTCTCGCGCAGTCGGTGATACGCTCTGCGGGCGCAGAAAAACCCCGATCCAAGATGCCCCCGAACGCGACTGATTGCCACCACCACATCTACGATTCCCGATACCCCTACGCCGCGCAAGCCACCTTGCGACCGAGCGACGCCCTGGTCTCGGACTACAAGCAATTGCAGGCGCGCCTGGGCACGAGCCGAAATGTGATTGTCCAGCCTTCAAGTTACGGGACTGACAACCGCCTGCTGCTTGAGGCCATTACGCAATTTAACGGAAAGGCAAGAGGTGTTGCAGTCGTCACACCAGAAGTCAGCGACTTCCAGCTGAAACAGTTGCACGAGGGCAGCGTCCGGGGAATTCGGTTCAATCTGGCGCAAGGTGGTACGACCACTCTCGAGATGGTGAAGCCTCTCGCCAGCCGAGTCGCACCGATGGGCTGGCACATTCAGGTGAATGCACCTGCAGACGTCTTATTGGGAGCCAAAGAACTGTGGGACGCATTGCCCTGCCCGGTCGTCTTCGACCATCTGGCTCATGTTCCCGAACCCAACGCATTGCAAAGTCCCGTGTTCACAATGATCAGCCGACTGCTGCAGGAAAAGAAAGCCTGGGTGAAACTATCCGGGTTCTATATGGATTCCAAGGTGGGCCAGCCGACGTATGCCGATAGCGTTCTCGTCGCCCGAGCCTACGCAGAAGCGGCTCCCGATCGGGTCGTCTGGGGAAGTGACTGGCCCCACCCCACCGAAAAAGCCGACAATTTGCCTGACGACGCGATTCTGCTCGACCTCTTAAGTGAATGCGTGCGCGATGAGACTGGCCGTAACCGCGTGCTCGTCGACAATGCGACTCGGCTGTATCAATTCTCTTGAGGGATGCTGTCGCGTCACCGGGGATGCTTAAATCACTGTGACAGCGCTCGTCGAGCCTTCTCGCTAAATTCAATGGGCCCTCGGGCCGGCCGACCTTGCCATCTATTTCTCAATGTTGTACCATGGTACTTTGGTAACTCCATTCAACGCGATGGAAATTGAACGAGTTCAGACCGGCGTGCGCATGGAGAAAAGACTCCTGAAGGTTCTCAAGGGTCTCGCCGAATTGAAGGACCTATCCTTGGGCGACCTGATTGAAGGAATTGTGCTCCACGCATTTGAGGGCAAAGCCCCGTTCTCTGCCGAGACGCTGAGGCAGATCGCTGACCTCAAGAGGATTTACGGCTTAACCCTGAACTCCGAGCACAGCCACAAGTTGCGGGAGGGGCGCCCCCGACCATGACCCTCCAGAACCTGATCGGCCTATTCCTTTGTCTGGGAGCTAGCATGACCTTTGGTCAGTCCCCCAACCAACCGGGCTCGCAAACGGTAACGCCACACCATGGAGTGACGGCTCAACCGGAGCCTGGGCTGCATACACGCGAGGAGTTCGAATTCGTCGCCAATGCCCCGCTGGAGCGGTGCTTTCCACTTTTCGGTGCTGCAATGGAGCGCGTATGGGCCGAGGATTGGCACCCGAAATTTTCCTGGCCCTCCAAAGCCGAGGATCGCGAAGGCATGGTCTTTGAGATCGCACACGGCGAACACACCGCGACCTGGGTAAACACCGTCTTTGATCTCAAGGCTCGACGCATTCAATACGTCTACACCTTGCCCGATTTCGTGGCCACGGTAATTACCATCGACCTCATTCCCCGCGAGAATTCAACGCTCGTGAAGGTCCGCTATGAGCGGACATCCCTGTCCCTCGCCGCGACGGCTCATGTGTCCGAGATGGCAGAGCACGACCGGCGCGCGGGCCCGGAATGGGCGGCGCAGATAAATCGGTACCTGACCGGGAAGAACGATGATAGCGAGCGTTAGTCGCCGAGAGCTCAAGCGCCTTCGAGGGTCGAGTTGTAGCATCGAGAGCAAAGAGTCAATCCCTCGTTCTCCGAGGTCGTATTCTCGGAGGCGGTAGCCGCCACAAGAGAGTGACGCTAACGCGGCGCCTCCCGCTCCGACGCTTCCATTGGTTGTTGCAATATGACATCGAGTGCGGTCAGAAAGCCGAAAACGACCGTAAAGAAGTCGATCGTCAATCCCGTGATGTAGGCTGCAGCGCTGAATTGAAAGCCACCTAAAACGTAGCCAATCATGGCCAGCGTTACCATGGAGCCCAATACAACGAAAACCGCAAAGATTGCGGGCGGCGGCCCTTCGCCAACGACCTTCCGGCGGCGGCGCGGATAGGTGATCTGGAGAAACAGCATCGGTAGCGCGAAAAGCACGACAGAGCCTCGCCAAATCCATGTCTCCGGAATGTCGTAGAGCCCAAAAAGAACCGGCAGCAGCGCTCCCGCCGTCAATACGAAAATGTACGTCATGACTGTTTTAGCAAGGTATCGATCGAGCAGTGACAACTTCGCTCCGGCGGCCGGTCGGACGAACAACAAGAGCGCCGAAAATCCCGCGAAGGTGATCATGAGGCCAGCCAACGTGTACAAAAGGCTTGCACCCTTGACTTCCATGTTTCGCTCCACCTAAGAGCCAGAGTGGCTCTGGCACGCAATTGTTCGACCGTCAGATCGACGTGAAGCCCATCGTTTCACTGACGTCGTCCCCCATACGCGGGATTCAAGTGCCGCGGAGCAGTCCGCCACAGTACAGAAAGTCTGATCCCTCAATTTTGTCAGGACTGGAGTAGCAGCATGATCATCGCAAGCATAGACGATTATCTCAAACAATGTGAAGCCAGACTCCCCCGCTTTCTGTACGACTACATCAGCGGTGGTTCTTTTCAAGAGAACACGTTGCGAGCGAATATTGCGGAGCTCCAGGACACGCTCTTGCGCCAACGCGTAATGGTGGATGAGACTCGATGGCTTCTTCCAGTAAGAACCGTACGGGATCCTTTTCCTCTTGATGAAGCGTGGCTGCGAAGTAGCTCAACACTTTACCTAGTTTTACTCGCGGTCTCGCTCACAGATCGAGCGATCAATGCCATGTTCCCGGTCCGTGATCTCTCTTAGGCCGCCAAGCGAAATCGAATTACCCCTATCCCCTAGACAGAATGGCCGTTAGGTAGGGGGCTCGTCTCCGTCAACGTGGGTTACACGCCGGAGCGTGCCTTTCCACATGCAGCTGGATGGGCCAGCTGCAGGACCTTCTGGAGACGAGCCATGGATCAGCTTATCAAGCGTTACGTCGGTTTGGATGTTCATAAAGACACGGTGTCGGTTTCGGTGTGCGAAGCCGGTCGGGAGGCAAGTCGGTTACCAAGACCGGTAACAGTAATGCCCGCCGGCTGCTAACTGAGGCGGCCTGGAACTACAGATATCCCGCGCGCATGAGCAACACGATCCGCAAACGTCACGAAGGGCAACCGCAGGCAATTCAGACGCATGCATGGAAGGCCCAGGTGAGGCTATGTGGACGATTTGCCCACCTTCAGCGACGAGGTGTCCATGTCAACAAGGTCTGCATTGCAACTGCACGAGAATTGGTCGGCTTCATCTGGGCGCTCTCGAGAATGGCGCAGAATCAAATCGAAGTTTAATTGGCAAGGAGGTATCGGGCGATGGCTTACGAATCACGATAGGAAGAACCCTCAAGCTAGCTATACCGACACTCGAAATGGGCGACTCGCGACTCTAGACCGAGGCAGCTTCCACGACGGATTCTGCACAGTGGTAACCCACCCACGGATATCAGCCTGATCCATCGTCGCTGCATCAGCCTTGTAGGCTATCGCCCGATACCTCTAATGCTTCAAGAACCGATTCACTTGTATGAAACGGCCATATCAGCTAGGGGATAGCATGCCGGGCCATAAGATCCGCGTTGGAGGCATTCAAGGGCGGCGTCCGCTCCCGAGAGCGGTCTCAATCGCCACGGATGGGCTCCTCGGGCTATCTCATCCCCGCTCGTCTGCAAGTGCCAAGGCGCCCAACTCCAGCTTGCTTTGCCCGACTTCGATAATATAACCATCAGGATCGCGGATGTAGCAGCGGGTCTCGCCGTACTTGTCCTTCGGCTCCGTGATGAACTGTGCTCCTCGACTTCGCCATAGTTCATAGCACGCCTTGATATCCGCAACGCGTATATTCATAAAGCTGCTGAACGCATCCGGGTCGGGGGGCACGCCGAGCGTCACCGATGGTTTGTCGGGGGTCGGACCTCCCCCGACGTTGACAATGAGCCACGTGTTCGCGATCTGGATGACCCCGGGCGCGCCACTGCTGTCGCCCCTGCTCAGAACGCGCGCCCCGAAAACCGTCGCGTAGAATCGGGCCGATCGCTCGATGTTTGCGACCGTGAGAAAATGCGCCACGGTAAATCCCTCCCGCGGCGGCATCTCATAGCTCGTCTGCTCGACTTGTACTTTGTTCATTGAAGACTCCATTTCGGATAGAGAGTAGTTTTACCGACATTTGACGCAGCCATCCGCGCAACATTCCGGTAATGCATGCGGTGGCGACTGTCCTTCCCCAGACAACGATAGCACCTTCGACTCGAACGGTTTGTCGACCGGTTCGAGCGAATTTCCTTCCTGATCGAAGAAAACCAGGTCGTAGTGTTTATGTGGACCGGATTACGATCCATTAATCACTTCCGCGATGATCGGCCGCACGCTGTTTCGCGTCGACAGAACGCCGGTGGTGATTTTCCGCGAGGCTGTAGTTGACAACATGTCGTTAAGCTTTTTCTCGGACACCCGATGCTCGAAGGCGCGGTTCGGTACCCTGGCATGGAGGTTGAAAAGCTACTGAGCCAATCGAGGCTTGGTCGGCGAGAGCGCCGGTGACCGCCGTCTGGGGCCGGCGCTTGCCAGCCAGCGGCCGACCCGACACGGAAATCGCCCGCCCCAGCCGGTTCGGAACCGTGCGCCTATAGAAGCGTGCCGGGCGGCTGTCCATCTTGCGGCAGAGAGATGGTAGCCCGTAGCTCAGAACTAGGAGCGGCGGCGCAGCAATTAGCCATCTTGGCGCGTTCCGCAAGAGCATTGGCGTCTTTTGCTAGTTACGCCGACGCGCTCTTGGGCCACACTGAAATTGTGAGCCGAGGTCCCGAGAGATACAGCGACCTGATAGCCAAAACTTCATGAAAGGTGAGAAAAATGAACGCTCGTGAAACCGCGACACTCGTAAGAGCCTTTGATCGTGCCTATATCAACGGCCGGTTCGTCACTCCTCATGGGACCCAGGTCGTCGACCTCGTGAACCCGACCGACAATACGGTTCTCGGGAAGGTCACCATGGCAGACGAAATCGACACCCGAAATGCCATCGGTGCTGCGAAAGCGGCGTTCAACAGCTTTTCGCAAAGTAGCAAGGAATACCGAATGGAGCTCCTGCAGCGGTTGCACGACGCCGTGGCCAAGCGAATGGATCAACTCGTTGAAGCGACCGTCGTAGAATATGGCGCACCGCAAGACCGTGCGAGGGGTTCCAACAACCTCGCGGCGAACATTTTCCTGCACTTCAAGAAAGTCCTCGAAGATTTTGACCTGGTCAAAACTGTCGGCACATCTAAGGTCGTGATGGAGCCGGCTGGCGTGGTGGGCATCTTTACGCCATGGAATTCGAGCGCCGGCTCGATTGCGATCAAGGTGGCGCCGGCGATCGCTGCCGGATGCACGATCGTCATCAAGCCAAGCGAGATGAGCGCTATGCAAACGGAAGTGTTGATGGACGCCTTTCATGAAGCCGGGTTGCCTCCTGGCGTCATCAATGTCGTGACGGGCCTCG
>JBEKVI010000011.1:0-90858 GCA_049514215.1 Burkholderiaceae bacterium
GGGACATGTGCTTGAGCCGCTTGTAATGGTTGTAGACGGCAACCGAGAGGATGCGTTTGGCCGTCATCTGACCGATTACATACTGGTCCAGTATCTCGCAAATCTCCAAGGGGGTCGGTAGATCGGATTTCGCGGCGCCTGGCGCCGCCTCCGTCTGGGCGGCCTCGTCACGGATGATGTCATTGCAGAGGTCAATGCATTCGTCGCAGATGAAAACTGACGGACCCGCAATGAGCTTTTTTACCTCGTGCTGACTCTTGCCACAGAACGAGCAGTACAGCAGCTTCTCACCGCTGGAGCCTTTCTTCTCGGACATGCCTTAGGCACCCCTCATGCAATTACCCGACCCAGAACACCAAATATACCTGCTTTGCCAACCATTTGCTTGGCAACGGCCAGAGTATCCGCCGTAGTTGTGGGAGGCGCGCAACGAGGCAGAAATGACCTAGCCCTCTGCGCTGCGTTTGGTAAGGACCTTATCGACGATGCCGTAGTCCTGGGCCTGCTCGGCAGACATGAAATTATCCCGGTCAGTGTCCCGAGCGATCTGCTCAACGGACTGGCCGGTTCGCTCCGCGAGGATGCCATTGAGGCGCTCGCGCAAAAAGAGAATTTCCTTGGCCTGGATCTCAATGTCCGACGCCTGGCCCTGGGAGCCTCCCGAGGGCTGATGGATCATGATGCGCGAGTTCGGCAAGGAATAGCGCTTCCCCTTGGCCCCCGCGGCCAGGAGGAAGGCGCCCATGCTGGCCGCCATCCCCGTGCACAGCGTGGAGACATCGGGCTTGATGAATTGCATCGTGTCGTAAATTGCCATGCCCGCGTACACCGAGCCGCCCGGAGAATTGATATAGAAATGGATGTCCTTGTCCGGATTTTCAGACTCGAGAAACAGCAGCTGGGCCACCACTAGGTTGGCGGTCTGCTCGGTGACAGGACCCACCAGGAAGATGACGCGCTCCTTGAGCAGCCGGGAGTAGATGTCATACGCCCGTTCGCCACGGCCCGATTGCTCGATCACCATGGGGACCATCCCGAGCCCTTGGGCGTCGAAGGAAGGGCCCGGCGCGCTTGGTATTTTGAAATCCATGCTTTTTATCCCTGGTGACGGGCAGGCGGACTAAGCGCCGCCGCTGCCCATTAATTCATCAAACGGAACGGCCGTATCCACCGCCTGCGCCTGGTTGAGCACGTAGTTGACGACGTTCTCCTCCAAAACAAGTCCCTCGACCTCGCCCAGACGGCTTCTGTCGGCAAAATACCAGCGCACGACCTCGCTTGGATTCTCGTAGGCCTGGGCCAACTCCTCGACGTGGGCTTTGATCTGCTCGGGCTTGGCCTGTAGAGAGTGCAGGCGCACGATTTCCGAAAGTATAAGACCCAGTCTCACACGCCTTTCGGCTTGCGGCCGGAACAGATCGGCAGGAAACGGGAGCTCGTCTGTTTTCATACCCCGCTGCCGCATGTCCTCGCGGGTGGCCTCGATTTGGCGTCGGACCTCAGCCTCCACGAGCGCCTTGGGCAGCTCCAGCTCCGATATGCCGAGCAGTCCATCCATGACCTTGTCCTTGGTACGCGAATGGATGCGCTTTTTGACCTCGCGCTCCAGGTTCATCCGGATATCCTCGCGCATGCGCGGCAGATCACCGTCGGCGATGCCCAAGCTCTGAGCAAACGAGGCATCGATGGGAGGTTCATGTGCCCACTCGACCTGCTTGATCGTGATCTTGAATTCGGCTGTTTTTCCGGCCACGTCTTTGCCGTGGTAGTCCGCCGGAAACGCGAGCGTAAAGCTCTTGGATTCACCGACTTTCAGACCGGTCGCGGCCGCCTCGAACTCGGGCAGCATGCGACCCTCACCGAGCACAAAGACAAAGTCCTTCGCACTTCCACCCTCGAATGCGGTCCCGTCGATGGTGCCTTCGAAGTCGAGGGTGATCCGGTCGCCTTTTTGGGCACTCGCATCCGCTCCGCCGTCGCCGTGCTCGCCGTCCTGGCCTTTGGGGTGATAGTGCACGCGCTGCTTGCGCAGAATTTCGATGGTCTTGTCGATCTCCGGATCGCCCACCTGCGTCGTCGGCCTTTCCAGTCGCAGCCCTGAAATGTCGCCCACCTTGACTTCGGGATAGATCTCGAAGGTGGCGTCGAATTCGACCACGCCTTCCGCTACCGACTCTCCGGACTTCGGAGAAATGCTTGGCGCTCCAGCTACGCGCAACTTGTTCTCTTCGACCGCCTGGCTAAAGGCTCGTCCCACGCGTTCGTTCAAAACCTCGTTTTGAACCTGGAAACCATACTGCTGGGCCACGATCTTCAGCGGCACCTTGCCGGGGCGAAATCCGGACATCTTAAAAGTGCGTGAAAGGCGCTTTAAGCGCGCATCGACTTCCTTTTCGATATCCGCGAGTGGGAGCGAAATGGACAGCCGCCGTTCCAGCGTTCCGAGTTCTTCGACTTGCATAATAGTTCCGCTTCTTCGATCTAAAAGTGCCGTTCCTCGAGCGAATTCCCCGGCTTGGGGAGGTTCGACGGGCCAAAGACCCGAATTTCCGGCGGGTTGACTGGTTGGAGTTGCTTTGGTGCGAGAGGGGGGACTCGAACCCCCACACCATTTCTGGCGTCAGGACCTAAACCTGGTGCGTCTACCAATTTCGCCACCCTCGCCTGGGCCGCCCCGCTTTCGGCGTACAGCGGATAAGGGCGTCCAAGCGCACCTTCTCGCCGCTGACGAATTATACGCGAAGCGGCAAGGCCGCCGCAGCGCCGCACGAGGGCACGGGTCGTGGGGCTCATGCCCCCGCTGGGGCCGGCCGGCTTCGGAGATTCGAATACAATTGCGCCGGACATCGATCACCATGGCCATCAATCACTACGAAAATTTTCCGGTTGCCTCGTTGCTGCTGCCCAGGCGTCTGCGCGAACCTGTCTCGGTGGTGTACCGGTTCGCACGCAGCGCCGACGATCTCGCCGATGAAGGTGACGCGCCGGCGGCGATGCGACTGGCCGCACTCAGAGCCTACGACGCACAGCTGGTGCGCATCGAACAAGGACTGCCGCTAAACCCCCTGCCCGAAGCCGAGCTGTTCCGTGCCTTGGCCGCGGTAATCCTTCGCTTCAGTCTCCCCGTCAAACCGTTTCGCGATCTGCTCTCGGCGTTCTCGCAGGATGCCGTAACCGGACGCTATGAGAACTTCCCCTCGGTTCTGGACTACTGCACCCGGTCGGCCAATCCCGTTGGCCGCATCATGCTCGGCCTCTACCACTGCGATACGGAAGAACAGATTGCCTGGTCCGACCAGATCTGCACCGCGCTCCAACTCATCAATTTCTGGCAGGATGTCGCGGTTGACCTCGCCAAGGGGCGTGCCTATCTGCCGCTCGAGGACCTACGCCGCTATGGCCTGCGCATCGAAGATTTGGCGGCGCAAGTCGACACGAGTGCGTGGCGCGAGATGATGGCCTTCCAATGTGACCGCGCCCGCACGATGATGCTTTCCGGTGCACCGCTGGTGCGAACCCTGCCCGGTCGCATCGGACTGGAATTGCGCTTTGTCGTTCAGGGGGGCTTGCGCGTCTTAGACAAGATCGCCAAGGTCGACTATGACGTCTTCTCGCGCCGACCCGTCCTTCGCAGGGCCGACTGGCCCACCATCGCGGCACGTGCCCTGAGCATGCGGACATGACTCCGGATCAGTATTGCCAGGAGAAGGCCGCTCAAAGCGGTTCGAGCTTTTACTATTCCTTCCTCTTTCTTCCTCCCGCGCGGCGGCGCGCCATCACGGCGCTTTACGCATTTTGCAGGGAAGTAGACGACGTCGTCGACGAATGCACTGACACAGGTGTTGCCGCCCAGACCTTGGCGTGGTGGCGCGATGAACTCGCGCGCCTGGACCACCATACGCCCACGCATCCTGTCACCCAAGCGCTAGAGCCCCACATGGTCCCCTTTGGCATCACCATCGAACGATTGAATCTCATCATCGATGGCATGCAGATGGACCTGCAGCAGACCCGTTATCTAGACTACGCAGGGCTCGAGAGCTACTGCTTTCATGTGGCCGGTGTTGTGGGGCTACTGGCGGCCGGGATTTTTGGGCATTCCGATCCCAAGACCTTGGACTACGCCAAGGAGCTGGGAATCGCCTTCCAACTCACCAACATTATCCGAGACGTCGGCGAAGACGCGCGCATTGGCCGCGTCTATCTCCCCATGGATGAGCTTCAGCGCTTCGGTGTGACCGCGAGCGACCTCACTCACGCACGCTATACGCCGGGCTTCACGGAATTAATGCGCTTTCAGGCCCAGCGCGCGCGCGCCACCTATGCCAGCGCCTACGCGCTCTTGCCGCCGGCGGATCGCAACGCCCAAAGGCCCGGCCTCATCATGGCCGCGATCTACAGCACGCTGCTCGATGAGATCGAGCGCGAGAACTTCCAGGTGCTGCACCAGAGGATATCGCTGACGCCTGTGCGCAAACTCTGGATCGCATGGCGGACCTGGGTCGGAACACGCCACCGCCGTGGGTGATCGGCCCAGGCGCGCTGCCATCGCCGTCATCGGCGCAGGGTGGGCGGGCCTGTCATCGGCCTATCGATTAGCCGCCCGAGGCTACCAGGTGACGCTCTTCGAGGCATCGCGACAGCTGGGTGGACGCGCCCGACGCGTCGATTGGCTGCTCCCCGACGGCACTGCGGTGGCGCTCGACAACGGTCAGCACATCCTGCTGGGTGCCTATCGGGAAACCCTCGAGCTCATCGAGCTTTGCGCCGTGAGCGAATCCGATGTCCTTCTAAGGCAGCCGGTCCATATCAACCGATGTGATGGATTCGCCTTGCGCGCGTGGCCACTGCCCGCGCCCTGGCATGTCTTTTTCGGGCTCTGGGCCGCCCGCGGCATCGGTCTTCGAGCGCGCTTGGACGCGGTGCGCCTCATGACCCGCGCCCGTTTGAAACGATGGCGGCTCCCTAGCGACTGTTCGGTGGCGAGTTGGCTCAGCGAACAAGATCAGTCTTCCGAAATTATCGAGAAGCTCTGGGCTCCCCTGTGCGTGGCGGCACTCAACACGCCCTATCAGATCGCCTCAGCGCAAGTGTTCCTCAACGTGTTGCGCGACAGTCTTGGTGCCCGGCGATACGCCTCCGATATGCTCCTGCCCAAGATGCCGCTTGATGCAGTCCTTCCCAACGCCTGCGCGGCGGCCATCCTAGCCCTGGAGGGAAGAATCGAATTGGGCACGCGAGTTGACTCCCTGCTCGTGGACCCCTCGGCGGTGGAACTGACCAGCTCTTCTGGGGGCTCGTGGCACTTCGATGGATGCGTTGTGGCTGTTTCGGCCAATCAGGCCGTCGGGCTTATCCAAAGGCTAGAAGGTCCGGGAATCTCGGAGCTTTTGGCCTGCTGCGCTTCGCTGTCCTGGCAGCCCATTACCACCGTCTACTTCGCCTATCCCAGCGAGGTGAGTCTTCCTGCTCCCATGATGGCCCTAACGGAAGATCTCGCGCAGTCCCAGTTCGGCCAATGGATCTTTGACAAGGGCCAGCTGGGTGGACCCGGGGGCCTGTTGGCGGTCGTGATCAGCGCCCAGGGGCCCCACCAGGAACTGGACCAGGGCACCATCGCGCAGCATGTCCTGACCCAGCTTCGCCAACAGCTTCACCTGACCGCAACCCCGGTGGCCTATCGCGTCATCAGCGAAAAGCGGGCGACGTTTGCATGCGTGCCCGAGCTGCGCCGCCCGCCCCAACGCACCCCTGAGTCTCGTTTGGTTCTCGCCGGAGATTACACCGAGAGCGATTATCCGGCCACGCTCGAGACGGCGGTGGCCAGCGGCCGCCGGGCGGCCGCGCTGCTCGAGGAGAATCTCGCAGGTCTCTAGCTCGATTTGCGTACGCTGCGTAGGGCCTCGTCGATTCGATCGACCGCGATGATGGTAAGACCCTCGATGGCTTGCTTGGGCGCATTCGAGCGTGGAATCAAGGCGCGGCTAAAACCGAGCTTGGCGGCCTCGCGCAAGCGTTCCTGCCCACGCGGAGCCGGTCGAATCTCGCCTGCCAAGCCCACCTCGCCGAAGACCACGAGACCTCTTTCGAGGGGCCGATCACTCAAGGATGATTCAATCGCGCACAAGATCGCAAGATCGGCGGCGGGCTCGGTGATCCTGACGCCTCCGACCGCGTTGATGAAGACATCCTGGTCATAACAGGCGATTCCGGCATGACGGTGCAAGACCGCCAGGAGCAGGGCCAGACGGTTTTGCTCCAGACCGACGGACAGGCGTCTTGGATTTGAGACGTGGGCTGTATCGACGAGCGCCTGGACCTCGACGAGCAGGGGCCGGGTTCCCTCCTGCGTGGCCAGCACGCACGAGCCGGCCACCGGCTGGTCGTGGTGAGACAGGAACAGAGCCGAAGGATTGGTGACCCCCTTAAGGCCGCGTTCGGTCATCCCAAATACGCCCAGTTCATTGACCGCGCCAAAGCGGTTCTTAAACGCGCGCACGAGCCGAAACGACGAGTGCGTATCGCCCTCGAAGTACAAGACCGTATCGACGATATGCTCGAGTACGCGCGGCCCGGCCAACGCCCCTTCCTTGGTGACATGACCTACGAGGATGATGGTCGTGCCAGTTTGCTTGGCAATGCGGGTCAGGTGAGCCGCGCATTCGCGCACCTGAGCGACGGAACCGGGCGCGGAAGTCAACGCTTCCGAATAGAGCGTCTGGATCGAGTCGATGACGGCGATCTCGGGCTTTTCGGCGGACAGCGCAGCCACAATGCGTTCGAGTTGGATTTCGGCTAGGACTTTCAAGGCGCTAGCTTCAACGCCGAGCCGGCGGGCCCGCAGAACCAGCTGCGCGCCCGATTCCTCGCCGGTGACGTAGAGCGCACGCCGGCTTTGGGAGAGAAAACCCAATGACTGCAGCAGGAGGGTCGATTTGCCGATTCCAGGATCCCCACCGATCAAAACCACGCCTCCCGGAACCAGCCCACCTCCCAATACACGGTCAAATTCCCCGATTCCGGTGGAATAGCGCAAGAGATCCTGGGCCGGAATCTGGGTCAGAGGCTGCACGGGCGCCAATTCGGAAAGCGCGTTGAAGCGATGCGTCGACCCGCTGTCGGCCGGTCCCTCCACCAAGGTGTTCCAGGCCTGGCAGTGCGGACACTGGCCCTGCCACTTCAAGGTTTGCCCCGCGCAGGCCGAACAGGTGTAGACCGTCTTTGCCTTCGCCATTAAGGCTCCGCCCGGGTAGGCACGCGGGCAGCCAGGGCGCACAGGAGCTCGTAGCCTACAGTGCCGGCGCTACGGGCCACCTCATCGACCGAAAGACCGTCGCCAAAGAGCTCGACGGGAGAACCCACGGTCACCTCGCCAATCCCCGACAGATCTACCGTGATCATGTCCATCGAAACCGCACCCACGAGGGCGACCCTGTGTCCCGCCACCAGGACCGGCGTGCCGTTGGGCGCGCTGCGCGGATAGCCGTCCGCATAACCGCACGCGACGACACCAATGCGCATCGCCTTCTGGGCGACGAAGCGCCCGGCGTAGCCAACCGCATCGCGAGGCGCTAGATCCTGGATCGCGATGATCTGACTTCTGAGCGTCATCGCCGGCCGCAGTCCCAATTCGCCCGCACTCTTCGTGGCGAACGGCGATGAACCATATAGGACGATCCCTGGGCGGACCCAATCTGCGCGCGCTGCCGGATGCATGAGAGTCGCAGCGGAGTTCGCAAGCGATCGTGGTCCAGGCAGCGACCGTGTCGCTTCCTGGAAGCGGGTCAGTGCCTCCGTGATCCCATCGGGAGTTTCCGCCTGGGCGAAATGCGTCATCAGGGTTATCCCGAGCACGCTGGGAATCTCACGCAGGGCGGCATACGCGGCCTGCATCTGACCAGGCGGAAATCCCAGCCGATTCATGCCGCTGTTCATCTTCAGATAAACCTCGACACCGCCGGGCCCAGAATAGCGGCGCAGCAACTGCAGCTGTTCATTGCAATGCACAACGATGCTCAGGTGCAGCGCAATAGCGAGCTCCAGATCGGCCGGCTCAAAGCATCCTTCGAGCAAAAGGATCGGGCCCACGAAGCCCAGCTGGCGCGACAATTGCGCCTCTTGAAGGTCAAGTAGTGCAAGACCATCGGCATGCGACATCGCAGGCAGCACACGCGCGATCCCATGACCGTAAGCGTTGGCCTTCACCACGCCCCAAACGCGGGCTCCCGGCGCATGGGTTCGGACCACATTCAGATTGTGTCGGATCGCAGAAACGGAGATAAAGGCCTGTATGGGTCGTGGCATGAGCGGCAGATTGGTGGAATGGACCGTTCGGATCAACGGTTGTGCGTCGTTGCCCGTCGGTACACGAGTTGACAATATTTTACGGTGATTCCAGACTGGTTTAGAGGACAATTGCGTGGCATGCGGGAGCAATTTCGCCCCATGCAGTTTCGTGATATAAGACAGCGCGCGGCAGGACCTCGAGACGTCCCGACATGCCCGCACGCCGGACGAAGAGTCACGGCGAACTCGAAGGACCTGATGAAACGCGGCTTCTACACGATTATGGCGGCGCAATTTTTTTCGTCGCTCGCCGACAATGCGCTCCTTATCGCCGCTATCGCTCTTCTGGTCGAAAGACGTGCGTCCGACTGGATGACTCCGCTGCTGAAGCTGTTTTTCGTTCTTTCCTACGTACTGCTCGCCGCCTTCGTCGGTGCCTTCGCCGACTCGATGCCCAAGGGGCGGGTGATGTTCGTCACCAACACGATCAAGATCGGCGGATGCGTGATGATGTTCTTGGGCATCCATCCTCTTTTGGCCTATGCCGTAGTCGGATTCGGTGCAGCGGCGTACTCGCCGGCCAAGTACGGAATTCTGACCGAGCTGCTGCCTCCCGAAGACCTGGTCGCTGCCAACGGGTGGATCGAGGGTCTCACCGTGGGTTCGATTATTCTGGGTACGGTGCTCGGAGGCATTCTAATTAGCCCGAAGATTTCGGGAATGTTGCTCGCGTTCGAAATACCCATCACCGCTGACGGCATCGGCACGCCCGCGCAAGCCGCCATCTCAGCCATTGCACTGGTTTATCTCATCGCCGCCCTGGTGAATCTTTACATCATCGACACGGGGGCACGCTATCCACACCAGGAACGCAACCCGGCGCGCCTGATCTCGGATTTTGCCGGCTGTTTCCGGGTGCTCTGGCGGGACCGGCTCGGGCAGATTTCGCTGTCCGTAACGACGCTGTTCTGGGGTGCCGGAGCCACGTTGCAGTTCATCGTGCTGAAGTGGGCTGCACAGGTGCTCGGGATGGATCTCAGTAAAGGTGCAATTTTGCAGGCCGTCGTGGCCGTCGGCGTTGCCCTGGGTGCGGCGCTCGCCGCAGCCCATGTGCCGCTGAAGAAATCGCTTTGTGTATTACCCTACGGGGCGGCGATGGGCGTGGCGGTCATCATGCTCGCATTATTCAGGCGTCGCTACTTTGGCGACCTGGAACTGGATCTGTTTGGCATGCACGTGCCCTTGTACATGCTCGTCACCGGGGCATTTCTGGTCGCCATCGGCGCGATGGCCGGCTATTTTGTCGTACCGATGAATGCATTACTGCAGCACCGCGGGGCAGTTCTGATGAGCGCTGGTCATTCGATCGCCGTGCAAAACTTCAACGAGAATCTGAGCGTTTTGACGATGTTGTGCCTCTATGCCGTTCTGGTTCGGCTCGATCTCGACATCAGAACGGTCATCGTCCTGTTCGGAGGTTTCGTGTGCACCACCATGCTTCTTGTGATGCGCCGTCATCACAGGAACGAGCGACTGTTCCACGCGATGACGCTCATCGAGACCAAACCCTAGGCTCGCGCACCGGGCTTGACGGGGACACCGCATTGCCTCTTGAAGGGACAGCGGTTGGGTTTCCGAGGCGCCGTCCCCCTTGTTCGGCGAAAGATCCCTATTGCGGTCCAGCGGATTCGGTCTCGCCTAATACCTTGACCGCCAGGCAGAGATCCGCCCACGACTTGCGTTTTTCGGGGAGATTGCGCAGCAGATAGGCGGGGTGATAGGTCACAACGACCGGCCAGCTTGCTGCGCCGATATGGACCCGGTGCACACGCCCCCGCAGGCTTCCGACCGAAGCTTGCGTACCCAGGACGGTTTCGGCCGCAAATTTCCCGAGGGCGACAATGATGCGCGGGGCGAGCAGTTCGATCTGGCGGAGCAGAAACGGCGCACAGCGCGCCACTTCTTCAGGTTCGGGATTTCGGTTGCGGGGTGGCCTGCATTTTAAGACGTTGGCGATATAGACTTCCCGGCCTCGGGCCAGGCCCAGTGCGCGCAGCATGTTATCGAGGAGGCGTCCAGCCTCACCTACGAAGGGCTCGCCCCGCTCGTCTTCCTCCGCGCCCGGTGCCTCACCGACCAAGAGCCACTGAGGGCGCAGCGCCCCCACTCCGAAGACAGCCTGCTTGCGCGACCGGCTAAGGCCACAGGCCGCGCAGCCCAGAGCTTCCTGTTCGAGACCAGCCCAATCGAGGCGAGCGATGAGTTGATCCCGTTGCGGCGCGGCCGCACGCGTCGCTCCTAGAGCTTCGAGCGCCTTTGTCCCATCTCCCAGCACGGGACCGGGGGCGGTGCCCTCTTCGAACGTCGCAGCATCCATCGCGTCTTCTGCGACGGCCGCAATCGGGGCGCGACGCACCCATCGCGGGGCCAGCCCCATCTCCAGCAGGGCGCTTTGGCGGAAGGCGGAAGAAGCCCTCTTCATCAAAGCGCGATCTGCATGACGATGGCGTCTTCTCGGTCTGTCCGATTCTGGGTGCTGATCGGATAGTAGCCGCGCCGCAGGCCGATGCGACGAAAGCCATAGCGTTCATAGATCTGAAGGGCGCGCAGGTTGCTCGGCCTGACTTCGAGAATCATGCTGCGGGCACGGTGCTCGCGGGCCGTCTCGGTGGCCTTGTTCAAAAGGGCCAGACCGAAACCACGGCCCTGATGCGCGAGCGCCACACTGATATTGAGCAGATGGGCCTCGTCGAGCGCGGCCATCATGAGGAAATATCCCACGATCGGCCCCTCCCCCTGCTCGCCGCCATCCTCGCGCAACACCCATGAACTGTAACCCGCGGCGAGCGAGTCGCGAAAGTTGCCGGCCGTCCAAGGAAACGAATAGAGCGCCGTCTCGATGGCGGCGATCGCCTGCACGTCCGCGGGCCGCATCAGCGCAAAGCGCGGCCGCAACTGCCAGCGCACCTCGTTCTCGAGCCGGGCACTCATCGCTCTAACTCGGCTTGGGCCGCGCGTTCGGCCGTCGTGAGCGCGACCCGGTCGCGCACGTACAGGGGCTGCGCGAGCGCGGGCGGCATGAACCGACCCGCCGCGTAGAGATCCTGCCCGAGTTTCGCCACGGCTCCGGCCTCCGGATAGCGTGGCAGAAGGACCGTCTGAACGAGGGGTTCAAGATCGGGAGCAAACAACGCGAAGGCACTGCCACAACCGTATTCGACTGGCCTAATCAGCTCTGCAGCGATCTCGGAGGGACGCGAGAGCGTGGGCGCAATGTGCTCCAGCCAAGTGCCCTTCGTCCGCTGCAAAAGCGACCAGTAGACCTCGCCCATGCGGGCATCCAGCGCGCACAAGACCCTTGGCCCGGGCGCTGCTGTGGCGTCGGCCGGGCCACAGGCTTGCTCGGCAAGCGCCGCGAGCGTGTTCACTGCGATGACCGGGCAGTCGGATCCAAAGGCGAGACCCTGTGCTACCGAGCAGGCGATCCGCAGGCCGGTAAACGAGCCAGGTCCCGCTCCAAACGCGATCGCGTCACATTCGGCCAGCGTCAGCCGCGCACGGCCAAGGACGTGCTCCACCATCTCGAGGACCATTTCCGAATGGCTCTGATGCGCGAGCGTACTGGCGACCTCGAGTTGGCCACCGCAGCGGACGGCCACCGAACACATCGGCGTGGAGGTTTCAATCGCAAGAATATTGGACACCGGCGCTTTCGTTGAGACGGCCGACGAATTTTAATCCATCACGGACCATCACCGTGAGTGGCACGCGCAACGCCCGACTTTAGGGGCGACGCGGAGGCAGCGGCCGGTATACGTCGCGCGCCTCGTCAATCTGACGGCGCAGCGCCTTGCGTTCTTCAGGCGAGAGATGCCCCGGTCTTTGCTCCACGGCGTTTCCCGGCCCCTCGGGTCGGGTGGGAGGCACCTGTCCCGCGCGCTGAGCCGCGGCTTGACTGCCGCGTTGGGCTTCCTGGCGCTCCTCCCGAGCGGGAGCAAGACGCTGCAGCGGTCGGCCCATGGTCGGACGCGCAAACATACCCGGCTGCGCACGCGCACGCGCCGACGCGACTCCCGCCATTAGCAGAAGAATCGTGACCCCGATAATAAGGATCAGTCTGAACATGGGTGTGCGCACTTTAGCTGGCGATTCGGCCTTGTCGACCGTTCGGTTTCATTGATCCTAGGATGGTAGGGCCCACGCGTTGCGCGGGGGGTTGCAAAGGCAGCCACTTTGTAACAATGTGTTTCCCCTGCGTGCAATCGTACCAACGACAGGTGACAAGAAACGAAGCAGGGCATTACCATGCGCGCATGGCACAAACCGCCTCATCCAAAATTCTGATCGTCGATGACGATCAACGACTTCGCGATCTGCTTCGCCGCTACCTTTCCGAGCAAGGATTTAACGTGTTCCTCGCCGAGAACGGTCCGGCGATGAACAAGCTTTGGACGCGCGAACGGTTCGACCTCCTCGTGCTTGACCTCATGCTTCCCGGTGAAGACGGCCTAACGATCTGTCGTCGACTGCGGGGGGCGAACGATTCCACCCCGATCATCATGCTCACCGCCAAAGGCGATGAGGTAGATCGTATCATTGGTTTGGAACTTGGCGCAGACGACTACCTCCCAAAACCTTTCAATCCGCGCGAATTGGTGGCGCGAATCCACGCGGTGCTGCGCAGACGCGGCGTCCCCGAGGCGCCTGGGGCCCCGGCCACGGACCTCGAAACCTTCACATTCGGACCCTACGTGCTGAATTTGAAAACCCGCACGCTCGAGCAACACGGCGAGTCCAAGTCGTTGACGACGGGCGAGTTTGCGGTCATGAAGGCGTTCGCGCGGCATCCTCGCCAACCGCTTTCCAGAGAGAAGCTGATGGAGCTCGCGCGAGGCCGTGAATACGAGGTGTTCGATCGCAGTCTCGACGTTCAAATCTCGCGCCTGCGCAAGTTAATCGAGCCGGATCCTTCGAATCCTCGCTACATCCAGACGGTCTGGGGCCTCGGATATGTATTCATTCCGGACGATCGCCCCGCCGCCGATGAGCAGCCCGCCGAGCCTGAATCCCAGCCCCGAGCTTGACGTTCCAGCCGCCGGTCCGAACGGTCCGGGTGGCGTATTCTGGCGAACGTTTTTCCTGATTGCCATCCTGATCGGCGTAAGCCTGGGCGCTTGGTACCAGAGCTTCCGCATCCTGGAGCGAACGCCGCGCGCCCAGCAGGCCGCGCAGTTAGTGGTGAGCATCGTCAATCTCACGCGCTCCGCATTGATCCACTCGGATCCTGAAAAGCGCCGCGCACTTCTGATCGATCTCGCCCAAAACGAGGGCATCCGCATCTATACCCTCGAGCGTGAGGATCAGATCTCGCCCCTGCCTGATGAGCCCTTCTTGCGCATCATCGACCAGTACGTTCGCTCCAAGCTCGGCTCGGATACCGAGATCTCGCTCGAGGTCAACGGCCAGTCCGGGTTGTGGGTGAGCTTTTTCATCGATGAGGACGGCTATTGGGTGGTCTTCGACCCCACGCGCCTGGAGAGCATCCCGCGCGTGCAATGGCTCGGCTGGGGCGCCGTGGCGCTTGCGCTCTCGCTGTTGGGCGCAGTCATTATCAGCCGCCTCATCAATCTGCCCTTAAAGCGGCTCGCCAGTGCGGCCGTGTCCATTGGTCGCGGCAAGCGCCCGCAGCCGCTGCCTGAAAAAGGCCCGCGCGAAATACGACAGGCCAACAAAAGCTTTAACGCGATGGTGAAGGATCTCGAACGCATCGAGGCCGACCGCGCTTTGCTTTTGGCCGGTATCTCTCACGACCTGCGTACGCCGTTAACGCGCCTGCGACTGGAAATCGAAATGAATCCGCTCGAAGAGAGCACGCGCGAGGCGATGAGCACCGATATCGAACAGATGGACGGCATCATCGGTCAATTCCTCGACTATGCGAGGCCCCTGGAAGCGTCCGATGGATTCGGCGAGGTCTCCCTTGGCGAACTTGTCGAGGAGGTGGTTTCGGGCATCGCACCCGGGTCGGATTTGGCCATCACGGTTCACTCCGAACAGACTCGTCCAGTCTACGGGCAACGCCTGGAGCTCAAGCGGGTCCTCCTGAACCTGCTCGAGAATGCCCGCCGCTATGGACGAAGGCCTGGCGAAGGCGCGGCGCGCGTGGAGATCACCGTCCATGACGAAGCCGGTCCGGTCCTGGAAGTGGCCGATCACGGTCCGGGCATACCCGAGGCCGAACGCGATCGGCTCAAGAGGCCTTTCACGCGCCTGGATTCGGCGCGCGGTCAAACCACGGGGTCGGGTCTGGGGCTCGCCATTGTCGAGCGCATTGCCCTGCGCCATCACGCGCGCTTCGATTTGCTCTCGCGTCCGGGATTCGGACTGGTGGCGCGCCTGGCGTTTCCGGTAAAGCCTTTACTCTAGCTTAAGTCTTCCAAGAGCGAGGCCAATAGCGCACTGGGCAATTCCTCGACATGCGCCGGATAGTTGGGATGATCGCACCCGATCATGATCTGAGCGCCGCCCTTCAGAGCCCGTTTCATGGGCTCGGTGAGCTCAAAGCGCACGAAGTGAACGGCTGAAGTCTTTTCCGCATTTTCCCGATCGAGGTCTTCATCGGCGATCGCATAAATGCGTGCCTGACCTTCGACCTGAACGAACATCCGGTCCTCGATTCCGATGAGCTTGCCCAGCGCGACGCGCCGCTCGGCCTCGTTGCCGTATTCGATCAGCAGCGTCGCCTTGAAATTCGAGCCGTCGGGCACGAGCGGCCGGTAGGCCTCGAGCTCGGCCTCGATCCCGTCTTCATCGAAGATCTTCTCGATACGAAGCATCTCCTGGATCTGGTAGCGGATGGTCTTCTCATCCTCGAAGAGCAAGGTCAGGTGATTGCCGATATGCAAAGTACGCTTTTTCTTGTGCTCGATGACCTCGGCACGTAACTGCTTGCGCGCCTTGGAATAGGCCTCGAGGGTCAACAGGGTTTCGCGGGTGATGGTCATGCGTTTGGATTGAGTTTGGACTTAGCCTAGATACCGTAGGCGCGCCGCAGTAGGGTTAAAGGGTGCGCGAGCGGGACTTCGGGAGCGTGGCTTTCCGCCATCCCCTGTTCGATATGATGCCCCGCGAGCTGACAGTCCGAGGAGAAAAAATCGGCTTGCGCTTCGGCCACGGCCCTAAATACCGGCCTGCCGATCTTCATGGCAACGTCGTGGAACTTCTTTTTGACGCCGAACGTCCCCGCATGCCCCGAGCAGCGCTCGGTAATTTTCAAAGTCGTGCCGGGAATCAGCTGCAGTACTTCGGCGGTCTTTCGACCGATTTTTTGTACGCGCAGATGGCACGGGATCTGGTAGGCGACCACCCCAAGCGGCCGCGAGAAATCGGTCTTGAGCAATCCATCGCGGTGGCGCGCCATCAGATACTCAAACGGATCCCACATCGCATCGCGTACTGCGAGCGTATCGGCATCGTCGGGAAACATCAAAGGCAGTTCCTGCTTGAACATGAGGGTGCAGCTCGGGATCGCGGCGACGATGGCATACCCCGAACGCGCGAGCTTGGCCAAAATCGGGATGTTTTGGGCCTTCTTCTTGGCGACACCGTCGAGGTCCCCTTGCTCCAGCAGTGGCATACCGCAGCACGCTTCCTTGCTGACCACCACGTAAGGAACATCGTTGTGGTTCAAAACGGCAAGCAGATCGTGCCCGATGCCCGGTTCGTTATAGTTGACATAGCACGTCGAGTAGACGGCGACTTTTCCCGGTGTAGTCGCGCCATCTTTGACGACCGAAGCCTGCGCGCGAGTAGCACCCGACTTGAATTTCTTGGGCGCAAATTCGGGCAGCCATGCACGCCGATCCACACCCAGGGTTGACTCGGCTAGGGCGCGCACGGCCGGGGCCCGGTTGATGGCATTTACCGACTGCGTGACGATCGGGATACCTGCGAACGACCCCAGACGGTCGGTATCCGATAGCACGCGATCGCCCAGGCTGAGCTCCCCCTTTTTGAACTGAACGGCCTTGGCGCGCAGCATCAAGTGCGGGAAATCGACATTCCAAGGATGCGGCGGAACGTAAGGGCACTTGGTCAGGTAGCACAGATCGCACAAGTAGCACTGGTCAACGACCGATGTGTAGGCTTTCTTGTCCACCCCGTGGAGCTCCCCATCCGAGGTGGCATCGATCAAATCAAACAGGGCTGGAAACGCGCCGCACAGCGACACGCAGCGGCGGCAACCATGGCAGATCTCAAATACACGCTCGAGTTCCGCATTCAGCGAATCCTCGCTGTAGAACGATTCGGAAATCCAATCGAGCGGATGCCGAGTGGGCGCTTCAAGATTGCCTTCCCGCATGCAGATCCTCTCCTGTGTCCGGCACGAACGTGCCTTGCGGCAGCCCCGCGGTAGCGCAAGGCAACATAAACGACGACCGGGGCCAGTGCCCCGGTGCGTTTCAACCCGTCACCCCAAAAAAATTTAGTCGACGAAGGCGTCCAGTGCCTTCTGATAACGGTTTGCGTGACTGCGCTCCGCTTTGGCCAAGGTCTCGAACCAGTCCGCGATTTCCTCGAAACCCTCGTCGCGCGCGGTTTTAGCCATGCCGGGATACATGTCCGTATATTCATGCGTTTCGCCAGCGACCGCGGCGGCAAGGTTCAGGCGCGACGAGCCGATCGGCAGTCCAGTGGCTGGGTCGCCGACCACTTCCAGATACTCAAGGTGGCCATGCGCATGACCTGTCTCGCCCTCGGCAGTCGAGCGGAACAGCGCGGCGACATCATTTTGACCTTCGACATCGGCTTTGTTTGCGAAATACAGGTAACGACGATTGGCCTGGGATTCCCCGGCAAACGCCGCCTTCAGATTCTCTTCAGTCTTCGATCCCTTAAGCTGCGCCATGTTGCTTCTCCGGTGAGTTGAAAATCCGCTCCGCGAACTCAAGATGCGTCCGCGATCGAGCCACGTCCCAAGCATACGCCATTGGACGCGACGGCGAGCGGATTGTCGCGCCATCCCCTTGGCCGATCAAATTGCTATTTTCAATGTGCTCTATAAATTTTCGCTAAGACCCCCGCGCCTGCAAGCGCCGTGGCCTATTGAGTGGATAGATAAAAACAATTGTAAAATAGATATCGATAGCCTTACATGAGTGCTACGGCGCGGTCCGCCCCCGCGGATCGCACCGCCTCTTCCTTAGAACACGGAGAAACTCATGAAAACTGTTGGTCAGAAATTGGAACCTTTCAAGGTCACCGCGGTGAAGCCGCGCTTTAATCATCACGAAGAAAATGGCCAATCGGCGTTTGAAACCATCACCGAGCAGTCCTTTCCCGGCAAGTGGAAGATCATTTACTTCTATCCGAAGGACTTCACGTTCGTCTGTCCGACCGAAATCACCGGTTTCGGAAAACTCGCAGGAGCGTTCGCCGAGCGCGACGCCGTGCTTTTGGGGGGATCGGTTGACAACGAGTTCTCCAAGCTTGGCTGGAGGCGTGAGCATCCTGATCTGTCCAAGCTGAATCACTACAGCTTCGGCGACGTGAAGGGAGAGCTCATCGATATGCTGGGCGTTCGCGACCCCAATGAGGGCGTGGCTTTGCGCGCCACATTCATCGTGGACCCGGACAACGTTATCCAGCACGTCTCGGTCAACAACCTCAATGTCGGACGAAACCCCGAGGAAGTGCTGCGTATTTTGGATGGTCTGCAAACCGATGAGTTATGCCCTTGCAATCGGGCCATTGGAGCCAAGACCCTCTGATGCCATCCGGGGAGCGCGGAGACGTCCGGGAAGCGCCGGATGATCTTGCGTCCCGGAACTCCCGCCCCCCTATCGTCAACCGTGCGCGAAAACGCGCCTAGACCGGAGAACAAATGGAATTCCTGAACTTGATCAAAGAGCGCATTCCCGACTATGCCAAGGACATCCGGCTCAACCTCGATGGCACCATCGCGCGTTCGAGTCTTGCCGGCATGGACGCACTCGGGGTGGCCCTAGCCGCCGCATTTGCGGCAAAGTGCCCGTTCATGGTGGAGACGATCCGCAACGCCCGGCTGTTGAGTCCGGAGGAAGAAAACGCGGCCTTGACCGCCGCTGCCCTCATGGGAATGAACAACGCCTGGTACCCCTACGTCGAGATGTCGGGCGATCCCGAGTTGCGCACGCTGCCCGCTCAGCTTCGCATGAATGCCTACGCCAATCATGGCGGGGTGGAAAAGCGCAAATTCGAGATGTATGCGCTGGCCGCCAGCATCGTTGGAAAATGCGCATTCTGCGTCGCCTCCCACTACGCCCTGCTCAAGCAGGAAGGCATGGATCAGACGCAGTTGCGCGATATTGGCCGCATCGCGGCCGTAATCCAGGCTGCCGCGCTCGTTCTGGCCAACACGCCTGAGCGCTAACGGTTGGGCTACGGGAGGGGGTCCCGCATCAAAAGGGCGACAGCCTCGGCGGCGATGCCCTCCCCTCTTCCCAAAAAACCCAGTTTCTCGGCGGTCTTGGCTTTCACGTTGACCTGGGCGGCGTCGATGCTCAGGCACCGTGCGATATTTTGAATCATGTCCGGAATGTAAGGCGCCATGCGTGGGGCCTGAGCGATGATCGTGGCATCGATATTGCCAATGCCAAATCCCGCCGCGGCAACCTTGCGTCCCGCCTCCGCCAGCAGTCGCCCGGAATCAGCTCCGCGAAAAGCCGGATCCGTGTCGGGAAAGTGCCTCCCGATGTCACCCAAGCCGGCGGCACCCAAAAGCGCGTCCGTGACCGCGTGTAGAAGTACATCGGCATCGGAATGACCCAGAAGGCCAAGCAGATACGGAATGTGTACGCCGCCGATGATGAGCGGGCGATCGGGAACCAATGCGTGGACATCGAACCCCTGCCCAATCCTAAAATCGGCATCCTTCATGAGTGTCCAAACAGGCGCGCGGCCAGTTGCAGGTCCTCCGAGTAGGTCACCTTGAAGTTGCCTTGGCTACCGTTGACAAGCCTAGGCGCAAGCCCCAGGTTCTCGACGGCGCCGGCCTCGTCGGTCACCGGACGGCCTTGGGCCAGGCTCGTGCCGAGCGCTTCGCGCAGCAGCGCGTAGCGGAACATCTGCGGGGTTTGGGCTTGCCACAGGCCGCTTCGATCCACGGTGCGAGCGACCCGGATCTCTCCGCTCTCCAGGCGCTCGGCCTTTAACGTATCGGCTACCGGCAGCGCGAGCAGACCCCCGACAGGATCATCAATGAGCACGCGGATGAGCTCTGCGATCATCGGACCCGAAACACCGGGACGGGCCGCGTCGTGCACCAGAACCCAGTCCTCGGGGCGCATGCTGGATTCAATCGCATCGAGCCCGTTGAGCACGGATTCGTGTCGACTAGAGCCCCCGACATGCAAAGCCCGTGTAACGGTCCGCGCCAGAGGCGAAAGCGGAACGGATTCAAAGCTCAGATCATCGCGCGCGACAACGACGTAGACGGCACCGACTTGGGGAACGCTCGCAAACGCCTCGATGGCGTACGACACCAGAGGGCTTGCGCCCAGCAATTGGTATTGCTTGGGCACGATACCGCCAGCACGGGAACCGGTGCCTGCGGCCGGGATCAGCGCAGCCAACATCGTGTCCTCCTCACGGCTTGCCAATCGAATTGTCGCGAATCTGGGGCCATGCCAGCTTCATGTAATAGAGCATCGACCAGACCGTGAGCACGGCAGCAAGATAAATCAGAATCGTTCCCAGACGATGGCTGTCGAAAAAAAGGAACCAGTCGTTATAGAGCAGCATGGGAATCGCAACCATCTGCATGATGGTCTTGATCTTGCCCAACGAATTGACCGCGATGCGCTTGGATGCGCCAATCTGCGCCATCCACTCGCGCAGCGCCGAGATGGTGATCTCGCGTCCCACGATGACAAGCGCGATGGCAGCATTGATGCGATGCTGTTCAACGAGCACAAGCAGCGCCGCCGTCACCATCAGCTTGTCGGCGACCGGATCGAGAAAGGCACCAAAGCGGGAAGTCTGATCGAGACGGCGCGCGAGCCAGCCGTCAAGCCAGTCCGTGAGTGCTGCTACGACAAAGATCACGGTTGCGACAACGTTCTGCTCGAATCCCGAAAGCCACGAACTGGGAAGATAAAACACTCCCACTACCAGCGGGATCAGGACGATGCGCAGCCATGTCAGAAAGATGGGAAGATTAAAGGGCATGAATGGCGCCGCAGCAGCGCTCAAGCGCGCCTGCGACAGTCATTATAACGTGCACCCGCAGCCCGGTCTGTCAGTGCAGCTGACGATAAATCTCTTCGGCGAGCTGGTCGGAAATCCCTTCGACGGTTGCAAGCTCGTCCACGGTTGCCGCAAGCACGCCCTGAATCCCCCCGAACCGGGCAAGAAGCCTCTGGCGGCGCTTTGCTCCAATCCCCTCGATTTCCTCGAGGCGTGACTTGGTTCTCGCCTTGGCCCGTTTGGCGCGCATGCCGGTAATTGCAAACCGATGCGCTTCATCCCGGATCTGCGCGATGAGCATCAAGGCCGGTGACTCTTTGCCCAGCGCGAGAGCAGCTCGGCCGTCGGCAAAAACGAGCGTCTCCAAGCCCACCTTGCGATCCTCGCCCTTGGCCACCCCCACGATCAGTCCCGTGTCGAGTCCCAAGTCGACGAACAACTGCCGCGCGATCTCGACTTGTCCAGCCCCGCCGTCGACGAGAACGACGTCGGGCAGCATGCCTTGTGTCTGTGCGACCTTTTCGTAGCGGCGAAACAGCACCTGACGCATGGCGGCATAGTCGTCACCGGGCGTGATGCCCTGGATATTGAAGCGCCGATATTCGCTGGGTTGCATCGCGTGGTGATGGAACACGACGCACGATGCCTGGGTCGCCTCACCTTGGGTATGACTGATATCGAAGCACTCGATCCGGACTTCGCCAAGGTCGGCCTTCTCGTTTTCGAGCCCAAGGGTCTCGGCCAGAGCGCGCGTTCGGGCCTGCTGCGAGCCCTGTTCGGCCAGCAGACGGGTCAAGGCCAGTGCGGCATTCTGTTCGGCGATATCGAGCCAGGCACGTCGCTGGCTTTGTGGCTGATGAACCAGCGTTATGCGATGTCCGCATTGCGACTCGAGCAGAGCAAGAAGTTCGGGCGCATGCAGGGCCTGATTGACGATGATGGTCGCAGGCACAAAGCGCTCGACATAATGCTGCACCATGAACGCCTCTAGAACCTCCTGCTCGATGGGTCGCTCGCTGATGGTTCCTGCGAGGTCCACGTGAGTCGGGAAATAGGGCCGATCGCCCAGATGGCGTCCGCCCCGCACCATCGCCAGATTGACACAGGCCCGCCCCCCGGCAATTTTGACGGCCACGATATCGGCGTCGGCGTCGCTTCCGAGTTCGATGCTCTGCTGCTGCAAGACGCGCGAGAGCGCGCCGAGTTGATCGCGAATGGCAGCGGCTTCCTCAAAACGCAGCGCCTCCGCGCTCTCCCGCATGCGTAGGTCAAGATCGGCCAAAACTTCCGAGGTTTGTCCACGCAGAAAGCGCGAGGCGTTGCCCACGGCACGCGCGTAGTTGTCCGCATCGATGAGACCAACGCAGGGCGCACTGCAGCGCCTGATCTGGTGCAAAAGGCAGGGCCTGGAGCGATGGGCGAAGACCGTATCCTCGCAGGTCCGTAGCAAGAACACCTTTTGCAGAACGTGAATGCTCTCCTTGACCGCCCAGGCATTCGGAAAAGGACCGAAGTACTGGTTCTTGCGATCGACCGCACCCCGGTAATAGGCCATCCGGGGAAAGGCGTGACCCGTGATCTTCAGATAGGGGTAGGACTTGTCGTCCCGAAACAGGATGTTGTAGCGGGGCGCCTGCGCTTTGATGAGATTGTTCTCAAGCAAGAGCGCCTCTGCCTCGTTTCGCGTGGGCGTAATATCGATCCGTTCAACCCGCTCGACCATATGAGCGGTGCGCGGCGCGTGCAGACTTTTCTGGAAGTAGGTCGAAACCCGCTTTTTCAGATCGCGCGCCTTTCCCACGTAGAGCAGCGCGCCCTTGGCATCATAGAAGCGATATACCCCGGGTAGCCCGGGCAGTTTCGAGAGGTAATCGCGAAGGTCGAACGGGGGATCCGTTTCGGTCATGTTTGACACATGGGGCGCAGCTTGGCCGACGCAACGTTCAGGTCTACGCGGTCGGCCTAGGGCAAAAGCGCGCGGACCTCCTTTAGCACAGCATGGAACATCGCTTCGGTCAGGCGCCCGGTCTGCGTATTGTAGCGGCTCACGTGGTAACTGTTCATGAGGATAATGCCACCAGGCAAAGCGTGCTGTCGATGGTGCGCGAAAGGATACTCGGCGCGCTTTAGCCCCAGCGCGAGCAGCACGGATTGATGGGCGATGGTGCCTAGGGTGAGGATGGCCCGCACTTGCGAAGACGCGCTAAGTTCACAAGCGAGAAAGCCCGCGCAGCGCCGGATTTCTGCCGGCTCGGGTTTGTTTTGCGGAGGTAGGCACTTGACGGCATTGGTGATCCGGCAATCCAGAAGTTTCAGCCCGTCATCGGCCGAAAGGCTGGCCGGCCGGCTCGCAAAGCCGAATCGGTGGAGCGATGAGTAGAGCAGCGGCCCGCACCAGTCACCGGTGAACGGTCGCCCCGTGGCATTGGCCCCGTGAAGACCGGGAGCCAGACCGACAATGAGAAGCCGCGCGGCCGGGTCGCCAAACGGCGGCACGGGCTTGCAAAAGTAATCCGGGTGGTCGGCTTTGACCTGATCTAGAAAATGAGCAAGTCGTGGGCAGCGCCGACAACTCGGGTCGTAGGCCAAGACGATCGGATCGCTCTCCGGGTCACTGCCCTTCACCGTCAAACTCCCCGTTCGCGGCCAGCCCCGCTTTGGGGCTTAAGCACTATTTGACCCGGTTGCGGTATTCGCCGGTACGGGTGTCGATCTCGATCTTGTCGCCAATGCCGACAAACGCCGGAACCGGCAACTCAAAGCCGGTATTGATCTTGGCCGGCTTCATGACCTTGCCCGACGTGTCACCTTTGACGGCCGGCTCGGTATAGATAACCTCGCGCACGACCGAATTGGGAAGCTCAACCGAAATCGCCTTGCCATCATAGAAGACGACCTCGCACGCCATCCCATCCTGAATATAGTGGATGGCATCGCCCAGATTGTCCTGCTCCACCTCGAACTGGTTGTACTCCGAGTCCATGAACACGTACATGGGGTCGGCGAAGTAGGAGTAAGTCGCTTCCTTGCGATCCAGGACGACCACGTCGAACTTGTCGTCGGCTCGATAGACTGTCTCGCTGGCGGCCTCGGTGAGCAGATTCTTGAGTTTCATCTTGACCACGGCGCTGTTGCGGCCCGATTTGTTGTATTCGGCCTTTTGGACCACCATCGGGTCCTTGCCAACCATAATGACGTTACCAGCGCGGATTTCTTGTGCAGTTTTCATCTTCAGACCAACAGAAAAAGTGGGGCTTAGCGCACACGCTCGGGGCCTGTGCCGCTTTTTGAGCCAAGCCCTCTATTTTAGCAAGCCTGAGGCAAAATGCACCAGGCGCGTCGCAAGGTCCGATTGGCTCGCCAGCCCCTCTTCCCAGCGGCGCACCTCGCCCTCCCATTCGGATCGCGCTTGCCAGAACTCCAGGAACCGGATCCCCATGTCCGATGCGCCCGTATTCCAAGCTAGCCACAGGGCTTTCAGTTCGTTTGCGGCCTGGCTTGGCCAGCGCGCCGTATACCGCTCCCAGAACGCCAGCAGTTTCTTCAGGTGTACCGCCTCGTCTTGAGGATAGATCTGCCACACGAACGGACGTACGGCCCACTGGGCACGGACAAATGAATCCTCGCCTCGCACGAAGTTGACATCACAGCTCCACAGCAGGCGGTCGTAGTCGTTCTGCGAAACAAAGGGCAATCGATGCACCGTCAAGCTCCCCTGGCTCGCGGGCCGGCCGAGCACGGGTGCCTTCGGGCCGAAAAAGTCGACCAGTTCGGGCACGAGGATGCCCTCGGGGACGAGAACGGTCCAGCGATGGGCAAGATCATTGGCCAGTGCTTCCCAAAAGGGCGCCGTAGCGGCGTTGGGATAGCAAAACAGGGATATCCGCAGCTCTTCGGAAGTGGTCGGGGCTAAGCCCAGCATCGCCCAGAAGTGCTCCTGCTCGAGGCGGTTTTGAAGAAACTCGTGGCGCTGGTTGGCCAGACCCTCTTCTCGCAAAAGACCGCCGCTCGTCGGACTAAATCCCGGAAAGAAGAAGTAGGTCGTGCGGCCGGAGCGCGGATCGGGAGAAGGTCGCCCGTGAAATTCGTCGATCCAGGGCTCGCCCGACAGATATTCCAGATGGATCCACACCGGCTCTTTACGTTGGAATTGGCTTGCGCGAACGTATCCATCGGGCAAGCGACTTCCGAAGCCCTGGATGACGACATCGGCGATGAGCAAGTCCTGGCCGAACGCTTCGGTCCAGGGCTCAATGAGAATCCCCCCGACGACTTGGGCTTGGTCGGTCCGCGCGACGCGCGGTTCAATCCGCTGAAAACTCGCGAGGTCGTCTACCCAAAGACGGATTGTACGACCCCCGAGCGCCGCCAGACAGCGCGCAAGGCGCCAACAAAAGCCAATATCGCCCAGGTTATCCACGACCGAACAAAATACATCCCAGGACTCATTGGACTTTCGGGACGCAATCCCGAAAGAGCCACGGGCTTCGCTCAAGGACCCTTCCCCAGTGGAATCGGCATGCCCGCGTCGAGCGCGGCGATGCGCTCGAGCGAGGACCGGTACACGGCATCGGGCTCGTCACGGTTGGACGCCCAAAGCGCGGCGCGCTTTAGCCGGTCGATTCTCCCGGCCGATGTCAGTGTGCCGCTCAATTGGCCTGCCGCGAGCAGCTCGTCGGCGAGTTCCGGAGCATTGCACAAGAGCACCATGTCGCAGCCCGCCGCAAGGGCCCGCCGCGCTGCACCTACAACGCCCTCGGTCACGCGCGCACCCGCCATGCCGAGGTCATCGCTGAAGATGGCGCCGGAAAACCCGAGCTGTCCCCTTAAGATCTCAACCAGCCACCGGCGCGAGAATCCGGCGGGAAGCGCGTCGACCATCGGATAGGTAATATGGGCCGGCATGACCGCGCTAAGGACACCATCGAGCCACTCGTAAGGCGCGGCATCAGCGGCCAGAATCTCCTCTAGCGGGCGCCGATCCACTGGCAGTGCGAGATGCGAGTCCGCGCTGACATAGCCATGGCCGGGGAAATGCTTGCCGCAATTCCCCATGCCCGCAAGGACCAGCCCGTGACAGAGACTCTTGGCCAGAAGGGTCACTGTTCGGGGATCGGAGTGCAAGGCCCGATCGCCAATCACCTCGCTGCGACCATAGTCCAAATCCAAGACGGGCGTGAAGCTCAGGTCGATTCCGACGGACAGAAGTTCGTGGCCGAGCACATAGCCCACCGCAGTCGCCATGCGAGTGGCCTCCAGGGGTCCGAAGCGCGGATCGGCGTCCCATAGCTGACCGATGCGACGCATCGCAGGAAGGCTCGTGAAGCCGCGATCCCGAAATCGTTGGACCCGCCCGCCCTCGTGGTCGACCGCGACTAACAGTTCGGGTCGCACACGCCGAATCGAGGCGACCAGTTCCCCCAATTGCTCCCGCTCTGAAAAATTGCGGGTAAAGAGAATCACGCCACCAGTGTTCGGGTGCCTTAGGCGCTTTTGATCGGCCTTAGTGAGCTCCTGACCCTCGAGATCGAGCATGACGCAGGCTGCAGCGCTCACGGTACGATCTTTTCGGCGATCGCGAACGCGACCGCATACTCGTCTTCGTCGGTGATGCTCACCTGGACCCAAATGTTCTCGTCGTGAAGCCACGCCGCGAGTGCTCCGTTGGCTACGACAGTCGGCTTGCCGGATCGAGCGCTCACGATTTCGGCCGAGCGCCAGGTCATGGGCGAATGCATCCCCAAGCCCAGCGCCTTGGATATCGCCTCTTTGGCAGCGAAGCGGGTCGCAAGATACCGCAGGCCGCGCACGGGCAAGCGCGCTTTGCGACGCTCGTAGACGATCAGCTCCTGAGGACCCAGAATACGTTGTGGAAATCGCCCGCCGTGTCGCCCGAGAGCCTCCTCGACACGGGCAATCCTCAATATATCGGTTCCAATTCCGTAGATCATGCTGCCAGTCCCAAGACGCGAAGGCGCTCCTCGTAGACGAGCGATTTCATTGCCCCGATGGCCTTTTCCCAGCCGATAGAGAAGGCTTTCGCAGCCAGAGCCGGCCCGGCGTGCAACGCAAGGATTTCGGGAATCGCAGCAAGCAATGGGGCCGTCGGAAAATCGATTGTGGGGCCGACTGATACGGCCATGCCAAGTCCTCTGGCCAGCCGTGCACAGCGCGCCACGCGTTCCAACTCCCGAAGACGATCCGCGGAGTCCCTGGCACAAACGAGCTCCGACGTATCAAGGCGCAGAGCAACTCCACCCAAATTGGCGCAGGCGCGAATCTGTTCCTCGTCGGGCTCGAGTTGAAGCACGACGTCGAACTGTCCCTCGGGAAGCTCGCGCCGGAACTTCTGAATGGGGATGAAGTCGCGGCGGACGTCAAGACCTCCACATTTCCCCCAAGGCCGAAATTCCAAGGGCACAAGGCATAGCGCGCGCGGGCCGCGCTCCAAGAGGGCATCGACGAGTGCCAAGTCGGCGGGCATCTCCAATTGAACACGGAGGCCCACGGCTTGAGAAAGAGTGAGCGCGGCTTCGAGACCGGCCGCTCCGTCAGACGCTCCCGGAGACAGGCAGATGCCATCGGCTCCGGCCCGTTCGGCGGCCAGGGCCGCCTCGAGTGGATCCAGATGCAGCCCGGGGACGGTCTCTGCCAGAACCTCGAGGATCCGAAAGTCCACGTAGAGTTCGACCAGATCCGCTGCGCTGAAGAATGGATAGCTCATCGACTAAAAGATCGTAGAAGGGCCTGGGGCGCGTTCCACTCTAGAGATCGTGCAGGTCAATGAGCATCTGCCGGGTGTGCAGGGTCTGGCCGGCCAGATGATGATTCAGCAGATGCCGCGCGAGGAGCTTGCTTTGGGCTTGCGTGACGGGATCGGTAAAATCGGAGCGGGCAATGTCTAGCAGCGTGCGACCGCGAACAACCGGAATGTCCTTGGCCTGCGTGGCAGGCTCGTTCACGGCCACGGGTCCCCTTTCGGGCAGATATCGATACCACAGGTCAGCTTCAACCTTTCTGCCCGATTCAACGCAATGCGTCAGTTCGAGGGCGTAGCCGGCTTGACCGAGGAGCGTGTATTCGAACGCGCGCAATACCGGGGCGGCAGGATGCCCGGATCCGAGCGCGATTAAGGCGCTCAGATAGGCATCGAAGAGCGACTCGTGGGGGTCATCGCGCGCGAGAAGCTTGATGAGCAATTCGTTCAGATAGAAGCCGCAGATGAGGCCCTCCCCTTGCAGGGGCGGTACCCCACCGATCCACTCGGCTGCGGACAGGTTTGCAAGCTCGCTCGAGCGGCTGCGTCCTCCGCTCCAACTGAGTGCCAAGGGACGAAAGGCGAGAAGCATTCCCCGCAAGGCCGAGCGCGGTCTTTTGGCGCCGCGCGCGATGAGGGCGACACGGCCATGGTTTCTCGTCATCGCGTCGACGATTAAGCTCGTCTCCTTATAGGGGTAGGAGTGCAGCACGAATGCGGGTTCATCGGCGATGCGCGACTCCGACCGCGCGGCGCGCGCCGATTTGGCGGCGCGAGTCTGTACGGTTTCAGTCGTATCCATAGGACTTCAGGCGGGCCTCGTCATCGGACCAGCCCGACTTCACTTTGACCCACAATTCCAAATGCACTTTGGCCGCAAGCAGACGTTCGATGTCGGCGCGCGCCTCAGTACCGATTTGCTTCAGTTTGGCCCCGCCTGTGCCAATGAGCATGGCCTTGTGATTGGGTCGGTCGACGAGCACCGTCGCTGCGATCCGGCAAAAACGGTCGGTCGCACCGCTTTGCGCAGGTTCCTCTTCAAATTGTTCGATCGTGACGGTGGCCCCGTAGGGAAGTTCATCGCCCACGAGCCGGAAGATCTTCTCGCGGATCAGTTCGGCGACGAGAAAACGTTCACTGCGATCGGTATAGTCGTCCGCAGAAAACAGTGCGGGCTGCACCGGCAGATAAAGCGCGATCGCGTCCAACAAGGCTTCCACCTGCAGCCCGGTCTTGGCCGACACGGGGATCATTTGGGCGAATCGCTCCTGGGCGCCGCGCGCGGCAAGATACGGCAGCAATTCCGACTTCTCCTTTAGGCGGTCTGCCTTATTGATGGCAAGAATGACGGGCGTTTCCAACGGCAGGAGATGGACCACCTCGGCGTCTTCTCGATCATACCGTCCCGCCTCGACCACCATGACGGCCACGTCCACATCCGCTAACGCCACGCGGACGGCGCGATTCATGTTTCGGTTAAGGGCCGTTCGGTGGCGTGTCTGAAAACCCGGTGTATCGACGAAGATGAACTGCGCGTCAGAACGCGTGAGCACACCCGTGATCCGGTGGCGCGTCGTCTGGGCCTTGCGCGAAGTGATGCTGACCTTCTGGCCGATGAGACGGTTCAATAGGGTCGATTTGCCTACATTGGGGCGGCCAACGAGGGCGATGGAACCGGTGCGAAATGACCCGTCGTCGTGCCGGGGCTGCGCGCCAGGACTAACCTCAGGCTGCACGCGCCTTCAACTTCGAGGGCTCGTTGGCCTCCTTGGCTGCGGCCTCGCGCGGCGCGCTGGCGCCCGTGGCCGGCAGCGCTGCGATCTGGGCGCCGGTTGCGAGAACCTCGAGGGCCGGCTCGCCGGCCCCTTTTTCATCGGGTTCGGTCTGCTTTTCCACTTTCTCGAGGCGCTTCTCGACCGCCCTGTCGGCGGCCTTCTCTAAGACCCGCTCGCCGACCTTTTCGGCCGTCTTCTCCGGCGCCCTTTCGGCGACCTTCTCGGCGCCCTTCTCGAGAGACGTCTTTTCCTGCCCCTTGGCATCGACACTCGAAGTCTTGCCAGCCTTGATCGCCGCGGGAACAACGGGTGCCGCACCGGCTGGGGCGGCGGCCTGAGTGACTGCGACCGAGAGGCTCAGTTGCGCCTGCTTGGGTCGTCGGGTGCGTTTGCTCGCCTGCAGCGCCAACGCCTGTGCCGCCTCGAGCGCCTTTTTTGCGGCCGCCTGTTCGGCCGCGCGTCGACTGCCGCCGCTACCTAGGACCTGGATCGTCAGTTTGGGCACGGCACACTCGACTTCAAACTCCTGGCTATGGGCCGCGCCATGCGTGGCGACCACCGTATAGACCGGCAGCGCAATCTTGCGACTTTGCAGATACTCCTGCAGGAGGGTTTTCGCATCCTTGCCGAGGGTTTTCGGATCCACCGTCTCGAGCACAGGAACATACAGCCGGCGGATCGTATTGCGGGCCGCATCGAAGCCTCCATCGAGAAAAATCGCGCCAAAAAGCGCTTCGACGGTATCAGCCAGGATCGAGGGTCGGCGAAAGCCGCCGCTTTTGAGTTCGCCTTCGCCCAGGCGCAGCCATTGACTGAGCTCAAGTCGCTGAGCGATCTCATAGAGGGATTGCTGCTTGACGAGGTTCGCGCGCAAGCGCGACAGGTCGCCCTCGTCAATTTTCGCGAAACGCTCGAATAGCAGCGAAGCGACAACGCAGTTCAGTATGCTGTCGCCCAGAAACTCGAGACGCTCGTTGTGTGTGCCACTGTGGCTGCGGTGCGTCAGTGCCTGCTGCAACAATGCTTTCGACGAGAATTCGTAGCCGAGGGCGATCTGCAGCGCTTGGGCGTCCATAGCTTTGCTAGTCCATTTTGGTCACTTACGACTATGACCCCCTGGTACTTCCCGAGTAATCGATGAGCAGACTGACTGGACCCCAGAGCGGAACCTTCTTGGAATAGGCATAAGAGGCCACGAAGGTCCCGTCGGGCTGTTTCTCGATCTCCAGGTCCTTGCCCGTAATTGTGTCGATGTAGCCGGTTTCAGCGTTCTTATCGAATTTGATGCGCACATCAACCGGGCTGGTCGCCCCCTGGACTGAACTCTTAATGGCGCTTTCAATCGAGCGATTTTCGGTGAACGAGGGCAACACCTTCGCCACGATCAGCGCGACCCCTCCAAGCAGGGCCAAGACCACGATCAGGCTGATCAAAGTCAGGCCGTCCTGACGGTTTCTAGACTGCATCAAACTTAACTCCCGATTAATGAAACGAGCCTATGCGCTTGATATTACCGAAGTTCATCCAGATTAAGAACGCCCTGCCCACGATATTTTCGTCCGGTACAAAGCCCCAATAGCGGCTGTCTTGGCTGTTGTCCCTATTGTCCCCCATCATGAAGTAATGACTCGGGGGAACCGTGCACGAAACACCCGTATTGCCATCAAGATACGCACAGTTCTCCCTATAATTGTAGTTATCTGGTTGGATTGGCATCGATCTTTCGCCATCTTTCAGAATTTCATGCCTGACGAGACCGGCCGGTCCAGGGAGGCTTTCTTCAAATTGCTTTGAATACAAGACACGGTCTTCGTCGAAGTAATCCGGCAGCGGCGTCTCCGCAACCAGCTGGCCGTTGATCGTCAGCCGTTTGTTCTGATACACGATCTTGTCTCCCGGCACCCCGATGACCCGTTTGATGTAGTCGACATTCGGATCGTTAGGGTAGCGAAAGACCATGACATCGCCGCGCTGCGGAGTGCCTATATCCACGAACTTCTTGTTGAGGATCGGCACGCGCAGGCCGTAATCGAACTTGTTTACGAGGATCAGGTCGCCCACGAGCAGCGTCGGGATCATGGAACCCGAGGGAATTCGAAAAGGCTCGAAAAGGAACGAGCGCAAGATGAAAACCACCAGAATCACAGGGAAGAATCCGGCGGGAAACTCGATCCAGCTCGGTTGACGCAGGTTCTTCTCCCTCAGGCGTTCGCGCTCCTGGGTGAGCACGCTCGGCTCGATATTGGCCCGCAGCTTGGCTTGCTCGTCGAAGCTGCGCAGTGCTGCGTGCGTGGCCGCGAGTCTCTTGCGCCGGAAGTAAGCCAGATCGAGGGCCCATACGAGGCCGGTCACGACCAGGAGCCAAAACAGGATCAGTGCGAAATTGAAGTTCATTTTTCCTCCACCTGCAGGATTGCCAGAAAGGCCTCCTGGGGAATCTCGACGCTGCCCACTTGCTTCATGCGCTTCTTGCCGGCCTTTTGTTTTTCCAGAAGCTTGCGCTTGCGGGAGATATCACCGCCGTAGCACTTCGCCAGCACGTTCTTGCGCAAGGCCTTCACGTTTTCGCGGGCGATGATATTCGATCCGATGGCTGCCTGGATCGCAACGTCAAACATCTGCCTCGGAATGATTTCGCGCATCTTGGCTGCAACCTCGCGTCCCCGATGCTGACTGTTGGAGCGGTGAACGATAATCGAGAGCGCGTCGACTTTCTCTCCATTGATCAGCATATCGACCTTGACGACCTCCGAGGGTCGATACTCCTTGAACTCGTAGTCCATCGAAGCATAGCCGCGGGACACTGACTTGAGCCGATCGAAGAAATCCAGAACGATCTCTCCCAGCGGCATATCGTAGGTCAGCATCACCTGGCGTCCGTGGTAGGCCATGTTGATCTGCTGGCCGCGCTTCTGGTTGCACAAGGTGATGACCGGTCCCACATACTCCTGCGGCATGTACAGCGTAACCGTCACAATCGGCTCGCGAATTTCTTCGATCCGCGCCGGATCGGGCATCTTGGAGGGATTCTCGACGGTCAGCTGCGTGCCCTCACGCAACACCACCTCGTAGATCACGCTCGGAGCGGTCGTAATGAGCTCCATGTCATATTCGCGCTCGAGTCGCTCCTGCACAATCTCCATGTGCAAAAGACCGAGAAATCCGCAGCGGAATCCAAATCCAAGCGCCTGCGAGACCTCGGGTTCGTACTGCAGCGAGGCGTCATTCAGTTTGAGCTTCTCCAAGGCGTCGCGAAGCGAGTCATATTGGTTCGCCTCAACGGGGAACAGGCCTGCGAAGACCTGCGGCTTGACGACCTTAAATCCGGGTAGCGGAGCACTGGCCGGGCGTTGCAGCAAGGTGACGGTGTCACCCACCTTGGCGTCCTGAAGCTCCTTGATGCCGGCAATGATAAAACCGACTTCACCGGCCGAGAGCCGTTCCTCGGCGCGGCTTTTGGGCGTGAACACGCCAACCTGTTCAGTCAGGTGTTGCGCCCGCGAGGCCATTAGGAGGATCTTGTCCTTGGGGCGAATTTCCCCGTTGAATACCCGTACCAGCATAACGACCCCGACGTAGTTGTCGAACCACGAGTCGATGATGAGAGCCTGCAATGGGGCCGCGCGGTCACCCTTGGGGGGCGGGATGCGCTGAATGACGGCCTCAAGAATGTCGGTTACGCCCTCGCCGGTTTTGGCACTGGCGCGCACCGCATCTTGGGCATGCAAGCCGATGACCTCCTCGATCTCGGCGATTGCGTTTTCAGGATCGGCCGAGGGCAGATCGATCTTGTTTAGGACCGGCACCACCTCGACGCCGAGCTCGAGCGCCGTATAACAGTTGGCCACCGTTTGAGCTTCGACTCCCTGAGTTGCGTCGACGACCAGCAAAGCCCCTTCGCAGGCCGACAGCGACCGACTGACCTCGTAGGCAAAATCGACGTGCCCGGGGGTATCGATCAGATTGAGTCGATAGCGTTGACCGTCGCGTGCGAGATAGTCCAAAGCCGCCGTCTGCGCCTTGATGGTAATGCCCCGCTCACGTTCAAGATCCATGGAATCAAGGACTTGCGATTCCATTTCCCGCTCGGATAAGCCGCCGCACAACTGGATGATTCGATCTGCAAGTGTCGACTTGCCATGATCGATGTGAGCAATAATAGAAAAGTTGCGAATGTGGTGCATCGAAGACTGCGGCCATCCCGTAGCGGGGCACAACAAAAAAGGGGCCCGGTGAACCTCGGAGCCCCTCGAGTCAATCCGCTATTTTAACGGATCGCGGACAAAACCTCTCGCAGTCGGTCCTCGTTGAAGAAATAGTGGCAAATTTCGATGTCGCCGAGCATCAGAACCGGCACAAGCTCGCCCAGGCGTGACTCCAAATCGGGATGCCGATCCACGTCAATCACCTCGACGTCGAATGCCATGTCGTCGCCCAGTGGCGCAAGCGCTGCGAGCATGTCGTCGCACAAGTGGCAGTAGCCCCGGCCGTAGAGCGTCAGACGAGCTCGCGGCCCAAGCGGTCCGGGATCGAACTGCAGGGCTTGCCCCTTACGCGTTTGAGTGCCCGATTTCAATTGCCCGGTTTGATCGGAACATAGCGCGCGGCATCGCCGCGCATGACCAGAAGAAACGCCTGTTTCTTCGGATCGAGCTTGGCCACGAGGTCGGCGAACTGCTTAGCGCTCGACACGTCGCTATTGTTCACGCCAACAATCACATCGCCCACGCGCACGTCCGCCGCGCTCGCGGCGCCATCAACACTGGTAACTTCGACACCGCCCGAGATGCCCAACTCGTGGCGCTTGTCGTCGCTGAGATCCGATACCGCTAATCCGAGGGAGTTGGTGGGGGAGGCCTTAGGCTCCTCGCTTTTCACGGCAGGCTTGCCGGGATTCTCCAACTCCGAGACGACAATCGGAACATCGCGTACGGTTCCCTTGCGCCAGACCTGTACCACAGAGTGGGTTCCTGGCTTGGTCTCGCCTACGGCGCGGGGCAGATCGGCACTGCGCTCAATCGTTTGCCCATCGAACTTCAGGATGATGTCGAAAGCCTGCAGGCCGGCCTTTTCCGCAGGCGACCCTTTCTCGACGCGCGAGACCAGCGCCCCCTGGGGTTTTAGGCCAATCGCATCGGCCTCTTCCTTGTTCACGTCGCGAATCTGCACTCCCAATCGGCCGCGCACCACGCGACCGGTCGAGCGCAGCTGATCGACGACGCGCATCGCTTCATCGATCGGAATCGCAAAGGCGATGCCGATGCTGCCCCCGGTCTCGGAAAGGATCTGCGAATTGATGCCGATGACTTCGCCACGCATATTGATGAGGGGACCGCCCGAGTTCCCGGGATTGACCGCGGTATCGGTCTGAATGAAAGGCAGATAGTCCCCGGTGTCCCGGCTTTTTGCGCTCACGATCCCCGCTGTGACCGTATTTTCGAGCCCAAACGGAGAACCGATCGCAAGCACCCACTGGCCGACTCGGATCTGCTTCGAATCGCCGATCTGCATCTTGGGAAGACCTGCGGCGTCGATCTTGACCAGCGCCACATCGGTGCGACTGTCGCTGCCGATGACCTTTCCTTTGAACTCACGCTTGTCGGTGAGCGTCACGTAGATTTCGCTTGCACCTTCGACCACATGGGAGTTGGTCAGTATGAAGCCGTCCGACGACAACACGAATCCCGAGCCCACGCCCCGCGTGACTTCGCGATCCGGCTGGTTGCCGCGGGGCTGGCTCTTACCGTGGGGACTGGGGTTCTGCTGTTGCGGGTTGGGCTGTTGGGGAACGGGAACCCCGAAAAACTTGCGAAAGAGATCGTCCAAATCTTGGTCGTCCTGCGGCATACCGTTGGCGCCGATATGCACGCGTTCGGTGGTTCGGATCCCCACCACCGAGGGCCCGACCTTCTCCACCAAATCGGCGAAATCAGGAAGGTCCTTCACTTGGGCTTCGGCACGCGCCAGCGGACCTGCGAACAGCAAAGCCGCCACCAACGCGGTTAAAAACGATCTCATATACCATCCCTGCGTGAGGACATCGGGGTAAACCCTGAAAAGGAGGAGTGTAGCGCGCCGCGGCGCCGACACTTATTTTACCGGGTGAAATTCGACCGAATCGGCGACTTGACGAATCGTTGCCGACGGCACTTCTCCAACCACGGTCAGCCAGTGGTCTCCACCTTCTTTGGCAAGAATGTTGATGAGACCCTTCTGGACCTCGCCTGGGGACTGATTCGGGCCACCGAGCGGCTCGATGAACACGGAGATGGCAGCCAGTCCGTCGGAATAGACGATCTGGCCCACTTCCCGCCCAGAACCCATAGTGCGCTGGACTTCCATGATCTTGCGAAATCCAGGCGGCTCGGCGGCTATGGACCAGCCCTGCCCGGTCAAATCCACGGGAACCGAGCGAAAGTGCTCAACGCGCCAGCCATCCGTGGACACGATCGTCGGCTTCACCCGGGTCTTGTCGATGTGCGTGCCGATGGTGACGTCGGTGAAGGCCACTTGCTCGAGCACGTTGCCATGGTCATCGAGGGTCTGGGCTTTCAGTAGCAGGCCGGTCTCCTGATCGGACCACAGACGATACCCATATCGGAGCGAATCGCGGGGTTCGAGAGACAGGACGCTGCAGTTGTGGCCGGCTACGCGCTCGACCCCGCCGCGGGTCACGTTGTAGTAGGTATCGACGTCGGGAGCGGCAGCCGTGAGAAAGGCCGGAAACTTGTCGGCCTTGGCACGCGATTCCACCAATAGCAACTTGCTGTCGGGAAGGTAACATCGCACCTCGTCGTCGTGCCGGATGAACTCGCGGATCTTGCCGTCGAGGATTTCGAGCTTTTCGAGTTCACTCCCCGCTTCAGACAGGTGCGTGATACGCGAAGACTGCATCTGCCCACCCGCCTGGTAGACAAACGTGCCCGCATAGTTCTGGTGCTGCGCCGCATCCTGGATGCGACTCAAGAGGGCCGCGCCCTCGACGTGCGGGGCATCAAGTTTGGCGGGTTGGTGCGTGTCGTCAGCGGCTCGCGCGCCGCTCGACACCAGTGCCATCGCGAGAACCATCCACGAGGCATACAAGGCCAGCCTGACCCGGTTTGGATCCCGGGGGGTGAGAAATAGTCCCTGATGCCCGCCAAGCGATCGCGGCCGAACGGCGTTCACACATGAGCGGGTCATTGCATCACGGGCGGGAGTCGGCCTTGTTCGGGACGATAGTCAGGGAAGCAGCTTGGACCGAGCCTTGGTGAGCAGTGAGGTATTCGCCGACCAGCTCGGGGTCCATACGCACGTTGGCCGGGACGGCCGCAGCCGGGGCAGCCGGAGCCTCCGCCACGACCGGCTTGCTCTGGGGCGCATCGACAACCGGCGTCGCAGCTGCGACTTCGGCATCGGGCTTAGTCATTTGCGGTATCGCCATCCAAAGAACCATGGCTACACCAGCGGCGATCGAGGCACCCGGGAGCCCATAGCGCAGCCACCCGCGCGCGCGCCCTTGCTGCAGCGCCCTGGGCGCGAAGGCCACCGGCTCGACCGCCAGTCGCTCCCGAAAGCGCTCCATGAAGCCCTCAGGCGAAGCGCAGGAGCCGGTCTCCTCGGAGCGCAGGAAGTCTCCCGTAGCGTGCAGGTCATCCCAGAAGGCTCGGCCCTCCGGAGATGCCAGAAGCTCGTCGAGGACCGCCTGGGCCGACTCGGCCTCCAAGGCGCCGTCGGCCAGCGCGCTGATTCGTTCGCGAAGCGAAGTCTGAAGTATTGCTTGATTCATGATTACCACCTTTTGTCCTTCGATGTCCCCAGTAGCGGCCTAAGCTCGGCTGCGATCGACTCCCGCGCCCGGAAAATGCGCGACCGGACGGTTCCGATCGGGCACTCCATCGCCAGCGCAATGTCTTCGTAGCTCATTCCCTCAATCTCCCGCAGCTGAATCGCAGTGCGGAGTTCCTCCGGTAGCGCCTCCATAGCTCGATTAACGGTTTCCCCAACCTGCTTGCTCATCAACAGGGATTCCGGCGTATTGATATCCCTTAGTTGGTCGGCGTCATCGAAAGTTTCAGCTTCATCGGCTGCATTGTCGGTTGTTGTGGGCGCCCTGCGGCCCTGAGAGGCTAGGTAGTTCTTCGCAGTATTGATGGCAATCCGGTATAACCAGGTGTAGAACGCGCTGTCACCTCGGAACTGGGGTAGCGCCCTATAGGCCTTGATGAACGCTTCCTGGGTCACATCCTCGATCTCGGCGGCGTCGCGGACGAGCCGTGAAACCAGCCGATTGATCTTTCGCTGGTACTTCAGCACTAAAAGCTCGAACGCCTGCTTGTCCCCGCGCTGGACTCGCTCGACCAACAACTGATCGACTTCACGCTCGTTTGCCTGTGCCATGAGTCCCGGTCAGTCCGCTCGGGTTCGCGCTGCTGGATTTCGGCCGACCCTGGATCGGGGCCGTCCGGTTACGGGATGGGTGAGACGCACAAAACCTCGCGGGCCGCCGCTACAGGCGCCGCAAGAGCATCGTCCCGTTGGTGCCACCGAATCCGAAAGAATTCGACATCGCCACGTCGATCTCCAGTTCGCGTGCCTGGTTAGCGCAGTAGTCAAGATCGCATTCGGGATCTTGATGGAAGATATTGATCGTAGGCGGGGAAACCTGATGATAGACCGCGAGGGCCGTGAAGACCCCTTCGATTCCGCCCGCCGCCCCCAATAAGTGGCCCGTCATGGACTTGGTCGAATTCACGACCAGCCTGTGCGCGTGCCCTCCGAATGCCAGTTTAATGGCCTCGGTTTCGTTTTTGTCGCCCAGTGGCGTTGAGGTACCGTGGGCATTGATGTACTGAACGTCCTCTGGATTGAGCCCCGCCTTGCGAAGGGCCTGGGCCATCCCGCGTCTGGGGCCATCCGCATTGGGCGCCGTGATGTGATAGGCGTCCGAGCTAAGTCCATATCCGATCAACTCGGCGTAGATCCTGGCGTCCCTGCGCCGGGCGTGCTCGTATTCCTCTAGAACCAGAACCCCCGCGCCCTCCCCGAGGACGAATCCGTCGCGGTCGCGGTCCCAGGGACGACTCGCGGTCTTGGGATCATCGTTGCGCGTGGAAAGTGCCCGCGCCGCAGCAAATCCACCGATCCCCAGCGGCGAGACAGTCGCTTCCGCCCCACCGGCCAGCATCACGTCAGTATCACCGTACTCGATCATGCGCCCGGCTTCGCCAATGGAATGCAGTCCGGTGGTGCACGCCGACACGATCGCAAAGCTTGGCCCCTGCAATCCGTAGTGGATCGAAAGCTGGCCCGAGATCATATTGATGATCGAGGCCGGAACAAAGAAAGGGGAAATCTTTCTTGGACCTCGTTGGGTGAGATCGAGATTGGTCTCCTCGATCATCGGCAAGCCGCCAATGCCCGAGCCCACAACCACGCCGAAACGCTCCAGATCTTCCTTTCCGAGGTCCAGGCCGCTGTCGCGCATTGCCTGGATACCGGCCGCCATCCCGTAGTGGATGAAGGTGTCCATGTGGCGGGCTTCCTTCGCCGACACATATTCTTCGACCTGAAACCCCTTCACTTCTCCTGCAATCTGACAATTGAAGATACTGGCGTCAAAGCGCGTGATGCGGTCGATTCCCGAACGTCCCGCTACCAGGTTCTCCCACGCCTGGGCAACGCTATTTCCAACCGGGGAGATGATTCCCAGGCCGGTGATGACAACGCGCCGCCGAGTCATGCCTTCGTGCCCAACCTATTTCTTGTGTGTCGTCACGTAGTCGATGGCCTGCTGGACGGTGGTGATCTTCTCGGCCTCTTCGTCCGGAATCTCCGTCTCAAACTCATCTTCCAATGCCATGACCAGCTCGACCGTGTCGAGCGAATCAGCGCCCAGATCGTCGACGAAGGAGGACTCGTTTTTGATATCGGCCTCGTTCACTCCCAGCTGCTCGGCGACAATCTTCTTGACGCGTTGTTCGATGTTATCCATGTTCCCCTCCGGAAAGTGAGAGTCAAAAATTGCGCGAATTGTAGCAGAGGTGAGCCAATAATTCCGACCGCATCCCGCCTTGGAAAGCCTCAGTTCATGTACATCCCGCCGTTGACATGCAGCGTCACACCCGTGATGTAACTCGCCGCCGGGGAAGCCAGGAACGCCACTGCGGCAGCAATGTCCTCAGGTTGTCCCAGCCGTCCCAGCGGAATTTGCTGGGTCAAGCCCGCGACCTGGGCCTGCGACAGCGATCGCGTCATATCCGTGTCGATGAAACCCGGCGCGACGCAGTTCACCGTGATGGACCGACTTCCCACTTCCCGGGCGAGCGCACGAGTCATGCCAGCAACGCCCGCCTTTGCCGCCGCATAATTGGCCTGACCGGCGTTGCCCGTCGAGCCTACCACGGACGTGATATTGATGATGCGCCCGCCACGCGCCTTGATCATCCCACGCAAGACCGCCCGAGAGAGCCGAAAGACCGCCGTCAAGTCGGTCTCGATGACGCGACTCCAGTCCTCGTCCTTTAGCCGCAGCGCGAGATTGTCCTGCGTGATCCCGGCGTTGTTCACCAGTACTGAGAGCCCGCCGAAATCCTTCTGAATCTCGGCGACGAGATTTTCGACCGCGGTCGCGTCGTTCACATCGAGTACCTTGCCAATTCCGCCTTGCGCGGCGAGCGCCACGCCAATGGCCTGGGCGCCGCTTTCGGTTGTGGCTGTTCCAATCACGCGCGCGCCCTCGGCGGCCAGACGCAAGGCGATGCTGCGTCCGATTCCGCGTGAGGCACCCGTAACAAGCGCGACGGCCTGTTCTACCGGCATTGCGTCATCTCCAAGATTTGGGCCAGCGATTCAGGATCTACGATGGCAGCCCCAAAGGCTTCGCGATCAATTCGCTTGGTGAGCCCAAGAAGCACTTTACCCGGTCCGCACTCGACGACATGCGTCACACCGTCGGCACGCATGCGCTCGATGATTTCCACCCAACGTACCGCTCGCCAGGCTTGCCGGACGAGCGCATCCTTGATGAGATCGGGCACAGGATTGATGGAAACGTCGACGTTGTTCAAGACGTCGATCTGGGGTGTGGCAAACGGCTTGTCCTTCAGATAAGACTGGAGCGCTTCGGCCGCCGGTTGCATCAGGGAGCAGTGAAAGGGTGCCGAGACCGCAAGCAGTACCGCCCGCTTGGCTCCATTATCCTTGGCGGCTGCACAGGCTCTCTCGACGGCGGACGTATGCCCGGAGATCACAGTTTGGGCCGGATCGTTGAAATTCGCCGGCTCCACTACTTCACCTTCGGCCACCGCCCGGCAAATCTCCCCAACGACCGATGCCGGAAGACCCAAAATAGCGGCCATGCTACCCACTCCCACGGGCGTGGCCGACTGCATGGCCGTCGCACGAAAGCGCACCAACGGCAGCGCTTCGGAAAGACTGAGTACGCCGGCTGCCACTAGCGCGGCGTACTCGCCTAGACTGTGTCCGGCCGCAAGCGCCGGTGGCGCTCCCCCGGCCGCCCGCCAGGCGCGCCAGATGGCGACATCGGCGGTCAACATGACCGGCTGCGTCACGGTGGTCAGGCCGAGCTTTTCGCCGGGACCTTCGGCGATGAGCCGACCGATGTCCTCGTGGAGCACCTCGGACGCCTCCGCGAGAGTCTCCTGTACCGCGCGATTTTGGGCAAACGCATTGAGCATCCCGATCGATTGGGAGCCCTGTCCCGGGAATACGAAGGCAAACTTCATGAACGCCAATACTCAGTATGAGAAGTAAGCAGGGGCAGGACGCTACATGCGAGCGAGCGCCGCCCCCCAGGTGAAGCCGCCGCCGACCCCCTCCATCAACACGTTTTGCCCAGGGCGGATGCGACCCTGGCGCACGCCTTCGTCCAACGCCATCGGAATGGAGGCCGCCGAGGTATTGCCGTGCTGGTCGACGGTCACGATCATGCGCTCGAATGGCAGGCCCAGTTTCTTGCAGGTACTGTGCATGATCCTAATGTTGGCCTGATGGGGAATGAGCCAATCCACTTGCGCGGCGCTCTGATCGGCCTTGGCCAGCGCCTCGTGGGCCACCTTCTCCAAGACACTGACGGCGAGCTTGAACACCGCCGGTCCGTCCATGTAGAGGAAGGCGCTGCCGGCGATGGCACCGCTATGGACATTGCCGGGCACACAGAGAATGTCTGCGTAGCGACCATCGGCGTGCAACACGGTAGAGAGAATGCCCGCGCGTTCGCCCGCCTCCATCACCACCGCGCCGGCACCGTCTCCGAAAAGCACGCAAGTCGTTCGGTCGTCAAAGTTCAGGATCCGCGAGAAGACTTCGGAGCCGATCACGAGCGCGCGGCGCGCCTCGCCCGCGCGAATGGCGTTATCGGCGACGGCCAGGGCATACACAAAGCCGCTGCAAACCGCCTGTACATCGAAGGCGGCACAGCCCGTCTCAATGCCCAGCTTACGTTGCACGATACATGCGGTGCTCGGGAAGACCATGTCCGGAGTGGACGTCGCCACGATGAGCAGATCGATATCTTCGGGTCGACGCCCTGCAGCCTGCAATGCCGGCCCCGCAGCCAGCACGGCGAGATCACTGGAAGTCGTTTGCGCATCGGCGTAGTGCCGAGCTTCGATTCCGCTGCGCGTACGGATCCACTCATCGCTGGTTTCGATGCCGCGTGCCGCCAGTTGTTCGGTCAGTTCCGAGTTCGTGACACGGCGTGGGGGCAGATAGCTGCCGGTGCCGACAATTCGGGAATGGATGCGAGTCATTCGGGAGCGTGTTCTGAAGTGGCGATGGGCTGGGCTTCGCGCAACCTTTGTGATGGCACAGACTGCATCGCGGCACGAATGCGCGACAGTACATCACGCCGCGCCGCGTCATAGGCATGTTGCAGCGCCCACTCGAAAGCCAATGGGTCGGCAGAGCCGTGACTCTTGAGCACGAGCCCGCGCAAACCGAGAAGCGCCGCTCCATTGTAACGTCGATGGTCGACCCGTTTGCGGAACTGATTCAACACCGGCAAGGCGACGACGAATGCGGCCCAGGTCAGAGGATTGCGCGTGAATTCTTCCTTGATGAAACCGCCCAGCATTTGCGCCATACCCTCGGAAGTCTTCAGAAGAACGTTTCCGACGAACCCGTCGCACACTACGACGTCCACCGTCCCCTTGAAAATGTCATCGCCTTCGACGTTGCCGAAGAAATTCAGTCCTGATGCGCGAAGCAACTCGCCCGCCTGCTTGACCGTGTCGTTGCCCTTGATGACTTCTTCTCCGATGTTGAGCAACCCCACGGTGGGGTTGTCGCGATCGTAGGCCGCTGCTGCAAGGGCGCTGCCCATCACCGCGAACTGCAGCAGGTGTTCTGGTTGGCAATCGACGTTGGCCCCGAGGTCAAGCATCGTCGTGACGCCCCCTTTTTGGTTCGGAAGACCCATGGCGATCGCGGGCCGATCGATGCCCTCGAGAGTTTTTAGCAAATAGCGCGAGATCGCCATCAGCGCGCCGGTATTGCCGGCGCTCACGCAGGCGTCGGCCCGGCCGTCCTTCACGAGCCCGACCGCCACTCGCATCGAGGAGTCCTTCTTCTTACGCAGGGCAACTTCCACAGGATCGTCCATGGCCACCACCTCGGAGGCATGCACGATCTCGATGCGTTCGCGCCATTCAGGCCGGGCGCGATTCAAGTGGGTAGAGAGCATGGCACTGTCGCCCACCAGGAACAGGCGAGCATCGGCGACCCTCTGCAAAAACGAAAAGGCTGCCGGGACGGTCGTCGTCAGACCATGGTCGCCGCCCATGCAATCAATCGCCAGCTGGGTGGTCATGGCCTGAGCGTCACGCGAGGAACCCGCCGGCGCGTATGGTCATAGGGACCTGCACACCCTGTCCCGCACGGAGAAGGAGCAATCGCCCAGCGACACCTGGGACGCGTTCAACCCCTGCACAGCAGAATTAGAAAAGCGACGAATTCCTGTCCAGTCGCGTGTCATGGCCAGCACGGGGGCGTTGGCGCAAAGTCTATTCGTCGTTCTTGGTCTGGATGACCTTCTTGCCACGGTAGAAACCATTCGGGCTTACATGGTGGCGCAAATGCGTCTCGCCAGTCGTGGGCTCGGTTGCCAGTGGCGGATTGGTTAGGAAGTCATGGGCCCGATGCATACCGCGCTTGGACGGTGACTTCTTGTTTTGTTGAACAGCCATGTTGACTCCTTCAGTCTTTCATGTCGAATTTTACCACGCGAACCGCGTGGCTCCCCGCCCTACGGCTTACGATCCTTTCTCATCTCATCGAGCACGGCAAACGGCGATTCGCTCGTCCTCGCACCCCCGGGCGCACCCAGCGGCTGCGGACAGACTACGTGCTTCGGAACCAGCGGCAAGGAGAGGATCACCTCATCTTCCACCAACACCGTCACGTCAAATGCAGCCGTGCCCACGACCACGTCGTAGCCGTCTTCATCCAGCGGGACGGCGTCGGCCTCTGCATCGCTTCGGGCGACCAAAAAACGCGCCCCGACGTCCACTTCGATCTCGACAGGCTGCAAACAACGCTGACAGACCATGTGCACGGGACCGGCGACTTCCAAATCAATGAAAGGACGCCCACGCTCGTCCGTCGTTCCGGCCAGCCGCCACTGCAACTGGTCGCCCTGTTCCACTACTTCCATACGCTTGAGGTCCCGGACCGCGACCACACCGCTCGCTTCCTCGGCCCTGCGCGAAAACTCGAACACATCGATAATCATGATCTCGCGCGCAAGACCTTTGCTGTCTAGAGCGTGACTCAGGGGCGCCCCTCTTGGACACGCCTCTCTTGGGGGCGACTGCGCCGGCGGGCGTTGATCGAATCACACAATGTCCGCGCACGCCACCTCGAGCTTGGGAAGTCACCCCGAAAGCCACCTCTGACCGGTATCGCTGGGGTCAGAGCGCCCTCGGTTTAGGGCCCCGTCCAAAGACGCCGAAAAGCCTGCGATAATCACATAAATGTCCTTATTTGTCAAAATGTTATGTCCGATACCTCGCAGTCCAGCGTGATTCTCGCCTCAAGCTCGGTCTACCGGCGTGAACTGCTCGCGCGTCTGGGCTTGCCCTTCGAATGGCAAACCCCGGAAGTCGATGAAACGGCGCTCCCGGGGGAGAGCGCACGGGACACCGCGATCCGGCTCGCCAGGCAGAAAGCGCAGGCCGTCGCGAGCCAACATGCCGATGCGCTCGTCATTGGATCGGATCAGGTGGCCAGCTGGCGCGGCCAACACATCGGCAAGCCCGGCAATCACGCCCGTGCACTCGCGCAGCTGGAGCAGTTCCAGGGGGAGACAGTTCGTTTCTACTCAGCCGTGTGCATCATCGATACCCGAGAAGGCAGGATATTGGAAGATGTGGCCGAGGTGACGGTGCGCTTTCGCCAATTGACCCCTGCCGAACTCGAGAACTACCTTCAACGGGAACAGCCCTACGACTGCGCAGGTAGCGCTAAGTCCGAGTCTTTGGGAATCGCTCTACTAGAAAAGATCGAAAGTGACGATCCGACAGCACTGGTTGGCCTTCCCTTGATCCGCGTGGCGACGATGCTGCGCACCTTGAATTATCCCCTGCTCTCGAGCGCGCAGAAGCGCCCTCTTGCATGAAGGGAACGCTCTATCTAGTGCCCTCCACTCTGGGCGAGGGCGCCCTCGATGCTGTCGTTCCGATGGGCGTATGCAAGGTGGCTGCCAGTCTCGACTACTACATCGTCGAAAACGCGAAATCGGCGCGCGCCTTTCTGAAGAAGGTCCACGGGGTCGTGCCCCTGCAAAAAGCGCTACAGGACATCGAAATGCGCGAGTTGCATGTCACGACTCCTGCCTTAGTCTGGCCCGAGCTTCTCGCGCCCTTGCGCAATGGGCGCTCCGCGGGCCTTCTGTCCGAGGCCGGATGCCCGGCCGTAGCTGATCCAGGAGCCGGTCTGGTTGCGCTTGCGCATGCCGAAGAAATCAGAGTGCGACCGCTCGTGGGCGCCTCTTCGATCCTGCTTGCACTTATGGCGAGCGGCTTAAACGGCCAGCGCTTCGCCTTTGAAGGCTACTTGTCGACGGACGCCGAGGAGCGGCGCAAACGTCTGGTGGCGCTCGAGGCGAGATCGCGGCAGGAAGGGCAAACCCAGATCGTCATCGAGACGCCCTATCGGAATACAGTATTGCTTTCCGCTCTCTCGCAACACTTGGCAGCGCAGACCCGCGTGTGCGTGGCCTGCGATCTCTCGCTCGACTCCGAACTCATCATGACCCGCACCGCCCGCCAGTGGCGCGCTGCAGAGATAGACTTGCATCGCCGTCCCGCGATCTTCCTTTTCCAAGCCTAGCGCCAACCCAGTGGGGTTGTCAGCGCGCGCGCCAGGCTTCCGGCGAAAGAACTGCCAATGCGCCGGGCCACGCGCTCTGGCAGGCTCTCTTTTTCGGTGTAATCGACCACATCCTGGGCCTTGATGACATCGCGCGCGACGCTGTCGACCGTACCGTAGCCGTCGGCAAGACCGAGCTCGATACTTTTTGCGCCACTCCAAAACAGGCCCGAGAACAGGTCCGGCGTCTCCTTCAGGCGCTTGCCGCGGCCATCGCGCACCACCTTGATGAATTGCTCGTGGATCTCGTCGAGCATGCCCTGCAGGTGCGCCTTCTGCTCCTCGGTCATGGGCGAGAACGGATCGCCGATGCCCTTGTTCTTGCCAGCGGTCATAAGACGCCGCTCGACCCCGACTTTTTCCATCGTTCCGGTAAAGCCGAAACCGTCCATGAGAACGCCGATCGAGCCCACGATGCTCGCCTTGTCCACAAAAATCTCGTCGGCGGCAGCGGCCGTATAGTAGCCGCCCGAGGCACAGATTTCTTCGACCACCACGTACAGCGGCTTATTAGGATATTCGCCGCGCAAGCGCTTGATCTCGTCGTAGATCATGCCCGCCTGAACGGGGCTTCCACCCGGACTATTGATGCGCAGGATCACCCCGGCCGTTCCCGAATCGTGAAAGGCGGTCTGAAGCGCGCCATTGACCTTTTCTGCGGACGCCTGTCCGGTCGTATCGATCACACCTTCCATGCTCACCAAGGCGGTATGGCGCGAGCCCAAATCGGCCTCGCTTCCCTTGATGACCAGGCTCCCGAGATAAAGTAGTACGAGCGTTACGTAGAACAGCGTCACGCTCTTAAAGAAGATGCCCCAACGGCGGGCGCTGCGCCTTTCCCGTAATGACCCGAAGGCGAGCTCCTCGAGGACGCTGCGCTCCCAGGGCTGCGCTCCCTGCGCTCGTTCGGTTGGGGGAACGTCAGGGGAGAAACGGGGTTCTTTTTGACGGTCTGGATCGCTGAATCCAGGGATGGTATTTTCTTCGGGCATAGTTCGGTGTCACGACCGGATCAAGGGGGGGCAATAAACGCATCATCGGGCAGCCAGTAGACCATCCCGTCGTGTTCGAGAACACAGAGCGCCTGCAAACGCGCGCCGCGACAGGGTCCGCCGACGCAGTGACCGCTCTCCGGCTCGTAGACGGCGCCGTGGGTCGCGCAGATCAAGTATAACCCTGAATGATCAAAAAACTCGCCTTCTCGCCAGTCCAACTCGGTGGCGACATGGGCGCATTGGTTCAGATAACCATGGACCGAACCTTGGAAGCGGACCACAAATCCAGTGAGTCTTTGATTGGGTCGCCCGGTCCGTGAGGCAACGGCGAAGCGGACTCCGCGCCCTCTTTCGGCGAGTTCGCCGCTGGTGCACACGAGGACACGTCCGGCTTCTGACTGCGGGCGCTGCGCCGAGGATTCAAGCATGCTGGATGAGCCAGTCGCGAAGTCGGGCCGGTGAGTCGAGCACCGCAAGAGGCGACAACGCAAATAGCTGCTCGGCAGGGTGCGCTCCGTAGCTGACGGCCACGCCTGCCGTCTGAGCGTTACGGGCCATCGTCAGATCGTGCGTGGTATCGCCCACCATGAGAGTGTGCTCAGCCGCGACCTCTAGCGCCTCGGTCAAATCCAGCAGCATTCTCGGGTCCGGCTTGGGTGCGCTCTCATCGGCAGTTCGGGTCGCGTCGAAGAAATTGCCCAGATCGCACTGGGCGAGCGCACGGTCTAGACCGACTCGATTTTTTCCCGTGGCCACAGCCAGCCGATGCCCCTTCGCCTTGAGTTCGTCGAGCATCAAGCGTGCGCCTGGAAACAGACTCAGCACGCCGTCGCGCGAGAGGTAGTGGTAACGATAACGCGCCACCATCTGCGGCACCATATCGGCGCGCAGCTCAGGCACCGCATAGCTCAATGCATCAGTGAGGCCAAGACCGATCACATGCTGGGCCGCAGCGTCGGACGGCACGGGCAATCCCAGGTCCTGACATGCCCGTTGAATGCTCGAGGCGATCGTCGCCGTGGAATCCATGAGGGTTCCATCCCAGTCGAAGACGACCAGCTCAAATCGCATGGGCATGGCGCAACGCTTCCAGATACTGCTCGCATTCTTGCGGAAGGGGCGCCTCCAATTCAAGCGGGGCACCGGTGGCCGGATGACGCAGACCGATTCGCCACGCATGCAAGAACATGCGTTTGAGGGTCGGCTTTCCCGTACCGCGGGCATGTTGACGATTCAAACCGTAGTTGCCGTATTTCTCGTCACCGGCAATGGGAAATCCGAGATGGGACAGATGCACCCGAATCTGGTGGGTCCTGCCCGTCTTCAACTCGACATCCAGCAAAGCCGCTCCGTCGAGTTGTTCGCGCAGCATCACGATGGTATGCGCGGGAACTCCTTCTGGATCGACACGAACGCGTCGCTCGCCATCGGCCAGCAGATACTTCATCAGAGGGGCCTTCACGTGTTGGCGCGCGTTGGGCCAGGCGCCCCAGACCAAGGCCAGATAATGCTTGTCCATAGCCCCTTGCCGGATCTGTTCATGCACGGCGAGCAGGGCCGTGCGTTTCTTGGCCAAAACGAGAATACCCGAGGTTTCCCGGTCAAGCCGGTGTGCGAGTTCAAGGAACGGTGCCTTCGGCCGGGCCGCGCGGAGTTGTTCGATGACTCCGAAAGACACGCCGCTGCCGCCGTGAACCGCAACGCCGGCCGGTTTGTCGAGGACGAGCAGATGCTCATCTTCGAGCAGGATCGCAAATTCCGCCGCCCGGACCACTTTGGGGACCTCGAGGCTCGTGCGCATCGGTGGAAGCCGGATTTCGTCGCCCTGGACAAGGCGATAGGCGGCTTCAACCCGCTTCTTGTTCACCCGGACTTCACCGCCACGGATGACGCGGTAGACATGGCTCTTGGGCACCCCCTTTGCGAGCCGCAAGAGGAAGTTGTCGATGCGTTGACCGGCCTCCTCGATGCCCACGCGGAAAAAGCGCACCCGCGATGCTTCGACCTTCGCCGGAGCTCTTTCCCCTAAGTCATTCATAATGCAATATAATTTGTGACAGATCAGAACAATCCCGACTCAGATCCGCGCCAGTCGCAGAAGACCTTCGTGCCTGCGACGCGCGCGCTGGTCGGAATCGAAGCGTTGTTCGATCTGAATGGTTGCGTGCGGGATCGCTGTCAATTCTACACGCCGCTTTAGATGTTCAGCGTAAGGAACACACGCGAATGGTGGTTCGATCCGCTGTAGCGGCGCCTTGGCGCAGGCCCGGCGGAAGGACGACCAGAGCAGAAAGATGAATGGCAACAAAACGAATTCGAAGGCGTCACCATGACGACGCCTCCGTAGGTTGACACCTGACGATGCCCCAACCGGAATCCCGCTCGGACTGATCTTCGCATGGCACGATGTCGATGGTATTGCAGTGGCGCGCGCCAGCGCACGGCACGGCAGCCTCGTTTGCGTGCGTCGAAGTGTTCCGGACCAGTGTCTTCCCAGCCCATGCAACGCAATCGAGTACGCGTTGCATAGCGGCAATTCTCGCCAGTCTCCTTCTCTCGCGTTTCGATAACAACAAAGTGGTCCGGTCGTGCGCGAGCACCCCGGCCTAGGAGTAAACATGAAGCGCATGTTGTTCAACGCGACGCACGCCGAAGAGTTGCGCGTCGCGATCGTCGACGGTCAAAAGCTGATCGACATTGATATAGAAGCAGCTGGCCGAGAACAGCGCAAATCCAATATCTACAAGGGCGTCATCACTCGCGTCGAACCCAGCCTTGAGGCGTGTTTCGTCAACTACGGCGAAGAGCGGCATGGTTTTCTGCCGTTCAAGGACATCTCCCGGCAGTACTTCCGAGAGGGAGTAGAAGTGCGATCCGCGCGCATCCAGGATGCCGTCAAGGAGGGCCAGGAACTCTTCGTCCAGGTGGAGAAGGAGGAACGAGGTAGCAAAGGCGCAGCGCTGACCACCTTCATATCGCTTGCGGGACGTTATCTGGTCCTCATGCCCAATAATCCGCGCGGCGGCGGCGTTTCGCGCCGCGTCGAGGGCGAGGACCGCCAGGAACTGCGCGACACGATGGACCAGCTGGAACTGCCACCGGGGATGAGCATCATCGCGCGCACGGCCGGAATCGGTCGCAATGCCACTGAACTGCAATGGGATCTGAATTACCTCATGCAACTCTGGCGCGCCATCGAGGGGGCGGGCAATTCCGCCTCGGGCGCCTTTCTGATCTATCAGGAATCGAGCCTTGTCATCCGCGCGATCCGAGATTATTTCCATCCGGATATCGGTGAGATCCTGATCGATACGGACGATATTTATGAGCAGGCGCGCCAGTTTATGGCGCACGTGATGCCGGACATGGTAGGTCGCGTGAAGCGCTATCGCGACGATGTTCCCTTGTTCTCCCGCTTCCAGATCGAGCACCAGATCGAGACCGCACATTCGCGTACGGTGCCGCTGCCCTCCGGAGGGGCGATCGTGATCGACCACACCGAAGCGTTGGTCTCGGTGGACGTCAATTCAGCGCGGGCGACGCGCGGCGGCGACATCGAAGAGACCGCCTTGCGGACCAATCTCGAGGCCGCCGACGAAGTGGCGCGCCAGATGCGCCTACGCGACCTGGGCGGGCTGATCGTGATCGACTTCATTGACATGGAATCGGCCAAGAACCAAAGGGAAGTCGAGCAGCGCCTAAAGGATGCGCTCTATTACGACCGCGCCCGCGTCCAGATGGGCAAGATCTCCCGTTTCGGACTGATGGAACTGTCACGCCAGCGTCTGCGACCCTCTCTGTCGGAGGGCAGTCATGTGGTTTGTCCGCGCTGCAACGGCACCGGACATATTCGCGACACGGAATCCTCGGCGTTGCATGTTCTGCGCATCATTCAAGAAGAAGCGATGAAGGAGAACACGGCCTCGGTGCATACGCACGTACCAGTCGAAGTGGCGACTTTCCTATTGAACGAGAAACGCACCGACATCGCGAAGATCGAGGCGCGCCTGAAGGTCAATGTCATCCTGATTCCCAACAAGCACATCGAGACCCCCCACTACACCCTGGAGCGGCTAAAGCACGACGATCCCCGATTGGAGGAAACCGCGGCCAGCTACGCGATGGTGGAAGAACCTGCAGAACAAGCCTATACGCGCAAGCGCGAAGAGGCCGCCAAACCGCGTCAGGAGGCAATGGTCAAGGGCGTTACGCCCGATCAGCCCGCACCGGTCGCCGAAAGAGCGCTCGAGCGAAGCGAAACCCCCGTGGCTGCGTCTACGGTGCAGCCGGCGTACGAGTCGACGGGCATCATCGCACGCATCCTGGGCTGGTTCCGAAGCCCGCCACCGGCACCGATTACAACCCCCCTTCTCACCACGCCCGTCGAAGTCGCGCCACGTGCTCGCGGCCCCCACCGAGAGGCCGGCCAGAGAGAGGCCGGATCGCGTGGTGGTTCGGGAGGCCGCGGCCAACGCGGAAATCGCTCCCGTCAGGAGCGCAACGGCGATTCGCAGGAGCGAGCAGATCGTAGCGGCCGTACTGGAGCCGCCAGTCCGGACGCACCGGATTCCCGTGCCGACCGTACGCGTGGCGGTCGCCAGGAAGCCTCTGCCAGCACCGATGCCGCCGCAACGGCGAAGGCGGATCGCGGCGAACGTCCGGATCGAGGCGAACGTCGCCGCGATCGGGGAGAGCCGCGTCCCAAAGTGCAGCCCCCACCCAGCGAGAGCGTCGAACAGGATCTTTTGACCGCCAATACGATTCCGCAGGAAAGCACCGCGGGGCCGGGCGAATCGGGAGCGGAAAAGTCCGGCGGCCCGGGCGGGACGAATAGCGGACGACGACGCAGACGCGGTGGACGAAACCGGAATCGACGCGAGCGGGATGCAGGGCCGGCTGCGGGCAGCGCGGGCGACGAATTGGGCGACGAGGACGGAACCCTCTCCGAATTTCCCGACACCATTCCGTTTGCTGCTCGCGAAGACGCCGCAGACGAAGCCATCGGCCATGCGAAATTTGACGATGACTCGGAACCCCATTCCAACTTCGGCGACGTGAGCTCCTTTGCGATCACGCCGCTCATCGCCGGTACCCACGCGGCGAGCGAGACGACCGAACCGGTCGTGCACGAGGTCCCCGAACCCGCCGCCCAGCCTCCCGAGGCAAGCGAGACAGCGGTGCCCGAGCTTCTTGCGACACCGGCGCCGGAGCGCGATACATGGAGTGCCCCACCGGAGCCTGCGCTGGGTCAGGAGGCCGCCCTCCCGACCGATCCGGATTTGCTCCCTTCCGGTTTCGGCAGCGCACCGGAGGATGTCAAGACCGCGACCGAGCCCAAGGAGCCGGCACGACCCGGGAGTTGGGGCGGAAATGGCCCGCTTCCTCCTGCCGTGGCATCGCTGGATCAGCTTTCTTCGGTCCTACAGGCTGCAGGTCTGGAGCTCGTCCAAACCGATGAGGCCAAGCTCGAATTCGCCCGCCAGCGTGCCCTTGCCGCGACTCCTCCTCAGGTTCGCGTCCCGCGTTATCGTAAGTCCTTGCCCCCGGTCTCATCGGAACCGCTGGTTCAAATCGAGACTCGCAAGCACTGAGGAATTGGTTTTGCCGTGCGCCTGACACCGGAGCTTAGCCACTGGATCACGGAGCAGCTCGCGCGCGGCTGCAATCCGGAAGACATGGTGCAGGCGCTTGTGACCGTTGGGCACGACGAGCAATTTGCGCGTAGCGCCCTGTCGCAGGCGCCGCGCGATGCGGGCGACTCCCCAACGGCTACAGGGAACCTCGAGAGCCGCGGCACACCCCGACCCCTGGGTGAAGCTCTGGCCAAGGGAACCCATATCCTGCAGGCCGAAGGTCGCGATGTAAAGGTACTCATGCGCCTGACGCGGCCCGAGGTCTTGGTCTTGGGGAGCGTGCTCTCGGACGAGGAGTGCGATGCGCTCATCCAGGAGTCCAAGCCAAAACTAGAGCGCTCCCGAACCGTCGATCGGGCCAGCGGAGGCACCGAACTCAATGCCGCGCGGACCAGCGAGGGGACCTACTTCAATCATTCGGAGTCGGAGCTATTGCTGCGCATCAATCGGCGGATTGCCGCACTGACGGCGTGGCCAATGGAATACGGAGAACCTCTCCAAATTCTGCACTACGGCATCGGCGCCGAATACCAACCGCACTATGACTACTTTGACCCAAGCGACCCCGGTACCAGTAAATTGACCGCCCAAGGCGGCCAGAGGGTCGCTACGCTCATCATCTACCTGAACGATCCGCAGCGCGGCGGCGCGACGCTTTTCCCGGACCTGGGCATCGAGATTGCGGCCGTCAAGGGAAACGCCGTGTTTTTCTCCTATGAGAGGCCTCATCCCGACACGCGCACGCTGCATGCCGGAACGCCAGTGCTCGAGGGAGAGAAATGGATCGCGACGCGCTGGCTGCGCGAGAGGGCTTATCGATAGCATCGATGTGGTTAGCCAAACGCTGCAACGGAATCCTCGGCGCGCTATGATGCAAGAGAACCACCCTTAAAGAATGCCATGAGTCATCGCGTTGTACCCATTGCCGATTTCCGTCGCCCGACGCTTAAACCGCGTCGACCCGACGCAGAGCAGCACGTGCCTACGGGATTGCTTACGGACACCCGTGGGCGGCCGCTGCGCGACTTGCGCATCTCCGTGACCGATCGATGCAATTTCCGCTGCATCTACTGCATGCCGCGGGACGTGTTCGACAAAGATTATCCGTTTGCACCCCACTCGGCGTTGCTGACCTTCGAAGAACTGACGCGACTAACCCGGATATTTGTGGCACATGGGGTGGAAAAGATTCGACTCACGGGGGGTGAGCCGCTCTTGCGCAAGGGGCTCGAACAACTAGTCTCCATGCTAGCCGAGCTTCGGACTCCCAACGGGGGGGAGTTAGACATTACGCTGACGACCAATGGCTCTTTGCTTGCGCGCAAGGCCCAGACATTAAAGGACGCGGGCTTAAAGCGCGTCACGGTCAGCCTTGATGCCCTCGACGAAGCGATCTTCCAGCGGATGAATGACGCCGATTTTCCGGTTCGCGATGTCCTAGAGGGCATCGAAGCCGCCGAGCGCGCCGGACTTAGCCCGGTGAAGATCAACATGGTCGTCAAGCGTGGCGTCAACGATCAAGAGATCGTTCCCATGGCGCGCTACTTCAGGCAAGCGGGTCAGGTGCTGCGGTTCATTGAATACATGGACGTGGGCAATTCCAACGGCTGGTGCCTCGACGACGTGGTACCCAGCGCCGAGGTGATTGCCCGAATCCAAGCCCACCACCCGCTTGTACCCATCGAGGCAAACTATCCCGGCGAGGTTGCGCAACGCTGGCGTTACACCGATGGCAAGGCTGAGTTGGGCGTGATCTCGAGCGTGACACAGGCATTCTGTCATTCTTGTAGCCGGGCCCGCCTGTCCACCGAGGGCCGGCTTTTCACCTGCCTTTTTTCCAGCGAGGGCACCGATCTGCGCGCTGCGCTACGCGATGGTTCGGCTGACGCTACGCTCTCCGATCTGATCGCAGCAGTCTGGACCAATCGCACCGACCGCTACTCGGAAATCCGTAGCGAACACACCGAGGGCCTGAAAAAGGTCGAGATGTCCTACATCGGCGGCTGATGCAGGGCTGACCGTAGCGCTCCCGCCGCGCCCGGCCCCGCCGTCGCGGACGCATAGGCTTAGTTGTTGTTGGTCTTCTTGGGAGGCACCTTGGGCACCGGTTTGGCCGGAACGGCCGGATGCTGCGCGTTCTGGGCCGGGGCTCCAGCCTGGGGACGTTGCAACAGGTGCTGCAGGAACGAGCCCTGTTGTGCGGGAGCCTTCTGCGCAGGGGCCGCGTTCTTGTTGGCAGCGGCATTGACCTGCGCTTTTTCCTTTTGATTTTGTGCCACGCCCGGTCGCGCAGTCTCACGCGTTTCTCGTTGCGAGGCATTGGGATGGGCGGCGGCAGGGCCCCCGCGCTTGAGTTCTTGGGTGTGCTGTTGGACCCGCTCGACACGGCGTTGTTCGAGTCCAGCGGCGATGCGCTGGCTCTTACCCACGAAAACCGCATCGTGCTTGCGCGGTACCTGAAAAAACGCAGGGACCTTGTCGAGGACCCGAGGCTGAGCCAGCCCCCGGTGATCGACGAAACCGGCTTTGCCCGGAGAGACTTCGACCGTTCCATGACTGTTTCCAATGGTCGTAGAACCTTCGTGGACGTTGTCATAGGTCCCGGCATCCACACCTGCGGTGCCCTCGGGAACATAAGCCGGCTCATGGTCCGTGCCGCGCACGCCGATGGTCGCGCTGGGCGTGACCACCGAGTACTTGCGCGGGTAGGTCTTACCGATCCACCCCGTGATGGAGCGCATGCTCCCTTTCAGAAGTCCGATGACGCTGACGTCACTCTCATCGCCGTTGGCCTGATACTTGGCGATGCGTAACTGGGTGTTGGGCCGCACCGCAATGAAACCGCCGTCAGCCATGTCGAGGTGAATCTCAGCGTTGTCGCCGGTCACGATCGCATCGCCTTCATAGAGTTGCTCACCAGCCACAGACTGGCGCGAGACTTTGTCGGGTCCAATGATGTGGACTTGCCCATCAACGAGATTCACCTTAGCTGCGGGATTGCGCTGCGTTGCACCCTGGCCGTCGGCGCTCGACGCACTTCCCGATGCGGCGCCAGTCGCAGCGCCCTGCTGGGGACTACCGGTAGTCGCACTGGTCCCACTCGCGCCGGCGGCCTGGCCTGCGGGCGGCGTTTGAGCAAGTACCGCAAACGCGCACAGCAGTGCACAACCCAAGACGCAATAGCTAGCCTGCCTGATCCACTGGACCATCTTTCCTCCACTCAACGCATCGGTGGGCGTGGACCTGCGCGATGGCGTGCCTTCTTAGCAGACGCGGGACGCGCGTCGTTTTTCGATTCCCCTTATTCGTATCAGGATGTGGCGAACGGGTCAATGAAATCCCGCACATCCGGACGGCCGTCATGCCGATTCAGTAGGACGTGCCACCGCCGGGGGTAAAGTTTTCGAATTTGGTGTGGGCACCGATGAAGGTCAGGCGAAGTGATCCGATGGGTCCGTTGCGCTGCTTGCCAATGATGATCTCGGCCGTTCCCTTGTCCTGCGAGTCGGGGTTGTAGACCTCATCCCGATAGATGAACAAGATGACATCTGCATCCTGCTCGATCGCACCAGAGTTATGACTTACGACGCCGTCGGCCAGCCACGACTGAAGGCCCGGCACGGTTAAGTCGTACACCTCTTCCTCGCCGGCCGGATCGATGCGGACCACAGGATCCCAATGCAAGCCCTCTAGCGCGGCTTCAGATTCGATCTCACTTTCGGCCTGCGGTGCGAAGTCCCTCGCGTGCGCCCGGGCCGAGGCAGCGCCTGCTCGCATTGACTTTCCCTGGCTTGCCTGGGAGATCGAATCGCGCCATGGCGATCGCGGATGCGGATCGGATTCCAAGGCCGCGCCCGATTGGGTCATCGAGGATTCCGACAGCGCTGCAACGCGGGCAACCCTCTCGAGGAACAGATGCTGGGCCGCATCGCTTTGGACATCGACCACGTGCACGGCGCGCCCGTGCGTGTCGACGACCGTCGTTAGCCGGGCCAGTATTCCCAGTCGCATCAGCAGCGCCCCAACATCGCGCGCGAGAGGCAGGCTGTAGCAAGAAAATGAGATTCGTAGTCCGTTTTGACCCGAGGCGTCCCGTAGCCCCACGGTCCCGCCGGCGGCCCAGAGGTGGCCGACGAGGCGAGCGATTTGGTCATTGGTCAGCCGGAAAACCTGGCGCGGCAGTTCCTTCTCGTGGGGGCGTTGACCAAGCACGCCCAGATTTCTTAGCCATTGCTTGATCCCAGCGGGATGCCAACGCGACCCATTTCCCGTGATGAGGACCTGGTGTCGATCACCCGCGCTTTGCGTCTTGCAAGTCGAACCGAAGGCAGCTACGGCTTCGCTTAGCGCACGGCAATTGGCTGCGTTCGTGCTGGAGTAGCGGATGGGCTGATGATGCTGGTGCAAGCCCGCGGCCATGAGATGTCCGAGCGCTGTCAAGGCGTGCTCCGTCCAGACTTCGGTTTCCTCGGGAGCCGGGATCCTGCGGGCTAGGCCGATCCGGACTCCTTGGCGCAACTCCTGGATTTTCGCCCAGCCCCGGTCAGACAGTAGCCGATGCTCGCCGGTAGCCCGGATCGTACGGCCACTGGCGAGCGAGACGCGAAAGATATTCCTTGTCCCTACACGCCACACCTTGTCCGAGCGCGCCGCGACTAACTCGCCTCGGTGGTTGACCGCCCAGACGTCGGGTTGCTCTCCCACCAGGTCTCGAATCGGAACCCGCCGGCCGTCGGTCAGATTGACCAGGGTATCGCCCGTGACACATTCGCGAAGATCGCTCATGACGGGACGCTTATTGGGCCGCTGCTCCAAACTGCGATTGAGCTGCGAGAGCGCGATAACGGGAACGTTAAGCTCTTTGGCCAGCGCTTTGAGAGACCGGGAGATCTCGGAAATCTCCGTCGCGCGATTCTCCCCGGCGCGGTTGGATGACATGAGCTGCAGATAATCGACGATGATGAGGCCCAGCTTGCCACACTGACGCGAAAGCCGACGCGCCCGGGCACGCAATTCCAGGCTGTTCAATGCTGGCGTCTCGTCGATGTAGAGCTGCGCGTCCTGCATTTTTTGAATGGCGTGGGTCAGACGTGGCCAGTCGTCTTCAGCGAGCCGGCCGGTGCGCACCTTGTGCTGATCAAGCCGCCCCACTGAGCCTAGCATCCGCATGGCCAGCTGCGTGCCACCCATTTCCATCGAGAAAACCGCCACCGGCAGGCCGTGTTCGATAGCGACGAATTCGCCGATGTTCAATGCGAAGGCCGTCTTTCCCATCGAGGGTCGGCCCGCAACGATGATCAGATCGCCCGGTTGCAGTCCCGAGGTCTTGCTATCCAGATCCGAAAAGCCACTGGGTACGCCCGTGATGTCGTTCGGATTTTCGCGATGATAAAGCTCGTCGATGCGCTCGACGACTTGTGTGAGCAGCGGCTGAATCTCAACGAAACCCTGTGATCCCCGCGCCCCCTCTTCAGCGATCGAGAAGACTTTGGATTCGGCCTCATCGAGGAGCGTACTGGTCTCTTTGCCCTGGGTGTTAAACGCCGATTCGGCAATCTCGTCGGCGATGGAGACGAGACGCCTGAGGATCGCGCGGTCACGCACGATCTCGGCATAACGCCGTATGTTCGCCGCAGACGGCGTGCTCTGCGCCAAGTCGTTCAGGTAGGGTAGCCCGCCCACCTCGTCGGCCTTGCCGGTCGACGACAGCGATTCGAAGACCGTAATGACATCAGCCGGATGCGCGCGCTCGATGAGTCGTTGCACGTGCTGGTAGATCAGACGGTGGTCGTAGCGGTAAAAATCCTCCTCGCGCAGACAGTCGGCAATCTTGTCGAAGGCCTGGTTGTCGAGGAGTAGACCGCCCAAAACTGATTGTTCGGCCTCGATCGAATGGGGAGGGACACGCAGCGCCTCGAGCTCTGCGTCGCGACCGGCTGAGCGATCGCCCCGAAGTGGGATTGGGGTATTCATGAGTCCGCCCACTATAGCCCAGGCGGAACGCACGGGCTGTGCAAAACAATGGGGACAACCGGAGGATAACCTGTGGAAGAAAGCGCATTGAATGTGGCCGTCGGAGAGAAGGCCTGTTTCTGACGTTACGAAAGAGCGCGCTAAAGAAAAAGGCCAGCTCATAGGCTGGCCTTGTGTCCTAGAACATCAACTAAAGTTTACGTCGCGTCAGGTACCACTGACACTCCGATCTCTACGACAACGTCGGTGTGGAGCGCCACCGAGACCGGATGATCTCCGACCGTTTTCAACGGACCTTCGGGCAATCGGATTTGCGACTTCTCGACCACAAAACCCTTCTTACCCAGTTCCTCGGCAATGTCGAAATTGGTGACCGACCCGAAGAGTCGTCCGTCGACCCCGGCCTTGGCCGGAATCTGGAGTGCATAGCCGCTCAACTTTTCGCCCACGGCGTGCGCGGCCGCGAGCTTCTCGGCGGCGATCTTCTCAAGCTCGGCGCGACGGGCGGCAAATTCGGCGATATTCGCCTCTGTAGCACGACGAGCCTTGCGTTGGGGAATCAGGAAATTGCGCGCATACCCGTCCTTGACTTTGACCACATCGCCCAGGTTTCCGAGGTTGACGACTTTCTCGAGCAGAATGATTTGCATTGATTTCTCCCGTCGTCGATCAACCGTGCAGATCGGTATACGGCAAGAGCGCAAGGTAGCGCGCGCGCTTGATGGCCGTATCGAGCTGGCGCTGGTAATGGGCTTTCGTGCCCGTAAGGCGAGCCGGCATGATTTTGCCGTTTTCTTGGATGAAGTCCTTTAGGGTCTCGACATCCTTGTAGTCGATTTGTTCGACGCCTGCAGCTGTAAACCGACAAAACTTCTTGCGCTTGAACAGAGGATTCTGCTGTGGGCGCTTGGTCTTGTCCTTATTACCAAATCTTCTTGGTGGTGGCATGTTCAGTCCTCGTTTTCCAATTCAAATGCGGTGATGTGATAGACGAAGCTCCGGCTATTGCGACTTCTCTTCGCCAAAAATCCGACAAACCGGTGTCGCCGTCCGAGTGGAGCCTGATTCAACGAGGCGGCGATCGAACCGATCGCCATGCCCCTGATCTCGAGTTCCACCTGGCGCGCCTGCTGCGCCTCGATCTGTGCGGATTGGTGCTGAAGCACGCATTCCGCGACTGGGATGCCGGCCGGTGTGTAGCGCAACACCTGACGCTCGATGATCTTCGCGCTCAACTGAAGCTGGTTCACACGCTACCGGCAATGCCCGCTCGAGCTTTCTCTAAGCGGCCGGTGCCTCGGACGTGGCGGCTTTACGCGCCTCTTCCTTGGCCACTTCCTTCATCATTGGCGAAGGCGCCGTATGCGCCTTCTTCTGCTGCACGGTGAGATGGCGTAGGACCGCATCGTTGAACTTGAAGCCATGTTCGAGTTCATCGAGCGTTTCCTGGTCGATCTCGATGTTCAGACAGACATAGTGGGCCTTGGCGATTTTCTGGATCTGGTAGGCCAATTGCCGACGCCCCCAGTCTTCGACTCGATGGACGTGCCCGTTTTTTCCGGTGACGAGCGTCTTATAGCGCTCGATCATGGCTGGTACCTGCTCGCTCTGATCGGGATGGATGATCAGGACGATTTCATAGTGACGCATGCATTCTCCTTATGGATTGGTCAGCCGCCCAGGATGCATACCTGGTGCGGCAAGGATGTAAACCGGCGATTATAGACACAATTGACATCAGCCGTCAAGAAAATCAAGGGCTTAGGCGTTGGCGCTCGTGCGAATGGCGCCTCGCATATTCGGGAACTTCGGGCAGCATCAGCCGTGGACGGGCCGCGGCGCAGTCGATGGCCAAATAGGCTGCAACTACTGGAGATGTCGGCTCAGATCTGGCAATAGATCAAAGCATCGAGCGCCGGGTCGTCTCGCACATAGGATGCGAGGCGCGGGGCAAACTGTGTGTTTAAGAGCGCCAGCGAGCGGATTTTCGAAAGATCGAAAAGTCCCCAGTCACGGGGCTCCTGGGAGGCGCCGCTGGGGCCGGTCCAGTACGCACGCAAAAGATCGTGGCCGCCAAGATCTTTTCCATAGGCGTACGGCTCAATGATGCAACGCAGCCCACCGTAGGAGAATGCAAGATGATTGCGGCCCCTGATCGCCGCACAGATGATCGGATTCATCGGACCGTCCGCGTATGCGCTCGCACTTTCGTTGGGGAAGCGATGACTGTCCCTAGGCTAGCTCCCCCCTTAGCACGAGTAAACAAGTGCAATGGGAAAAGAGGAATGAGGCGTGCTCCCCATTTGGGATTACCGGCTCAGCTCCGCACGCAAAAATACGAAAGTCTCAAGGCGCAAAGCCCACCCACCGATGGGGCGCCGCAACCGGCTGTTACGTTCGGGCAGAACGGACTAGGCCGCCTCACCCGCCCTCGGTTGGCGCGGCGGCAACAGGAGTCCTGCCGCGCCGGAAGTGTCGCCAAAGCCAGAGCAAGTGTCCTGACAAGGCATACGCAATACAGGAGGCAAACAGAACCCGGGGAGGATTAATGAGGATCACCACGAAAAGCAGAACGATTCCCAAAGCGTAGACGAAGGGGACGCTCTTTCGAAGATTGACCACCTTGAAGCTGTAAAAGGGCGAATTGCTCACCATCGACAGCCCCGCATAAAGCGTGACGACGAAAGACTGCCACATGAGTTCTGCCCCGGTGTATCGCAGGCTGTCGAGGACCAATACAAAGCCTGCGACCATGGCGGCGGCGGCCGGACTGGGAAGACCTTGAAAGAAGCGCTTGTCGATCACCTCGATGTTGGTATTAAAACGCGCCAGACGCAGACCGGCGCCCGCCACGTAGACGAACGCCGCAAGCCAACCCCACTTCCCCAGTCCCAGAAGCGACCACTGGTAGATCACAAGCGCTGGAGCAACGCCGAATGCGACCATGTCCGAAAGGCTGTCGTATTCCGCGCCGAAGTCGCTTTGCGTATTGGTCAGGCGCGCCACCCTTCCATCCAGGCTATCGAGCACGGCAGCGATAAAAATCGCGTAGGCCGCGGTCTCAAAACGCTGGTTCATGGCCTGGACAATGGCAAAAAATCCCGAGAACAAGGCCGCCGTCGTAAAGGCGTTCGGGAGAAGATAAATTCCTCGTCGCCTTTTCGGTTTGGCGAGGTTTGCGGAGACCGAGGGGATCGCCCGCGGATTACGCGGAAATTGCGCGACGTTCGTTTTCGGTTTGCGGCGGTGAAAGGTTGCCATGGAAACGTCAGAGATCGGCGAGAATGCTCGAAGTCGCATAGACCTTGTCACCCACGCCGGCGCGCGGGCGAGCCGTCGCCGGGAGGTAGACGTCGACACGTGAGCCGAAGCGGATGAAGCCATAACGCTGACCGCGGGATAAAGCATCTCCGACTTTAACGTAGCACAGAATCCGGCGCGCGATCAGTCCGGCAACCTGGACGAAGGTCACCTGTTCGCCACCGGAACCGATCGCCACGATCGCGTTGCGTTCGTTCTCTAGTGATGCCTTGTCCAAGTCGGCGTTAACGAAGCTTCCGGGAAAGTACTCCAGCTGCGTGATTCGACCGTCGATCGGACTGCGATTGGAGTGGACGTTAAACACGTTCATGAAAACACTGATCTTGAGTGCCTCACGATTCGCGTAGGGATCGTGCGCCCGTTCAACCGCGACAATCCTTCCGTCTGCGGGCGAAAGCACCACACTCGCCTCCGAAGGAATCGGTCTGGCGGGATCACGAAAGAACTGCACCACGAACAGGGCGATCAACCAAAATGGAAGCGACCACCACCCGGCAATGACGGTCACGAGTACTGCAACGCCCAGACTCATGCCGATGAAGGGCCATCCCTCACGGGCGATGATGGGGTAAGGGTAGGACATCATTCTCACTTCCCTAGGGCGCCAAAGCTGCGAAACTCACTTCGACGCGTCGTCGGCGTGCTGTCTGGCAGCCTCGTCGGCCTTTTGGATCGTCGCCTCGACGCCTTTGGCACGTTCAAGAGCCTCGCGCTGTGTTTTCAAAACGTCGGGTGGGGGACCGGGGTGATCGCAGGCCACAAGGCAGGATCCGAGAGCCAGCGCCATAAAGGCGCGCCCGAACTCGCCGACAATCCCCGGTTTCATGCGGCCGAGAATAGCACAAGCGATAGGGACACCCAAGGTCTTAACCCGAGCGAAGACCCCCCGAGACCCCTCAGTTCTTGGTCTGATCGACGAGCTTGTTTTTCTTGATCCAGGGCATCATGGCCCGCAGCTTTTCTCCGACCTGCTCGATCTCGTGGGCCGCGGTCAGACGTCGACGCGAAATCAAAGTCGGCGCTCCGGCACGGCTCTCCAAAATGAAATTCTTGGCGTAGTCACCCGACTGGATCGCCTGCAAGGTCTGGCGCATGGCCAGCCGCGTCTGGTCCGTGACGATTTTCGGTCCGGTCAGATATTCACCGTACTCGGCGTTGTTCGAGATGGAATAATTCATGTTCCCGATCCCGCCTTCGTAGATCAGATCGACGATGAGCTTGAGCTCGTGCAGACATTCGAAGTAGGCCATCTCGGGGGCATAGCCGGCTTCAACAAGGGTCTCAAAGCCCGCCTTGATCAGTTCCACAGTCCCGCCACAAAGTACGGCCTGTTCACCAAAGAGGTCCGTCTCCGTCTCTTCCCTAAAATTGGTCTCGATGACGCCGGCCCTGCCGCCGCCGATCGCGGCAGCGTACGACAATGCCAGATCACGCGCGTGGCCCGATTGATCCTGGTGAACTGCGATGAGCATGGGTACGCCTCCGCCTTGCGCGTAGGTCGAGCGCACCGTGTGCCCGGGCGCTTTGGGCGCGATCATCACGACGTCCAGGTCGGGGCGCGGCACCACCTGCCCGTAATGGATGTTAAAGCCGTGGGCGAACGCGAGAACGGCGCCCTTCTTGATCTGGGGCTCGACATCTTCGTAGTAGACCTTGGCGATGTTCTCGTCAGGCAAGAGGATCATGACAAAATCGGCACCTTTGACCGCCTCGCCGACTTCTTTCACCTGCAGACCCGCTTTTTTCGCTTTGTCCCAACTGGTCCCCCCCTTGCGCAGCCCGACCGTAACCTTGCCGCCCGAGTCCTTCAGGTTTTGGGCGTGGGCGTGCCCTTGTGATCCATAGCCGACGATCGTCACCTTCTTACCCTTGATCAGCGAAAGATCGGCGTCCTTATCGTAATAAACCTTCATTTGTGCTCCCTTTCCCATAAATGCGACGAGGCGCGGTGGCCCCGCCCGGCCCTCGCCAGACGGGATGTCTCTAAGGGATCTTAGATCCTCAGAATGCGCTCGCCTCGGCCAATCCCAGAGCTACCCGTGCGAACGGTCTCCAGGATTGCGGTTCTGTCGATCGCGTCGATGAACGCATCGAGCTTGGTTGCGGCACCGGTTAGCTCAATCGTATAAGTCTTTTCGGTGACGTCGATGATCCGCCCGCGAAAGATGTCGGCGGTCCGTTTGATCTCCTCCCGTTCTTTGCCCACGGCACGGACCTTGATGAGCATGAGTTCTCGCTCAATATGGTTGCCTTCGGTCAGATCAACCACTTTCACCACCTCGATGAGCCGGTTCAGGTGCTTCGTGATCTGTTCGACGACCTCATCGGAACCGGTCGTGACAATCGTCATGCGCGAAAGCGTCACGTCTTCGGTTGGCGCAACGGTCAAGGTCTCAATGTTATAGCCGCGGGCGGAGAACAGCCCCACGACCCGCGACAAGGCGCCAGGTTCATTTTCCAGGAGGACCGAGATGATATGTTTCATGGCCGCTCCTAAAGATCTTCCGAGCCAAGAAGCATTTCGGTCAGTCCTTTCCCCGCCTTGACCATCGGCCAGACGTTCTCGGTCTGATCGGTGATGAAATCGAGAAAGACGAGCCGATCCTTTTGGGCGAATGCCTCGCGCAACGCCGGCTCTACATCGCGTGGCTGATCGATGCGCTGGCCGACATGCCCATAGGCCTCGGCGAGCTTCACGAAGTCCGGAAGCGCATCCATATAGGACTCGGAATACCGACTCGCGTAATCGATCTGCTGCCACTGCCGAACCATGCCCAGGTAGCGGTTATTCAGGCTGATGATCTTCGGTGTGAGCCGGTACTGCTTGCAGGTGGACAGTTCCTGTATGCACATTTGGATGCTGCCTTCGCCCGTGATCACGGCCACATCGGCGCCCGGATTGGCCATCTGCACGCCCATCGCGTAGGGCAGCCCCACTCCCATCGTGCCCAATCCTCCCGAATTGATCCAGCGTCGTGGCGCGTCAAACCGGTAGTACTGTGCGGCCCACATCTGGTGTTGACCCACGTCGGACGTCACGAAAGCCTCCCCGCGAGTAACCTCCCAGAGCTTTTCGACGACGAACTGCGGCTTGATGACCTCGGAAGACTTCGGATAGTTCAGGCAGTCGCGCTTTCGCCACTCGTTCACCTGCGCCCACCAGGCCGAGATCACCTTGGAGTCGGGCTTGGCCTGGGCTAACTCGAACTGATTGAGCAACTCGGCAAGCACCTCGCGAACATGCCCCACAATCGGAACATCCACGCGAACGCGCTTTGAAATCGAAGATGGGTCGATGTCGATATGAATGATCTTGCGAGGATTTTCCGCAAAATGCTTCGGATTGCCGATGACCCGATCGTCAAAACGAGCGCCCACGGCCAGAAGGACATCGCAGTTCTGCATGGCGAGGTTGGCCTCGTAGGTTCCGTGCATGCCCGGCATGCCCACGAATTTGGGATCGCTCGCCGGATATCCGCCCAGACCCATTAGCGTTGTCGTGCACGGAACGCCCAGCCGGTCGACCAGCCGGGTCAGCTCTTTCGTCGCGTTCGCCAGCACGACGCCGCCGCCGGCGTAGACCATGGGGCGCTCTGCATGCAAAAGCAGTTGAACCGCTTTTTTGATCTGGCCCAGATGGCCCTTGTCGACCGGGCGATACGAGCGCATGTCGACTGGCGCGGAGTAATCGAAGGCACAGCGCGCAATCGTGATGTCCTTGGGTATATCCACAAGGACCGGACCTGGGCGACCGGTTTTGGCGATATAAAACGCCTTCTTGATGGTCAGGGCGAGGTCTCGGACGTCCTTGACTAGAAAATTATGCTTGACGCATGGCCGGGTGATGCCAACCGTGTCGCATTCCTGAAACGCGTCTTGACCGATCGCGTGCGAAGGCACCTGGCCGGAGATGACCACCATCGGAATCGAATCCATGTAGGCCGTAGCCAGTCCGGTCACGGCGTTGGTGACCCCAGGCCCACTGGTCACGAGCGCGACGCCGATTTTCTCGCTCGAGCGCGAATAGGCATCGGCGGCATGGACTGCCGCTTGCTCGTGGCGAACGAGAATATGCTGGAATTTGTCCTGCTTGAATATTTCGTCGTAGATGTAGAGCACCGCGCCGCCGGGATAGCCGAATACGTGCTCGACTCCCTCCTCGGCCAGACAGCGCACGACAATTTCCGCGCCGGTAATTTCCATACTGCCTTCCTTTCAAGGTCCACTGGAGATTGATTGGATGCTCTCCGCGCGGGCTCGTGACCCGGGTTCAAGCAGCGCGTCTCGTCTGCAACGCGGCGTTCGACACCGCATGCTAAGAAAGACTTTTATTTGTTGCTAACCGTCCACAATACTGTGGCGCACAAGAAAGGTCAAGCGCCTCCTCGACGCCTCGTTCCTCACTTCCTCTGTCCCAGTCGCCCTTCGACTTGCCCAGACGGGCTTTCTGCGCTGCCTTAAGCCTTTGATGGCTAAGTAGTTTATGAAACGAAAGCGGGACCGGGCGCGGCTGTCTGAGCCGATTCCGTCCCTCGGCGCTCGTGGCCCAGCCTGCGATCGGCGAGAGTCCTGCCAGGGTCCTCAAAGCCAGCCGATGCGACTTCCAGGAGGCACCCGGCCCACAAGCGCGCGGCCTTTTGTTACGATTGCGGCCACCCCATGCCGATGAATTCCGCTTTCCGATTCTCCCGAGTGCGTCGGAGAACGCAACCGGAAAGATCTCTTCCTGCCTGAATGGCCAGTTCCGCCGAACTTTCCCAGTTTCTCGAAAGCATCGAACGCCGCGCATTTAAGCAGGCCTTCTACGCGGTGCGAGATGAGGATTCGGCCCAGGATGTCGTGCAGGACGCGATGATCAAACTCGCGGAACGCTATGGCGACAAGCCTGCGGCCGAATTGCCCATGCTGTTCCAGCGTATCCTTCAAAATACGGTCAATGACTTTTTTCGTCGTCAGAAGGTCCGAACCACGTGGACGACCCTGTTTTCGAGCATGTCCTCCGGGGAGGAAAACGAAGACTTCGATTTTCTAGAAAGCCTGGAGGCGGAACAGGGTTCGGTCGGCGCCGAAAGCGCCGCCGATAAAGTCGAGCGCGCCCAGGTCCTGGCCGCCATCGAGGCAGAAATTCGGAAGCTACCCGCCCGTCAACGGGAAGCTTTCGTCATGCGTTACTGGGAGGATATGGACGTCGCGGAAACTGCCGCGGCCATGGGGTGCACCCAAGGCAGTGTCAAAACGCACTGTTCCAGGGCAACCCACACCCTAGCCCACGCACTCAAGGCAAAAGGGATCAAGTTATGAGCAACCACAACGAAGATCGGCAATTAAGGGAAGATGCGTTTGCTCGGAAGATCGGGCAGGCGCTCGATGAAACGCTGGCGACGCTGCCCACGAGTCGCCTTGAACAGCTCGCCATGGCGCGCAAGGCAGCCTTGCGCGCCCAGAAGATGCCCCTTCCTGTGGCGCAAATGGTCCCGCGTGCGGCGTTCGCCGGCGGGGCGACGACGCCTCTGAGCTTGGGAGACCGGTTTGGTCGCCTGGCCTTGGGCGCAGCGATGGTGCTGCTCGTGGCCGCAGGCCTCGTAGGCATTTTCCACGTCGAGCAGCAACGGCGCATCGACGAACTGGCGGAGCTCGATACGGCGTTGCTGACGGACGAGATTCCCATCAGCGCCTACGCTGACCACGGCTTTAACACCTACCTCAAGCAGAATCAGTAGGTTGGCCGCCCACGGAAACGATACCCTTATTAGATTCCTCCGGATGCGCGGACCGCTCGCGGTCGGACTCGCCATCGCCGCAGGTCTCGTAGTCGCCCTTGCGCTTTTATTCGGAAAATCTTGGTGGCCAGGGTCAAGCGCCGTCTCCGTCAGTGATGGGGCCGCCGAAGGTGCGCGGGCGAGTGTGGCCACACCTGAAGCTGTGGCCGTCCAGCACCCCGAGGTGTCGGAAAGCGGGGTTGGATGGGCACAAAAGACGGGGCTTGGGGCCAATAACCCGCACCACTGGTCGCAGCGACTGGAATGGAAGGACCTGACCGCGGCAGAACAGGCGGCGTTGGCGCCCCTCGCTGGCGACTGGGACAAACTAGAGATCGTACGACGCCGGAAATGGGTGGAGATCGCGAAGCGCTTTCCGGAATGGACGCCCGAGGAGCAAAAGCGCAGGCAGGATAGAATGCGCGAACTTGCGCGTCTGACCCCCGAGGAAAGGCGCGTCGCCCGCGACACCATTGCGCGAGCCCAGGCCTTGCCACCGGAAAAACGCGCCGAACTCTTCCGTCAGTATCAGGATCTTCCTGAAGAGAGAAAGCTGCAACTCGCCGCGGAAGCCAAAGCAACTCATTCGGTCGTCCCCGTAAAGCCCTTGCCTCCTCGGCATCAACCGGTTCCCATCAAGGCTCAGATTCGGGAGGGTTCGACACAGAAGGTTCCCGGTCCACCCGAGGTTGCAAGCAAATCGCCGCGCCCCTCCGCGCCCTTGCCGACGCCGGCGAGTTCCGTGTCAACGGACAGCAGCGTGAATCCAGGCACAGGCGTAGTCCCCAATGCGCCCCCACAGGGCGCCAATGCCGTAAGTTCTCCATCATCCCCTTCCGCCCCGGCACTGGCGACACCAGCCTCGGCCCCTGGCGCTTCGTCTCCCTGAACTGCACATCACAGCTGTTCCGGGGCGAGGATTAAAATGGCGATCCTTCTCCCACGGATCGTCTTCTGTGCCCGATTTGTCACTTAGCACACCGCCGCCGGCACTGTCGGCTGCGCCCCCGCTCTACCGCCGCCTTCTGTGCATGGTCTACGAGGGTGTCTTGCTGTTCGGAGTGGTTTTTCTGGCCGACTACCTATTCGACGCGATCACGCAAAGCCGGAGCGGCTTGATGAATCGGCACTCGCGTCAGTTGTGGCTTTTTTTGGTCTTAGGGGTCTACTTCACGTGGTTTTGGACCCATTCCGGACAAACTCTGGCCATGAAGACTTGGCACGTGCGGGTGGTCGATGCTTCGGGAAAGGGGCTGCAACTGCCCCAAGCCGTCTTCCGCTACGTTTTGTGCTGGATTTTTATTCTTCCAACGCTAGCGCTCCTCGAACTCACTCGAGCGCCATTTTGGCTCACCTCGCTCGGCATCACGCTAGCGTTTGTTTTGCCGCCATTTTTCAGCAAGTTTGATCCGCAGGGGCAATTCCTGCACGACCGCCTTGCGGGTACGCGCCTGGTGAGCCGATCGTAATCCCATCCACACGCGGCCGTCCAGTCGAGGCGCCGAGCCTAAAGTCGGTGCCAAGGATCGGCGCCACGCAAGTCCCCGTTCGCGACCGCGTTGCCCGCACGCCCTTTCATCCGCAGCACAACTCATGATTGCACGTCTGCTTCGCCTGGTTTTTGCTGTCCAGCTCGCGACCGCGCTCCTGCTCGGCTACTGGCTCGGAGATCTAGTGGGCTTTGTGATCGTCTTCCTGATTCATCCCACGATCATTGCGGTCGACTTCGCGATCACGCGCTGGGCGGGATGTCGTGTCCCTCCTGCGAGCCGGCTCGCCCTATGGAAGATGATTCACACCTATGGTGCCGAGGTCACAGCGAGTCTTCGCAGCTTTAGCTGGGCACATCCCTACTTCGCCCATGCCCGATCCCCGGTCCCCGGGATTCCGAGGCAACCCCAAGCGATTCTCTTCATTCACGGATACTTCTGCAATCGCGCCATCTGGCTTCCCCTGATGCGCTTTGCGGCGCGAAGAGGCTTCCTCTGCGAAGCCGTCACGCTGGAACCCCCGTTCGCGGTCATCGAAAACTACCTTGAGACGATCGAGAGGGCGGCCGCTGCATTGTTGAGCCAGTCCGAAAGCGAGCGCCTGGTCATCGTCGGACACAGCATGGGAGGAATCGCGGCGCGCGCCTGGATGCGGGCCTTTGGCTCGGATCGCGTTGCGCGCCTCGTAACGTTGGGCAGTCCCCACGCGGGAACCGTCATGGCGGCGCTTGGCCACGGGGGCAACGTCGGCCAGATGCGACGGGACAGCGCTTGGCTCTCGCGCCTGATGGAGGACGAGCTCACCGCGACGCGCTCGATCACGACTTGCGTTTACAGCTATCACGACAACATCGTAGCCCCACAAACCAGCGCGTCGCTGGAAGGAGCGCACAATATCGCTCTAGCTGGGATCGGACACGTGAGTCTTGTTTACGACCGCCGGGTATGGGAGATCGTTCTGGCGGCGGCTCAATCGAATCCGAAGCCGAGCCCGATTTCCCTGGCAGGGTCATTCCTCGAGGACAGGCCCATCGGTTCATGAAGCGACCCCGTGTCAGATGCATCGAACCTTTACTCGAGGTCCGGGATCTAATCATCGTAACAACGACAACGGGAAGGGCAGCGTCCGGGCGTCCGCTAGACTAACGGATATCGCGCCACCACGAATGCGGCGGGCGGCTTGCACTAATCGACCCATTAAACGAGGAGAATGAAATGGCAAAGAAGCATCGGACCAATTCTGGAGACGCCAAAGACGGACCGCTGGCGAGCACCATACGGGAATCAGCCTCCCAGATCTGGCTTGCCGGACTTGGCGCGTTCTCAAAGGCGCAGGCCGAGGGGGGCAAGGTCTTCGAAGCCCTCGTCAAAGAAGGCGGTGCGCTGCAACGTCACACGCGCAAGATGACCGAGGACAAGGTATCCGAAGTGAGCGAGAAGGTCTCGCGCGCCGCGGGGGATCTTTCACGGCAAGCCAACGGGACCTGGGACAAGCTTGAGCAGGCCTTCGAGGATCGCGTCGCGCGGACCTTGAAGACCCTTGGAGTGCCCACCAGCAAAGAACTCCAGGCACTCTCCGAAAGGCTCGATGCGCTGTCGGGATCCGGTCGCGCCCGACGCAGCGCCCCACAAGCCGCCACAAAACGGGCGTCCAAGGTAGCGCCAAAAAAGTCCGTTGCCCGCGCGCCCACAGCCAAGAAAGCGGGCGCCAAGAAAACCACGCGTCGTCGAACCACCGGCACGTAGCCCCCGTCCTTGCCTGAGATCCGCTTGCGGACTCCCCAGGGGCAGCGGGGTGTGTGGCGCCAGGTCAGTTTCTTGAGTGGTCCCGATCCAGTCATGCCAAGCTAGCCCGGGCTAGGCAGCCGGCGATGCGTGCGCGAATCCCAAAGTGATACGACGCGTGCGCGCACTTTTCTTTTCAATCTTCGTGATGTTCAGTGGCCCGATTTCAGCCGTATTCCTCACATGAGTGCCGCCACACGGCTGAAGATCGACGTTGCCGATTTCCATTAATCGCACCTGGCCAAATCCCAAGGGCGGCTTCACGCTCATTGACTTGACAAGGTGCGGATTGCAGAGCAGTTCCTCATCGCTGATCCAACGCGATGTGACTTCGTGGCCTGCCGCGACGAGCCCGTGGAGTCTGGATTCGACATCATCCCGGTCCAGGGCATCGGTCATCGCAAAGTCGAGTCTTGCGTATTCGGCAGTGATGCTGCATCCATCCACGAGCTCGTGCACGATGGCGCACAGAAGATGGGTTGCCGTATGGAACCGCATATGACGAAAGCGCCGGTCCCAATCGATTTCAAGCACTACGCGCTCGCCCACGCGCAGGCGTGTCAGGTTCGCTTCCTGCCCGGGCTCGGGGACATGCAAGACATCATTGGGTGTGGCGTTCTCCCGCTTGGGTTTACGGGCGTCGGAAAGAACGATTTCGACTCCTGCCTCGGTTCTAAGCCTCCCCCGATCACCGGCCTGCCCGCCGCCGAGTGGATAGAAGACCGTCTGATCAAATTCGATTCCCTCAGGCCCAATCTCGGTGATCTGGGCCTCGCAGGATCTCAGGTACGCATCGGAGCGAAACAGCGCACAAGTCGACATGAATAGGTTCTCATTCGCAGGGTCATTGCATTGTAGTGGGGCAAGTCGGCGTGGACTCGCCTGTCTTAGGCTCGATCATCTTCGCTTTGGCGCGTTCCAAATTCGAGGCACGGGTGCCACCACGTTCTAGCGCGCGCCAAACAGCTCGTCGAGCTTGCTTTCGATCTCCGACTGGATGCGTCCCCGAAGCGCACTCAAGAGCAGGCCAAGCTCGACATGAATGTCGACGTCCTTATCCGTGACAACTAGCGTTCCCGAAAGCCCACTCCGGGAAAAATGCAAGGTGTTGCCCTTCCAGTTCCCCTTCAGGTCAAACTCTTTCTCGATCTGACTTTGAAGCCGCTTCGCGGCGGATTTCGCCTGTTTCAAGTTGACGCCGTGGCGGCGGTGCAAGTCAATTGCGCTCATCGTTTCCTATCGAGAACGTCGGTATTTAGTAGGCAAGGAGGTGTAAGTCCGGCAAGCACCGACTCCAGATTGTCGATGGCCAGTTGGACCATCGCGTCCCGGGTCGGCCGGGATGCGCTACCGATGTGCGGTGTGAGCGCGACATTGTTCAATGTCAACAGGTCCGGCAAAATCCGGGGCTCTCCCTCGAAGACATCGAGCCCGGCCGCCCCCAGCCGTCCCGACCTGAGCGCCGTGCACAGGGCCACTTCGTCGATGAGACCTCCACGCGCGATGTTGGTCAGTGTCGCGGTCGGCTTCATGAGGGCCAGTTCGGGCGCACCAATCAGATGGCGGGTCTCTGGCGTGAAAGGAACCACGAGCACCACATGGTCCGCCTGCTGCAAAAGCTCCTCCTTGGTTACATAGTGCGCCTGCAGATCGTGCTCAACCTGCGCCGCGAGCGGTCTTCGGTTGTGATAGATCACGCGCATCGAGAAACCCCGCGCGCGCCGCGCGATCGCCTGTCCGATGCGCCCCATTCCGATGATTCCCAGCGTCGAGTGATGCAAATCGAACCCGAGCCACTGGTCCAGGGCCCAGCGTTGCCAGTGCCCCTCGCGCAGCCAACGTTCCGAGGCCGTGACGCGACGTGCCGCCGCCATCAAAAGCGCGAACCCGAGATCGGCTGTCGTCTCGGTCAAAACGTCGGGGGTATTGGTCGCCATCACCCGGGCCGCGGTACAGGCCGCGAGATCGATGTGGTTGTATCCGACGGAGATCGAACAGACGGCGCGCAATTCAGCTGCGTCGGCCAATGCCGCAGCGTCAATGCGATCACCGCCCGTGATCAACGCTGCAGCCGCACCGGCCAGGCGCTGGCGCAGCTCGTTTGCGCCTAACGAAACGTCGGACTGGTTCGAATCGACCTCGCAAAACGCCGCCAGGCGTTCGAGGTGCTCGGCAAAAACCGCGCGAGTCACAAGCACGCGCGGTTTTTTCTGGGGATTGTCCATTTCAGCCGCCGCAGGTCAGAACGTCGCCAATAGAATCATTCAGCAATTGCGATGGCCCCGCTTGCAGTTGGGACCGGAAAGGCGCCAAGCCATAGTCAAGGTGCCGCGACGACAAAAATATGGACACGATAGGGTCCGTGCGCGCCCAGAACGATCGTCTGCTCTATGTCGCCGGTTCGAGAGGGCCCCGAAATGAAGTTCACGGCACGCGGCAGTTCGCCTCGCTCGTGCCGGATCAGGTCGAACGCATCTTCGAGACAAGCGACGATTCTTTCCTCAGCGAGGACGGCCAGATGGGTCTCGGGCAAAAGATTCAAAGTTGCCGGAGACTCCCTTCCCGAGAGGAACACCAAGCTCCCGGTTTCAGCCACGCCACAGAAAGCGCGGCTTACACCGACCAGATCGGCGTCGCGCGCCCCGCCCGATCGGGCCTGGATCCCTGCGGAAGCCCAATCCAGCCCGGCAAGCGCACCGGCCACCGCGACGTCCAAGCTCAGCCCGCGTCCGGTCAAATAAGCGCCTGCGGCCGCAACGACGGCATCTGCAGACGGAACCCTCTCCAAGGTGCTCGAAAGCTTTTGAGCCTCGCTTGTAAAACGCGACAGCAGATCCGTTTTCATGACCGGCTTGGGGCCCGAAGGATGGCGTGCCAGGTAGTCGGCTAGGCTCGCGCGATCGCCCAACGAGCCCTCGCCCGCTCGGCCTGAAGCGGATCGGATGCGCTGGAGAATGTTTTTTCGGGCTAAGGAAGAGTCGACCATTGGAACCGGATCCTCACGACTGCGAATTATAGCGATGGCGGTGGCTAGGCGGCAGGCGCCGGGATCTCGAAGACTTGCCGCAGGTAGGCGAGATAGGCCGCATCGTCGCACATGTTCTTACTGGGCGTATCGGAGAGCTTGGCCACCGGTTGGCCATTGCAGCGGACCATTTTGATGACGATCTGCAGCGGCACGTATCCGAGGTCGTTCGTGAGGTTGGTTCCCACACCGAAAGCCAGGCGCACGCGGTCCTTAAAGCGACGGTAGAGCTCGATGACCCGGGGAATATCGAGGCTATCCGAAAAAATCAAGGTCTTGGTCTGGGGATCCACCCGATTGCGCAAGTAGTGGGCGATCATCCTCTCGCCCCAGGACAACGGGTCTCCAGAGTCATGTCGAACGCCATCGAAGAGCTTGCAGAAGTAGACGTCGAAATCCCGCAGGAACGCATCGAATCCATACACATCCGAAAGTGCGATACCCAGGTCCCCGCGATACTCCTTGGCCCACATTTCGAAGCCGAAAGTCTGCGAATCGCGTAAGCGCGGACCTAAGGCCTGACACGCCTGGAGATATTCGTGGGCCATGGTACCCAGCGGAGTGAGGTTATGACGGTACGCGAACCACACGTTGCTCGTGCCCGCAAGATGCGACCCCAGGGTCTCTCGCATCGACAAGAGCACTTCTTCGTGCCAGGTGCGCGAGAAGCGGCGTCGGGTTCCATAGTCCGCGATCTTGCAATCCTCCAGTGTCGGATCATCGAGGATCAGTCGCATTTTCTGCGCGAGCCGCCGCCGACCCTCCGCGTAGTCCGGAAACGGATGCGCTCTGCGAAAATAGATTTCATTGACAATGGCAAGCACCGGTATTTCGAAAAGGATGGTGTGCAGCCACGGTCCTTTGACGACAATCTCGATCTCACCGGGAGCCTTAGGCGAGGGCTCGACTTGGATGTACTTCTCGTTCATCTGGAAAAGGCCCAGAAAATCCACGAAATCGCTCTTGATAAAGCGCATGGCGCGAATGTAGGCCAACTCTTTTTCCCGAAAGCGCAGGCTGCAAAGCGCCTGGATTTCTTCTCGAATCTCTTCGACACAGGGTGCAAGATCGATCCCTGGGTTGCGGCAGCGAAAGCGATACTCGACCTGAGCCCCGGGGAAATGATGCAAGACCACCTGCATCATGGTGAACTTGTAGAGGTCAGTGTCCAGCAGCGATGTGATGATCATGGGATCAGGAGTGGCCGCAAGTCGGCTCTAGGACCGTGCCCGGAGACCTTAGAGAGGAGGCAGTCATGCTACCCGAAAAGTTCATCCGGGAAGTTTCGATCGAAAAACCCTCCTGGCTAGTCTGGATCATCCTGCTTCCGGCGGTCTTGTGGGTTAAAATGAAGTCAGTCTGAAATGATCGATGGAGTTCGCATGACGCACGTGGTTACCGAGTCCTGCATCAAGTGCCGTTTCACGGATTGCGTGGATGTATGTCCCGTCGACTGTTTCCGGGAGGGTCCCAATTTCCTGACGATCGACCCCGACGAGTGCATCGACTGTGCAGTCTGCATACCCGAGTGTCCCGTTAACGCCATCTATGCGGAAGAGGATGTCCCAAGCGATCAGAAGAAGTTCATCGAGATCAATCTGGAGCTCTCCAAGGTCTGGCCCAGCATCACGCGCATGAAGCCTCATTTTCCGGATGCTGACGAGTGGAAGGACGTCCCAGACAAGCTGCAGTTTCTCGAGAAATAGCGAGGTCCGCTTGGGTCTCGCGTCGGTTGCGACTGGCGCGTGCCTGCCTTGGCCGTTCGCGCAAAGCCCATGAATTCGGACAAGTATTCGCGGGAGACCGTGGTCTTCCTCCATGCGTGGACGCCAACCTTGGTGTCGCTGCGGATCACGCGGCCCGAAGGCTATCGATTCACGGCCGGCCAGTTTGCGCGGCTGGGACTAGCCAAGAACGACCCCCAATCGCCCACCGGAACGGGGGAGCGCATGGTCTGGCGCGCTTACTCGATCGCCTCTGCGACTGACGAGGACGAGCTCGAGTTTTGCTCTGTCTTGCTTCCAGAAGGCGAATTTACAAGCGAGCTGGCCCGACTCAAGGTGGGCGACAGCGTGTACGTGGAGCGCAACAGTTACGGCTTTCTGACAACGGCAGGGTTCGCGCCCGGTAAGGATCTCTGGATGATCGCAACCGGGACCGGGCTTGCGCCTTTTATTTCCATGCTCCTGGAAGCCCGAAACTGGAACGATTACGAGAACCTCGTGGTTGCCCACAGTGTGCGCGAGGCAGGCGAATTGGCCTACCGTGGACTACTCGAGGAACTGCCAGAAAGGCCCTGTTTTGGTGCATCCAAGGCGCGACTGCACTACATTCCCATCGTGACCCGGGAATCCGTCCCAGGGGCCCTTGGCGAGCGTCTTCCCCGGCTACTGGAAAGCGGCCAGCTCGAAGCAGCGGCGCAATTGCCACTCGATCTCGAACGCAGCCGGATACTGCTGTGTGGAAATCCGGCCATGGTCACCGAAATGCGAGCGCTCCTTTCCCCCCGCGGTTATGCGACTTCGCGTCGACTCAAGCCAGGCACGCTGGCTGTCGAAAACTACTGGTAACGCTCTCCCAAGGCGGGTCGGGCATTGCGCTTGCGGATTGTCGTAATGGTCCAACATGATGCAAAGAGGCGCACGAATATTGATTCCATACCCCTCAGACGGTGGTTATGCTAAGTAAGCTTACTCACCAAATCGGTGCGCATTCCTGTTTTGCGCATTGCAGCAGGCCCCGTTCGAGAGCATAATTTTACGAATAAGAAGGGGAGTCGATGCTATACCAACTTCACGAATTCCAGCGCGCATTCCTAAATCCGATAACCGCCTTCGCCGAGGCCGGTGCAAGGGCGTTTTCGGATCCCCATAGCCCCCTGTCCTACATGCCCTTCGCCAATCGGCTCGCGGCCGGCTATGAGCTCTTCTATCGCTTGGGAAAAGAATACGAAAAGCCCGAATTCGGGCTGCATACGACAACGGTGGACGGCAAGGAAGTTCCGGTGCTCCCCAAGGTTGTCCTCAAAAAGCCCTTCTGCCATCTGATTCACTTCGAGCGCTATACCCCGTCCAAGCGCCCAGAGGATCCGGTTGTACTGCTGTTTGCGCCGCTGTCGGGACATCACTCAACGCTTTTGCGAGACACGGTTCGGCAGCTTTTGCCAGCCCACGACGTTTACATCACCGACTGGGTGGATGCGCGCATGGTCCCCCTGTCGGAGGGACCTTTCCACCTCGACGACTACATCGCATACGTGCAGGAATTCATCCGCCTGCTCGGGCCTGATGTCCACTGCATCTCAGTATGTCAGCCAACGGTCCCCGTGCTCGCGGCTGTCTCGCTCATGGCCACGGCCAAAGATCCGAAGCTACCCAAGTCGATGACCATGATGGGCGGACCGATCGACCCAAGGCGCAGTCCGACGGAGGTCAACAACCTCGCCACCACTCAGCCGCACTCGTGGTTTCAGAACAATGTGGTCTACACGGTGCCGGCGAACTATCCCGGCTACTTGCGACCGGTCTATCCCGGGTTTTTGCAGCATGCGGGATTCGTCGCGATGAACCCCCAGCGCCACCTCGAGTCTCATTGGGATTTCTATCTGGACCTGGTCAAGGGCGACGACGCGGACGCCCAGGAACATCGTCGTTTCTATGACGAGTACAACGCGGTGCTCGACATGCCCGCCGAGTATTATTTGGATACGATCAAGACCGTATTCCAAGACCATGCCCTGCCCCTGGGAACCTGGAAGGTCAAAGGAGACCTGGTTATGCCGCAGGATATCCGCACAGTCGCCTTGTTCACAATTGAAGGCGAACTCGACGACATCTCGGGAAGCGGTCAAACTGAGGCGGCTCAGCAATTGTGTTCGGGCATACCCAAGACCCGCAAGCAGCACTTCACCGCTCCGCGGTGCGGGCATTACGGAATCTTCAGTGGCCGGCGCTGGCGGGAAGTAATCTATCCGCAGATTCATACCTTCATCCGCAAGTTCGCCTAGACCTCGCCCCCGAGCACACCGCGGCGCAAATCGAGATGGAGAGCGTGCGTAGGCTAGTCGATCAGATCGACGCGCTCCTGCCGCAGTATCAGTGTGCACGCTGCGGCTTTGATGGGTGCCGACCCTACGCCCAAGCCATCGCGCTCGGTACAGCTGAGATCAACCGATGTGCTCCGGGCAGTCAGTCAACCGTCGATGCTCTCGCCCACCGGCTAGGACGGCCAAGCCTGGGCCTCGATCCCCGCTTTAGCGTGGGCGAGCCTCTGCGTCGTGTCGCCATCGACGAGACCCGTTGCATCGGGTGCACGCTGTGCATAAAGGCCTGTCCGGTCGACGCGATTGTGGGTGCAGCCAAACAGCTGCATACGGTTCTGAGCACCGATTGCACAGGTTGCCAGCTGTGCATCCCACCCTGTCCTGTCGACTGCATCCAAACGGAAGCACTTCCGATCGTGTGGGGGGAAGAACTCGCCCACGAGGCACGACGACACGCTTTGGCGCGCCAAGCACGCCTGAATCGTCACACTGCAGTTGATCAGCCAAGCTTGACGTCGGCAGCAGTCGAGGAAAACGAGATCGACACGGACCCCGGCTCCCCGGCGTCCAACTCGAAGCGAGCCACGATCGATCGTGTCGTCGCCAAGGCGCGCGCGCGACGAGCGCAGCAACTCGAACGCCTGGCCTTCGCAAGTGCGGGTGCATCAGACACAGGAGAGCTTGATACACTGGGCGAATGAACAGCCCAGCTCGCCTGACGCCCGACCAGCGGATCCTTTTTTTTGAGCGCCTGCGGGCGGCCAATCCCAGCCCCGAAACCGAGCTCGAATACACAAGCCCGTTTGAACTCCTGATTGCCGTCATGCTCTCGGCACAGGCCACCGACGTCTCGGTCAACCGGGTCACACGTGAACTCTATCCTCTGGCGAATACACCCGAGCAGATCGTCGCATTAGGCGAAGACAAACTGCGAGACCACCTGAAGACCATTGGTCTGTACCGTACCAAGGCGCACAATGTGATGGCCACCTGCCGGATCCTCATCGATGCGCACGGAAGTGGTGTTCCTCAGGAGCGTGCCGCGCTCGAGGCCCTCCCCGGCGTGGGGCGCAAGACGGCCAATGTGATCCTCAACACGATTTTCGGCGAGCCCACGATCGCAGTCGACACCCATATTTTCCGTGTGGCCAATCGTACCGGGCTTGCCCCGGGAAAAGACCCGGCGGCTGTGGAGGTCGAGTTGTTGAAATCGGTCCCCAAGGAATTCCTCCAAGACGCGCACCATTGGCTCATTCTTTTGGGGCGCTACATCTGTCGGGCTCGCCAACCCCTTTGCGCGCGCTGCCCGGTCGTCGACATCTGCCGGTTCGAACCCAAGAGCCTGACCTAGGGGCGGGTTTGCGCTCGGTCCGATTCCTAAGAGCATCCCATGTTCAATCCCACGCGCGAAGAAGTGCGCCGCTTTTTCATCGACGCCTGGTCCAAGAGTCGGGCGGGAACGATCCTAAGCCCCATAGAGGCGATCGCCGTCGACTGGATCGCCGAGCATCCCGAGTACCATTCGCTGCTCGAATCAGCGAGCACGGCGCTCGAAGAGGAGTACACGCCGGAGCGCGAGAGGACCAACCCGTTCTTGCACCTGTCCATGCACCTCTCGATCACCGAGCAGATCTCGATTGACCAACCCACCGGGATCCGCGATGCGGCCCACACCCTTGCTCAGCAGCTTCATTCGGTCCACGAGGCCCAGCACGCGGTCATGGACTGCTTGGGGGAGATGCTGTGGACGGCGCAGAGAAACAACGTTCCGCCGGATGGCGCGGCCTATGTTGACTGTGTCAAGCGCAAGGCAGGCTCCGGGGCCCACTAGCTCCCGCGCCGCCGCGGCAGTTCGCGCCTGCGCGCGGCTCCCTAGTGATGCGTCATGACGCTGGCGGGCAGGCTTTCGAGGTAGGCCGCAATATCGGCGATTTCGGCGTCAGAGAGCGGACCGGCCTGCGCGGCCATGATCGGATTCTTCCTCCCGATCGCGGGATTGGTGCTTTCCTTGTAGGCTAACAGTGCGTGGGCCAGGTAATCGCCGTGTTGACCCGCGATCTTCGGATAGGACGGGTCGATCGGGTTGTTGAAGTTCGACCCGTGGCACGAGGCGCACGCGTATTTCTTGGTGGCCAGTTCTTTGCCCCGCTCGATGTCTCCACCGGCCATGGCTGCGACCGAAAAAGTCGAGGCCAGCACGGCGAGGGCGAAGCGCTTTCCGAGAATGTCCAACATCATGCTCCGATTATTTTACCGAGGAGTAGTAGGCCGCAATGTCGGCGATATCCTGATCCGACAGGCTTCCCGCGATGTAGCGCATCGACGGATGGGTGCGCTCACCTTTCTTGTATTCGTGCAGGGCACTTTGCAGGTACTGGGCGTTCTGGCCGCCGATCATCGGTACCCGGTACACCTCGGGAAACGCCGTCTTGTACTCCGGCAGGCCATGGCAGCCCACGCATTGAGCCACCTTGTCGTGTCCCCTTGCGGCGTCGCCCGTAGGAGCGTCCTGCGCAAAAGCACAGGTACCAAGACATAGAGCGAGGCCAAGCACGCCAGACTTCAAGGGAATTCTCATATCAGACCGGATAGGATTGGGAGGGCGCTCGTGTGAAATCCAAGGCGAAAGCATGACGCAAAAGCGGCGCCATTGTATCGCAGGCCCGGGCGCGGCGTCCACCGGGAAGACCGACCGTACGGGCGTGGGTGGACTCTCTCCTTTATACTGAGGAATCTCCTTGCCCCGTTCCTCCCATACCCATGCGATTTGAAGGATCCGAGAATTATGTCGCCACCCAGGACCTGCGTCTAGCGGTCAATGCGGCGCTCACGCTGCAACGCCCTTTGCTGATCAAGGGCGAACCTGGCACTGGCAAAACCATGCTGGCCGAGGAAGTCGCGCGCGCCTTGGGCATGCCCTTGCTCCAATGGCACATCAAATCGACGACCAAGGCCCAGCAGGGGCTTTATGAATATGACGCCGTCTCGCGTCTAAGGGATTCGCAGCTCGGTGACGAGCGCGTCAAGGCCATCGAGAACTACATCGTGCACGGCGTGCTGTGGCAGGCGTTCCTCTCGGAGGTGCCGGTCGTTCTGCTGATCGACGAGGTCGACAAGGCCGATATTGAATTTCCCAACGATCTTTTGCGCGAGCTCGATCGCATGGAGTTCTACGTCTATGAGACGCGTGAACTGGTCCGGGCCAAACACCGACCGCTGGTGATCATTACCTCCAATAACGAGAAGGAATTGCCAGACGCCTTCTTAAGACGCTGTTTTTTCCACTACATCCGTTTTCCCGACAAGGAGACGATGAAGAAGATCGTGCATGTTCACTATCCAGGCCTGAAGAAGGACCTCCTCTCCCATGCCCTGGAGGCGTTTTTCCAGATGCGCGAAGTCCCCGGGCTCAAAAAGAAGCCTTCGACCTCCGAGCTTCTCGACTGGCTCAAGCTGCTCTTGGCCGAGGACATTCCTCCAGAAGCCCTGCATAGTCAGGACAACAAAGCCATCATTCCTCCGCTCCACGGCGCGCTGCTCAAAAATGAGCAGGATGTCCACCTCTTCGAGCGCCTGGTGTTCATGGCGCGCAATAATCGTTGATCATGGCTCGCTTTATCGAACCCGTAACGCTCTCAGGCAGCATCGCCCGCCTTGAGCCGCTTGACGAATCCCATGCGAACGATCTGGTCGCAGCCGCCCAGGACGGAGAACTCTGGAAGCTCTGGTACACCTCGGTTCCGAGCCCGGACTCGGTTGGCCGCTACGTCGCCGCAGCACTGGCCATGCGCGAGAACCTGCACGCCATGCCCTTCGTGGTGCGCGAAGTGTCCAGCGGCGAGCTGGTCGGCTGTACCCGCTTCTTCAACGTCGAGCCCGACCATCGGCGGCTTGAAATCGGCTACACCTGGTATGCACAGCGGGTACAAAGGACGCTGCTGAATACCGAATGCAAGCTGATGCTTCTAGGGCACGCCTTCGAGCGACTGAACTGCATCGCGGTCGAATTTAGGACCCACTGGATGAATCACCGCTCCCGTGCGGCCATCGCGCGTCTGGGAGCCAAGCAGGACGGGGTGCTGCGCAGCCACCAGATCGCCCCCGATGGCTCGTTGCGGGATACGGTCGTCTTTTCGATCATCGCCTCCGAGTGGCCTGCGGTGCGGCAGCATCTGCTGTTCAAACTCGGCCGGACCTGATGCTGATCGACTTTTTCCTAACGCTCAAAGCGGCCAAGGTGCCGGTCTCCGTCAAGGAGTATCTCACCCTGCTAGAAGGCCTCTCCGAGCACGTGATCGAGCCCTCGATCGAGGAATTCTATTATCTCGCACGCACCATCCTTGTGAAGGACGAACAGAACTTCGACAAGTTCGACAAGGCCTTCGGTTCCTACTTCAAGGGGATCGAGACGGTGTTTGACGCCCGGGCCGAGATCCCGGTCGAGTGGCTCCTGAAAAAGTTGGAGCGCGAGCTCTCGGCCGAGGAAAAAGCCCAGGTCGAAAAACTGGGGGGCTGGGATGCACTCATGCAAAGGCTCAACGAGCTGATCAAGGAACAAAAAGAGCGCCACGAAGGAGGCAATCGGTGGATTGGCACGGGCGGGACATCGCCCTTCGGAAACGGAGGGTTCAATCCCGAAGGCATCCGGATCGGTGGCCCGTCCGCGGGCAACCGGACGGCGGTCAAGGTCTGGGAGACGCGCGCTTATCGCGACTACGATGACAACGTCGAGCTCGGAACACGCAACATCAAAATTGCGCTGCGTCGACTGCGGAAATTCGCTCGCGAAGGCGCGGAGCTTGAACTCGATCTGCCCGACACGATCGAATCGACCGCTCGTAACGCCGGTTGGCTCGACGTGAAAATGGTCCCCGAGCGCAAGAACAACGTCAAGGTCTTGATGCTTCTTGACGTTGGCGGAACCATGGACGATCACATCCAGCGGACCGAGGAACTGTTCTCGGCGGCCAAAGCCGAATTCAAGCACCTCGAGTTTTACTACTTCCACAACTGCGTCTACGACTTCCTGTGGAAGAACAATCGTCGCAGACACGCCGAACGCTTCGCGACCTGGGATCTCCTTCGCAAATACACGCCGGACTATAAATTGATTCTGGTGGGTGACGCGACCATGAGTCCCTACGAAATCCTCCAGCCGGGCGGCAGCGTCGAGTACAACAATGAGGAAGCCGGCGCCATTTGGTTGCAGAGGCTAACGGAGACGTTTCCCAAATTTGTCTGGCTCAACCCGGAGCCTGAGCCGCTTTGGCAGTACCGGCAATCGATTAGCGTGATTCAGCAGGTGTTAAGACAGCACATGTACCCGATCACGATCGAAGGACTGGAGCGTGCCATGAGGACTCTGTCAAAATAGCGGTACGCAAAAAGCCGATCGGCGCCCGGAAACCAAGGTGAATGGGCGTCCCTCGGCGGCGCCAGGCGAAACCTTCCAGGAGGCCACTATGGAAACCCACCTGCCCCAATCGGACGCGGCAGGAGTCTCGTCTTCAGCATCGGCCCGATCACGGCCGCATCCTCTCGTCATCGCAGCGACTTTGGCAATCATCGTGTTTAGCGGTGCGGGAATCGCTGCCTTTCTGTATGAACGTACGAGCGCGACTCCCGCATCCCCGTCCCCGGCAACTATAAGCGCACCGAGTCTCGCACAGGCCCCCGTCGCCGCTCCCCTTTCGACTCCTTCGACATCTGCGGCGAACGGCGGAAGTACGACCCCCTCGAATACCCAGGCAGCAGCGGACGCGTCGGCGGCGCCCCAGGGGACTTTGCTCTCGGACGGCTCGATTCTCGCTCCAATCGAGGATAGCGAACCGACCGCGACGACGCCTCCGCCCCCGCCTTCGGCAATGGCCGTGCCGCCCTGCCCGCAATGCGCGACGGTGGTTGCCCTGCATGAAGTCAAGGTCGAAGGCGAAGGGACTGGGCTTGGCGCCGTCGGGGGCGGAGTTGCCGGCGGCGTTGTGGGCAACGCGCTCGGTTCAGGACGAGGCCGCGACGTGATGACGGTCTTGGGTGCGATCGGTGGGGCCTTCGCTGGCAACGCAATCGAGAAAAATGCGCGCTCCAAAATCGACTACGAAATCGTCGTGCGCTTCGAAAACGGGCACACGCGGCGATTCAAGCGCCCTCAGCCATGGCCCTATAGCGTGGGCGAGCCGGTGCGCGTGGTCAAAGGCGAACTCCTACCGGTCCATGGCTAGACTCAGATCTGTTCGAACCGGGGCGCTGACCTGAGCACCTCTTCGACAGTGGTGACCCCGGCTGCGACCTTCATGGCTCCGGACAGACGCAGCGAGTGCATGCCCTCCCGGATGGCCTGATTGCGAATCGGATCAATGCTGGGCTCAGAGCTCACGAGCTTCTTGAGCTCCAGCGACATCTCAAGAAGTTCGTAAATGCCGGTACGGCCGCGATACCCCGTCATGCGGCACTCCAGACAGCCGACCGGATTGTAGACCTGCACCGGCGTGGCCGTCTTCCAGGGCGAGATGAGTTCCGACCAGATGGCGGGATCAACGGTGCCGCCGCTGACCTTGCAATGGGGACAGAGAATGCGAACGAGCCGTTGAGCCAGAATTCCAAGCACCGTGGCATTAAGGAGGTAGGCCGGAACGCCCAACTCCAAAAGCCGCGTGACAGCCGAGGGCGCGTCATTGGTGTGCACGGTGGAGAACACCAGGTGACCCGTGAGCGCGGCCTGGACGGCCATGTCGGCCGTTTCGGAATCCCGGATTTCCCCAACCATAATGATGTCGGGATCCTGACGCATGAGGGCCCGCACTCCATCGGCAAATCCGAGATCGATACCGGCTTGCACCTGCATCTGGTTGAAGGCGCCCTCCACCATTTCGATCGGGTCCTCGATCGTGCAGACGTTGACTTCTTCGGTCGCGAGCGTCTTTAGGGTCGAATACAGGGTCGTGGTCTTGCCCGAACCCGTCGGACCCGTGACCAGGATGATGCCGTTGGGACGCGAGGCGAGACTGTTCCACCGGCGGCTGTCCTCATCGGAAAAACCGAGTTCCGCGAAATCCTTCACGACCACATCCGGATCGAAGATGCGCATGACCAATTTCTCGCCAAACGCGGTCGGTAAAGTCGAAAGCCGCAATTCCACTTCGGTCGCATCGAAGGTGCGCGTCTTGATGCGGCCATCCTGGGGCCGCCGCTTCTCGACGACGTCCATTCTGCCCAGAAGCTTGATCCGGCTTACCATCGCCGAGAGCACTCCGATGGGAACCTGATAGACCTGATGCAAAAGCCCATCGATGCGAAAGCGGACCACTCCCTGATCACGGCGTGGTTCAAGATGGATGTCGGATGCGCGCTGGTCGAAGGCAAACTGCCAGAGCCAGTCGACAATCTGCACGATATGGGCATCGTTGGAGTCGTACTGACGGCCGGCCGCCCTGACGTTGCCCAATTCGACTAGTTGCTCGAAACTATTCTGAGCGGCCGCTCCGCCCTTGGCGACGGCGCCTTTGACCGAACGCGCGAGGCTAAAGAACTCGGCGATAAAGCGCGTGATGTCGTGCGGATTGGCCACCACCCGCTTGATTTTTGCGCGCAGGATGCGCTCCATCTCCGGCACCCACTCCATCAGGAACGGCTCGGCGGTCGCGATGGTCACTTCGTTGGGCCGAATCTCCAGGGGGAGGATGCGAAACCGGTTGGCGTAGGTGGAAGACATGAGATCGCCAATGCGGGCGAAGTCGATCTTCAGGGGATCGATACGAACAAAGGGCAGATCGGCCTTCGAAGCCATGAGTTCGGAGAGCGCATCGAGCAACAGGGTACGATGCGGGGCCCGCTGCGACTTGAGCTTGAGTTCGCCGATCGTGATGAGCGGATGCTGCCCTGACGGGGCATGTCCGGCCGCAGCATAGATGGCACGAATCTGATCCTCGATCACCATCCCCTCGTCCGTCAGCCATTTGACGACAAGGGGGATGCCAACGCGCTGATCCGAAGGGACTTGCGCTGAGGGGGGTGGCGTGACGACAGCACTCATAAATTCTCTCTTGCCGCGCACAAGCCGGCTCGGATCGATTATATGCAATGCGGGCCGGCGATGCGCCGTCTAGACGCGAAAACGCCCTCCTTGTGTGTGGCGCAAACCGCATTCGCGCAGCCCGTGAACCCAGGAACGTGCGGGCAGACCATACCTTGCCCCAATTTCATCGGCGCGTTGATACAAATCAGCGAAGGAGACGTCCAAAGGGGGGCCCTCAAATGCAATGGCCACACGATTGCCCTGGTGAACCTCGGGCAAGATCACGACGCGTCCATCGAAAGCGGCCTGTAACGTTTTTTGATTTTTCGCAAAACTAGGATGCTCGCCGAACAGGTTCACCGTGACGGTGCCCGGCGCCCGCAGGCACATACGGCACCCCCGGTAGAACTCTTCGGAGTCGAGCACCGGTCCGCGCGCGGCCGCATCGTACAGATCAATCTGGAGCACGTCGATGGCGCCGTGGTTGACCGGATCCATCACAAAATCCTGTGCGTCGCCCTGCAAGACCGTCAGACGCGCATTGTCTTCTGGCAGACGAAACATGGTGCGTGCGGCGGTCACGACATCCGGGTTCAATTCGACGGCGACCACTTCGGCCTCGGGCAAATTGCGAAAACAAAACTTCGTGAGCGCGCCGGCTCCCAATCCCAATTGGACGGCCCGCCTCGGATCCGGGGCGAACAACAACCCCATCATCATCTGTTGCGCATATTCCAACTCGATGACATCGGGCGCACTAAGTCGCATCGCCCCCTGGATCCACTCGGTACCAAAATGCAGATAGCGAATACCGCTTTCCTCGGAAAAGGTGACCGGTGCAAAGACGATGCGCCTGCGTCGTGCCGGCGAACTACCCTTGCGCTTCAGGAAGCGCATGGCCGGTGCAGCTTCGGTCCCATCCCAAGGCAAGCTGCGCCAGCAAGCACTCGGGCGGCCGCGGCCGACCAGGTTGCCCTAAGCGGTGGCTCGCTCGCCAGCGCGAGCCTCCTGAAGATCCCGTCGCGATAGCAGAGTCGTGCGCCGTCCCTAGCGCGCGACATCGGTGAGCAGACTGTTTAGCCGTTTGACGAAGCCGGCCGGATCCTCGAGCCGCCCCCCTTCAGCCAACGTCGCCTGATCGAGCAACACCCGGGTCCAGTCCGCGAAATGCGTCTCCTCACCCTGCAGGCGCTTGACCAGGGCATGCTCTGGATTGATTTCCAGTATGGGCTTGGCGTCCGGTGCCTTCTGGCCTGCCGCCTTCAGCATGCGGGCCAGATTCGCGCTGATGTCGCCGTCTTCGGCCACGATACACGCGGGCGAGTCGGTCAGGCGAAAAGTGACGCGGACTTCCTTGACCGAGTCGCCCAGGGCTTCCTTCATGCGTCGCGTCAAATCGCCAAACGACTGAGCCTGCTCCTCGTGCGCCTTCTTCTCCGCTTCATCTTCCAAGGCGCCCAAGTCCAGGCCGCCCTTGGCGACGCTTTGGAGTTCCTTGCCCTCGAACTCACTCAGAAAGCTCAGCATCCACTCGTCGACCCGATCCGATAGGAGCAGGACCTCGACGCCTTTCTTGCGGAAAATCTCGAGATGAGGGCTATTTTTTGCCGACGCAAACGACTCGGCCGTCACATAGTAGATCTTGGTCTGACCTTCCTTCATGCGAGCGACATAGTCCGCAAGCCCGACCGCCTGCGTCTCCTCGTCGCTGGTGGTCGTCGCAAAACGCAACAACTTCGCGATTCTTTCGCGATTGGAGTGATCTTCGCCGATGCCTTCCTTGAGCACCTGGCCGAACTCCTTCCAGAAATCCGCATAGCGCGTTTTGTCGTTTTCCGCGAGATCTTCGAGAAGACCGAGAATCTTCTTGGTCGAGCCTTCCCGGATCGATTTGACGTCGCGGCTTTCCTGCAACAACTCGCGCGAGACGTTCAGGGGCAGATCATTCGAATCGATCACCCCCCGAACGAACCTCAAGTAGATGGGAAGCAGCTGCTCGGCATCGTCCATGATGAATACGCGCCGGACATAGAGCTTGATCCCCGCACGCCGATCGCGGTCCCAAAGGTCGAATGGCGCATGCGCGGGCAGATAGAGCAGCTGGGTGTACTCGGATCGGCCCTCGACACGGCTATGGGTCCAAGCGAGGGGCTCCTGATAGTCATGCGATACATGTTTGTAGAATTCCCGGTACTGCTCGTCGGTGATCTCCGACTTTGGCCGGGTCCACAGAGCGCTCGCCTGATTGACCGTCTCCAATTCATCCTTACGGACTTGCTCCTTCTTATCAGCGTCCCATTCTTCCTTGTACATCTTGATGGGTAGCGAAATGTGATCGGAATATTTCTGCAGGATTGATTTCAGGCGCCACTGCGACAGGAGATCATCTTCAGCCTCACGCAAGTGCAGGACCACCTCGGTCCCACGTTGCGGCTTGTCGATCGTCTCGACTGTGAACTCACCCGAACCATCGCTCGTCCATTCCACGCCCTCGCTTGCGGCGAGCCCCGCGCGACGCGAGCGTACCGTCACGGTGTCGGCCACGATGAACGCCGAATAGAACCCCACGCCGAACTGGCCGATGAGGGCTGCGTCCTTCTGCTGATCTCCGGAAAGACGCGAGAAGAATTCGCGCGTTCCCGACTTGGCGATCGTTCCCAGGTGATCGATCGCTTCCTGGCGCGACAGTCCGATTCCATTGTCGATAATCGAGACGGTTCGTGCCGACTTGTCGAAGTCGACGATGATCTTCAGATCCGTATCTTCCTCGAGCAGTCCGGGTGTCGCGATGGCTTCAAAGCGCAGCCGGTCAGCCGCATCGGATGCGTTCGATACCAGCTCACGCAGGAAAATCTCCTTGTTGCTGTACAAGGAATGGATCATCAGGTGAAGCAGTTGCTTGACCTCCGCCTGAAATCCCAATGTCTCTTTCGGTGCGCCCATGGACTTCCTCAAAATTGGTTATAACCGCTCCTGCGCCCGCTGCCGCGGGGCAGGCCCACCTCTGTAAATTGCGGCGCTTCGCCGCGATTTCAAGGCTGCTTGCGACCCGACTCCTCTGCCAAAACCCGTCTAAGGGCGTCGAGCATGCCCGGATGCTGGGAGGTCGCGACGTTAAATCGCATCCAGGGGCTCGGGAGCTGGTCCGGCGAGAAAAGGCTTCCCGGGGCGAGCACGAAGCCTTCTTCCATCATGCGCGCGGCCACGCGATTGGTGTCAATCGGGCCATTTGGACCCATCGCGCGCGTCCAAAGGAACATCCCCGCCGCCGGGACCACCTCGATGTCAAACCCAACGCTCTCCAGATTGCGCACCGTCGCCTCGCGGATCGCATCGAGCCGAAGTCTAAGACGATCCAGATGCTTGCGGTAGTACCCTTCCGACAGAATGCGGTAGACCACTCTCTCGCCCAGTTCCGGCGTAGTCAAGGTGGTCAAAAGCTTGAGATCCGCGAGCAGTCCCACCCGCTCGAGGGCGCCCGCGAGGTAGCCCACGCGCAAATTGGCACCCAGCGTCTTGGAGAAGCTGCCAATGTAGATGACGCGCCGCAACTGGTCCAAGCTTGCGAGCCGGACCGCGCCAAAGCCCCGTCCACTGGCCGCGCCGGGGTGCAGGTCTCCGTACACATCATCCTCGATGAGCATGAAATCGTGGGTTTCAGCGAGGCTTAGGATCCGATAAGCCTTTGCAGCCGATAGCGAAGTCGAGGTCGGATTGTGCAGCACCGAGTGGACGACATAAAACTTCGGACGGTGTGCCTCGATGAGCATCTCGAGCGCCGAGAGGTCTGGGCCATCGGCCAATCGGGGCACACCGATGACCCGCGCGCCATGCGTCGAGAACATTCCAAACATCAAAAACCAGGCCGGGTCATCGACCAATACCGTGTCCCCAGGCTCCACAAGATGACGTGCGACGAGGTCCAGCGCTTGCGTTGCGCCCGTCGTCAGAAGTATCTGGTTCGGCTCGGCCCCGATCTCCTGCTCGGCAAGCTTGAAGGAAAGCTGGTTACGCAGCGGGATGAATCCCTGGGGATGGCCGTAATCCAGGAAACTCTCGCCTCTTTGACGACCGACGGCGCGCACCTGAGCGGCAATCAGATCCCCGTCGAGCCAGTCGGGAGGCGGTAGTCCGCCCCCTGGCATCCGATCCGCCGGCAGCGCGCGAAACATGTTGCGCAAGAGCCAACCGACGTCCAGTGGACGCTCAGCCATCGGCAACGGCGCCCGTGCCGACCGCTGCGGCATGGCACGCTCGCGAACGTAAAAGCCGGATCCGCGCCGTGAATCGAGATACCCGAGCGCCACCATTCGCTCGTAAGCCGCAACCACGGTCGAGCGGCTTACGCCCTGCGTCAGGGCCATGGTCCGGATCGAAGGAAGCCTTGCCCCCTTGGGAAAAACGCGCTCGTCAATGCGTCGCGACAGCCAATTCACCAGTTGCTCGACGAGCGTGCGATCCGCCTTCAGGAGCGGATTGCCAAAGCTCTCCTGGGGCCAATGCGTCTGGCCGCGCGTGGCGATCCCCAAGCGCGGCGCCCAGTCCGGGGTGGGGACACGCTCGGGGGGGTCAATTGGCATGGTCAAGCGAAGAGGCCAATCCGGCTCACTATCCGCAAAAGTGTACTGCTAGTGTACTGACAAGCTCGGCTATCCTGCAAGCATGTCACCCATCGGAACCCGGTTTGGACTACCGCCCAAAGCCGCGCCCGAGCGCGCGTTTCGCCGATCCGGCAGTAATGGGGGTTGGCCCCTGGCCTCGGGAATGCCCGCGGCCTATCGAAATGGAGGGCTTGGCGTTTTCGTGTTCGGATTTTCGCTCGCCTTTACGCGTCTGGCCGTACGCGAACTCGACCCCACCTTTGTAGCAGTGACTCGCGCGGCCCTGGCGGGCTTAGCCGCAGCGACCTATCTCGCACTCGTTAAAGCAAGCCCGCCCAAGGCCTACCAGGTTCGGCCGCTCATCGAGGTTTCCCTGTGCGTGATTTTCGGCTTTCCGCTGCTCTCCTCGTACGCCATGCACGATCTGCGCGCCACTCAAGGGGCGATATTTAATGGGGTCATGCCGCTGCTGACGGCACTTTTTGGCTGCATTATTGCCAAGGAGAGGCCTTCCTTGAGCTTTTGGCTGTGCGCTGTGGCCGGGGCCGGCTTGGTCGGTGCATCCGCTTGGCAAACGGGGACCGCAGAAGCGAGAAGTGGTGATTTCGCCATGGCGGCTGCGGTTCTGTTCGCGTCCTTCGGCTACGCACGCGGCGCAACGCTTGCGCGCACCATGGGCGGCCCGTGTGTCATCAGCTGGGCCCTCGTAATCTCGCTTCCGATCACCCTGACCTTGAGCCTGTGGGAGGGACAGCGTCACTGGGGGCAACTTCTGGACGCCTCCTGGGGCGCGTGGGTCGGATTGGCCTACG
>JBEKVI010000012.1:0-89190 GCA_049514215.1 Burkholderiaceae bacterium
GTCGCCCTGCTTTTCGCGGCGTTCCCCACCAACGCGCTCACGGGCCAGTCTCTCGTCGTCAGTCACGGCTGGTTCATGCAATAGGCTTTCTCTCGCGCATCCAAGACAGGAGCCGAGCGCTTTCGCCCAGGGTTTTGGCCCTGGGCCCCTCTCCCTTTTTTCCTCCACTTCGCGGCTCGCGCCGCAGGCCGTGCAAGATGCGTTGCCGTCGGCACACGCGCCCTTTTCTCTACCGGGTCCAGTCCTTTTGGCCCCCGTCATCAAACCATCACGGCCCCTTCAGGCGACCGTAAAGACAACACTGGCCGGGCAATCCTAGGCTTCTTCCTGGTCGGTCCACGATCTTTAAGGTGGTGCGCGCCGATCGACGGCCCTGCGAAATCGTTCGCGGGATAGGGGACCGCCTTTACCTGACCGAGTCGCGTCTCGGCTTCAAAGCGGTTCCCCGGACATGCTCACCGGAGACGCGCTTTGACACCGAATTTGACCCGACGCACCCTTTGCGCGGCGACCCCTCAATCCCATTCCAAGACCAAGCAACCGGCAGCCAGGCCGGCCTTTCGCGCCGCGTTCGGACTGACGATTTTGACCCTGAGCATGCGCGCCGCTCTCGCCGATCCAACCTGGGTCGGGACCACGAGCTCGGACTTCACCAATGCGCAAAACTGGTCGGGCGGATCCCCGGGCAGTACGGTCCTAGCCCAGTTTGGAGTCGCAGCGCAAACCGAGGTCACCATTTCGGGAGCCCAGGCGATCGTGCGTGGAATCGTGTTCGAACCGGGTGCTGCGGCCTATAGCCTCGATCTCGTGAGCGGCGGCGGCGCGAGCCAGTCCCTGACGATCGGATCCGGCGGCGTTCTGAACCTCTCCTCGGTGATCCAGCACTTATCGACCAACGGCCTTGATTCGAGCATCGTGATTACGGGCCAAGGCGCCAGCGTCACGGGCCAGGTCGAGTTCGATAATCTGACGCTTCTGGCTTCCACGACATTTTCGGCGGGAGCGAGCGCGGGAAGTGCAGTGATCGTCAATTCCGGCGGTGGTCAGACCGTGTTTCAGAACGCGAGCGCGGGCGCCTCCGTCATCAGCGTGGGAGCCGGTTCGGAATTGTCTTTCTTGGGCCAATCGACGGCAGGATTGGCACACATCACGACCACCTCTTCCGGGAGTGTGATTTTCAATGATGCCTCCGATGCCGGCACGGCCAGCCTCGTGAACGCGGGCACGCTGGTTTTCGCTTCGACCTCGAGTGCCGGATCCGCCCGCATCACGAACACCTCCACCGTCTTGTTCGGCGACCAGAGCACGGCAGGCGCGGCGAGCATCACCAACATGAATGGGGCGAGCCTGCGCTTTACCGACCAGAGCGGAGCCGGGACCGCGCTCATTCAAAACCAGGCGGGTGCCACGATCCTCTTTTCGGGGACCGCGAGCGCACCGCTGGCCCAAATCGTCAATGCGGCCGGCGGCCTCGTGGATGTCTCGGGCACGTCGGCATCGAGCGTGGCGATCGGATCCCTCTCGGGTGCCGGCAACGTGAATCTGGGACCCACCACGCTGGTCCTCGGTGGCGCCGGTCGCAACGATGTCCTTTCGGGCGAGCTCAGCGGAACGACCGGGGGGCTGACCAAGGTCGGCTCCGGCACGCTTACGCTCTCCGGAAGCAGCGCCTTCCCGGGCCCGACAGAGGTCGACGCCGGCACGCTCGCACTTTCGGGAACGCTGGCCGGCAGCGTCGGAGTCAACGCGGGTGCAACGCTCACCGGGACGGGAAGCATTGGCGGTGGCTTAGCCCTCGGTTCCAACGCGCAGCTCCTCTTATCATTGCCTGGCTCGGCTCTACATGTCACGGGCAACGTGAACCTCGCACCGAACTCGGTCATGACCACGACCCTGGCGCCCGGCGGCCTTGCGGGAAGCCTCGTGTCCACCGGGCAGGTCCAGTTGCAAGGTGCTACGTTGAACATCATGGCCGAAGGCGCCCAGGCAAGCTATGCCGCTCGCTCGGTTTACACCGTCATCGAGTCCGGCGCAGCCACGAGCGGCCAGTTCACAAGCCTCGAAAGCAATCTGAGCTCGCTTGTCCCCGAGGTACGCTATCTGACGAACGAAGTCGAAGTGATCCTGGAGCCGGCAGTCATCGCGCCGCCCACAGGCAATCCCTCGGCCAATCAGACGGCGACCGCCCAGGGACTGGCCGGCATCGCCGCGCTCGTCGTGCCACTTTCCGATGCAACGCAATCCGAACTCGCGCGCGATCTGCGACTTCTGGGAGCCAGTGCCTACGGCGCATTGCGACGCATCGCGCTCGATGATGACGACCAGTTCGTGCGCGAAGTCGCCGAGCGCAACCAGCTCCATGGCCGCGGTCCCGATCCTGAGCCGGACCAGTCGGCCTGGCTGGATCTCATCGGACAAAGCGGGCACGTGGTTGGCGACGCGAACGCGTCAGGCTACCAAAGCAGCGCCTCCGGTCTGCTCGGTGGCTTTTATCCGGTGCGCTCGAACACCTACCGCCTGGGAATCGCGGGGGAGATCGAACACGGCCACCTCGGGCTCGACGACTTAAGCGCAAGCGCTCAAACGGATTCCACGCGCATAGCGCTCGTCGCATCGGAGAGCGCTGGCGCAGTGGAGGTCTCGGGTGAACTTGCCGGCTTTTGGGAGAGCGCGTGGATGCATCGCTCAATTCTCTTGCCGGGGCTCGAAGCCACGGCCACCTCGCGGACCGCCACGAGTGGCCTCTCCGGTCTCATCCGGGTCGATTGGCCGTGTCAGACGCCCGGTGGCGTGGTCGTACCCTACGGAGCCCTTCAATGGACGAGTTCCGGGGGCGGTGGCATGAGCGAGCACGGCGCAGGAGTTGCGGACCTCTCAGGCGGAGTCGACACGCTGAATCTGACGACCACCTCCCTGGGCGTCGCCCTCTTCGATCAAATCGACGTCGCGTGGTTCGACAAGCCTCTACAGCTGGATGCCAGCCTCGCGTGGCTGCACGCCATGGGAGCCGTCGATCCAGCGGTGCTTGCCCACTTCGATGCGAGTCCCAACGCAACCGGGTTCGATTCCGGCACGGTGCATCTTGCAGCGGATTCGGGGCTTCTCTTTGCCGGAGTCTCGACCGACCTCTCGCGAGACCTTTCGATCGGCGGGCGGATATCGGTTCTGGCGAATGCGCGCGCCCACGAGGGATATGCGTTCTTGGGCCTGCGCTACCGTTGGTGACGAGGAGTCCGGGATCGGATCCGGGCACGCTGGATCGGCAGAGGCCGCGCGTCCAGCGGCGCCTGCCATCCCGCCCTCGGGTTGCGCTAGAAGCCCTTGAGCCAGCGCTCGTAGCTCGGATCGTCCGATACCGAATTGTGCCCTGCACCGCTTACGACATGAAGCGTCGCCACGCCCTTGGGAAAGCGGGAGAACAGACGCTCCGTGCTCGCAGCGGGGATGATCTCGTCATGCTCGGCTTCGACGATGGTGGTTGGCGCCGTGATCTTGGGTGCGTAGCGAAACGATTCGAACTTATCCCGCAATAACCACCGGACCGGAACATAAGGAAATCGCATGGCCGCAAGTTCCTCGATACTGTCATAGGGCGTGACGAGCACAAGCCGCGCGACCGGCCGCAGGGAGGCCAGATAGACGGCCACGCCGCTACCTAGGCTGCGGCCGATGACGAGGATACTTGGATGTTGCGCATGGACCCAATCGAACACGGCAAGCGCGTCCTTTTGCAGGGCCTCCTCGGTGGGCGCACCTGAACTCCCCCCGTAGCCGCGATAGTGGAGAAGGTAAATCGCATGGTCGGGAAAGGCCGCCGATAGCGAGGGTAGATTGGACGAAACTTCCTCGGCGTTGCCTCCAAAGTAGATGAGGGCACTCGCGCCTGCGTGCGGGCGGGTCGACAGCACCAGTTTCGCTCCGGACACGTCTAGCATCGTGAGGCTTTTGGCATCGGCGCTGTCAAGGGCTTGCGGAAAGTAGATCATCGAGCGCTGAAAAACACACAGCACCGCACAAAAGCAGACGTAGCCCAGGGCCGCAAAGCCTGTGATCGCCAGCAGCACGCGCGTCATACGGCCATCGACCCGAGGGCGCACCCCCTCACGCCGGCACGGCCAGCTGGGCGAGCGAGCCTGCGTTGGAGGCACGCTCGATCTGCCAGCAGGCGTCCATGAGTCGGCGCACCTGGTCCTTCGGCAGGATCCCTTCGGCCAGATCCGAGAACTTCACCTCGAGTTGGGCATCGGTCATCGGCACTTCGACGCTGCCAATCGCATGTTCGATGAACTTGTGCAACTTTCTGCCGTCTTTGAGCGTGACGGTCATATCGACCTGTTCGGCCTTGATGGCCGGGTCGATGACGGGATGCACGCGCGCGCGCAAGGCGATCGCCTGCGGACTTCGCACCGCGGCGTCACTATATTGTTTCTCCCCGGCGGCTCCGTCGATGAAGGCAATGGCCACCGAATGGTAGACGCTGAATTTGCCTTCGAGGCCAATTTGCGGCGTCTTCTTGCCAGTTAACTCGATCACGAGGGGATGGACCTTCAGATCGATCGATTCAATATCGTCGGGCTTGAGGTGATATTCGTTACGCAATTGCACCGCCGCATCGATGGCCGGATGAATGACGATGCCGCAGGCAAAGGGTTTGTAGGTGTTCAAGGCCGCCTCGTAACGCTGCCCGAGCCCTTCGGTGATTTCGCGATAGTCCTGCTTGGTGCTAATCGCGTTGGCCCATCCGCGCTTGGCTTCGATCATCCCGTCGGAGCTGGTGAAGTTCTGCGCGGCCAAAAGCGCCGCGAAAAGTCCGTTGCTGGCGGCTCGGCCGGGATTAAAGCTCTTGTTCATCGAGCCGAACGACTCGCGCAAACCCACCGGTTGCGAAGCCGCAAGCCCGAGCGCCCAGACCATCTGCTGCTCGCTGAGGTTGAGCATTTTTCCGGCCGCGGCAGCCGAGCCGAAGACCCCGGCGGTACCGGTGATGTGCCAGCCGACATCATAGTGATTCGGATAGACGGCATTGCCGATGCGGCAGCAGGTCTCCACGCCCAGAATCATCGCGTTCAGAAACTCTTCGCCTGAGACCGGATGGTACTCGGCCAAGGCGAGCGCCGCCGACGCGACCGGCCCTGCGGGATGAATGATGGTTTTAAGGTGCGTGTCGTCGTAGTCGAAGATATGGCTGCTCACGCCATTGACGAAGGCCGCGTTCATGATATCGAAGCGTTCCTTGCGCCCCAGAAGGCGAGCCTGCGCGGGCCCGGAGAAAGGCGCGAGCGCACGCACCGCGCACTGGACGGTCTCATGCCCGGATCCCCCCACCGCGACTCCGACCCAGTTCAATAGCGTGCGCGTACCTTCCTTTCGGACCTTCTCGGGTAGGTCCTCATAGCGTGCGGTCACGATGTAACGGGCGAGGATATGCGTGATCGGGCCCGGGGGCGGCGCGCTCTCGTTGGCACTGGTCGATTTCGGAGTCGACTCGTCGGCCGCCAAGGCGAGGCTGCTCACCGAAGGCGCCGCCGCGGCCACCGAGGCAGCCGCACTGGCCTTGAGGAACTGGCGCCGGTTGGAAGAACTCATGCCATCGTCTCCGTATGAAGGGCGGGGGTGGATCATCTTAGACGATCCGCGCGGGTTGCTGCACTTAGACCTTCTCGCGAAGACCGCGAAGGACCCACTCCCCGCACGACTGCAAAATCGCACAAGTCCTGATCAGGGTCTGCGTTTTCTGCAATTGGTGGGCCGATGCGGGGGATCGCCGCTTGCGCCGGGCCGTGCGCTTTCGCAAGATCGGCGTTGCCCTACAAGAGGGGCTGGTAACGAGGCCCATCGTTTCTTGCGCGCAGGAAAAAGGCGTGTTATCTGATGCCTTGAAAGCGCACCATCTTTTGATCGCCCCAAGGAGGTTTGATGCCAGACGACCCCAAGAAGAGCCCCGATCGCGCCGCGGATCCCATGACCCCTGCCGAGCGGCAAGCCCGAAGGGGAGGTCCTGAAATCCCCTCAGAAACCCGGCGGCGCTTCTTGCAGAGGACAGGTCAGATCCTGGGCGTTGCCGCGACGACGGCGGCCTCCGAGGTGCTGGCCCAGACGACGCCTGCGACGGCGCCGGATAACGGGCTCCCGGTTCCAGAGTGGATGAGAACGCCCGGTGCTCCCGTCGGCGGAAAGCTCTATGGGGTCCCCTCCGTCTACGAAGGCAAGCTCATTCGGAACGTCCCTCCGAATCTGCCGCAATACATCTCGGCTTCGAGTCGAAGTCCCTTGGGCGATCTGGACGGAATCATCACACCCAGCGGCCTTTTCTACGAACGCCACCACGGTGGCGTCCCCAATATCGACCCGGCCCAGCACCGGCTTCTCGTGCACGGTCTCACCCAGACGCCGACGGTCTTTACGGTCGAGGACTTGCGGCGCTTTCCGTCCGAGTCGCGGATCCACTTCCTGGAATGCTCGGGAAACCCGACCTACAAGAAGCCCTATGGCAAGACCGCCTCCGATCTCGTGGGACTGGTCAGCTGCGGCGAGTGGACCGGGGTGACGCTGAGCACGCTCTTCGGCGAGGTCGGGCTGCTGCCCGGAGCGAAGTGGGTCGTCGCCGAAGGCGCCGATGCGGCCGCGATGACGCGCAGCATCCCGCTCGAGAAGTGTCTCGAGGATGGCATGGTGGTCTACAGCCAGAATGGCGAACGCTTAAGGCCCGAACAGGGCTATCCGATCCGGCTTCTTCTGCCCGGCTACGAAGGCAACATGAATGTGAAGTGGCTGAGGCGCCTGAAGGTGACCGAGGCTCCGGCCTACTCGCGTGAGGAGACCTCCAAGTACACCGATCTCATGCCCGACGGACGCGCCCGCCAATTCACGTTCTATATGGAAGCGAAGTCCATCATCACCTCGCCCTCGGGCGGCCAGCGTATTCCCAGCCCGGGGTTTGTCGAAATCCGCGGAATCGCCTGGAGCGGACACGGTCGGATCACGCGCGTGGATGTGTCCGTCGACGGCGGCAAGAATTGGGCTGCGGCCAAGCTCCAGGAGCCCGTGTTAACGCGCGCCCTGACGCGCTTTCGTCTGCCGTGGCAATGGGACGGTCGGCCCGCCGTGATCCAGAGTCGCGCAACCGACGAAACCGGTTACGTTCAGCCGAGTTTTCCGGAACTCTTGGACGCCCGCGGCGACAACTCCTTCTATCACAACAACTCAGTGCAGCCCTGGATGATCGCGGCTTCGGGGGATGTCACCAATGCCAACAGTTAGTGTTGCACAACGCGCCAGATGCCCCATGGGGGCCAGAGCCTTCGCCGCGCTAGGCGGGCTCATCGTGTTAGCGCTCACTGAATCGTGTGCGAGCCAGGTGCACTATGGAATTGGACAACCCGCGACTGCTGCGCAGGTCGCGAGCTGGGATATCGACGTGGCCCCCGACGGTCGCAATCTTCCCCCGGGTCGATCCAGCGTCGCCCACGGCCGGGAGGTTTATCTTGGCCAATGTTCGGCTTGCCACGGAGCCAAAGGCGAAGGCGGAGTAGGAGACAAACTCGCGGGTGGACAGGGGTCGCTCGCGAGTGACAATCCGCTTCGCACGGTCGGCAGCTACTGGCCCTACGCCACCACGCTTTTCGACTACATTCGCCGCGCGATGCCGCTTAACGCGCCCGAGTCCTTGTCCAACGAGGATGTCTATGCCGTCTCGGGCTATGTGCTCTATCTGAACGGCCTTCTGCCGGAAGACGCAAAGGTGGATGCCCAGACGCTGACGACATTGAAGATGCCCAACCGCGACGGATTCATTTCCGATCCGCGTCCCGATGTGAAGGATGCCGGCTGCCAGAACAATTGCGTGAAGTAGTTCCTTTTGCGCTTCGCAACCGGGTGCTGCGCAACCGCGCAAGTGCGCAGCGACCCAGAGCCAATCTGAGATCGCGCATGGGCTAATCTTGATTCGTGGCCTGTCGCTGTCTGACATGGATTCTTCGGATTGGAGACCCCCATGGCGATCTACATCAGAACGGAAAAAGGGACGCGGGAGTGGCTTGCGCGCCACCCCTCGATCGACCCGGTCCTGCACCGGTTGCTGCTTTTTATCGACGGTCGACACGACGCCCAGGAGATCTTGAAGATCGCCAGCCGTGCCGGTGCCGGATCGAACGCGCTCGAGATGCTTCAGACACTGGGTTGCATCATCCCAAAACCGCCCGTGGAAGAGCCGAGCGCTGCGGCACTGCCCGAGGCGGCACAAGCCAGCGCGCCCTCCTTGGAGCCGGTCTCGCGGGCGCAGAGCCGGCGCGGCGCGCAATCCGATTTTGAAGCCAGCCAAAGGGTCTACCACCACCTTCTGAAGGCGACCAAAGCGGAATTGGGGGTCCGGGCACTGCGCTTTCATCTGAGTCTCGAACGCGCCCAGAGCCTCTCAGAACTGCTCGCACTCATCGAGCCGATCGGAGAGGCGATCGCCCGACACAAGGGGCTAAAAGCGGCCCAGCTGTTCTTGCGTCAGGCAGAAAAGCTCAAGATGCGAGAAGAGGCCGCTACGGGCGAAAAAAAACGCCGCTCGCTTTAAGGCTCATCAGGACTGCGCCTAGAGGGCGCAACCGAATGGGATATTCCGGCAAAGCCGCATCGCGCGGTATCGTCGATGCACTGGACCTGCTGAAGTGGAACCGAGGAATAGAAACAAGGAGGACTAGAGCTGCGCCAAAAACAGCTCAAAAGCCGTCCCTAGAAAGGAATATCGTCGTCCATGTCCTCGAAACTTCCCGATTTCTTGGTCGCTGCCGGACGTTTGGTTGCAGGCTTTGATTCCCCCTCGGCGCCGCGGGTCGCATAGCTCGGGGGGCCGCCATCGTCAGAGCTCGATGCGCCCTGACGCCCTCCGAGCATTTGCATGGTGTCGGCGATGACCTCGGTGGTATAGCGATCCTGCCCATCCTTGTCCTGCCACTTGCGCGTACGCAATTTGCCCTCAACATAGACCTGTGAGCCCTTCTTGAGGTATTCCCCCGCGATTTCGGCAAGCCGCCGGTAGAACGTCACGCGATGCCACTCCGTGGCTTCCTTCTTCTCGCCACTGGTCTTGTCCGTCCAGGAATCGCTGGTTGCAATGGTGATGTTGGTGACGGCCTCACCGTTCGGCATGTACCGGGTCTCGGGATCGCGCCCAAGATTGCCCACCAGAATCACCTTGTTCACTGACGCCATGCATATTCTCCAGAGGCGGCCCGGAACCGAACCGCGTTTTGCGAGGCGGTCACGCTGTCTGAGTGCCTGGCTCTTGGCCGAGCCGACGCCCCAAAGGGCCTGACCGAATTGCGTTATATTAGCAGGTTGCCTCCTCCTGCCCGACCGTTGCGCGCGGCATCTTGCGCAGTTTTCGACTCCATCGTTTGCGATGCGAGCCCGACGACGCTGTGCTCCGGTTTGGGCTCCCTTGCGGCCTTGTGCCGCAGTGCCAAGTAGCGAAAGAACAGCCAAAGCCATCGATGGACGAAATTCGCATCCGGGGAGCCCGGACCCACAATCTGAAGAACATCAATCTCGATCTCCCGCGCGAAAAGCTGATCGTCATCACGGGCCTGTCGGGCTCGGGTAAGTCTTCTCTGGCCTTCGATACGCTCTACGCCGAGGGACAACGCCGCTACGTGGAATCGCTTTCGGCGTATGCACGCCAGTTTCTCCAGCTCATGGAAAAACCCGATGTCGATCTCATCGAGGGGCTCTCGCCTGCGATCTCGATCGAACAGAAGGCCACGTCGCACAACCCGCGCTCGACCGTGGGCACCGTCACGGAGATCCACGATTACCTGCGGCTCCTCTACGCGCGAGTGGGCACTCCCTATTGTCCAGACCACCAGCTGCCGCTGGAGGCCCAAAGCGTCTCCCAGATGGTCGATGCCGCGCTGGCCTTGCCGGCGGAAACCAAGATGATGGTGTTAGCGCCCGTCGTGCGCGAGCGCAAGGGCGAGCACGTGGATCTTTTTCAGGCCATGCAGGCACAAGGATTCGTCCGCTTTCGCGTCGACGGCAAGATCGTCGAGTCCGAAGCGCTGCCCAAACTGAAGAAGACCGAGAAGCACAATATCGATGTCGTCGTCGATCGCGTGCGCATTAACCCGGATCTCAAACAGCGCCTCGCCGAGTCCTTCGAGACGGCTCTGCGCCACGCAGACGGGCGCGCAATCGCACTCGAGATGGATACCGGAATCGAGCACGTCTACTCGAGCAAGTTCGCCTGCCCCGTTTGCAGCTACAGCCTCCAGGAACTCGAGCCGCGGCTATTCTCGTTTAACAACCCGATGGGGGCTTGCCCCACCTGTGACGGCCTGGGCTCCATCCAGTTTTTCGATCCCAAGCGGGTCGTCGCCTTTCCCAACCTGAGCTTGGCCTCGGGCGCCATCAAGGGCTGGGATCGGCGCAACCAGTTCTATTTCCAGATGCTGCAAAGCCTGGCCGCCCACTACAAGTTCGACATCGAAAAGCCGTTCGAGAAGCTCTCGGCTTCCGTAATCGAGATGATCCTGTATGGCTCGGGCAAGGAATCCATTCCCTTTAGCTATATCAATGAGCGCGGACGCACGGTCATTCGGGAGCACGCGTTTGAAGGCGTGATCCCCAATCTGGAGCGGCGCTACCGCGAGACCGACTCGGTGACGGTTCGCGAGGAGCTGGCGAAGTACCTCAACCACAAGGTGTGCCCGGAATGCGAGGGCACGCGCCTTCGGATCGAGGCACGCAACGTGCGCGTGGGCCCGCGTGGTGCCGATCTGCCGATCTTTACCGTAAGCGCCAAGCCGCTGCGCGAGACCCTTGCATGGTTCGAGCACCTCTCTTTGACCGGAGCCAAACGCGAAATTGCCGAGCGCATCATTCGCGAAATCGTGTCGCGCCTGAAGTTCTTGAACAATGTCGGCCTGGACTACCTGTCCTTGGAGCGCAGCGCCGATACCCTTTCGGGAGGCGAGTCGCAGCGCATTCGCCTCGCGTCCCAGATCGGCTCCGGATTGACCGGGGTCATGTATGTACTGGACGAGCCCTCGATCGGATTGCATCAGCGCGACAACGATCGCCTCATTGCGACGCTAAAGCACCTGCGCGATCTCGGCAATTCCGTTCTCGTGGTCGAACACGATGAGGACATGATCCGCGCAGCCGATCATGTCGTTGACATGGGGCTTGGGGCGGGCGTCCACGGCGGGGCAGTCATCTCGCAAGGTACGCCACAGACGATCGAAGACACGCCAGGCTCCTTGACGGGAAAGTACCTTGCCGACGTGTTACGCATCGAGATCCCCGACAAGCGTGTTGCCCCACGCAAAAAGCAGGAGCTCGTCATCGAAGGTGCGCGCGGCAATAACCTCAAGGGCGTACGGCTTGAGCTCCCGGTCGGTCTGCTGGTGTGCGTCACCGGGGTTTCAGGCTCGGGCAAGTCCACGCTCGTCAACGACACGCTCTATCACGCCGTGGCGCGTCATCTCTATGGATCCTCGGCCGAACCCGCGCCTTTTGATTCGATCACGGGCCTTGAGCATTTCGACAAAGTCATCAACGTCGACCAAAGCCCCATCGGCCGCACACCGCGTTCCAATCCGGCGACCTATACGGGTCTTTTCACGCCGATTCGGGAGCTTTTTGCCGGGGTGCCGGCGGCCAAGGAGAGGGGCTACGAAGCGGGCCGGTTTTCGTTCAACGTCAAAGGCGGACGGTGCGAGGCCTGCCAGGGCGACGGCGTGCTCAAGGTCGAGATGCATTTTCTGCCGGACGTCTACGTCCCTTGCGATGTCTGTCATGGCAAGCGCTACAACCGCGAGACGCTCGAAGTCCAGTACAAAGGCAAGAACATCACCGAAGTGCTGGAGATGACAGTCGAGGATGCCCATGCCTTTTTCAAGGCCGTGCCGGCGGTGGCACGAAAGCTCCACACGCTTTTGGACGTGGGGCTGGGCTACATTCGTTTGGGACAATCGGCGACGACGCTCTCCGGTGGCGAAGCCCAGCGCGTCAAGCTTTCACTGGAGCTGTCCAAGCGCGATACCGGTCGAACCCTCTACATCCTCGATGAGCCCACCACGGGCCTGCATTTTCACGACATCTCTTTGCTCTTGAAGGTGATCCACGCGCTGCGCGATCATGGCAACACGGTCGTCATCATCGAACACAATTTGGACGTGATCAAAACCGCGGACTGGATCATCGACCTAGGACCCGAGGGAGGCGATGGGGGTGGGCAGATCCTCGCCGAAGGCACGCCCGAACAGGTGTCGAAGAACCCGGCGAGTTTTACCGGCCGCTATCTTGCACCGCTTTTGAAGAAGAAGTGAGCGAGGCCTAGGCGCTTTCGGCAGGACGCACGAAAGCGCATAGGTCATCGAGTACGGGAGCCAGGCCGCGCAGCGGCTTGGCCAGGGCCCCGATCAAGGTGGTGTGGGAGACCAGGGGGTACGAGAGCACGACCACGGAATTGCCCTTTTCGCGCAAGAGCCCCGCAAGGACCTCGGTATTGCGTTCGGGATAGACCTTGCGATCCTGACGCGCCACCATGAGCAGGGCGGCCGGCGCGTGCGCATTCACATGGGAAATCGGCTGGGAATCGACGGGCGTATCGGGCGCAAAGAAAATCGGCTTGATGGCCTCGTCTTTGATGGGAAGGAAATTGTAAGGTCCGGCCAAGCCGACCCAGCCCTTTAATCGGGACGGCGAGAGTTCATGAACTCCAAGCCATCGATCGTCGAGCGCCAGCATCGCGGCGTTGTAGGCCCCGGCGCTATGCCCTGCCACAAAGATGCGCTCCGGGTCGCCTCCATAGCGCGCCGCCGCGCCAAACGTCCAGGCAAGCGCGCTTGCGCAATCCTTCAGGAATTCAGGATAGCGGACCTCCGGATAGAGTCTGTAGTCGGCAATCACAGCCAGGATGCCGCGCGAGGCCAGCGCCTCGCCCACGAACCGATATTCGTCGCGCGATCCGCTCGACCAACTACCCCCATAGAAGAAGACGACCACCGGGGCATTCTGGCCTTCGCCCATGGGCAGATAGAGATCGAGCCGCATGCGGGGATCATCCCCATAGGGCACATCGCCCACGAGCGTAAAGGTCTGCCCGGCGTTGCCCACCGCAAGCCGGTTCAAAAGCGAGACGGGCGAGCAACCGTAGAGGACGGCCAAGGCTCCGATTCCGATGAGGGAGGCACGACGATCGATCACGGCTTATCCGGTGGGTTCATAAAGGCGATTGAAGGTAGGGCGCCATCGAATACGTAAAGAGGGGCCAAACGGATGCGCCTGGATTCGCGCTTTCAGCGTCCCAAACGCAGGGACGTCCAACGAGAGCCGCGCCAGAAGGCTTGCGGGATGTCGCCCCTAGGCTTTGAGCCAGCGCGCGACCTGCGGTGCAAAATAGGTCAATACGCCATCGGCGCCGGCGCGCTTGAACGCCAGCATGGCCTCCAGTACCGACTTCTTCTCGTCGAGCCAGCCGTTTTGGAAAGCGGCCTTGAGCATCGCGTATTCGCCGCTGACCTGATAGGCGTAGGTGGGCATGTGAAAGGTGTCCTTCACACGGCGCACGATGTCCAGATAAGGCATCCCGGGCTTGACCATCACCATGTCGGCCCCTTCGGCGATATCGAGGGCGACCTCGCGTAGCGCCTCGTCGCTGTTGGCCGGATCCATCTGGTAGGTCATCTTGTTGCCCTTGCCCAGGTTCGAAGCCGAGCCCACGGCGTCTCGAAAGGGACCGTAGAACGCGCTCGCATATTTCGCGGCGTAGGCGAGGATTTTGGTGTGCTGGTAGCCGCCTTGCTCGAGAGCCGTGCGAATCGCGCCGATCCGTCCGTCCATCATGTCCGAAGGTGCGACGATGTCAACGCCCGCCGCCGCTTGGGTTAAAGCCTGGCGCACGAGGATAGGCAGCGTCACATCGTTGATGACGTAGCCGGACTCGTCGATGACGCCGTCTTGTCCGTGACTCGTATAAGGATCCAGGGCGACATCGGTCATGATGCCGAGCTCCGGAAAGCGTTCTTTGAGCGCGGCCACGACCCTGGGGATCAAGCCTTCGGGATTGGCGGCCTCGCTTCCATCGGAGGTCTTTAGAGCGGGTTCAATGACGGGAAATAAGGCCAAGGCGGGAATCCCCAGGCGCAGGGTTTCTTCGGCAATTGGGAACAAGCAGTCAAGTGAAAGACGTTCGACGCCGGGCATCGAAGGCACGCTTTGTCGGATATTGGCGCCATCGACGACGAAGACCGGGTAGATGAGATCGTCCGCAGTGAGCACATGCTCGCGCATTAAGCGGCGCGAAAAGTCGTCCCGGCGCATGCGGCGCGGGCGTACGGCGGGGAACGCTGCCCCCAGGTTTGCTGAATTCTTGTGCATTCTTGAACTCTTTAGAATTTGTGACAGATGCCCGCGAACGATCCGAACTTTTGCTTTAGGGACCAATCATAGATTACAGATGGCTTCGGCTGTCTCCCGCTTCTCCTCCCTGAGCGGGTGCCTTTAACGAAAAGGCGTTATCGCCCCGACGTCATTCCCCTTGCGTCGGGGCTTTTTTTTGCGCCTCTCCACCCGAGGCCTCATTGTCGGTCAATCCGAGCAGTTCGAGAACCCGAACGCGCGCCTCTTCCACCCCCGTTTGCTTCAAATTGGAAAAGAGCTGAGCGGTGTGGCGTTCTCCCAACTTCTTGAGCCGAGCACGGGTGGCGCGCAGCGCCCCTACGCTTTCGCTGCGATTGAGTTTGTCCGACTTCGTCAATAAGGCATGGATGGGCTTGCCCGTGGGCGCAAACCAGGCGATGAGTCCCTCGTCTAGTTCAGTCAGGGGACGGCGCGCGTCCATGACCAAGACCAGACCCGCCAGCTCGCCCCGCAGATGAAGGTAGTCACCCAGCAAGGCACGCCAATGTTCCTGAGCTGTACGGCTGACCTGGGCATAACCATAGCCGGGCAGATCCACCAAAAAACCCCCGGGTACGGTTTCATCGTCGGCGTGGCGACCGACGGCAAAATAGTTGATGTGCTGGGTGCGACCCGGGGTCTTGCTGGAGAAGGCTAGGCGGCGTTGTGAACAGATGGAATTGATCGCGCTGGATTTACCCGAGTTGGATCGTCCGGCGAAGGCGAGTTCGGGCAGACCCAGTCGGGGCAGCTGGTTCATGGCGTCGGCCGTGGTGAAAAAGCGCGCCTGCTGAAGTAGGGACATGAAATAGGGCCTTGCACTGGGACTCGGCTTTGCGGCCCGCGAGCCGATGCGGTGGGACTGCCGGTCGGTGCCGGAGCAATCGGGAACTTCTGTATAATAAGTCGTTTGTCACGAGCCCAAGGCTCGCGGTCATGGGATCGACTGCGTGTGAGGTTCCTTCGGGCTCTTTAGGGCAGATGTAGACTCGAACCGCGGGCCTGGACCGCGGCAGCACTCCTGATTTCAATTCAATCGAACCAATCTGTCAGGTATCTCGATGACCCGCGCCATCGCCTCGCTTGCCCTGATCGCTGCCTTTGCCCTGAACCTTGCCGCGTACGCCGAAGACGCGCCGGCGCCGGCATCGCAGCCCAAAAAACCGGACGTGGCCAAAGGCCAGGCCATCGCAGGCCAGGTCTGCTCTGCCTGCCACGCCGCAGACGGTAATGCGATCGGTAATGCCTATCCCAAGCTCGCAGGCCAGCACGCCGAATACATCGTCAAGGAACTGACCAACTTTAAGAGCGGCGAGCGCAATAACGCCATCATGGGGCCGTACGCCGCAGCGCTTTCCGATGAGGACATGCGTAACGTGGCGGCCTATTTCGAAAGCCAGGTCGAAAAGCCTTCGGCAGCGCATGAAAAAAGCTCCGCCGAGATCGGACGCAAGATCTATCGGGCCGGCATCGCGGAAAAAGGCGTCCCCGCCTGCGCCGGTTGCCACAGCCCCAATGGGGCGGGCATTCCTTCCCAGTATCCGCGCCTGGCCGGCCAATGGCAGGAGTACGCCCAGGCCCAGCTCACGGCCTTTCGGGGTGGCGTTCGGGCCAACAACGCCGACATGACGACGATCGCTCAACGTCTGTCTGACGATGAGATCAAGGCGGTCTCGGACTACGTGGCCGGATTGCGCTAGCGGCGCATTGCCGTTCACAGAAGGCTCGCCGCCCTCGCGGCTGACACTCCACTTGAATTCAGGAACGTGGCAGGGGCTGCGGCAGAAGGCGTTCCAGAGCGAACAGCGAAGCGATCGATTCACGCTCCCGAATAAGGTGGACCCTGCCGCCATCCACCAGGACCTCGGCTGCGCGCGCGCGCGTGTTGTAGTTCGAAGCCATCGTCATTCCATAGGCTCCGGCCGACAAGAAGGCCACAAGGTCGCCCTCGGAGAGCGCGAGTTCGCGATCGTGCGCAAGCCAATCGCCCGATTCGCAGATGGGCCCCACGATATCCCAAAGACGCGCGCCCGATTGCGCTTCCTGGAATGGGACCACCTCGTGCCAGGCATCGTAGAGAGCCGGTCGCAGCAGATCGTTCATGGCCGCATCAACGATCGCGTAATTCTTCTCCGCCCCGGGTTTTAAGTACTCCACGCGAGTGAGCAAGACGCCCGCATCGCCCACGATCGAGCGTCCCGGCTCGAACAGCACGCGAAGCGGCAAGCCCTGATAGCGCGCGTCGCGCCAGGCGGCGATCCGGTTTAAGACGCGCGTGACAAACTCGGGCACCGAAACCGTCGCTTCGCCCTGGTAGGCGATGCCAACACCGCCTCCGACATCGAGGTGACGAATGCGGATGCGCTCGCCTTCTAGCTGATCCACGAGCGCCATGAGCCTGTCTAAGGCCTCGAGCAGGGGCGCCTCGTCGAGCAGCTGCGATCCGATGTGGCAATCGATTCCCACAATCTCGAGATGGGATAGGCGCGCCGCTTCACGATAGGCCTGAAGCGCACTGGCAAAGGGAATGCCGAACTTGGTCCTCTTTAGGCCGGTCGAGATATAGGGATGGGTCTTCGGATCCACATCGGGATTGATCCTCAGCGAGACGCGCGCACGCATGCCGTGGTCGCGCGCCAGCGCGTCCAAGCGCTTGAGCTCCGAGAACGATTCGACGTTAAAGCATGCGATATCGTGCTCCAACGCGTGCCCGATTTCGGCGGTCGATTTGCCCACCCCCGAGAAGACCACCTTCTTGGGGTCGCCACCGGCCGCCAGGACCCGGTCTAGCTCTCCTCCGGAGACGATGTCAAAGCCTGCACCCCATTGGCTTAAGAGCTGCAGGAGGGCGAGGTTGGAATTCGCTTTGACCGCATAGCACACCAGGGCGTCTCGGCCGTGGCACGCGCTCGCGTACGCGGCATAGGCTTGCGCAAGGGCGGCACGCGAGTAGACATAAATGGGGGTGCCGAATTCGCGCGCGATGCGATCCAAGGGCACATCTTCGATGTGCAGCTGACCCAGCCGATACGCGATCTCGGTTCGCAGCATCATGGCTGCTGGGGCGAATATTTCAGGCCGGGCTGATCGGAGTTGGGGTCGGTTGCAGAAGGAGACACCGATGAAGGCACCACGCTGATCGTGGACTCGGGTGCCGGATCGCTGCTGGTGTCCGAAGTCAATGGCACCCCGGGGAACAGGGGGGTCGAGAGTAGGGGCGAGCCCGGTGGCGGCGGCGACACGGCCCCGGCGGTATTCACCCCCCCGTTGGGAATGTAGAGCGGTCCGCGCTGACCACAGCCGGTCATGGCGAGAGTCACCGTCAAGAGCGCAAGGATGAGCCCGGCTCGCGGACTGCGCGCTCTGTCCCGCGCTCTTTCCGGCACTCTCGCCCGCGTCTTAACCAATACGCAGGCCTCTTGCACGGATGATTGGGCAACGGGCATGATGTGAAGTCGCAACTGTTCCGGAAAGTTTAGCATGACCGATAACGAGTTCTTAGCGCACTTCGACGGGGTCGTCGAGCGCATCGAGGCGACTCTTGAAGACGGCGATCTCGACGTCGAGCCCGTGCGCAGCGGCAACGTCCTGTCTTTGGAATTCGACGACGGCGCGAAGATCATCATCAATAGTCAATTGGCCTTGCACGAGATCTGGCTTGCCGCGCGTAGCGGCGGATTTCACTTTCGGCTGATCGACGGGCTCTGGCGCGACTCGCGCGACGGCAGCGAATTCTATGAGGCTCTGTCGAAGTGGGTCACGCACGAGGCGGGCAAACCGGTGACGTTCTAGCCGCTCGCTCGGGCACCCCTGCGCCTTAGTTCCGTAAGGTGCCGTAGGGGGGAGGTGGCGGTGGGGGCGGCACTCGTTGGGCCGAGGGGGCCACAGCGCTCGGGGGCGCATTGCGGGGCTGGGGTGTCGGAGAGATCGCCCCCTGTGGCGTGGTCATCCCCGGTGGGGTCGTCGACTGGACAGGGGCCGGCACCGGCAGCGGCGGCGCGCTCGAAGCCGGCATGAGCGACGGATCCACATCGCTCGGAATCGCCGCCTGCTCCAGACCGACCGAAGCGATGCCGCCTTGTCCTGGTTGGAATTCCGTGTAGTAGACCTCGCCGCCCACGCTCACCACACCCGGGGGCATGGTGCGGTCCTTCTCCGGTGTGCCTTTGAGTGCAACTTGCATGTAGGAGACCCAAAGAGGCAGCGCGAGGCCGCCGCCGTTCTCGCGGTCCCCCAGCGATTTCGGCTGATCAAATCCCACCCACGCAATCCCGACCAGATTCTGATTGGAGTATCCGGCGAACCAGGCGTCGCGCGATTCGTTGGTCGTGCCGGTCTTGCCTGCCAGGTCGTGGCGCTTCAAAGCGACGGTGACGGGCGCAGCTGTTCCCGCACGCGCCACGCTCTTAAGGAGACTGTCCATCACATACGCGTTGCGCACGTCGATGACGCGATTGGCCTCGTTATCGGCGAGCGCGGGTTCCGCCTTGGCCAGCACCTGCCCGGTGCTGTCGGTAATGCGATTGATGAAGTACGGATTGATCTTGTAGCCGCCATTGGCGAAGACGGAGTACGCCCCGAGCATCTGCCAAGGCGTCACCGAGCCGGCCCCGAGCGCCATCGTGAGGTAGGCCGGATGCTTGTCGGGGTCCAGCCCGAAGCGGCCGATATAGTTTTGCACATACTTCGGACCGATCGTCTGGAGGATGCGGATCGACACCATGTTCTTTGAACGCTGGATCGCCTGACGCATCGTGATCGGCCCGTCGTATTTGTTATCGTAATTCTTGGGCTCCCAGGTCTGACTGCCCGTCTGGGCGGCGTCCACCACCACCGGCGCGTCGTTGATGATGGTCGACGTCATGAAACCTTTTTCGAGCGCGGCCGAATAAACGAAAGGCTTAAAGCTCGAGCCCGGCTGGCGCCACGCCTGCGTGACGTGGTTGAACTTGTTGCGGTTGAAGTCGAAGCCGCCTACCAGGGCATGGACGGAACCGTCCTCACTGCTGGCTGCAACCAGTGCCGCCTGAACCTGCGGCAACTGGATGATTTCCCACGCGCCCTTGGCGTTTTGCGCGATCCGGATAATGGCGCCGCGACGGATTTTCTTGGTGGGTAGCGCCTTGTCGGTCAAGGCGCTGGCCACGAACTTGAGCCCATCGCCGGAAATGTCGTAGGTCTCGCCCTGGCGCGCTGCGCGCACCACGCGCGAACTGGCCTCCAGCACGACCGCGGCCAGGATGTCGTCGCTGTCGGTGTACTCGAGAAGGGCATCCTCGATGGCCTGGTCGAGCTCTTCGGGCTTGGTCGGAAGATCCGCATACCCTTCGGGTCCATCATAAGTATGACGGCGTTCGTAGGCCAAAACCCCATTGCGCAACGCAGCATAGGCGGCGCTTTGCTCGGTCGAGACGAGCGTCGTGTAGATGTTCAGCCCGCGCGTATAGGTCTCTTCCTTGAACTCGTCGTAGGCGATCTGGCGCGCCATTTCGGCGACATATTCGGCATGGACCGAAAACTCGGTTCCCTCGACTTTGACCCCGGGTTTCTCATCTAAGGCCTTCTTGTATTCCTCATCGGTTAGAAAGCCAAGACTGAGCATGCGGCCCAGGACATAGTGTTGGCGCTGGCGCGCCCGCTCGGGGTTCACGATCGGGTTGTACGTCGATGGCGCGCGCGGCAAGCCGGCGAGCATCGCGGCCTCCCCGGGGGTAATGTCCTTTAACGCCTTGCCAAAATACACGCGCTCGGCAGAACTGAATCCGTACGCCCTTTGACCGAGGTAGATCTGATTGACATAGACTTCGAGAATCTGGTCCTTGGTCAAGGTCGATTCGATCTTGAAGGCCATCAGGATCTCGTAGAACTTTCGGATGTAGCTTTGCTCGCTCGAAAGGAAGAAATTGCGGGCCACCTGTTGAGTAATGGTACTCGCCCCCTGTCTGCGCCCCCCTCCAAAGGCTGTCCCACGCACGGCATTGGTGACCGCCGCACGCAGCACCCCCGCGTAGTCGATGCCGCCGTGCTGGTAGAAGCGGTCGTCTTCGGCGGCCAGAATGGCCTGCTTCATGACGAGTGGAACGTCGCCAATTCGCACCACACTTCGCCTTTCTTCGCCAAATTCTCCGATCAGAACGTTATCCGCCGTGTAGACTCGTAGCGGGATCTTGGGCCGATAGTCCGTGAGCGAGTCGATTGGGGGCAGATTCTTGTAGGCCAGCGAAGTCGCTAAGGTCAGAAGAAATAGGGCTGAGATAACGATTGCGCCCGAGAGAAGCGCAATCCAGAAAAGGATGCGAAGGGAGAGGTCAACAAGCGGATGCAGCCTACGGCTGGGGGGTCGTTCGTCAGTTGCGGTCATGCGGGGGTCTTCAAAGGGAATCCGCGGATTATAGCGGGCGCACTCTCGCTCATTGATACCTGGGCGAGGCGCCGATCATGTGATCGGAAATTCTTACAGCAGCGATTTGCGCCGAATGTAGAGCAGCGCTGTGATGTTGTTTTTTCTACGGAGTTCCATGGAAATAACTTTACATTTTTCGGAACATATTGCTAGCATCTCAAGTAAATTTTATATATATCCCCTAACCCCAAGTACTTAATAGGTTTTTTTTTGCTCCTGGGGCCGCGGTCAGACCGCGGGTTAACGACCGTTCATCAAGGGAGAGCTTTCCTTGGCCTTCGATTTTGGGGCACTTTTTTCGTCGCAAAGTCAGCCGTTGCTCGGACTCGATCTCAGCTCTTCCAGCGTGAAGATAGTTGAGCTTTCGGGGACTGCCGCGGCTGGATTTCGACTGGAACGCTACGCTATCGAGCCCTTGCCCAAGGGCGCGATTACTGACGGTAACGTAGAAAATCTTGAGGCCGTTTCCGAGGCGGTACGCCGTGCCTGGAAAAAAAGCGGCACCAAGATCCGTAATGTCGCCATGGCCTTGCCCAGCGCTGCGGTCATCACCAAGAAGATCATGCTGCCTGCGGGACTGTCCGAAGAGGCGCTTGAACTCCAGGTGGAGACCGAAGCCAATCAGTACATCCCGTTTGCGCTTGACGAAGTCAGCCTGGACTTCAGCGTGATCGGTCCGGCCCCGAATGCGCCGGACGACGTGGAAGTCCTGCTTGCGGCATCGCGCAAGGAAAAGGTGGAGGACCGCGTCGCGGTCGCCCAGGCGGCGGCTTTAAAGCCCGTCATCATGGACATTGAGTCGTTTGCGACGCGCTCGACTGCCGAGCGCGTCATCAAGCTCATGCCGAACGAGGGTGAAGGCCAGATCATCGCCTTGTTCACCATCGGGGCGTATACGACCACGATTTCGGCAACGCTGAACGGTCAGGCCATCTACGAGCGCGAGCAGGCCTTCGGCGGCGCGCAACTGACCCAGGACATTGCCCGGGCCTATGGGCTGTCCACTGACGAGGCCGAGGCCAAGAAGCGGGCCGATGACCTTCCGGAAAATTACGAACGCGACCTCTTGCAGCCGTTTGCCGACAATATCGCGCTTGAGGTTACGCGTGCGCTCCAGTTCTTTTTCACCTCGACCCCCTATAGCCGGGTCGACCAGATTCTTCTGGCCGGTGGATGCGCCGTGATCCCGGGCCTCGTGGACGTGGTCGGAACGCGCACGCAGGCTTCGACGTCGATCCTCAATCCGTTTAAGGGAATGGATATGAGTTCCCAGATCCGCGAGAAACAGGCGCGTCTGGATGCCCCTTCGCTCCTGGTCGCAACGGGGCTGGCGATGCGAAGGAGCGGTCAATGATTCATATCAACCTTCTTCCACATCGGGAGGAGCGCCGCAAGCAGCGCCGGATCGAGTTCTATGTGATGGCCGCTTTGGCCCTGATCTCGGCGGCCGTGATCGTGTTTATCGTCGGACTCATCATCAGCAATGAAATCGAGGACCAGACCCAGCGCAACGACTTCATCCGCACCGAGAATGCCAAACTCGACGAGCAGATCAAGGAGATTGCGGATTTGCGCTCGGAAATCGACAGTCTCAAGGCACGGCAGCAGGCGGTGGAAGATCTGCAAGGCGACCGCAACTTGCCCGTGCATCTGCTCGATGAACTCGTCAAGCAGACCCCCGAAGGGATTTTTCTGACCAATTCCAAGCAGGTCGGCAACAAGGTCACCTTGACGGGATACGCGCAATCGAATGACCGCATCTCCGAGATGCTGCGCAACCTGAGCAACAACTCACCCTGGCTGGCCAATCCGGATCTCGTGGAAATCAAGGCCGCAACGATCGGATCCGACAAGAGGCGGGTTTCCCAGTTCACCATGAACGTGGATCTGCGCCGTCCGGTAACAGACAAGCCCGTCGCGTCGGCCGCAGCCGTGGCTGTGCCGGCAACGCCTGCCAATCCCGCTGCAGCTGCGGCAACCAAGTGATCGGGTGAGTCATGGCAGATTTCAATAAGATTCGCGATCAGTTTCGCAACCTCAACCTCCGAGACCCGGGGACCTGGCCGATTCTGCCCAGAATCGCGACGGCACTGGGCGTGGTGCTCCTGGTCTTGATCCTGGGCTACTTCCTGTACTGGAGCGACCAGATCGATCAGCTGCATGCGCTGCAAGACCAGGAAGAAACGCTCAAGAAGGCGTATCGCGACAAGCTCACCCAGGCGGTCAATCTCGAGCCCTTGCGCAAGCAAAAAGACCAGGTCGCGCAGTACGTCTTCCGCCTCGAGAAGCAGCTTCCGAGCAAGGCGGAGATGGATGCGCTCTTGTCGGACATCAATCAGGCCGGCGTCGGTCGCGGCTTGCAGTTCGAGCTCTTTAGACCGGGGCAAAGCAACGTCAAGGATTACTACGCCGAGCTGCCCATCGAGATCCGTATCGTGGGCAATTACCATGACCTTGGGCAATTCACGAGCGACATCGCCGGCCTGCCTCGGATCGTCACGCTCAATAATCTCGCCATCTCGGCCCCGGCTGCGAGCACCACGGCGTCGTCAGCGAACCTGCATGGGGATGTCTTGACCATGGATGCCATCGCCAAGACCTTCCGCTACCTGGATCCCGAGGAGATCGCAGCGCAACGCAAAGCGAAAGCGGCCGCCCAGAAGGGACAACCGAAATGAAGCGCCTCCCTTTTTACGCGGTGTGCCTTCTGTTGGCTTCTTGCGGCAGCTCCACAGACGAGGTGCGCGACTGGATGGCGCAGGTCAAAAAAGAGATCCATCCGATCGCCACCAAGCTGCCCGAGCCCAAGACCTACGAGGCTTTCGTCTACGCCGACAAGAACGATGTCGACCCGTTTGATCCAGCCAAGATCACCAATGTGCTGCGCAAGCTCGCGGCCAAATCCACAAACGGGCTGGCTCCGGACGTAAATCGCCGCAAGGAACCCCTCGAAGCGTTTCCTCTGGATAACATCGCCATGGTCGGCACCTTGGAGAGGCCCGGCCTGCACTATGCCCTGCTGCGCGCCGAAGGCATCGTCTACCAGATCAAGGTTGGGAATTATGTTGGGCAGAATTTTGGTGTCGTGACAAAGATCTCGGACAGCCAGGTCACGCTCAAGGAAGTGGTCCAGGACGCCTCCGGCGAATGGGTTGAACGCATCAGCACACTGCAATTGCAGGAGAGCACAAAATGATTCGAGTAAAGCAGAAGTCAGGGGGAATGCTGGTGCGGCGCCTATGGAGTTTGGCGCTAGTCGTGCTCGCGATGGGGCTTTGTGACATGGCCCGCGCGCAAAGCACGACGATCGATTCGATCACGACCACCCAGCAGGGCGCCAATACCGTCATCAAGGTGGGGCTAAGCGCGGCGCTCGCCAATCCACCCGCCGGCTTCTCGGTCGCGACCCCTGCGCGCGTGGCCCTGGACTTTCCCGGAGTCTCCAATAACACCGGCAAGAACAGCTTCGAATCCAATCAGGGAGACCTGCATTCCATCAGTCTGGTGCAAGCGGGCGACCGCACGCGCATGGTGCTCAATCTGAAGCGCCTCGTAAACTACACCACGGCCCTGGATGGCAACGCCGTGCTGATCACGCTCTCTCCGACGAGCGCCGAGACGGCCGCGACCACGTCGCCTGCGACGGCGACGCGACTTGCGACCGTGAGCACCGGAACCGGCCACGCCCTGCGCGATGTCGACTTCCGGCGCGGCCCGGATGGCGAGGGACGGGTCATCATCGACCTGTCGGACTCGCAGACCGGAGTGGATATCAAGCAGCAGGGTCAGACCGTGGTCGTGGATTTCTCCAAGACCGTCTTGCCCGAGAATCTCAAGCGGCGCCTTGTGGTCACCGATTTCGCGACTCCGGTCCAGAGCATCAATGCGTTCTCCCAGGGAGATAGCACGCGTGTGGTGATCGAGCCGCACGGGCTTTGGGAATACAACGCTTATCAGACCGATACGCGCTTGGTCATCGAAGTCAAGCCGGTCAAGGAAGATCCGAACAAGCTCTTCCAGGGATCGGCCACGGTGTACAAGGGCGACCGTCTGTCCCTGAACTTCCAAAACGTCGAAGTGCGCTCGCTGCTCCAGGTGATTGCCGACTTCACGAACCTGAACATCATCACGAGCGACTCGGTCGGGGGCAACCTCACCTTGCGCTTAAAGGACGTGCCGTGGGATCAGGCGCTCGACATCATCTTGCAGGCCAAGGGTCTCGACAAGCGTAAAAACGGCAATGTCATTCTGATCGCACCCAAGGACGAACTCGCGACCAAGGAAAAGCTCGAACTCGAGTCGAAGGCCGCCATCAGTGATCTCGAGCCGATGCGCAGCGAAGTGTTCCAGCTGAACTATCAGAAAGCCGACTCGGTGAAGGCCTTCTTGAACGGGGATGCGGTACCGGGACCGACGGGGGTGGCCTCAGCCACTTCCTCAACAGGCGGCCAGTCGGCGCGCGTGTTGTCCAAGCGCGGCACGGTTGCCTCCGATCCGCGGACCAATCAGCTCTTCGTGCAGGACATCCCCTCGAAGCTGGAGGTCATCCGGGCGCTCATCGCGCGCTTGGATGTGGCCAGTCGCCAGGTCCTAATCGAAGCGCGGGTGGTGGTGGCCGACGATGGCTTTACCCGAGAATTGGGTAACAAACTGGGCTACTACAACTCGAACCCGAACGGAGAAAAGCTCGGTAGCTCGGGCTACAACGCCGTGGTCTCGAGCACCTACGGAAGCCAACCCTACAATGCGACCGGTGTCGCGAATCCGGTGGGGCTTCTGCCGCAAGGCCTCAGTGTCGGCCCCAACGGGCAGATCACGGGGACGGTCTCGGCGATCCAGGGCAATACGCCCTTGCAGACCAATCAGCCGTTCGTGAGTCTGCCGGCCGGCGGCGCGGCCAATCCGGCCTCACTCGCGATTAGCCTGTTCCGTTCCGGATCGACCCGCTTCTTGAATCTGGAGCTCTCGGCCTTGGAGACCGACAACCACGGCAAGCTGATCTCGAGCCCCAGAGTCGTGACCGCCGATCAGGTCAAAGCGATCATCGAGCAAGGTACGGAATTGCCGTACCAGGTGGCGACATCCAGTGGCGCGACGAGCATCCAGTTCCAGAAGGCCAACTTGAAGCTCGAAGTCACGCCCCAGATCACGCCGGAAGGCAACGTGATCCTGACCGTTGACGTCACCGACGACAGCGTCGGACAGGCGACGACGGCCGGCTTTGCCATCAACACCAAGCACGTCAATACCCAGGTTCTGGTCGAAAACGGGGGTACGGTCGTCTTGGGTGGGATCTACGAGCTCAATGACCGCAATGACGCGAACAAGGTCCCGTTCCTGGGCGACATCCCCTACCTGGGCTACTTCTTCAAGAGCACGACACGCACGTACTCGAAGACGGAGCTTCTGGTGTTCATCACGCCCAAGGTGATCAGCGACAAGCTTGCCGCCCAGTAGGCTCCAGTCCGCGCAAAAATGCCGCTCGATGAGCGGCATTTTTGTTTTGGGCCTGTGCAGGAATACAATCGCGCTGTGAAATATTCTTCGGGAAACCTGTTTCTGGTGGGCCTGATGGGCGCAGGCAAGACCACCGTAGGCCGCCAACTGGCCGCCCAACTCAACAAGCGCTTCGTCGATGCCGACCGGGAACTCGAAGCGCGCACGGGCGTGAAGATCAGCGTCATCTTCGAGATCGAAGGCGAGAGCGGCTTTCGCCGTCGCGAGTCGGAGCTGCTGCGCGAATTGACCGCTGAATCGAACATCGTCTTGGCCACCGGGGGAGGAGCAATAAAGGACGGCGGGACTCGCGACCTTCTCAAGACGCGGGGTTATACGATTTACCTGTCTGCCGGCGTGGCCGAACTGGTGGCGCGATTGCACGATGATCGACGCCGGCCGCTCTTGCAGAACAAAGACCCACGCTCGACGCTCGAGGAGCTATTAGCCGAGCGTGAGCCTTTCTATCGGGAGGTCGCCGATCTCATCGTCGAGACTGGGCGCCCCAACATCGCCAAGCTCGTGTCAGGCATCGTCGCCGCACTGCAATCGGAGGCGAACACGCGCGCCTTGCTTGCGACAGCCGAGAGCAATCCCCAGGCGAGTTCCTGATGGCGACCGTCACGGTGGAGCTCGGGGCTCGCAGCTATCCCATCGATATCGGCTCGGGAGTTCTGACGCTAAGCAGTTGGTGGGAGCCCCACGTGCGCGGGCGCGCGGTCGCGGTGGTCACCAACGACACGATTGCCCCGCTTTATGGCAGGGCGCTCGTGGACACGTTGGCGCCTCTGGCGGCTCGCGTGGTCCCGGTCGTGTTGCCCGACGGGGAGGCGCACAAGACCTGGACGACCCTAAACCAGGTCTTCGATGCCCTTTTGAACGCGCGCTGCGACCGGGACACGCTGATTGTGGCTCTGGGCGGCGGCGTGGTGGGCGATCTCGCCGGATTCGCCGCAGCGACCTATCAGCGTGGGATTGAATTCATCCAGGTGCCCACGACCCTTCTCGCGCAAGTCGATTCCTCCGTGGGCGGCAAGACCGGGATCAATCATCCAAGCGGCAAGAACATGATCGGGGCCTTCCATCAGCCTCGCGCCGTGCTGATCGACGTGGAAACACTGGCAAGCCTGCCCGACCGGGAATATTCGGCGGGCTTAGCGGAAATCATCAAACATGGCGCGGCCTGCGATGCCGACTACTTCGAGATGCTCGAATCCGAGTTCCCAGCGCTTTTGGCCCGGCATCCCGCAACGCTCGCCGACGTCATCGCAGGCTCGTGCCGCATCAAGGCGCGCGTCGTCTCCGAGGACGAGCGCGAGTCGGGCCTGCGGGCCATTCTGAACTTCGGGCACACCTTCGGCCATGCCATCGAGGCTGGCATGGGCTATGGCGCTTGGCTCCATGGTGAGGCGGTGGGGGCGGGCATGGTGGCGGCTGCCGAACTGTCGGTCCAGCAGGGCACCTTCCTGAACGAAGATGCGCTGCGGCTGCGAAAGCTCATCGGCTCGGCCCGGCTTCCTATCCGCCCGCCGAGCTGGGATCTTGTGCAATGGCAGGATCTCATGGAGCGCGATAAGAAAGCGGCGGGCGGAAAGACCCGCTTTGTCCTACTGAAGGGGCTTGGCCAGGCCTACCTCGCCCCCGTGCCCGAGGCGAGCCTTGCCCGGCTTTTCGAGACGCTCAATGCGCCTGGCCGGCCGGTCGAGGTTCCTGGAGCGCCTGCGGGACTAGCCCAGTGAAGCGGGCGCGGCAGGGCGCGGTCTTGCCCAGAGCCCTTCTCGCCCCCTACGCCGCGGACCCCAAGACCAGTGCGGGCCGTCAGCGGGCCGAGACCGAGTCCCCAACCCGCACGGGATTTCAGCGCGATCGAGACCGCATCATCCACTCGACCGCGTTTCGGCGGCTCGAGTATAAGACCCAGGTGTTCGTCAATCACGAGGGCGATCTGTTTCGAACGCGTCTGACGCACTCGCTCGAAGTGGCCCAGATCGCGCGCTCGGTGGCCCGCAACCTCGCCTTAAACGAGGACCTCGTCGAGGCGATTTCGCTTGCCCACGATCTCGGACACACCCCCTTCGGTCACGCCGGGCAAGACGCCTTGGACGCCTGCATGAAGCCCTACGGCGGATTCGAGCACAATCTGCAATCCTTGCGGGTGGTCGATGAACTCGAGGAGCGCTACGCGCAGTTCAATGGCCTGAATCTGTGTTTTGAGACGCGCGAAGGCATTCTGAAGCATTGCTCGATCAAAAACGCGCGCCTGCTCGGCGACGTCGGCGAGCGCTTCATTCTCAAGCGCAGGCCTTCGCTCGAGGCGCAACTGGCCAATCTGGCCGACGAAATCGCCTACAACAACCACGACATCGATGACGGCCTGCGCTCGGGTCTTTTGAGTCTCGAGCAGATGATGCAGGTCGACCTCTTCGCGCGACACGCAAAAGTGGTCCTCGGGGAGTTTCCGGGCCTTTCGGGCCGGCGGCTGATCTCGGAGACGATCCGCCGCATGATCAGCTTTCTGATTAGCGACGTCATCGCGACCAGCCAGAGCTTGATCGAAGAGGCCGGTCCCGACTCCCTTGAGGCAGTACGCAAGGCACCCTCGCTCATCGCCTTTAGTCGCCAGGTGCGCGCCGAGGCGGATGGTTTGAAGGTGTTCCTGCGCGACCATCTTTATCGCCATTTCCAGGTACAGCGCATGACCAACAAGGCGCGACGCATCGTGACTGAGCTGTTCGCCGCCTTTCATGCGGACCCGGGGCTCTTGCCCCGGGATCACGAGGAGCGCGCGGCGGGCAACCGCGCACGCGCCATTTCCGACTACATTGCGGGAATGACGGACCGCTACGCGATGCGCGAGCACCGTCGGCTTTTCGCCGTCGACGACCTGTAATTCGCGGCGTTCGATGGCACAATGACTAAAGAAGACCGCACCTGCCATTTGCCGGGAGGAACCTAAAGATGGCTCGGCTTCCCAGGCTATTCGTTCCCGATCTCGCTCAGCACGCCGTGCAAAGGGGTGCCGGGGGCCAGGCGATTGCCCCCGATCCCGAGGCCCTGGACACGCTGCAGACCTTTCTGGCCGAAGCGGTCCGCTCGCATGGCCTCCTGTTGCACGCCTATGTGCTTATGCCGGACCATTTTCACCTGCTTGCGACGGGACCCGAGCCGCAATCGCTCTCGCGCAGCCTGCAATCGCTCGGGCGACGCTACGTCCAGTATTACAACCGACGCATCCGGCGCGAGGGGACACTCTGGGAAGGCCGCTATCGCTCGTGCGTCGTCCAATCCGAACGCTATCTGCTGCCTTGCTCCCGTTACGTGGAGCTCAATCCTCTGCGTAGCGGCCTAGCCGGGGATCCGGCGCACTATCCGTGGTCGTCGTACCGGCATCACGTGGGCGTGGAAGCCTGTCCCTTCATCACCGACCACGCGCAGTACTGGGCCCTTGGAAACACGCCCTTTGAACGGCAGGCGGTCTACAAGCAGCAGGCCGAGCAGTCCCTCTCCGACGAGGACCTGCGCGCGATTCGTAAGGCGACGCTCGGGGGATGGGGCTTGGGCGATGACGAGTTCTTGGAGCGCATCGAGCTCATCGCGCACCGCCGCACGCGTCCCCTTTCCCGCGGTCGCCCCCCGAAGGCAGCGCGTCCCCAGACCGACTAAGGGACCCGGGTCGGCGACGCGATTTCAGCGAACTCGAGATTACTCTGTCCCCTTATTTGAGGGGATCACACAAAGCTCCCCTAACTAATAGGGACATACTCGGTCGATTTTGCTTGTGCGCTCTGCTGCGCTGCATTACATTCATCGTTTGAGCGTCCGTACGGCGTCCTGGAGAAGTCATGCCCAATCTCGCGAGCCCCTCTTCTGCCCGTCCCAGTCCTTCTGAAGCCGGGTCGCACGACGCACCGGCCGCCCAGGGCCTGTATGACCCCTCGCACGAGCACGACTCCTGCGGCGTGGGTTTCGTCGCGCACATCAAGGGGGCGAAAAGTCACCAGATCATCGAACAGGGCCTTTTGATCCTCAAAAACCTCGATCACCGCGGCGCGGTGGGCGCCGACCCTCTCATGGGCGACGGTGCCGGGATCCTGATCCAGATTCCCGATGTGTTTTTCAGGGAAGAGATGGCCAAACAGGGGGTCCAGCTCCCGCCGGCCGGGGAATATGGCGTGGGCATGGTTTTTCTGCCCAAGGAACATGCTTCGCGCTTGGCCTGCGAACAGGAGATCGAGCGCGCAGTACGCGCCGAGCGACAGACGCTTTTGGGATGGCGCGACGTCCCGGTCGACGGCGACATGCCCATGTCTCCGGCCGTGCGGTCCAAGGAGCCCGTGATCCGCCAGATCTTCATTGGACGGGGGCCTGACGTGATGGTCACCGACGCCCTCGAGCGCAAGCTCTACATCATTCGCAAAGCATCGGGCCATGCCATTCAGGCGCTGCGGCTTGCCCATGGCAAGGAGTTTTTTGTGCCCTCCATGTCGGCGCGCACCATCGTCTACAAAGGGCTGCTGCTGGCCGACCAGGTCGGTCGCTACTATCGGGACTTGGCCGATGCGCGCGTGGTTTCGGCGTTAGCACTCGTTCATCAACGGTTCTCCACCAACACCTTCCCCAGCTGGGAGCTCGCCCACCCCTACCGCCTGATCGCACACAACGGCGAGATCAACACGGTCAAGGGGAACGTGAACTGGATCAATGCGCGCCAAAAGGCCATCTCCTCCCCGGTTCTCGGGAAGGATCTGGACAAAATCTGGCCGCTCATATATCCAGGGCAGTCCGATACCGCCTCGTTCGATAACTGTCTGGAGATGCTTGTCATGGGCGGCTATCCGCTGGCCCATGCGATGATGATGATGATTCCCGAAGCTTGGGAGCAGCACACGCTCATGGACGAGAATCGGCGGGCCTTCTACGAGTTCCATGCGGCGATGATGGAGCCTTGGGACGGTCCGGCCTCGATCGCCTTCACCGATGGCCGCCAGATCGGCGCCACGCTCGACCGCAATGGGCTGCGTCCGGCGCGCTACCTGATTACCGATGACGATCTCGTCGTCATGGCGTCCGAGGCGGGTGTCTTGCCCATTCCCGAATCCAAGATCACCAAGAAGTGGCGCCTGCAGCCGGGCAAGATGTTTCTCATCGATACCGAAGCCGGCCGCATCATCGACGATCAGGAGTTGAAGAACTCCTTGGCCAATGCCAAGCCCTACAAGGAATGGATCAACCGCATTCGCGTCAAGCTGCAGGAGCTGCAAACCGACCACGAGTGCGAAGAGGAAGCCGGTGCGAACTCCTTGCTGCCCTTACTCGATCGCCAGCAGGCCTTCGGCTACACGCAGGAGGACCTGAAGGTATTGATGGCGCCCATGGCCGCGCAAGGCGAAGAAGCCACGGGCTCGATGGGCAACGATTCGCCTTTGGCGGTGACCTCGAACAAGCTCAAACCGTTCTATCACTACTTCCGCCAGCTCTTCGCCCAGGTGACCAATCCGCCGATCGACCCGATCCGCGAGCAACTCGTCATGTCGCTCGTGTCCTTCATTGGACCCAAGCCCAATCTGCTGGATCTGAACAATATCAATCCGTCGATGCGCCTGGAAGTCTCACAGCCGATCCTGGACTTCAACGATATGGCCGTGATCCGCCAGATCGAGCGCTACACGGACAATAAGTTCAAGAGCTGGGAGCTGGACATCTGCTATCCCGTCGCCTGGGGCAAGGAGGGGATCGAGGCGCGCCTGGCTTCGCTGTGTGCCGAAGCGGTCGATGCGGTTCAGTCGGGGTACAACATTCTCGTGGTCTCAGACCGGAAGGTCGATTCACGCACTGTCGCCATTCCGGCCCTTCTGGCGACCTCGGCCGTGCATCAGCACTTGGTCGCCCATGGTCTACGCACCTCGACCGGCCTCGTCGTCGAGACCGGATCGGCCCGCGAGGTCCATCATTTTGCCGTGTTGGCAGGTTATGGGGCCGAAGCGATCCATCCCTACCTGGCCATGGAGACCCTGGTTGCCATCCACGGAGAATTGCCGGGAGCGATCTCGGCCGATAAGGCCTTGCAGAATTACACCAAGGCGCTTGGCAAAGGGCTCATGAAGGTCATGTCGAAGATGGGCATCTCCACCTACATGTCGTACTGCGGCGCGCAGATTTTCGAGGCGGTGGGACTGGCCCGGTCGATGACAGAAAAATATTTCACCGGAACTGCGTCAAATATCGAAGGCATTAGTGTCTTTGATGTTGCCGAGGAAGCGATTCGCCTGCACCGCTTGGCGTTCGGTGAAGATCCCGTTTTGGCCAATGCGCTCGACGCGGGAGGCGAATACGCGTATCGGATACGCGGCGAGGAACACATGTGGACGCCGGACGCGATTGCCAGACTCCAGCATGCCACCAAACAGAACAGTCTGCCGACGTACAAGGAGTACGCGGCGATCATCAACGAGCAGGGCAAGCGTCACATGACGCTACGGGGTCTGTTCGAATTCCGGGTCGATCCGGCACGCGCCATCCCGCTGGAGGAAGTGGAACCGGCGAAGGAAATCGTCAAGCGCTTCGCCACCGGTGCGATGTCGCTCGGGTCGATCTCGACTGAAGCCCACACCACGTTGGCCATCGCCATGAATCGCATCGGCGGCAAATCCAACACCGGTGAGGGCGGTGAGGACGAGAAACGGTATGAGGACTTCTTAAAGGGCATCCCGATCAAGGAAGGACAGAGCCTGGCTTCGATCATCGGAGAAGACCGGATCGCGGCAGACCTTATCCTAAAAGACGGGGATTCGATGCGCTCGCGCATCAAGCAAGTCGCATCGGGACGCTTCGGCGTCACCGCGGAGTATCTCGCGTCCGCCGATCAGATCCAGATCAAGATGGCTCAAGGAGCCAAACCCGGCGAGGGCGGGCAGCTCCCCGGGCACAAGGTGTCCGAGTACATCGCCAAGCTGCGCTTCTCGATCCCGGGCGTGGGCCTTATCTCCCCGCCACCGCACCACGATATTTACTCGATCGAGGACTTGGCGCAACTCATCCACGATCTCAAGAACGCGAATCCCAGAGCCTCGATCTCGGTTAAGCTCGTCTCGGAAGTCGGGGTCGGGACCGTGGCCGCCGGGGTGGCCAAGGCCAAGGCGGACCATGTCACGATCGCCGGTCACGACGGTGGCACGGGAGCATCACCGGTGTCTTCCATCAAGCACGCAGGTACGCCCTGGGAGCTGGGTCTGGCCGAAACGCAGCAGACTCTCGTGCTCAATCGACTGCGCAGCCGGATCACGGTCCAAGTCGACGGCCAGATGAAAACGGGACGCGACGTCGTCATCGGCGCCATTCTGGGTGCTGACGAGTTCGGCTTTGCCACGGCGCCTCTGGTCGTCACCGGTTGCATCATGATGCGAAAGTGCCACTTGAACACGTGTCCGGTAGGAGTTGCTACACAGGACCCGGTGCTACGGCGCAAATTTGCAGGTAAGCCCGAACACGTCGTGAATTTCTTTTTCTTCATCGCCGAGGAGACCCGCGAGCTTATGGCGCAACTGGGCGTGCGGCGCATCGAGGAACTGATCGGGCGCACCGATCTATTGGACATGAAAAAGGGCATCGAGCACTGGAAGGCCAAGGGCCTGGACTTCGCGCGGATCTTTCATCAGCCCGACGTGCCGCCGGAGGTTGCGCGCTTTCACTGCGAAGAACAGGATCATCGGCTCTCGAAGGCCTTGGATCACAAGCTCATTGAACGCGCAGCGCCGGCGCTCGAGACGGGTGAGAAGGTTTCTTTCATCACGTCCGTGCGCAACGTCAATCGGACCATCGGGACCATGCTCTCGGGCGAGGTCGCAAGACGTTATGGTCATGCAGGATTGCCCGACGATACGATCCATATTCAATGCAACGGTGTGGCCGGACAGAGTTTTGGCGCGTTCCTCGCCCAGGGCATCACGCTCGATCTGGTTGGAGAGGGCAACGACTACGTGGGCAAGGGCCTCTCCGGAGGCCGCATCATCGTGCGCTCGCCCAACGATTTCCGCGGATTCGGACCCGAGAACATCATCGTGGGCAATACCGTCCTCTACGGCGCAATCGCAGGCGAGGCGTATTTCAACGGGGTAGCCGGCGAGCGTTTTGCCGTGCGCAACTCCGGAGCCACTGCGGTCGTCGAAGGCTGTGGCGATCACGGGGCCGAGTACATGACCGGCGGCACGGTCGCAGTCTTAGGCGAGACGGGCCGCAACTTCGCCGCAGGCATGTCTGGCGGCGTGGCCTACGTCTTCGATGAATCCCGCCAGTTCGCCCGCAAATGCAATACCGCAATGGTCGAGCTCGAACCCTTTGCGAGCGCAGAGCAGCAAGCCCTCACCGAGGAGCGGACCCTCTGGCACTTGGGTCGAACGGACGAGGAGATTCTGCGCGAGCTGATTCAGGCGCAGTTCCGCTACACGGGCTCGTTTCGCGCCAAGGCGATCCTGGAGAACTGGGCTGCCATGCGAGCGCTGTTCGTGAAGGTCATGCCAGTCGAGTACCGCAAGGCCTTGCGCCACATGGCCGCTGAGGGCACGCCGGTCGATCGGCAACGTCTTGCCGCTTAGACACCGAGACCCACTACAGGAAAGGACCCATGGGAAAAGTCACCGGATTCCTGGAATACCAACGACTGCGCGAGGCGTCGGAGCCGCCGCAGATGCGGCGCAAGCATTACCGGGAGTTCGTCATGCACCTGTCCGACGAGGAGGCCAAGGTGCAGGGCGCCCGTTGCATGGACTGCGGGATTCCGTTCTGTCAGAACGGCTGTCCGGTGAACAACATCATTCCGGACTGGAATGACCTCGTCTTTCGCCAGAACTGGCACCTTGCGCTCGATACGCTGCACTCGACCAATAACTTCCCCGAGTTCACGGGGCGCGTGTGTCCTGCGCCCTGCGAGGCCGCTTGCACGCTCAACATCAACGACGACGCGGTGGGGATTAAGTCGATTGAGCACGCCATCATCGACAAGGGCTGGGAGATGGGCTGGATCACGCCCCAGCCGCCGCGCCACAAGACGGGCAAGGGCGTCGCCGTCGTGGGTTCGGGGCCCGCGGGGCTCGCGGTAGCCCAGCAGCTTGCGCGCGCCGGACATGCCGTGGTGGTGTTCGAAAAAAATGACCGCATCGGCGGCCTCCTGCGCTACGGCATTCCGGACTTCAAGATGGAAAAGCTGCACATCGATCGCCGCGTCGAGCAGATGCAGGCCGAAGGTGTCGAGTTTCGGACGGGAGTGGAGGTCGGTCCGGGCATCTCGGGCAGCGAGCTCATCGATGCGTTCGATGCGGTTGTACTTGCAGGCGGGGCGGAAGAACCGCGCGATCTGCCGGTCCCGGGTCGGCAGCTCAAGGGCGTCCACTTCGCGATGGACTTCCTGCCGCAGCAGAATCGCATCGTCGCCGGAGAGCGCGTGAAAGACCAGATCACAGCGCGCGACAAGCACGTGTTGGTCATCGGGGGCGGGGATACGGGTTCGGATTGCGTGGGCACGAGCAACCGCCAAGGCGCCGCGAGCGTGACCCAGATCGAGCTCTTGCCCCAGCCGCCCGTCGAGGCGAATCGCCCCCTCACCTGGCCCTACTGGCCGATGATGCTAAGAACCTCCTCGTCGCACGAGGAAGGTTGCGTGCGCGACTGGGCTCTCACGACCAAGTCGTTTCGGGGGGGCGAGGGCAAACAGAAGAACCAGGTGAAGGCCCTAACGCTGGCCCGAATCGAGTGGACCATCGACGAGCGCACGGGAATCAACAAGATGGTCGAAGTTCCCGGCGGTGAACTCGAACTTCCGGCCGACCTCGTGCTCCTGGCGATGGGATTCACGGGACCGCGCTCCGGCGCGCTGTTGACCGAACTGGGCATCGAGCGCGATGCGCGGGGCAATGCCCGGGCGGCGCTAGACGGCCCCGGTGCTTATCGAACGAGCCATCCCAAGGTCTTCGCGGCGGGAGATATGCGCCGCGGCCAGTCGCTCGTGGTTTGGGCCATTCGCGAAGGCCGACAATGTGCCCGGGCCGTGGATATGGCCTTAATGGGTGAGTCGCTGTTGCCCCTTTAGGATTTCATTGCTCCTTGGCACGCTTGGTAAGGTCCGCCACGAGATGGTCGATCACCTCTCCTTGACTGGGAAGTTCCATCTCGGCCTTTAGGCGCGTCAGCGCAGACCGGGTAGAAGTACGCACAAGAACATTGATGAAGGCCTTCTGGGGCTTACGGCCGCGACGCGGATCAGTCGCTGCCTCGCGCGGGGCCGTACGGGGTTTTCGTTGGGTGCTCATAGTTCCTCAATTCCACGGTTCCGGATCTCTCCGGGTTCGAATGAAGCGCGAATGCCTGCGCCCCCGGGCTTAGCCCGGCGCCGCGCGCAATCCGCTCGGCAAAAACATCTCGCACACTAATGCCTTAACCGGGCAAAGACCGGTCAAAACGCGCAAAAACACGCACGAACCTGCGCTCGAGCGCCGGGCCATCCGGTCGCCTCCCAACGATTCCTTAACAATATTTCAAGTTTTGGGGTCAGTCGCGCAGCCCATGGGCGGGCGACAATCTGATCAGTCGAATTGGCTTGGCTCACCCTTTCCTTGAAGGATGGTGCCAGCGCCTGGGATGAATGCCGTGTGCTTGACGATCCGCCTAAATTGATGTGCCCGAACTGTCTCTCGCTCGCCTCGGATCCGAGTTATCCCCACTCGACGCTGCGCTGGCGCATGGAAGAATTCGATCCCATCAGCAGCGAAGCGCTCGGATCCAAAGTCTTTGAGGAATGCAGTTTGTGCGGCGAACGCTGGACCCACAACCGCACGCGGCACAAGGCCGCCCTGCCCCCGGGCGCCGTCGCCTAAGGAAAGCCGGCCCATCAGCTCACGCGGCGTTTCAGCCGAGCCGATACAATGGCGGTTTTCCCTCTACACCCGTCATGACGAGCGACGCCGAACGAATACTGCAGAAAGTTCGCACGGTGCCCGACTGGCCCGAACCAGGGATCCAGTTTCGGGACATTACCCCGGTGCTGCACGACGCGAAGACCTTTCGCATCCTGATTGATCTTTTTGTACACCGCTACTTTGATGCCCAGCTCCACCTCGTTGCAGGAATCGACGCGCGCGGCTTCATTCTCGGAGCTGCCATCGCCTACGAACTGGGCTTGGGCTTCGTTCCCGTGCGAAAAAAAGGAAAGTTGCCCTTCGAGACGCTGGCCGAAGACTACACGCTCGAATACGGTAACGCGACCGTCGAAGTCCACTCAGACGCCTGCCAGCCCGGCGACCGGATTGTTCTGATCGACGACTTGATTGCCACGGGTGGGACCATGCTGGCCGCAGTGAAGCTCTTGGGGCGGCTCGGAGCCACGGTCGTCGAGACCGCGGCCATCATTGATCTTCCCGACCTGGGCGGCTCGAAGCTGTTGCACGCCGCAGGCGTGCCGCCTTACACCGTCTGCTCGTTTGGCGGCGCTTAGCATTAAGCGATCTTGTCGGCCCCAACCGCTTCTTGCAACCTCGTTGCGTGCTAACGAGGGTCCCCATAGACCCGGAAACTGACGGACGCGCTTTGGAGAACTGACTCATGCCAATACGGACTTTCGCGCAGAAGTGCTTTCTCGCCTTGATCGTCAGCGCCGTTATCATGGGCGGTCTATTGCCGACGCACCCGGCAGCGGCCGCCGATTCCAAGATCGAGATCCTCTGGCTTGGGCAGTCGGCGTTTCGCATCAGGACCCTCGGCGGGAAAGTGATCGTGATCGATCCCTACCTGATCGACAATCCGAAGACTCCTGCCCAGTACAAGAGGCTCGAGGCCCTGGGAAAGGTCGATCTGATTCTCGTCACCCATGCGCACTATGACCATTTCGCCGATGCGCCGGCCCTAGCGAAACTCAACTCCGCACCGGTCTATGGGCCCGCGGGCCTTGATCAATCCATGCAGACTTTGGGCATCCTTCCCCCGGAACTCGCACCTCGCATGGGAAAAGGCGGCACCATCACACCCTTCGGGCCCTCGGTGCGCATCACGCAGGTCCATGCCGAGCACAGCTCCGAGCTTCTTTGGCATAACCCTGTGACCAACCGCGACGAGACCCACGTGGGAGGCGAACCCGTCGGCTTCATCATCGAGTTCGAAAACGGTTTTCGCCTCTACCACATGGGCGACACGGCCTTGTTCGGGGACATGAAATGGATCGGAGAGAAGTACCATCCGGACCTCCTCATGATCCCCATCGGTGGGCACTTCGTAATGGATCCCAGCGATGCCGCTTTTGCCACGCGCGAATGGATCAAGCCTAAGATCGTGATCCCCATGCATTACGGAACCACACCTCTCCTCAAAGGCACTCCCGAAGAATTCATCAATGCATTGGGTCCGACATCGATCAAAGTCGAGTCGATCAAGCCTGGGGACACGCTGGAGTTCTAACACCGATTCGGACGCGAGCGAACACGCGACGCGCAGCGCTCGCTGATGACGGCTTTGATGCTATATGCCTTAGGCAGCATATAGGTCTTAGGTTGCATCGCACAACGAATCCGAGCAAGTCCGGATAGACAATCCTTACTCTTCTGCTGACATAATCCGGGTTGCAAGAGAGTACGACACCTCGATTGGCACTGACCCGGTGTCAATGGCGGGTCGTGTGTTGCTCAGGCTTTCGGGAGTATCTATGTCGACCGTCTCAAGTGAAGTGGCCAAAGGTATTTCAGGCTCCGCCGGTATTCTCGAGCGCGAGCGTACGGTCGCGGGGCCTAATTTCAATCGCTGGCTGGTTCCGCCCGCGGCACTGGCAATCCACCTGTGTATCGGGATGGCCTACGGCTTTAGCGTGTTCTGGTTACCGATGTCGAAGCTGTTAAGCACTGTCCCGGAGACCTGCAAGGATCAGACGCTCTTCGAGGAGCTCTTTACGACCTCGTGCAACTGGTCGGTGTCCGCGGTGACGAGCACGTTTACGTTGTTCATCGCCGTGCTCGGGATCTCGGCTGCGCTGTGGGGCGGCTGGCTCGAGCGGGCCGGCCCCCGCAAGGCCGGATTCATCGCCGCGGCATGCTGGGGGGGCGGACTCGTGTTAGGCGGCCTTGCGGTCATCTTCCACCAGCTCTGGCTCTTGTGGGTTGGATGCGGAGTCCTAGGCGGCGTCGGACAGGGGCTCGGCTACATCAGTCCCGTCTCCACACTCATTAAGTGGTTTCCTGACCGCCGGGGCATGGCGACCGGATTTGCCATCATGGGATACGGTGGTGGAGCGATGATCGGTGCGCCCCTCGCAGTCGCCCTCATGAGTTATTTCGGCACGAGCGCAGGTCCGGGTGTCGCCGCCACGCTCATCACCATGGGCATTTTGTACTTTTGCGTGATGTCCGCCGGCGCATTCGGTTTTCGGGTCACGCCCAACGCCTGGCTTCCAAAGGGCTATACGCCGCGCGTGAACAGCAGCCGCGCGATGATTACCGGGCGGCACGTTGATTTGAACATGGCGTGGAAGACGCCGCAATTCTGGCTCATCTGGGGCGTGCTCTGCATGAACGTGACCGCGGGCATCGGCGTGATTGCCATGGCCTCCCCCATGCTCCAGGATGTGTTCGGCCCAGGACTCATCGGCGCGGAATCGACCGCCGCCATGACCACCGCGCAGAAAGCGGCGATCGTCGCTGCGGCGGCTGGCTTGGTCGGGTTGATCAGCCTATTTAACAGCCTCGGGCGACTCTTCTGGGCTTCGCTGTCGGATTACCTGGGCCGCAAGAACACCTATTTCATCTTTTTCATCCTCGGCATTCTCCTGTATTGCTCCATGCCCACGCTAGGACACATGGCGGCCGCCGGACTGTTTGTCGTTACGGTGTGCCTCATCCTCACCATGTACGGGGGAGGATTCGCTACGGTTCCGGCCTATTTGGCCGACATGTTCGGCACCCAGATGGTCGGAGCCATTCACGGACGGCTCCTGACCGCATGGTCGGTCGCGGGAATCATCGGGCCCTTGTTAATTTCCAATATTCGGCAGATGCAGTTGGATTCCGGCGTGGCGCGCAATCTCGTCTACGATCGCACGCTCTACATCCTGGCGGGCCTTTTGGTCATCGGATTGATTTGCAATGCTCTCGTTAGGCCCGTTAACGAGAAGTACTTCATGAGCGACAGCGAACTCGCCAATGAACGAGCGTTACAGCACGAAGCTCAGGGAAGTGCGGGCGCAACCAGCGCCGCGCACGGCGCGTTTGGCGTGGGCGGAATTCTGGCCTGGCTCGGCGTGGGGATCCCTTTTCTGATCGGTGTGTGGATCGCGCTGGACAAGGCCGCGGCCCTGTTTCATTTCTAGAGCAAAGTCCCAACAGAACGACGCCCGCATTCGCGGGCGTTTTTTTGGGCCCACCGCGAAAACGCGCCCGCTCAGATCCACCGTTCTCGTATCGGATCACATCCTCGAATGGCGCCCAGCTTGACGGCGTCGCAGCCCGTCGCAGGTCAACTCGTCAGTCCTCGGGCTCAAATGAGATCCTGGCGTGATCGTCGGGTCGGCGACGCTCGACAAAAAATGCGATGTCCAATCCCTTCTTGGCCTCGGCACCCGCCGCCTGGATGGCTTCGACGACCTGGTGGTAGGACGTATAGGAACCCGGCTCTATGGCCGCCGCACCGATGGACAGTCTGGGCAGCGCATGGAATACGGGATTGCCGCGCCGGTCTTTCTGGTAGTAGCCCGACTGGGCGACATCGCTGCGCGACAGAAACGCCTGGCGCCCCACGTCGAACTCGGCGATCAGATTCTCACAACGTTCCCTCCAGTCGGATTCGCGAATCAACGCCACGAATTTTCCGCTGCCGAGATAGCCCAGAAAGTCGAGCTCGGGATCACAGTAGGCGCCAATCAAGATCCCTGCATACTGGATCAGGTTGTCCCCTCGCGGATATCCAAAGACCTGGTTGTAGGCTTTGAGGTGATCGATATCGCAAAGCGCTGCCACAAATGCGCCTTTGCCTTCAATGAGACCTTCGATAGCCTTCTGCAGCTGCACCTGGCCGGGTAACGCAGTCAGAGGGTCGGCGTAGCGGGCCGCGCGCTCCTGAGAGCGGCTTAGTTCGCGCAGCACCAATTGCGCATTCGCCAGTCCGCGGTAGACCCCGCGCTCGTTGATGATAAATGGCGCAGCAAAGCGGGATGGGTCGGCTCCCGCGAGCAGCAGCCCAAGGGCTTCAAGGCTCATGCGGCTGTCGATGAGAAGCGGAGAGCGATCCATGACCGCCTTGACGAGACGCATCTCCGACACCCCTTCTGCGCCAGACGATGCAGCAAGGGCCGCCTCGCGACTGAGGATGCCCACCGCAATGGTCTTATCGACGACGGGGATGGCAAGCAACTTGGGATCGGCCTCGAACCGATGGCGTGCATTCGCCAATGGGATGTCGGATGCAACCGGCTCGACAGGCGCTCCGAGTTGCTCCGCGAAAACAAAGCTGCCCAGATCGCGGGAAGCTGGTGGCTGCGCGTACGCTCGGTGATTGAGGATGAGCTTTTGGACGTCGGGTCGAAGTTCGCTTAAGGGGCGCACGTCAGGTGCACTAAACAGATGGCCTTGGGCAAACTCGACTCCGAGGTCACGCAAGGCGTAGAGTTCGGCCGCATGCTCGACGCCCTCGCCGATCACTTTCGTACCGAGGGCGTGGGAGAGCTGCCAGACCGTTCTGACAAACTGGTGTTTGACGGGGTCCGAATGCAGACCCCGCACGAAGTGCTGATCGATCTTGACGTAGTGCGGTTGGATGTCGGACCAGACTCTGAGGCTCGCAGCGCCCTCGCCCAGATGATTCAGGGCGATTTCAAAGCCCATTCCGCGAGCGCGACACATGACCTCATAGATCGACTGGTCCCCAAGCATCGGCTGGTGGTCGGAAACCTCGAGAACGACCTGGCTGGCCGACAGGCCTGCCTCGAGGAGGGACTCTTCAATCCGCTGCAGCGGGTTTTCGGCCAGGCGTAAGACGCCTGGGGCGATGCTCAAAAAGAGCTTGCCGGCGGTTCCCCCGCTGCCGCCAAAGGCCCGGGCGAGTGTTCGGATTGAAGCAAATTCCAATTCCCGCTGCGAGTCGAGTTCGGGCGCGCTTTCGTAGAGCTGCTCCTCGGCGTGTCGCGGCGAACTCTTCCCCGCGAGGAGAAGACCTTCGCAGCCCAGGACCGAGCCACCGCGTAGCGAGACGATCGGCTGGAAAACGAAACTGAGGTCGTTGAGTTCGACTGGGGATGTGACGGCGGGCACATGAGCCTCTTTGGGCGCGTCCTCGTTAAGAGACCCGAGGATCGACGCCCATCATGGGACAGAACGCCCCCCCGCGCAATCAAGGTGTGGGCTCTGGGACACAGGCGATGCTTCCTTGGATAGCAAAAACCGGAAAGTGTGGCGCCCCTCAACCGGGAAGCGCCGGGGAAGCCGATTTGCGGCCGGACTGCCGCAAGACGCGCTCGATTCTGGCCAGGAGCTTCTCTTCATCCTTCGGGCTCAAGAGCGCGTGTCGGACGAACTCTGCGCCTTCTTTGAGATCGGCAAAGAGTTGCCCGCGATCTTCGTGGAAGTGGAGAAACGCCTGGGACTTTCGGTAGAAGCTGCCCGGAGTGCGCTCCCTAAGCTCGGGGCGGGCCCGGAGCGCCGCCAAGAGCGTCTCGATGGCAAGCAGATCAGAAGGCGTCGCGTGCCTCATCTGCTCATGGACCTGGTTCGCCTGGGCGGATTACACCAGGGCCCGGGAAAGACTCGCTAGGAAATGCTCGGCGTCTTGATACCCGATCACGGTCGCACTTTGCACAGGACGTCCGGCGGCGTCGAAGAACAGGATCCCTGGAGGGCCAAAAAGCTTAAAGCGCCTTAGCAACGACTGGTCGTCGGTCGTGTTTTCCGTCACGTCGACCTCGAGCAGGGTGAAGGAATTCATGCGGCTGGCGACACGCGCGTCGCTAAAGGTAAAACGCTCCATCTCCTTGCACGCAACACACCACTGCGCCGAGAACACGAGAATCACGGGCTTGTTGGCCGATTGCAGGCGGGCGTCGAGCTCTTGGGTCGTACGGATGCGCTCGAATGACGAGGCGCTCAAGCCTGCTGGCGCCGCCTGCGTCGAGGCGTGCGCGGCGAGCTGCCCTAAAGGCTGCAGAACGTCGCGTCCGCCGGTGGCCAGGCCGATCAGTTGCGCTGCGCCGCAGAGAAGCAAAATGATGCCCACACCCTTCCACAGCCGCCTCCAGCCGGTCGCCCCACTCGGCAGCGGGTCGAGCGCATGGAGATAGACGGCGGCAATGATCAAAAGAGTGCCCCAGGCCAGCATCTGCGCCCAGGTCGGAATGACGGGCGAAACCATCCAGATGGCGACGGCGACAAGCAAGCCACCGAAGAACTTTTTGACGGCCTCCATCCAGGCGCCCGCCTTAGGCAGAAGATGGCCTTCGGAGACGCCGAGAATCATGAGGGGGATGCTCATGCCCACCGCCATCGAAAACAGGGCCATACCCCCGATCCAACCATTGCGGGTCTGGCTGATGTAGAGCAGGGTCGCAGCCAGGGGCGCCGCAACGCAGGGCCCAACGATCAGGGCCGAGAGCGCACCCATGATGAACACGCCCACCAGCCTGCCACCCTCCGCTCTACCGCACCAATGATGCAGGCGAGCCTGAATGGCATTGGGCATCTGAAGCTGGTAGAAGCCGAACATGGAAAACGACAGGAGGACCAAAACGCCTGCGAAAGTCCAAAGGACTGCGGGTGTCTGAAGCGCCGCCGCAAGCCCCTCCCCGGCAAGACCGGCCGCCACTCCCAAGGCCGTATAGACCAAGGCCATCCCTAGCGAATAGGCGATCGCAAGCGCCAGGCCGCGGGCGCGATCCAAGACCATTCGCACACCGGTAGGCCCCGATCCTTCGCTGGAATCCTCCTCGGACGCCCCGGCAATCACCGAAGACAGGATCGGAAGCATCGGCAAGACGCAGGGCGTAAACGCCAGAGTCAGCCCTAAACCTACGAACAGGATGGCAATCCAGAGCAGATTTCCACTCTCGAGCGCTGCCTCCACGCTCGTGAAGTGGCGCGAACCGTTGCCCTGCGGGGCCTCGGCCTCGGTTGAGGAGTGCGACGGCGCCGCGTCAGCGGAAGTCAGATTCAAGCTGGCGCGTGCGTCCTGAGGAGGGTAGCAAAGACCCGCGTCGGCGCAGCCCTGATAGGTTGCAATGAGGGTAAACGGCCCCGCCGCCTGGGTGACCGGGATGCGAACGGTGAGGTCGTGCCGGTACAGCTCGACGTTCTTGCTAAAGGTCTCGTCGAATTTGATCTCCCCTTTAGGGAAGACGGGATCGCCCAGGGTCACACCGGCAGGCTCGGCGGCGAATTTGAAGCGTTCGCGATACAGGTAATAGCCGTCGGCTATGGTGTAGTGCACCACAACGGCTCCCTCGGAGACCTGGGCGGAGAAGCGAAACGCCTCGGAAGGATCAAGAAATTTGGTTTCGGCGGCGCCAGCACCGACATTGATAACGAACGCTACCAAAAGAAACACCCAAGAAGGCAGTGAGATCGCGCGAGCGTTTTTCCGCTGCTCCCGGGCGCGCACACCAAACCGTCGCAACAACGTCCCCCAGTGGCCGCTTGGGGCGGCTGTTTCTCGGGGTGCGCAATGGGCCGGGTGCACGTCAATCGCCTCTCATGAACCTAGAACGCCCTGTCATGGGTTCCCGCTGACCGCAACACGCGGTCTTTGAGTCCGTATCGACATTATTCTATCGGCACTGAGGAAAACCGGTAGGGGATGCCTTGGACAAATGCCGCCGGGCACCTCGACGCCTGGCTTTCGGCCAGCGGACAGGGCATGCGAAAGGGTAATCCCTGCGCGGCTGTGCCTAGGAGCCGCTCGTCACGGGCTCGGTGGGCTCGGGTCGATCGAGCAATTCCACGATGGCCATGGGCGCATTGTCTCCGACGCGAAACCCGAACTTCAGGATGCGCAAATACCCGCCGTTGCGCGTCTTGTAACGCGGTCCGAGTTCATCGAAGAGCTTCACCACGATCTCGCGATCGCGCAGGCGACTAAACGCGGTGCGCTTGTTGGCCAGACTCGGATCCTTGCCCAAGGTGATGATGGGCTCTGCGACGCGGCGCAGTTCCTTGGCCTTGGGCAGAGTGGTCTTGATGACTTCGTGCTTGAGCAAGGAAATCGTCATATTGCGCAGCATCGCTAAGCGATGGGAGCTGGTGCGGTTGAGCTTGCGAAGTCCGTGGCGATGACGCATAACATTTTCCTTTTGGATTCTTAAGACCGACTTCTTCTATCATCGGCCCGCCATCGTTCTGACGGGCCGACGCGGTTCGGTTTTATTTCGGCGGTTAAACCTTCTCGAGCCCCAGCGGGGGCCAGTTTTCCAGCTTCATTCCCAAGGTAAGCCCGCGCGAAGCGAGCACTTCCTTGATTTCATTGAGCGACTTGCGTCCCAGATTGGGGGTCTTGAGCAGCTCGTTTTCCGTGCGCTGAATCAGATCGCCAATGTAGTAGATGTTTTCGGCCTTTAAGCAATTGGCCGAGCGCACCGTCAGTTCCAGATCGTCGACCGGACGCAGCAAAATGGGGTCGACCTGAGGAGAACGCGAGGGCGCCTCGGCGGTCGCCTCGGTCCCCTCGAGCGATGCGAATACGGATAGCTGATCAACCAGGATACGCGCCGATTGACGGATCGCCTCCTCCGGCGAAATCACGCCATTGGTCTCGATGCTCATGACCAGTTTGTCGAGGTCCGTCCGTTGTTCGACCCGCGCCGATTCCACCGTGTAGCTGACGCGGCGGACCGGGCTATACGAAGCGTCGAGCACGATGCGTCCGATGGCCTTGCTGTGGTCCTCGGCAAAACCACGGACATTGCCAGGAACGTAGCCGCGGCCTTTTTCGACCTTGATCTGCATATCCAGCTTGCCACCGGCCGAAAGGTTGGCGATCACGTGATCGGGATTGATGATCTCGACCTCATGGGAGAGCTCGATATCCGCCGCCGTGACCGGTCCTTCGCCTTCCTTGCGCAAAACGACAACCACGTCGTCCCGGTTGTGCAGCTTAAAGACCACACCCTTCAAATTCAGGAGGATGTCCACGACGTCTTCCTGCACGCCATCAATGGTCGAATACTCGTGCACGACGCCCGAGATCGAGACCTCGGTCGCGGCGAAACCATTCATCGACGATAGAAGAATGCGTCTTAGCGCATTGCCCAGCGTGTGGCCATAGCCGCGCTCAAAGGGCTCCATCGTCACTTTCGCCGTATGGGGGCCAATGGCCTCGACTTCAATCTGGCGCGGCTTTAAAAAGGGATTACTTGCCATAACTTTCCTCTCACAATACCCTCGGCCCGTTACGCCGATAAGGCTGCTGGGCCGCCACAAAGAAGGGCGCTGCGACGACGGCCAGGTCGCGGCGCTCGAAGGACGGGGTCTTTACCCCGGCCACGTCTGAACTAGCGGGAATACAATTCGACGATCAGGCTCTCGTTCACGTCGGCGGCGATCTCGTTGCGTTCGGGCAGCTGCTTGAAGATCCCTTCCATCTTGGTCGAATCGACCGACACCCACGCAGCCCCTCCGCCCTGCTCGGCAAGCGAAAGTGCCTCCAGGATGCGCGTTTGCTTTTTGGCCTTATCGCGAATGGCGACGACATCACCCTTTTTCACCTGCAGGGATGGAATGTTGGCGACTTCTCCGTTGAGCACGATCGCTTTGTGACTGACGAGCTGGCGCGCCTCGGCGCGGGTGGAACCGAAGCCCATGCGGTAGACCACATTGTCTAGGCGCGACTCCAGCAGATGGAGCAGGTTCTCGCCGGTATTGCCCTTGCGCCGATCGGCTTCTTCGAAATAGCGCCGGAATTGCCGCTCGAGGATGCCGTACATGCGCTTGACCTTCTGCTTTTCGCGCAGCTGATTGCCAAAGTCGGACGTGCGGGCACCCGACGTGCGGCCGTGCTGACCGGGCTTGCTGTCGAGTTTGCATTTCGAATCCAGAGAACGGCGAGCGCTCTTCAGAAACAGATCGGTCCCTTCTCTACGGGACAACTTGCATTTGGGTCCAATGTAACGAGCCACGTTTTCTTCCTTTAAACAATACGCCAGCCTCAAAGCGACTGGTCGGTTAGCCTGCACTTCGGTACCCAGTCCTAAGACAATGGGCGGCAGGCGGTGGTCTTCAAAGCGCGAGTTGCGCCTCTGGCCGGTCTCGACATCCCCGGCCCTTGCCAAAACTACATGCGCCGCCGTTTGGGCGGGCGGCAACCGTTGTGCGGAACCGGAGTCACGTCCGTGATGCTGATGATCTTGATGCCCAGCGCATTTAAAGCGCGCACCGAGGATTCGCGTCCCGGGCCCGGTCCCTTGATCTGGACTTCGACGTTTTTGATCCCGCATTCGATGGCGGCCCGTCCGGCCGCCTCAGCTGCGACCTGCGCCGCAAACGGTGTCGACTTGCGCGAACCCTTGAACCCCGCGCCGCCGGAACTCGCCCAGGACAGGGCATTGCCCTGACGGTCGGTGATGGTGATGATCGTGTTGTTAAACGACGCATGAATGTGCGCAATGCCATCCGAGACATTCTTCTTGACCTTCTTGCGCACGCGCTGGGCGGCGGTATTACTGGTAGGTGCTTTTGCCATTCCGTTTCCTTATAGGCGCTTCTGTTGCCGACGCATTACTTCTTAAGCGATGCCGCAGACTTCTTCGGCCCCTTGCGCGTGCGGGCATTGGTGCGTGTGCGTTGACCGCGCACCGGCAGGCCGCGACGATGCCGCAGGCCGCGATAGCATCCCAAGTCCATCAAGCGCTTGATGTTCATCGAGACTTCGCGGCGCAGATCGCCCTCGGTGACGAACTTGCTCACTTCGTCCCGAAGTCGTTCCATTTCCGCATCGTCCAGGTCCTTGACCTTTTTGGACAAAGGAACCTTGGCCGCCGCGCAGATCTTGCGGGCGCGCGGGCGACCAATGCCAAAGATCGCCGTCAAACCGATCTCGGCGTGCTGATGATTCGGGATGTTGATCCCTGCGATACGTGCCATGCTCGTCCCTTGATATCAAATAGTCGTGGCGCAGCGATCAGCCTTGGCGCTGCTTGTGGCGTGGATCCGTGCAAATCACGCGCACCACGCCTTTACGCTTGATGATCTTGCAGTGGCGGCAAAGCCGCTTGACCGATGCCAATACTTTCATGATGACCTCTACTTACCGTATGAACTTCCGAGCGACCGTGTAATCCGAATTGCGTCCAATGCGACACCTACTTCGCGCGAAACACGATGCGGGCCCGACTTAGATCGTACGGTGTCAATTCCACCGTCACCTTGTCGCCCGGAAGAATGCGGATGTAGTTCATCCGCATCTTTCCCGAGATGTGGCCCAACACGACATGCCCGTTTTCCAGCTTGACGCGGAACGTCGCGTTGGGGAGATTTTCGAGGATCTCCCCTTGCATCTGAATTGCGTCGTCTTTCGCCATGCGATCCTTTGTTCGAGCCTAGCGGACCGGGAAACTACCCTGTCCACCCTTGAAATTCGCCTTCTTGAGCAGCGCCTCGTACTGATGCGTCATGATGTAAGCCTGCACCTGGGACATGAAATCCATGGTGACCACCACGATGATCAGAAGCGACGTGCCTCCAAAGTAGAAGGGCACGTTATACGAGAGCACCAAAAACTCCGGCAACAGGCAAACCGACGTGATGTACAAGGCCCCCGCGAGCGTAAGCCGCATGAGGATCTTGTCGATGTAGCGGGCGGTCTGCTCTCCAGGCCGGATTCCAGGTACAAAGGCACCACTTTTCTTCAGGTTGTCTGCCGTCTCTTTACTGTTGAAAACCAAAGCCGTGTAGAAGAAACAGAAAAAGATAATCGCCGAGGCATATAGCAGCACATAAATCGGCTGCCCGGGCGACAGCGCGGCAGCCACATCCTTTAACCAACGCATCGACGGCCCGGCGCTAAACCAACTTGTAATCGTCGCGGGAAACAGAATGATCGACGGCGCAAAAATCGGCGGAATGACCCCGGACATGTTCAGTTTCAGGGGTAGGTGCGAACTCTGCGCTCCATAGATCTTGTTGCCCACCTGGCGCTTGGCGTAGTTCACGAGGATCTTGCGCTGCCCCCGCTCGACAAACACCACAAAGCCGGTGACCAGGACCGCAATGATCGCGATGATGATCGCCGAAGGCGCGCTCATCCCGCCGGTACTGACCAGTTCCCCTAGATTGGCAATCGCGCGCGGCAACCCTGAGGCAATCCCCGCAAAAATGATGATCGAGATGCCATTGCCCAGCCCGCGCTCGGTGATCTGCTCGCCAAGCCACATCAAAAACATCGTCCCGGTCATGAGACACAGCACGGTGGTGATGCGAAACCCGAAACCGGGATCCAGCACCAAGCCCGCCTGGGACTCGAGGGCCACGGCAATCCCCAGTGCCTGCGCCGTTCCCAAAACCAGGGTCCCGTAGCGGGTGTACTGGGTGATCTTGCGGCGCCCGGCCTCGCCTTCCTTCTTGATCGCCTCAAGTTGGGGCGAAACGACCGACATCAACTGCATGATTATCGAAGCCGAGATGTACGGCATGATCCCCAGAGCAAAAATGGTAAAGCGCGACAGTGCGCCGCCGGAGAACATGTTGAACATGCCCAAGATGCCGCCTTGCTGCGAGTTGAACAGACGCGTCAACTGGGTCGGATCGATACCGGGGACGGGAATGTGCGCGCCGATCCGATAGACGACCAAAGCGAGCAAAAGAAAGATCATACGGCGCTTCAGGTCGCCGTATTTTCCGCTCTTGCCAGGCAAATTATTGGGGCCAGTTGCCACGTTTAATCTCTCTTTGCGATGCGCTTTGGTTTCTTACTCTGCAAGACTGCCGCCGGCGGCCTCGATGGCGGCTTTCGCGCCCGCGGTCGCGGCCACGCCCTTTAGGGTGATCTTGCGCGTGAGGCTTCCCGAGAGCACGACCTTGGCCGAGCGGTTCAGATCGGAAACCAGACCGGCCTGACGCAAGGCGAGCAAATCAATCTCTTCGACCGGCAGGCGCTCGAGATCCGACAAAAGCACCTGCGCGACGTGGTGCGCCGTGAGCGACTTGAAACCCCGCTTGGGCAGGCGCCGCTGCAAGGGCATTTGACCGCCCTCGAAGCCGACCTTGTGAAATCCACCGGACCGCGATTTTTGTCCCTTGTGACCCCGCCCGGCGGTCTTGCCCAGGCCCGAGCCGATGCCGCGCCCGACGCGGCGCTTGGCGTGCTTGGCGCCCGAAGCGGGCTCGATGGTGTTCAATTTCATGATGTGCTCCGATGCAATTCCCCGCGCCCCAGGGCTTAGGAAACCTTGACCAGGTACGAAACCTTGTTAATCATTCCCCGCACGGCCGGTGTGTCTTCCAGCACGCGGGAGCTGTTCAAGCGGCGCAGGCCAAGGCCGCGAATGGTCGCGCGGTGCGACTCGCGCGTGCCGTTGATGCTCTTGACGAGCGTGACCGTAAGGGTCTTGGACTGTTTTTCAGCTTTGGCGTTCATGTCCCACCTCTAACCCAGGATTTCTTCAACCGACTTGCCGCGCTTGGCCGCAATTTCGGCCGGGGTACTCATCTTCTTCAGGCCATCAAGCGTGGCGCGCACCATGTTGTAGGGATTGGTCGACCCGAGGCTCTTGGCGACGACATTGGTCACCCCGAGAACCTCAAAAATGGCGCGCATCGGCCCACCGGCGATGACACCGGTACCATCTTTGGCCGGCGACATCAGAACCGTCGAGGCGCCCCACTTGCCCACCACCGGATGCTGGAGGGTGCCGCGCTTCAAGGACACCTTGATCATCTTGCGGCGCGCCTCTTCCATGGCCTTTTGCACGGCGACCGGAACTTCCCGTGCCTTGCCTTTGCCCATTCCGATGCGGCCGTCTCCGTCGCCCACGACCGTCAGCGCCGCGAAACCGAGAATGCGGCCGCCCTTGACGACCTTCGTGACGCGGTTGACCGCGATCATCTTCTCGCGCATTCCGTCGTCGCGCTCTTCACCCATCGGGGTCTTTGCCTGAACCTTTGCCATATCGATTCCTTTAGAACTTCAGTCCGGCTTCACGCGCGGCTTCGGCCAGCGCCTTGACGCGGCCGTGATAACGAAACCCCGAGCGGTCAAACGCCACGGTTTCAATGCCAGCTCCTTTGGCCTTCTCGGCCACGCGCTTGCCCACCAGCGCCGCGGCGCTCGCGTTTCCGCCCTTGCCGGACTGGCCCGAGAGCTCCTTCTTGATGTCGGCTTCGAGGGTCGATGCCGATACCAGAACGCGCGCGCCATCCTCGGAAATGATGCTGGCGTAGATATGCAGATTGGTGCGATGCACGGCAAGACGATGGATCCCCAGTTCGGCGATTTTGGCCCGGGTCTGGCGAGCGCGACGCAGACGCGATTGTTTCTTGTCCATAACTCGATCTCTTTCCCGAATGGGTTACTTCTTCTTGGTTTCTTTGATCAGCACGACTTCGTCGACATAGCGCACGCCCTTGCCCTTATAGGGTTCTGGCTTGCGATACGCGCGTACTTCGGCTGCGGTCTGGCCGACACGCTGGCGATCCACGCCCTTGATCACGATTTCCGTCTGTGTCGGGGTCTCGCACTTCACCCCGGCGGGCATCTGATGCACGACGGGATGCGAGTAGCCCACCGACAGACTGAGCTTGTCGCCTTGCGCTTGGGCGCGATAGCCCACACCGACCAACGCCAGGCGCTTCTCAAATCCCTTGGTTACGCCATTGACCATGTTCGCCACCAGGGCGCGCATCGTACCCGACATCGCATTGGCCTCGCGACTGTCATTGGCCGCCTCAAAGACGATCTGGCCATTTTTCTGGCTCACCTTGACTGCATGATGCTGGCTCTGCTTTAGCGATCCCAGCGGTCCCTTGACCGAAATGAAATCGTCGGCGAGCGAGACTTCAGCACCCTTTGGAACCTCGATCGGATTCTTACCAACACGAGACATGTTCGACTCCTATGCCACGTAGCAAATGACTTCGCCGCCCACGCCGGTTGCGCGTGCCTTGCGGTCGGTCATGACCCCTTGCGAGGTCGACACGATCGCCACACCCAGCCCGTTGAGCACCTGGGGAATGGCGTCGTGACCCTTGTAGATGCGCAGGCCCGGTCGTGAGACGCGCTCGAGCCGCTCGATGACCGGCCGGCCGGCGTAATATTTCAGGGCGACCGTCAAGACCGCCTTGCCGGAATCGTCGGCCACCGCAAAGTCCTCGATGTAGCCTTCATCCTTCAATACTTTCGCAATCGCCACCTTCACCTTGGAAGAGGGCATCGCAACCGAGGTCTTTTCGACGCCCTGCGCGTTACGAATGCGCGTCAGCATGTCGGCGATCGGATCACTCATACTCATTGCTATTTCTCCTGATTCACCTGATTACCAGCTGGCCTTGGTGAGCCCTGGGATTTCACCGCGCATCGCAGCTTCGCGGACCTTGGTGCGGCCCAAGCCGAATTTGCGGTAGGTGCCGCGCGGACGCCCTGTGATGGCGCAGCGATTGCGTTGTCGGGTGGGACTGGCGTTGCGGGGCAGCTGCTGCAGCTTCAGACGGGCCTCGTAGCGGTCCTCTTCGGACTTGCTCTGATCTTCGATCAGGGCCTTCAATTCCACGCGCTTGGTCGCGTATTTCTTGACCAGCATGGCCCGCTTTTTCTCACGGTTAATCAGCGACAGTTTAGCCACAGCAACCTCAATTCTTGAACGGAAACTTGAACGCAACGAGAAGCGCCTTACACTCCTCGTCATTTTTCGCCGTCGTGGTGATGCTGATGTTCAGCCCACGCAGCGCATCGATCTTGTCGTACTCAATCTCGGGAAAAATGATCTGTTCCCGCACACCCACGTTGTAATTCCCGCGACCGTCAAAGGCCCGTCCGGAAATCCCCCGGAAGTCGCGCACGCGCGGCAGGGCGACTGTCACGAAGCGATCCAGGAACTCGTACATGCGCGCGCCGCGCAGGGTCACCATGCAACCGATCGGATAGCCTTGGCGGATCTTGAAGCCCGCAATGGCTTTCTTGGCTTTGGTCACCACCGGCTTTTGGCCGGCGATCTTGGTGAGATCGCCCACGGCGTGCTCGATCACCTTCTTGTCGGCCACCGCCTCAGACAAGCCCATGTTGAGCGTGATCTTCGTGATACGGGGCACTTCCATCACCGACTTGTAGCCGAACTTCTTGGTCAAATCGGGAACGATCTTTTCTTTATAGAGTTGCTGCAGTCGCGCCATGATCCCTTCCTCTGTGCTTTAGCCCCAGCGCTTACGCCTTGGTCGAAACCAATTCGCCGCTGGACTTGAAGACTCTTACCTTGGTGCCATCTTTTTGGGTCTTGAATCCCGCCCGATCGGCTTTGCCACTCGCGGCGTTGTAGAGCGCAAGGTTGGACGCCTGGATGGGCATGGTCTTCTCGACGATGCCACCGGTGATGTTTTTCATCGGGTTCGGCTTGGCGTGCTTTTTGGCGACGTTGATCCCTTCTACGAGCACATGATCGCCATCGATGCGTTCGAGCACGGTGCCGCGCTTGCCTTTGTCTTTGCCGGCAATGACGATGACCTCATCGCCTTTTCGAATCTTGTTCATGGTGACCTCAGAGAACTTCGGGCGCGAGGGAGACGATTTTCATGAAGCGTTCGGTCCGCAGCTCACGCGTAACCGGCCCAAAAATCCGCGTGCCGATCGGCTCGAGCTTGTTATTCAATAAGACGGCGGCATTGCCATCGAATTTGATGAGCGAGCCGTCCCCGCGTCGCACGCCCTTGGCAGTGCGGACCACGACGGCGTTGAAGATCTCGCCCTTTTTGACGCGACCTCGAGGAGTCGCCTCCTTGACGGTGACCTTGATGATGTCGCCGATGGTCGCGTAACGTCTCTTGGATCCACCCAGGACCTTGATGCACATGACTTCGCGCGCACCCGTGTTGTCGGCTACTTCGAGCCGGGATTCTGTCTGAATCATGGTAGTCGTCCCAACTTGATCCGTTGCGCAAGCGCGTGACGGTCAGTCTTGGTCCCGTAAGGGGTTTGAATCGAACGCAATTCGCGCGCAGGCGAGTTGCGAAAACCAAAGCCCGGTAATTTGGGCTAAGCCAGAGATTCTAGCAGCTGCGGCTTTGAATCACAAGGGCTAGACTGGCGCAACGCAGCAGATTCCCCGCACTTTGGGCGGCTTCCGATGTCTGAGCTTGCACCCTTCAAAGTTGCCTCTACCTGAACCCTCGATGACCTTCTGGAGCGCTCTCACCGATCTGGGTGATTCTGGCTTTCTCGCCAACTTCGCTCTTGGCGTGACGCTCTGGCTCGCCATCCGTCCGCCCCTGCGTCCGGCCGCGGTCTGGGTCCTGGCCTTCGGTGCCGCTACTTTCATGGTGATAGCCACCAAGCTCGCCTTCCTCGGGTGGGGCATTGGCATACACGCTTTGGACTTTACCGGGATTAGCGGGCATTCGATGCTTTCGGCTGCGATTTTTCCGATTCTTGCTTTTCTCGTGTCTTCGGCGGCCTCACGCCCGGTGCGTGTGGGCTGCGTCCTGCTCGCGTGCCTGCTCGCGACCGCCATCGGCTTTTCTCGTCTCGTGCTGCAGGTCCATTCGCCGGCCGAGGTGGCGGTCGGACTGGGCCTGGGCTTTGCCGTGGCCTTTACGGTCATCGCCGTTGCCCCGCTTGTCGATCGCAGTCGCCACCGCCTGCTGGCGCCAGCCCTTCTGGGGGCCATGCTGCTTTTCGGATTCGGATCCTATGGCGAGCGCGCGCCGTCGGAAGGCTGGCTTGCGGTCGTGGCGGTCAGGCTTTCCGGGCACGCCCAACCCTACTCGCGTACCGTCTGGCGCAGTCAGTGGGCCGCCCGCACGGCAGTGTCGCAGTGGCGAGCAATACCGGCTACCTAGGTCCCGATTTCGCCGACCGCGTTGGCCCAGGTCAGGGCATTGATCAGTTCCTGATTGACGGTGTTCGGATCGACGTTGCAGGCCGCAGCCAGCAGGGCGATTTCCTCGGGCTGTCCCGACTCGCACGCCTTGCCCAGTCGCAGGAAAGGCGCAAACAGACCCTGATCACCCAGGAGCGCTTCGCGCACCTTATCGGCCACGGCGACCTTCTCGAGGATCTGGCTGATCGTCTGGCCCATCATCTGGTCTAGAAGAGAGAACAGACCGGTCAAAAAGAGTTGCTCCGCGAGTGCAGCTGGCAGCCCGCAGCGCAAGGCGATCTGCTCCATGAGTCGGGCGCGCACGAGCGCCTGCTCGAAGAGGGCGCGTTCGGCAAAGCCAGCTGATTTCACGTCGAATAAAAGCAGCGACAGCCAGCGATAGAGTTGATCGCGTCCCAGGATGACGAGCGCCTGCTCGATTTCCGTGATCGTTTTGCGCAGCCCCATGGCGGGCGCATTCACGTAACGCAACATCTTGTACGTGAGCACCGGGTCGCGCTTGAGAGCATTGGCGAGCTCGTTACTTTGCGCGCCGCTGCGCAGCCGGTTCAAAATCTGGATGACCTGAGTGCGATCCAGCTCGCTTTTGGGCGGGTGCCAGTTTTCGCGGCTCGTGACAAACGGGCCCTGGAAGAAATCGAATCCGGCGCGAAAGCACAGCTGAAAATCGTCGCCGGTGGCGATGTCGCTCGCAATGAGTTCCAGTGCCTGGGCACCGGGGCGAGTCGCCGCACGAGCCTTCGTGACGATGTCGCTGAGCTGAAGGCCGTCGAACTCGCGGGTCATGACCTGCAGAAAATCGCAGTGCTCAAAGACCACCGGCAGCTCGGAACCACTGAGGCGCAGCCGCCAGCCGATGCGAAATCCCTTTTCCTTGAGTGCTTTGATCTGGACCAGAAGCTGAAGTGGCTCGATCGGAACCGCCTCGGGCACTTGGAGCATCAAGACGGTGTTGTCAACCGGCAGTGCCTCAAGCCTGGGATTCAGAAAGACACCGGGCGAAACGTCCACAAACGCCAAGCGATGCCCGAGGAGTTGGTCAACGCCAAATGACGCCAGACTACGTACGAGCAGATCGTCGGAGACGCGTCGCGCGGCATCACGCTCATCCATGAACCTCGAGCGCAGTCCCCGCTCGAGCGAGAATTCGTAGCCCGCGATGCGCTCGGTCCGGTTGAGGACTGCCTCGCGGCACACAAACGACGTCTGGGCCGACGCGGTTTTGGGTCCGCCGGGATGCATTAGGGGCGCCACCTGGTCCAGGCGTTCGAAGGAGTTCGTACCGGAGCGCGCCGAGACCGCCGGCGCGGCCGCCTCGGGTCGGTTCTTCCTGCTTAGAAAAGTGCGCACCGCCTCGAACATGGATTCGCCAGTAACAGAGCCCGTCTCGCTCAGTCTTACGGACAATTTCGGGAAAAGTTGAGGTGGTGCTCCTAGGCAGGACCACTCCAAGACGGGGCCATGCCCCTGGGGCTGCTCGCATCGGACCCACCAAAAAACATCGGCCCGCGGCCCGGTATGCATGCACACCGAAGGCCACGGGCCGCGAGAGGGGCCCTTCGAAGCATCGCTTCCTAGATCACGCGCGCCGCCTCGAGAAGCTTCACGACGGTCCAGGCCTTGGTCTTCGACAAAGGCCTGGTCTCGGCGATTTCGACCGTGTCGCCCTCGTTGTACTGGTTCGTCTCATCGTGGGCATGGTATTTCTTGGACCGAACCAAAAACTTGCCATAGAGGGGATGCTGCACCTTCCGCTCGACTAGCACGGTCACGGTCTTGTTCATCTTGTTGCTCACCACGCGACCAACCAGGGTACGGGTCAGCTTCGCTTCGGCGGCTTGAGTAGTTTCGCTCATTTCTGCTTCGCCTTTTCATTCATAACGGTGCGTACCCGCGCAATGTCGCGGCGCACCTTCTTTAACTGGCTGGTGTTGTTGAGCTGCTGGGTTGCGATTTGCATGCGCAGCCCGAAGTGAGCCTTGAGCAGGTCCCCGAGCTCCTTGGTGAGCGCCGCTTGATCCTGCCCGCGAAGTTCCGATGCCTTCATTCTGATCTCCTGGTTAAGCGCCGGCCTGGCGGATGACAAAAGTCGTCAGAATCGGAAGCTTGGCCGCGGCCAGACGAAACGCCTCGCGCGCGAGCACCTCGTCGACGCCATCCATCTCGTAGAGCACCTTACCGGGCTGGATTTCGGCCACGTAATATTCCGGATTGCCCTTCCCGTTCCCCATGCGGACCTCTGCGGGCTTCTGGGAGATCGGCTTATCCGGAAAAATGCGAATCCAGATCCGGCCACCACGCTTGATATGGCGGGTCATCGCACGACGCGCCGCTTCGATCTGACGGGCCGTCAAGCGACCACGCCCGACGGCTTTGAGTCCGAATTCCCCGAAGGAGACCGCCGTGCCACGGGTCGCGATGCCCTTGTTGCGGCCCTTCTGTTCCTTGCGATACTTCCTGCGTGCAGGTTGCAGCATGACTATTCTCCTGCCTTAGGTTCCGTTCCCGCCGGCTTCTCAGTAGGTGCCGCGGCCTTGCGAACACGCTTGACCACGGCTGGCTTGGGCGTCTCGGCGGGTGCCGGGGCGGCAGCGCTCGTTTCACCCTCGCTGGCCTTCTTGGCGCGGGGGCCGCGCGTTCCGGGCGGGGCCTTGCGTGCCACGCGCCGTTCTTCCTTTTCGACTTCGGGCGCGGGAACAGCCGGCGCCTCGTTGGCCGCCAAGCGATCGCCCTTGTAGACCCAGCACTTGATGCCGATGATGCCGTAGGTCGTCACGGCCTCGGCAAAGCCGTAGTCGATGTCGGCGCGCAAGGTATGGAGCGGAACCCGGCCTTCGCGATACCATTCCGTGCGTGCGATTTCGATCCCGTTGAGTCGTCCCGAGGACATGAGCTTGATCCCTTGGGCACCCAGACGCATCGCGTTTTGCATGGCGCGCTTCATCGCGCGCCTAAACATGATGCGCTTTTCAAGCTGCTGGGCGATCGAGTCGGCGATGAGTTGCGCGTCGATCTCGGGCTTGCGGATCTCCTCGATATTCACGTGCACCGGCACGCCCATGCGCTTTTGCAACTCGACCTTCAAGGATTCGATGTCCTCGCCCTTTTTGCCGATGACCACGCCAGGGCGCGAACTGAAGATCGTGATGCGGGCATTCTTCGCCGGCCGTTCGATGACGACCCGTCCGACCGAGGCGTTTTTCAGGCGCTTCTTCAGAAATTCCCGCACCTTCAGATCCTCGTTGAGCATCGTCGCGAAGTTCGCGTTGCCCGCGTACCACTTCGACGCCCAGTTGCGGGTGACCGCAAGACGGAAGCCGGTCGGATGTATTTTCTGGCCCATCGTGACTCCTCAGTTGCCGACCGTCACGATGATGTGACAGGTCTGCTTTTCAATCTTGTTGCCGCGGCCCTTGGCGCGCGCCGTAAAGCGCTTAAGCGATGTGGCTTTGTCCACGGTGATGATCTTCACCCTAAGCTCGTCGATGTCCGCGCCATCGTTGTGCTCGGCATTGGCGATCGCCGACTCAAGCACCTTCTTGATGATGACCGCGCCCTTTTTCGGGCTAAAGCTGAGGATGTTAAGCGCGGTATCGACCTTCTTGCCGCGGATCAGGTCGGCCACGAGCCGACCCTTCTGGGCCGAAATCCGCACGCCATGCAGCTTCGCTGAAGTTTCCATTCGAATCCCCTATTTGGCCTTGGCCTTCTTGTCGGCCGCGTGCCCCTTGAAGGTGCGCGTCAAGGCAAACTCGCCCAGTTTGTGCCCCACCATGTTTTCCGAGATGTAGACCGGAATATGCTGCTTGCCGTTATGAACCGCGATCGTCAGCCCCACAAAATCCGGCATGACGGTCGAGCGGCGTGACCAGGTCTTAATCGGGCGCTTGTCGCCAGTCGCCTTAACCGCATCCACCTTTTTGACCAGATGGGCATCCACGAACGGGCCCTTCTTGATTGAGCGTGTCATGTGAAAGTCCCTTTATTTCTGGTAGCGACGTTGAACGATCATGCTCGTCGTACGCTTGTTGCGGCGCGTTCTGTAGCCCTTGGTCTTGGTGCCCCACGGACTCACGGGATCGCGACCGGCAGCCGTCTTGCCCTCGCCACCGCCATGAGGGTGGTCGACCGGGTTCATCGCCACTCCGCGCACGGTTGGCCGAATCCCGCGCCAGCGAACCGCACCGGCCTTTCCGATCTGCCGCAGACTGTGTTCTTCGTTGCCGACCTCGCCAATGGTTGCACGACACTCGATGTGGACCTTTCGGATCTCACCCGAGCGTAGACGCACCTGCGCATAGCTGCCTTCGCGGGCCAGAAGCATCACCGAGGCGCCGGCAGAGCGCGCCATCTGCGCTCCCTTGCCCGGAAGCATCTCGATGCAGTGGATCGTGGTCCCCACCGGGATATTGCGGATCGGCAGCGCATTGCCTGCCTTGATCGGGGCTTCCGCGCCCGAGACGAGCATGGTTCCCACGCTCACGCCCTTAGGCGCGATGATGTAGCGCCGCTCGCCGTCGCGGTAGCACAACAGAGCGATGTTCGCAGAGCGGTTGGGATCGTACTCGAGGCGTTCGACTTTCGCCGGGACCCCATCCTTGTTGCGCTTGAAATCGATTACCCGGTAGTGCTGCTTGTGGCCACCGCCAATGTGGCGCGTCGTGATATGGCCATTATTGTTGCGTCCGGCGGTCTTGGATTTCTTCTCGATGAGGGCGTCCACGGGCCGGCCCTTGTACAGGCTCGGATTGACCACCTTCACGACGGCGCGGCGTCCGGGCGATGTCGGTTTGACTTTGACGAGTGCCATGATTACTTGGACTCCGCTTGGAAGTTGATTTCCTGACCGGGCTTCAGATTCACAAACGCCTTTTTGACGTGATTGCGCCGACCCGTGGTCCGGCCAAATTTCTTGACCTTGCCTTTCTGATTGACCATCTGCACCGAATCCACCTCAACCTTAAAGAGGAGTTCGACAGCGGCCTTCACCTCCGGCTTGGTCGCATCCGGGGTAACGCGGAAGATGACCTGCTCATGCTTGTCCGCGATCATCGTGGCCTTCTCCGAGACGACGGGCGCCAGGAGAACCTGGTAAAGCCGCTCGGTCTTGGGCTTCTTGGCGACAGGGCTCATGCCAGCATCTCCTCGATCTTGGCGATAACGGATTTGGTCATGATCACGTTCTGGTAATGCACCAGGGAGACGGGATCGGCATGGCGCGGCTCGACGATGAGCACGCCGGGCAGATTGCGCGAGGCCAGCAGCAGGTTCTCATCGACCGTGTCGGTGATGAAAAGCACCGATGGGCCGATGCCCATGCCCTTGAGCTTGCTCGCCAATAGCTTGGTCTTGGGCGCGTCCACCGTCAGGTTCTCGACCACCGACAGGCGACCCTCCCGCACCAACTGGGAGAGAATCGAACAGATGCCCGCGCGATACATCTTCTTGTTGACCTTCTGCGTGAAATTCTCGTCCGGCAGATTCGGAAAGATCTTGCCGCCGCCGCGCCACAGGGGCGAGGACGCCATCCCGGCACGGGCGCGACCGGTTCCTTTTTGGCGCCAGGGCTTCTTGGTGCTCTTTTGCACGTCGCTGCGACCCTTTTGAGCCCGATTTCCACTGCGCGCGTTGGCCTGATAGGCCACGACGAGTTGATGAATCAGGGCCTCGTTGTAATCGCGACCGAAAACCGTATCAGGCGCCGTCACGTTCGAGGACGACTTTCCTGCATCGTCAAGGAGCTTGAGTTCCATCGCTTAGGCTCCCTTCTTCAGAGGCGCCTTGACCGCGGGCAGCACGATCACCTTGCCGTTCTTGGCCCCGGGTACCGCGCCTTTGACCAGAAGGAGTCCACGCGCCACATCCACGCGCGCGACTTCCAGGTTTTGCGCGGTGCGCGTCACATCCCCCAGATGGCCGGTCATGCGTTTGCCCGGAAACACCCGACCCGGGTCTTGCGCCATGCCGATCGATCCGGGCACGTTGTGCGAGCGCGAGTTACCGTGGGAGGCACGATTGGACTTAAAGTGATGGCGTTTGATGACGCCCGCGTAGCCCTTGCCAATCGTGACCCCTTGCACGTCGACCTTCTGTCCCGGCTGAAAGAGGGACTCGACCGCAACGACCGCACCCGGAGCGAGATCGCCGAGCTTGCCCGCATCGATCCTAAATTCCTTGAGGACCTCACCGGCTTCCACACCCGCCTTGGCAAGATGCCCAGCGGCGGCCTTATTCACGCGCGAGGCGCGGCGACTGCCGAAAGTGACCTGAACCGAGCTATAGCCATCGGTTTCAGGTGTCTTGATCTGCGTGACGCGATTGTTGGAGACATCGAGGACCGTGACGGGGATGGAATCACCCTCGTCCGTGAAAATACGCGTCATCCCAACTTTGCGACCGACTAGGCCCAGAGTCATTTGGTTACTCCATTCCCGACTTCGATTGGTCGGGGCTGATTAAGGCCCGGGACGATTGCGCTGCCCCGGGTCGAGGTCATGGTATACGCCTTGGTCTGCCCTAGTTGATCAGACAGCCCTCAAGAGGCTCTGTTGACAACCTTAGGCCTTGGGAGCGGGACATGGGCGGCTTTCACTCGGGAAAGCCCACGACGGTTGATGACCGATCGCGTTACCGCATCCAGCGCTCTCTTATCCGTCGGCTCAGAAGCCTCATCTTGGATCCGGCCCAGTCCAGGCAGCCGAAATGGTCAGGATTTAAGGCATCCGACAAAAGCGTAGCCCGCGATTGTACCTGTCCGCGAGTCTTCGAGCAAGGGCTCGACGGGGGAGGATTCCTCACCGTTGCACGCGGCGGATGAGGGACTCGCGTCAAATAATTCTGTATCATAAGTCTCTGATTATTCTATGGTTTAACAAGAATGCGCTTCTCCCCGTTGGGAACTGGCCCTCTCGTAAACTCACTGGCCCCCGCGCGCCACAGGATTGTCTCGCTGCAGATCGCCACGCGTGGGCGCAGCGACACCCTCTTTGCCGGGTGTGAATCAGAATCGCCATCGCCTTGGTACTGGCTTTAGAAGGAGATCCGTGTCAAAACCATTTAGGTCGACCTTCGGACTGCGATGGGAATTCGAGTCGCATCACCGTGGGCGCCGGATGAGGCAAAGCGGCTGGGTGGTTTTTTTGGTGATCCTCGCCTGTATGCCCCTGTTTTGGCCGCCTGAAGCCTGCAGTGCAAACGACGCAGAGGTGCTCGCCCCAGGCGTCGACTTCCCCGAGGGCACGATCTTTCTTGGCGACACCCTTTACTTCGTCGACTATGCCGGCTCAAGCGTGCTGAAACTTGCGAGCGCCGGCCAAGAGTTGGTCTGGCACGAGACCGGCTGCGGACCGGCGGGCCTCCTTGCGCGGCCGGAAGGATTGCTCGTTGCATGCTACGACGGCAATCACGTGGTGTTGATTTCTTTGGACGGCAAGGTGCTAAAGAGGATCGACCAGGATGTCGACGGGCGTGGATTCGCCGGACCCAACGATCTGGCAGCCGATGCCAGAGGTGGCGTCTATTTTTCTGCGTCCGGGTCAAACAAGTCAGGAAAGGTCTACTACTACGGATCCGACGGACGCGCGAAGCCTGTAGCCAGTGACATCGATTACGCCAACGGGCTTGTGCTGTCGCCCGATGGAAGTCGCCTCTATGTCGCCGAGAGCGAGGCTCATCGCTTGCTCTATGCCTTGGTCGCAGCCGATGGGACAGTGGGGCCACTCCACGAGTTCGTGAACCTGGATGCCCTGCTCGCAAAAGGCAGAAGCTACGTCCCCGATGGCGCGCGCGTTGATGCTCAAGGTCGCCTTTTCGTCGGCTTGTGGGACGGCGGCGGCTTTGCCGTCATTGGTGCGGACGCCAAGCTCATCGCCCAAGTCGATGTCGCTGGGGAGCATCACGCCAACCTCGCCATCTCCCCGGACGGTCGGTTCATCTTCGGCACGACCGTGTCTGGCGAAGGCAGCGAGCGTCATGGCGCGCTCTATAAAGTGCCCAATCCGGTATTTAAGTAACCCCCGCACCGGTAGGCCCCGCGACAAGGGGGCCCGCGGGCATCCAAGTTCGGCGAGAACGGCCGCGGGCTCAATCGCGCGCTGAGGTTGCCCCAGGTCAGGCGGAAATTCTGAGTGTGTGGTCACTTACAGCAGAAGCGTCTCTCTAGACGGAGCCGCGCGGCATCTGCCGGAATCCGAATTGAGGGCAATTCTCCTTTCTAATCAGGCGATGCGATCCTCACAAGCGCCGGTATTGTCTGGGCTATCCCATAGCGACCGTACGCTCTTGTCGGCCATAAAAAACCTGCCGCGCCTTCTCGAAGAAAAATTCGCCATGAAAGAATCCAGCCCCAATCCGCCCAGCAGCGTCACGGCGATCGCCCGAGAGGCGATCCGGATGCTCACGACGCGGCAGCTGCCGGCCACGCCGACGAACTACCAGCAGATGTACCAGTCGATCGCCAGGGGTGGCGAAGTCCAGCTCACCGCCTACGAAGCCATCGAGCGCTTGGGCAAGGTACGCTCGGATGCGGCTTTCGCCACGGCGCTCTCGGCGGCGATCCGCAAGGATGACTGGAAGGAAATCCAGCGGCTTTTGGAAGAGGAGCTGCGCAAGGGCTCCGGGTCGGGTCCCGCTGCAACGACCGCGGGCGGAGCCGGACTCGGCGCCGAAGCGGCCACACTCATCGCAAGGCTCGTGCAAAACCTCGAGACCCACCACTCGGGGATTACGCTATCGAAAAAGCGCGAGGGACTCAAACGCGCGCTCATGCCCCGCGGCGACAGTTTTGGCGAATTCCAGCAGCGCCTAACGCGCCTTATGGACTCCTGGAGCGGCCCAAGCATTGTGGATTCGACCATCACGTCGACCAGTATCGATGCCGAACCGGTGATGCAGTCCGATCCACGCCCAGCGCCCGTCGAAGAAAGCACCAGTCTGACCGCGACGAACATCCTGGCCGGTCTGGCTGGGTTGGCCGGGATCGAATCCAAAATCAGCAAGCGGATTCCCCTGGATACCTCCGGCACGCTGGTCTCCAGGCTCAGGTCGATCCTGAAGCTCTTGCTTCAGAACATTGCCGAACTCACGCCCGAATCCGAAATGCTGCCGATCCAGATCGAGCAGATCGAGCGCATCCTCGCCGATCCCCTGACCGAACAGAAGCTCGATGAGGCCGAGCGGGTCCTGCGCAACATCATCATCCGTCAGGGCACCATCAAGCACGGTATCGAGGAGGCCAAAAGCGCGGCCAAGGAGCTGGCTTCGAGCCTCATCGACCGGCTGACCACGCTTTCGACCTCGGCGGGCAGCTACACCGAGCGCGTGGCCGAAGTCACCAGCCGCATCACCAAGGCCGAGAACCTCACGCAGCTGTCGCACCTGGTCATGTCGTTGCTCTCGGACACCCAGCTGATGTCGTCGGACATGATGCGCGCGCGCGACGATCTCGATGCCGCCCGCGCCCACGCACGCGATCTGGAAAGCCGCACCAAGACGCTGGAGGCCGAGCTCGCCCGGGCCAGTGCCCTTGTGCGCACGGATCCCCTGACCGAGGCCTTGAATCGGCGTGGCTTCGAGGAAGTGTATGCGCGCCAGATGAAGCGGCCCAGCGGCCAACCCCATTGCGTGGCGCTGCTCGATATTGACGACTTCAAGAGAATCAATGACAGCTACGGACACCTGGTCGGTGACGATGCGTTGAAATACCTATCCCAGGTGATGCGCGACATCACGCGCCCGACCGACGCCGTCGGCCGCTACGGCGGCGAGGAATTCTGCGTCCTGTTTCCCAATACCCCATTAAGGGGCGCCTCCGAGGTCATGACGCGCATCCAGCGTGAACTCACGCGCCGCGTCTTTATGCAGGACCACAGCCGGGTGCTTTTGACGTTCTCCTGCGGCGTGACCGAAATTCAAGCCAACGAATCCCTTGAGGACGCGCTCCTCAGAGCCGATGGTGCCCTGCATGAAGCCAAGCAAAAGGGCAAGAATAAGGTAGTGTCAGTCTGAGTCACCCGGATCGGTCCCCATCGGGCAAGCAGTTTTTGACCTAAATGGGCATATTTCGCAGAAAAACGACGGCAGACCACACTTCGGGCTCAACTTTTTGAAAGAGTCACCGATAAGCCTCCTAACGCCGGTTGGCTTCCAATTTTGGAGAACCGGGGTAACCGGCAATCCCGCCGGCGTTCAAATTTTGCTCAAGGAGAGCTTCCATGTCACTGGTTATCAACACCAACGTTTCCTCGCTCCAAGCGCAGGACAACTTGAATACCTCGCAGGCGCAGCAACAGACCGCCATCGAACAACTGTCGACCGGTCTGCAGATCAATAGCGCCGCCGACAATCCCGCAGGCCTTGCGATCGCTTCGCGCTTCACCGCCCAGATCAACGGCGACGGCCAAGCAGTCAACAACGCGAACGACGGTATCGCCCTCGTGCAAACCGCCGGCAGCGCTTTGAGCTCGATCACGAACGACCTGCAAAGCATCCGCCAATTGGCCGTGCAAGCTGCCAACGGCACCAACAGCGCCACCGACCGTGCCGCGCTCGATACGGAATCGCAACAGCTTCTGTCGGAAATCAACCAGCAAGCCGGTTCGGCCAGCTTTAACGGTGTTTCGCTCCTGGACGGTTCCAACCCCAGCCTGACGTTCCAAGTCGGCGCGAATACCACGGCCAACGACAGCATCACGGTTTCGGGCCTGCCCAACGCGACTCTGTCGGGTCTGGGTTCGGTTTACGCCGCCTCCAACACGGGCACGGCTGCCACAGCCACGACCGCGATCGCCGCAGGCGCTCTCGTGATCAACGGCGTTGCGATCGGCGCAGTCGACGCGGGCGTGAACACGTCCGCCTCCCCCGGTGGCCAAACTGCCGCTGTATCGTTCGCGCAAAACCTCCAAAATGCGATCAATTCAGTCTCGTCGCAAACGGGCGTGACCGCGAGCATCGATGCAACGACCGGTGGAATCGATCTGGCTTCGACGAGCTCGCAAGGCATCTCCACGACGGGCAGCGCTGCTGCCGCCTTGACCCAATCCGGGTTGGGTGCCGGCGTGACCGCGACCAACACCACGGGCCTGACGTCTTTGAGCCTTCTGACTTCGGCCAGTGCAGAAATCGCGATCAACCAAGTCGACAGCGCGCTTGCTCAAATCAACACCGCGCAATCGACCCTGGGTGCCGTGCAAAACCGCTTCACCTCGGTCGTCTCGAACCTGCAATCCACGACGGTCAACCTGACGTCGGCTCGTAGCGGAATCGAAGATACCAACTACGCCGCCGCGACGGCCAGCCTTACGCAAGCCAACATCCTGCAACAGTCCGGCGTTGCCGTGCTCTCGCAAGCCAACAGCTCGCAAAAGAACGTCCTGTCCCTGCTGCAAAACCTGTAATTCGGATGGGCCTGGCGAAAGCCAGGCCTAGCCGTCCCGGTGTGATGTTCCAGTCTCACTCATAAGGTGAAGCCGTGACGATTGAAGCAACCGGTGCCTTACCGACCGTTCCCACCCCCACCGGGACTGGGAACGGTTTTTCCTCGCCGAATGGATTGGGAGGCGCAAGCTCGTCTGGGAAACCCGCCCTAGGGCCCGTTCCACAGCCGGCAGCGAGCGCGAGCAAGACGACGTCTTCTGGTGGACAACTCCAGATCAATGTCGATGCCCAGACCAGTCAGGTTGTCATATCCGTTGTCGATGGCAGCACTAAAGAGATCATCAAGAAAATTCCCGCCGAAGAAGTCGTTGAATTCGCGCAAACGCTGGATTCCCCAGCCGGCAATCTAATCAAGACCAAGGCCTAAGACTCCCATGTCGACGACCACCGCACTAACTTCGAATACGCCCACAATCCAGGAACTGGGACTGGGTTCGAGCCTGGACGTCACGAGCATCGTCAATGCGTTGGTCTCCAACGCCCAGATCCCGGAACAGCAGCTCGCAAACCAAGTCTCGACCGATCAGACCGAATTGTCGGCCTATGGTCAACTCGGCAGCGCTCTTTCCAGCTTTCAGAGCAGCTTGTCGTCGCTCCAGTCGGCAAGCACGTTTCAATCCCTGCAGTCCAGTGTCGCCAACTCCAGCGTCGCGACGGCCTCGGTTTCAACGGCGTCCGGAGTCGGCGCGCCTTCCGTGGGCACGCACACCCTGTCGGTGAGTCAACTGGCGCAAAACCAGATCACCGCCTCGAGTGACTTCGCCAGCAGCACCGCCGCAGTCGGTACCGGCACCATCACGATCCAGTACGGCACGTGGAGCAACAACAACTCGACTTTCACCGCCAACCCCAACACGACGTCGAATACGATCACGATTAGTTCGAGCAATGACTCGCTGACCGGAATCGTTCAGGCCATCAATACGAGCGGCGCCGGCGTGACGGCTTCGATCGTCAATGATGGCAATGGCGCGCGCCTGGTGCTCTCGGGCGCCAATACCGGTGCCGACAACGGATTTCAGGTGACGGTGAACGACAGCGATGGCAACAATACCGACAACAGCGGGCTGTCGGCCATCGCCTTCGATCCGGCTGCCACTGGCGGCACGGCCCAGACCACGCTCTTGCAGTCGTCCCTGAACTCGAATTTCAGCGTTGATGGCATCGCGATCACGAACGCGAGCAACACCGTCACCAATGCGATCCAGGGGATCACCCTGAATCTTTTGCAGACCACGACGGGTCCTACGACCCTGTCGGTGTCCCAGTCGACCTCGCAAGCCAGTACAGCGGTCCAGTCGTTCGTCACGTCCTACAACTCGCTGCAGTCGACCTTAAGCAGCCTGACATCCTACGATGCGTCGAGCTCGACTGCGGGTCCCCTCAACGGCAATCCCAGTATTGATCTCATGACAAGCCAGCTGCAAAACATTGTGGCCGGTGTGTTCACGACGTCGGATCCGAACATCCAGACGATTGGCGATCTCGGATTGAGTTTCAACCAGGACGGTTCACTGTCGCTGAATCAGACGACGCTCAACAAGGCTTTGAGCTCCGATCCTTCGGCCGTCGGACAACTCTTCGATACCAACGCGACCGCAAGCGACAGTCTCGTCAGTTACGACTCGTCTACGACCAGCACCCAGCCAGGCTCATACGCTTTGACGGTGTCCCAGATGGCCACGCAAGGCTCGGTCACGGGAAGCCAGGCCGCGGGGCTCACCATCACGCAGGGCACAAACGATGCGCTGGCGCTGTCCATCGAGGGCACGAGCGCCACAGTGACGATCCCGCCTGGCACTTACTCTTCGGCCAGCGCTCTTGCGAGCGCCGTCCAATCGGCAATCAACTCCAATTCGACCTTCTCCCAGGCCGGCATCGCGGTTCAAGTCGCCAACAACGGTGGCGTCTTGTCGATCTCGGATAACGATTACGGCTCCGTGTCCACAGTCGATGCGACTGGCGGCGACGGGCTCGCGAATCTGTTGGGCTCTACCCCGACTTCGACGGCCGGGTTGGACGTGGCCGGAACACTCGGGGGTGTGCCTTTCGTTGGCAATGGCCAGATCGCCACCGGCGCCAGCGGCAGCGCCGCTGCGGGCCTTGCAGTCACGATCTCGGGCGGCTCGGCCGGGTCGCGGGGCACGGTCGACTTCGCCCAGGGGATCGCAGCGCAGCTCAATTCGAGTATCACGCAGTTCCTTAGTCCGACCAATGGCATCATCGCGACCGCCACGACCGGAATCAACTCGATCATCTCAGGCCTGCAGACGCAGGAAGAAACGATGATCGCGCAGGTTCAAGCCATGAAAGCCAACCTCGAGGCCGAGTTCTCGGCGATGGACCAGATGGTTGCGAGCTTGAACAGCACCAGCGCGTACCTGACGCAAGAGCTCGACGGAGGATCGAGTTCATCGAGTTCGTCCAGTTCGTCGAGCGCGTCAAATTCGAGCGCCCTCACCACCAATTAAGCGAAGTGAACCAGGATTGATCATGCAATACGGCAATTTCCAGGGAGCGAGTGCTTACGCGAATGTCGGGCTTGCGACCAGTGTCGCCAGCGCAAGCCCCCTCGGACTCGTGATCCTGCTCTATGACGGAGCGATTCAGGCGATTACCAACGCGAAGACGCGGCTCGCCTCGGGCGACATCGCGGGCAAGGCGAAGAACCTGGTCAAGGCCGTCGATATCGTGAACAAGGGGCTCAACGCGAGTCTGGATCCTGTGGTTGGCGGAAAGATGGCGCAGGATCTAAAAGCGCTCTACGATTACATGTGCCGCAGGCTCGTGTTGGCCAACCTGAACAATGACGTACCCGCTATGGACGAAGTGAAGGCTCTTTTGGTGCAATTGCGCGCTGCATGGCTCGCGATCTCCGAGACGAGCGCAGCCCAAGGCCCCCTTGTCCAGAAACAGTTACCCAGGAGCATGAGCGCATGAACCAAGAACACGACCGGGAAGAGCGCATCATTGCGTGTTACCGCGAGATGGCCAAAACCAGCGACGAGATGTTGCGGTTCGCCCAAAGCGGCGATTGGGACGCTGTGATTGCCGGCGAGAAGCGCTGCGCTATCCTGGTTGCCGAACTCAAGCAGCTCGGGAACCTCGTACCCGAGGATGAAGAATTGCGCGCCAAAAAGCGCGAGCTGATTCGTGCCGTACTCGCCAATGACGCCGCGATCCGCGATTTGGCCGAGCCGCGGATTCACGCCTTGGAAATGAAGCTGCGCACCCCCAAGAATGCCCGCAAGCTCGCTTTGGCCTATGGTGCGGCCTTGCGACCCTACTGAAGATGTGCGAGGTGCATCAGCATGAACCTGATCGCCTCGAGTTTGTCCTATTCAAGTCCTGACGCGGCGCAGCTGACGGGTGAATTTCCTTCCCCCGTTGGCGAAATCAATCGCATCGAGCCCTTGCGTCCGGTCACGCCGCGCAAAAAGCGCGGACCGACCGGCTCGCGGCCCTCGGAGAAGCCCGCGGCTCCGCGGCGCAAAGCCCCGCTGGGGCCGGGCCGCATCATCGACGAATACGCCCGCTAGACGGACCGACATTTCACGTACACGGGCGACTTCAGCATGGATTCCCTTAGCGCATCCCTAACGCTTGCCGAAATCTCGGTCCTCTCTGGATTGGGCCAGGCGCAGACGGGCAGTGCATCGCCAAGCCCCACGCAAGCGGCGCCCTTGGCCATGGGGCAGCTCGTCCAGGCCCAAGTCGTCACCACCGGCCCTCAGGGAACCATGGTCAAGATCGGCCAGCAGGGCTACTTGCTGCAACTGCCCATTGATGTCGAAGCCGGGCAGACGCTCGATTTGCAGGTCTTTCAGACCACGCCGGTATTGACCCTTCGTCTTATGACCGACACCAATGGGGCGCCGCCGACGGCGACCCAGGTGAATCTGAGTCATTCGGAAGCGCTCACGATTCTGGCCGAATCGCTTCCGAGCCCAAGCGCATCCAGCGCCCCGCCGCTTCTGGCCACTCCCGGCGCAGCAAATGCGCAGGACATGGGTCGGGCGATCGCAACCCTGATCCAGGAGCAGTTCGAAAACCCGCAGACCCCTGGGGCCACCTTGGCGGCTGCTGGCACCTCGAGTCCCATCGACTCCGAAGGGCCAGCGTTTGATCCTACGTCCTTAAGCTTGGCCACCTTGCCCTCGACCGAGGCGAATTCGGCTGGCGGCGCGCTTCCTGCCTCGGGCGCAGCGAATGCGAGCGCAAGCCTGGTCAACGACACGGCCCATGCCAGCGCATCGAGTCTAGTCGCCTTTGCGAGCGGACCGGCGGCCCCGTCGTCGGCCGCCTCGGCGATATCGAACCCGCCGGGCAGCTCCGGGCAAGCGACCGATGCCGCAGCGCTCGCGGCATCGGCACGCCCGCCCGCGACGGCTTCGACTCTGTCTCCCGCCAGTTGGCAAGGGCAGGTTTTCCCCGGGCTTGCCGCCGAGGTCCAGATCGAACCCGATCATAAGCGTGCGGCCTTCGACGCTCCATCGCTGAACGCCTGGCGCGCCACGCTCAAGTTGACCCTTCCCCACCTGGGTCAAGTCAACGCCCAAGTGATGTGGAACATGGGCGGACTTCGGATCCATGTCGACGCTTCTGATGCGCAAACGGCAGAGCAGCTTCGCGACGGCAGCGGCGATCTGCTCGAGACGCTGCGTAGTCTCGAGATGCGCGTACAATCCATGGGAGTGCGACATGCCTGAGTCGCAGAAGATGCCGATGGCGGCCGCCTTGCGTTATGACAAGGGTCAGTCTGCACCACGTGTCACTGCCAAGGGCCGGGGTGCCGTGGCGGAGGAGATTATCCGCCGCGCTCGCGAATCCGGAGTGGCGCTGCACGAATCTGCCGAGTTGGCCGCGATGCTCATGGAGGTGGATCTGGATCAACCGATCCCGCCTCAACTGTATCGCGTCGTCGCCGAACTGCTGGCCTGGATCTATCGCATGGAAGGCGTGATTGATCCCACCAAGGTCGGCGCGGCCCAACCCAGTCCGATCCACCGCATTGCCGCTACCGAACATGGATGACTCTGGAAGCCCATCTTCTTCGCCCGAATCCGAACGCGACGAGCGCTTTCGCGTTGCTTCCCGAGCAGAACGAATCTCGATTCTCAACCGACTGTGCGAAAAGCGTTCACTCGTTCGGATCCACGCCGAAGGTGGCGCCGAGACCCTCATTAGCGCGCTCCTTTTCGTAGACGCCGAGAACGGCCAGATCACGGTGGACGGTGGTCGTGACGAACAGGTCAACGAACGACTCGCCGAGGCCGAATGCTTGACGGCGATCACGGACCTTGAGGGCGTGCGGGTCCAGTTTCAGCTCCAGGGCGTGCGCCTTGCCGAATACGAAGACGGCGCGGCGTTCGAGGCCACGCTACCGGCATCGATGCTGCGCTTTCAAAGGCGCGAGTTTTTTCGTATTGCACCCCCTCCGAACCGCCCCATCGTGGTCCTGGTGCGCTCCGGAGCAAACGGGCCCCTGACACCACCGATCACCGCGCGCAGCGTCGACATCAGCTGCGGAGGAATGGTTCTGCTCATCGAAGGCGAGATGCGCGGGCTGGAGTCAGGCCAACTCTTGTCCCGGACTTCGATCACGCTGCCCGACGTGGGAAGCATCGAGACCGCGCTGGAGGTCCGCAATTTTACCTACCAGAGGGACATGGGGCCCAAGGGCACGACGCGCATCGGCTGTCGCTTCGTCGGTCTGGATCTGGGCGATTCCGCCCGCATACAGCGCTACATCAACCGCTTGGAAGTCGAGCGGCGGCGGCGCACGTAGACCCAAGCGCACCTCGTGGGCCGCGTGACCGCGGCGCTCACTACGGCATGCCCTCTTGATGTGTTACTCCGCCGTCATCGATGACGGCACGATGGCTTTGGCCCATCGACGACCCCATCTGCCTGAGCGGCAGGCCCCACGCATTCACGAGGCCCAGGGTCCGTCTCGAGAGACCTGCCTGCTCTGCTCGATCGAATCTCGACCCGAAGCAATGTCCGCGCCGCATCTCGCCTTGCTCTCGGATTCCTGTCGAGGTGACTGTAATTTCTACGAGTGGCATTCACGAAACGCTTGGGGGAGGATCAAGAATTCGGCGGCTCGGAGCGAGCGGCATCCGTTGATGGCCCGCGAGCGCGATCTGCTCTCTGCCGGCAAGTCTCCGCGGGTCCGTGCGCCGGCCGCATAGGGGACCGTCCTTTTGCGCGACTCACCGGGCCTTGATTCCAGGAGTCAGTCATGCAAAGTCGTTCTGTCGCGTACCTCGCCCTTTCTCTCCTTGCGGCAGGTTGTATCGGTCATAACAATGTGGTCGGTCAGCGGCCCTCGAACGAGCCTCCGGCACCCTCGCCCGGCCCGGCTCCTAACCCCACAGGCGCATCGCCCTCCCTTCTGGGCGGAATTTTTCAAGGTACGCTCACTTCAACCCCGAACAGTACGACGCAGTCGGTCTTTGCGATCGACGAGCCGGACACCTCGTTCCAGTTCGCCGCGGCCGATTGCACTTTCTACTATCCGACGAACAATCAGTTGCCCATCGTCAATGGCCAGGAGAACGGGTTTACCGTCACCCTCACGGCCTCGCAGCCGTTTCGCTGTAACAACGCGGCCGTGACGACCGTTTGGTCCAACGGACAGACCACCGAAAGTGACTCCATCGTGGCCAGCTTCGCTTTGGCCAAGAGCATCTCGGGGAATTACACCACGGCCAGCGATGCCGGCACGTTTTCGATGAGCTATAACCCTGCTTACATACGCTCAGCCACCTTGTCGCGCGTGGCCGGTTCGTATACGAGCACGGGATGGACGGGAACGGTCGATTCGCACGGCGCGCTGACGGCCACTGATGGGGGTGGCAGCTACACGGGGACGGTTCTTCCCGATCCGTCGGATCCGACCCACGACATCTACGCGGTATCGATCCTCTACGCAGCAACAGGCGGTGGCACCAGCAGCTTTTCGGGGTTGGGAGCCGTGGTGGACTCCGCCACCCTGAAGGATGGGATCCTGCTCATCGAGGCACTCGATTCCGTCACTGGACGCTCTCTCGTGCTCGTGCTCTCTAAAGCGTAGGCGTGCGAAGTGGACGCAGGAGGCGGTGTTGCGAGGGTCCGCTGGGTCGGATCCGTGTCGGGCCGTCTTATCCCGGCGAATCCCGGGCCAGGCTTGCGACAATCTCCTCCAGGAGCGTCCTTGCGCGACCGCTGAGATCCGACTCGAGAGCGCCGCTGAGCTCGACCACAAGTCGTCTTAGTCGGTACGTGACCTCGTCGGCGACCGCCCGAGCCTCGAATTCCGCGTGGGCGCCTTCCTCTTCCAAGGCGAACACGCCTGAAAGAGCCTCGACTGCGCCCGTGGCTGAGATCGATTTTTGCACGGACCAGAGAATCGACTCGACCCGAGCCAGCAGAGCGCCCTCCTCGACGCTGCGTTGAGGTGGGGTATTCGCCTGCAGATCGGCGGCGATCCGGTGTGAGACATCGCGCGCCCAGACGAGGGTCTCGGAGACCGTGCGACGTTCCACGTCCGTGAGCATCTCGGAGAACACGGTATGTCGGCTTTGTGCATGAATCACGTTGACGTATTCGCGAGGAAACTCGCCTGGGACCAGGCGCGTGGCGATCGAGGCTCTGACGAGCCCATGCTCGGCATCGAGGAGAAGGGCCGCAATCGCCTCGGCAACCAACAACGGTCGCGCCAACGGGGTGATCGCATCTCCCTTTGCCGCGTCGGGATAACCGCTCCCGTCGAGACGCTCATGCGATTGTCGAATCGCCTGAGCGACATCGTGGCCTGAGCGCGCCAGTTCCAGCACCGCGCGCGAACCCAAAACCGGGTGTTCCATGATCCTTTGCTCCATGTCCGAGGATAGCCTTCCCTCGAACAGCTGGGGATCCATATAGAGCTCTCCGACATCATGGAGCATTCCGGCGTGCACCAAACGCTCCCGCGCGCGCTCGGGGATGGCCGAGGTTGACGCAAGCGCGAGGGCGATTGCTGTGACCGCCACGGCGTGGGAGTGCCGTTCCCGGGGACCGTGTCGCAGCACGCTAATCAAGAGCAGTTCGGTGGGATTGGGCGTGGCTGCGCGAATGGCCGTCACGACGGCGTCCAGCGACGGCGCCACGAGGCGGCGAAAGGCTTCGTTTTCGGCAACGAGCGATTCGATGACCTCGAGCGTCCCCGAAGTCTGAACGGGATCGCTGCAGAGAATGCAAAGCTCAATCGGCTTTCTCAGTCGCCGATCGGAAAGTCGCTCGATCAGATGGGCATCGACGGGTTTGCCTGCAGCCCAAAGCTTCATTCCTCCGACATCGTAGATGTCTTCGGATGCATGGACCTCGCACTCTTCGGTCGTCCTTAGGATCGCTGCAAGCAGATGCGGGTTGGGATAGGAAAACAGACTCGCTGCCCCAGGCGAGGCGGCCGTCCTGACTCTCGTAGCCATCTTATTTTCCCCGCGGTCTTGACTGATCAGCTCTGCTTGCCCCGCAGCGGCGGGATTTGCGCGTAACGGGCCCTGTGGGTAAGGCATCGGCCCTGAGTACTTTCCGAAAGCCGTTTCCCATACGCATTCTTAAGTTGTAGTCACCAGGGTCGATAGCTCGGTTAGCGGCATTGGCCGCGCATCCTTGCTACTCCATAGAACTTACACCTAAGAAAGAAAAGTGTGTTGATCTTCCTGCCCGCGCGCTACGACCTCGCCGTCGTCGCCGCTTCCATTCTGATCGCCGCCTTCGCCTCGTTTGTCGCGCTGGACCTGGCCAAGCGGGTGCGCGCCCATGAGCGCAAAATTGCGATCACGTGGTGGGTGGTGGGTTCGATCGCGATGGGGACCGGTATCTGGAGCATGCACTTCGTGGGCATGCTCGCATTTTCGTTGCCCATCTCGCTCGGCTATACGCGGTTTCTGACTTTCGCCTCGTGGGCCGCCGGCGTGGCCGTCTCCGCCCTTGCGCTCTATCTGGCGAGCCGACGCGAACTGACCGTGGCTCGATTGTGGGGCGGCGCCCTCGTGATGGGTTCGGGCATCTGTGCCATGCACTACATGGGAATGGCGGCCCTCGACATGGCCCCCGGCATCGACTGGGATCCGGTCTGGGTCGCGGCCTCCATCGTTATCGCCGTGGGCGCGTCGGCTGCGGCCTTGTTCCTCTTTGCATGGCTACGGGGTCTTCACGGCAGTCGCGGCCGTGTCCTCCAGATGCTAGCCGCCCTGGTAATGGGGCTGGCCATTAGTGGCATGCACTACGCCGGAATGGCTGCAGCCCGCTTTCCTGCCGACTCCTTCTGCTTGAGTGCGGGCGAACTTGCCGGACACGATCTGGGCGTCCTGATTTCCGTCGCGTCGATCGGGCTTTTGTCCATGACACTATTCACCTCAACACTCGACGCGCGGATGAGAAGCAAGACGGTGCTCCTGGCGAAATCGCTCCAAGTGAGCAACGCGCAACTGAAATCGGCAAACGAGAAACTGCAGCAGCGGGCCTTCCTGGATCCCCTCACCGGGCTGCCCAACCGGCTCCTTTTTGAGGATCGCCTGGGTCAGGCTTTGCACCGGATCGAGCGCAAGGGTGCGCGCAGCGGTGATCACGACGCCGCGCTCGCGGTCCTTTTCGTGGACCTGGACGGATTTAAGCCCGTCAACGATTCTCTCGGACATGCTGCGGGCGACGATGTACTAAAAGAAGTCGGTGCCCGCCTGCGTCACTGTGCACGCGATGGCGACACGGTCGCCCGCATCGGCGGCGACGAATTCCTGGTCTTGATGCAGCAGGTCGCGCACGTGCCGGACAGCGTCGCACTCGCCCATCGGATTGTCGAAACTTTGGCAGCCCCCTTTGACATCCACGGCCGGCACATCGAGATCTCGGCATCCGTGGGGATCGTCGTCTATCCGGATCAAGTCCAGACCGACAACCTAGTCGCTCTCGCTGATGCGGCGATGTATGCGGCCAAGCGCGCGGGCGGGAACACCTACGCGCTCTACGAGGCGCAAATGCATGAGGGCGGAAACCAGCTCAATCTCCAGATGGACTTGCGCCATGCCATCGCCTTGGGACAACTCGAACTCCACTACCAGCCCAAGGTCGACGGGCGCGATGGCCACCTGACCGGGTGCGAAGCGCTGTTGCGCTGGCATCATCCCACACAGGGCTCGATCAGTCCGGTTGTTTTCATCCCGCTTGCCGAGCGCAACGGCTTGATCGGCGCCATCGGTAACTGGGTCATCGAGGAGGCCTGCCGGCAGGCCAAGGCGTGGACAGAAAGGGGACTGTGTCTCTCGGTTGCGGTCAATCTGTCAACGTATCAGTTGCGTGAGGAGGATCTTGTCGAGCGCATCGGTCGGGTCCTGTTCCGTCATCAGCTGGATCCATCGCAGCTGCTGTGCGAGATCACCGAGTCCGCGGCCATGGACGATGTCCGGATCACGCAGCGAACGCTCGAGGAGCTTGCTCGCATCGGTGTCTTTCTCTCCATCGACGATTTTGGGACGGGCTACTCGAGTCTCACCTACCTGCGCCAGCTGCGTGCCCACCAGCTGAAGATTGATCGCAGCTTTATCGGCGATCTGGAAAGCTGTAACGATGCTTATGCCATCGTAAGTGCGGTCATTCGCCTGGCCCACGCGCTGGGTTTGAGGGTTGTCGCCGAAGGCGTTGAAACCCGGGGACAGCACGCGCTACTAAGCCTTTTGAGCTGCGACGAGATGCAGGGATATTTTTTCGCCAAACCGATGCCGGCGCACGCCTTCGAAGAGTGGGCTCGCCAACGGACCGGGATGGGTCCCGAGATCGCGGGCTCCAATCCCATCCTCCTAAAAAAATGCGCCTAGCCCGCCTGGGCCTTCGAGCCGCCCGGGGCAACGGGCGTCGCGCCTATGCGATCACTCGGAAATCATCGCGACCTGCAGCCTTGGCCTGGTAGAGGGCCGCATCGGCGCGCCGCAGAAGATCCTTGATGTCGCGATCCTCCGGACGGCACACGGCGATGCCGATACTCGTTGAGACGGGGATCAGGAACTGCCGGATCTCAAACCGGCGGCGGATCGCGTGCAGAATCTTGCGTGCCACGAACTGTGCCTCGTCGCCCGTATGCAGGCCCTCCAGAAGCACGACGAACTCGTCGCCCGCCAGGCGCGCGACGAGGTCCGTTGGCCGCACACTTTGCACCAGTCGGTTCGCAAATTCCTTGAGCACATCGTCGCCCGTCTCATGGCCCATCGAATCGTTGACGGATTTGAAGCGATCAATATCCAGGAACATGACCGCAAAGCCTCGGTCATGCGGTCGCGCCAGTGCCGCCGTCAGGCGTTCCTCAAACTGATACCGATTCGCCAGACCCGTCAGCGAATCGAGCTGCGCGAGACGCCACAGCTGCGCTTCGGCCTCCTTGACGGAGGTGACATCGTTGATGAGACCATAGATCCCCGAGACAGTCCCATCGCCCTCCTTTTGGGGCACGTAGACTCCGCGCGCAAAGTGCGTCCTGCCGTCGCGGCCCAAAAAGTCGATCTCGAACTTGACCCGTTCACCACCCAGCGCCTGCTCGATGGAGGGGGCCAATTTGGCATAAATCTCCTCTCCATAGACTTCTCTAAGCGAGTGTCCCGTGATGGTCTCAAGCGGCCGTCCTAGCCATCTCTCATAGGTTCGATTGTTAAAGCGAAAGACGTGCTGCCGATCGATCATGCACACCAGTGCAGGTAGGTTGTTGGCGATGGTGCGCAGTCTGTCCTCGCTTGCAGCCAGGAGCACTTCGGCCGCCTTGCGCTCGGTAATGTCGTTCATCAGCACAAACAGACCACGGATCGACCCATCGCCATCCACATCGGGTACCGCCGTCACCTGCATATGGCGGATTCCCCCGCGGGTGGCCAGCTCGCGCTCGTACGTGACCCGCTCGCCAGCCAAGGCGCGCTCGATATGGGGACGAATTACCGCGTAGGCCGCCTCGCCGTAGTACTCACGAAGGCTCTGGCCCAGGGGCGAGCCCTTCTCGCTGCCAAACCATTCGGCGTAGGCTCGATTCGCGAACCGAAACCGCTGCTCCGAATCGAGGTAGGAGATGAGCGCCGGAATGTTGTCCGTCATGGTTTGCAGTTGCCGGCTGCTCGCCTTCAAGGCTTCTTCTGTCGCCTTGCGTTCGGTGAGATCGCGCGTGACCTTGCCGTATCCGCGTAAATCGCCCGCTTCGCTTCGCAGCGCGTTGAGCGTCACGCTCGCCCAGAACCGCGATCCATCCTTTCGGATCCGCCAGCCCTCGGAGTCCGCGCGACCGGTTTGCTCGGCTTGGCGAAGCAGCGCTTCGGGTAAGCCTTGTGCGACATCCTCGGGGGTATAGAAGCATCTGAAGTGCCGCCCGATGATCTCCTCGGCGGCATAACCCTTGATTTTCTGCGCCCCCGAATTCCACGTCTCGACCTGGCCCTGCGGATCCAGCCCGAGGATGGCGTACTCGCTCGCGCTCTCCGTGATGAGGCGGAAACGTTCGTCGCTTGACTTGCGCGCCTCTTCCGCGCGCCGGCTCGCCGTCATGTCGTGCGCGACGATGTACATCCCCTTGACGGCAGTACCCGCACCATAGTCGGGCATGTAGGAGCCTTTGAAATAACGCTGCTCGCCATGGACGTCGATCCAGTTTTCCCACGCGATGGGATAGCCGGCGAGGGCCTGAACGATTCGCTCGCGCACGCGCGCATAGGCCGCGTCACCGAGGATTTCTTGCATCGTCTGCCCAAGCACCTTTTCTGGCTCGATGCCGAGCGCATCGCGATAGTAGCCGTTGGCAAACTCGTAGCGTTCCTCGAGATTCACATAGGCGATGAGCGCAGGCACATGCTCGGTGACGTCGCGCAACCGTTGGTCGCTTTGTTCGAGCGCCTTGCGGGCTGTGCGCGCCTCACGTTCAGAATCGCGGGCGCGCTGCTCTGAGGCGATGATCCGCGCGATGAGAGGGCGCACGCGTTTGCGCAGGACGTAGACGCCAGCAAACGCCAAAAGGAATGGCAAAACGATGACCGCGAGGAGCCGTCCCTCCACTGGTGAGTAGACGTCGATCGCGTCGATGCGCTGCACAAGCCCGAGACCGGAATCATCGAGCGGCTCAAAGGCGCCCAGGACCGGTCGACCCTGCAAGTCGATGAAGCGGTCCGTTCCACGCTTGCCCTCAAGCGCGAGCGCGATCGGGTACGGCAGCGCGCGCTCGCCCGGCTGGCTTGCCGGGGCCTCGTGGACATGGGGAATCTGGCGACTCGGAAAGCATTTGAGAACGCCCTCGAGCGAGGCGCACAGCTTGAGTTCCTCGCTAGGCGCCCGGCCCTTGGAGAAGAGGAGATCTGTCGCCGGGACCAAGCGCACGCGCACGCGCGCGCGGCCCAGGTTTTGATCCGATTCACCGATCGGGACGTTCGCCTCCAGCACCAATCCTCCATCCCAGAGCAGGGCCGAGTCACTCATCGAGCCGCGAAGGGGAATCCGAAGCTCGGGCACGTCCCGAGCCTCCGAGGGGTCGATACGCTCTCCCGAAGCGTTCTCGAATTCAACCGAGTCGATGGCCGCCGACTTCAGTCGCCGAGCGGCTTGGGCAAGGTTCTCGCGCGCTTCATTCCTGTCCGAACCGCCTTTGAGCGCGAGGACGAGGCGCGTGATGTTTTGACCGGCGAGGGCTGAATGGGCCATGTCCCTGGCCTGGAGCATTTCTCCCACCAGCATCGCGCGCCGCGTATCGGCGAGCTGCAGCAGGTCGCGGCGGATGATGGTCTCGGCACCGCCTTTGATGGTACCAAAGCCGACCAGAACACTCACCGCAGCCACCGAGATCAGGAGGAGCGCGCTGATGTAGGTAATGCGCTGGTCTGCATTGGGCGGTCCGTTTTGAGCCCGCAGCCGCTGGTGCAGGCGGACGGCCAGACCCAGACCCAGACAAAAAAGAGACGCCGCCGTCGCGAGTGCCATGTCGTTCTGGCGATACCACTCGTAGAGAGCCTCGAGTTGGAAGACGTGCCCGAGGATCCCGAGTAAGCCGATCAGCCCCGCACCATAGGCGCCCAGATAGATCCCCCAGCCACGCTTCGGCCCGATGGCGCTTGTTCGACTCAGAAGGAGGATGCAGGCCTCGGCGAGCAAAAGGCCGATGCAGGTGTTCGCCGCAAGGCGTCCAGGGTGCTCCATGCTGAGCCCCGACAGGCCTTGCCTGGAGAAGTCGACCCCAAGGTCTGCGGAGAGAATGTGCTGCAGAAAAATGGCGCCGGTAAAGCCCAGAGCAAGGAACATGGCCGCACGAAAACCGCCCGCCATCTTCGCCGATAGGCGAGGGCCAACGATGAGCCAGCTTGCGCACAACGCGAACAGGATCGAGCCATTCAGTGCCATTGGAAACGTCCCGCCCAGCCGCACGAAGAGCGCGGGTTCGCGCAGCAGCCAGCCCAAGGCAGTGGGGATCGTGAGAAGGAGCACGAGCCCTCCCAAGAAATCCGCCGCTACTGCGCCGGCATGATCGAGCGTTTTGGGGAAGTTCGACAACGCCGCGAACCTTTCAGGAATCAGGGGCCGACCAGTGAGATCAGATGTTGGGGCGGTGTCCGCGCGGATGCAGAATGAGGCAGGTTCCAATGGACGGCCTGCACCCGAAGTCTAACCCTGGACCGGCACCCGTCTTTCGGGTGCGGTTTAGGGAGATCTACTCTATCCGCATCCGTTTGTTACGTTTCGTGTGGCGGGTCATCGCAAGCTCAGCTCCCGGAAGTGGACGTAAGGCCTCCTTACAGCTGATTGAGCAAGGCCTCCAGCTGCTCCACGGTGAATGGTTTGGTCAAATGACCATCAAAACCGGCCAGAAGCGCCTCCCGCTTGGCTTCGTCATGGCCCCATCCGGTCGCAGCGATGAGAATGGCACGGTGTCCCCAGCCCTGGCCCCGAATCGAGCGCGCGAGTTCGAATCCGTTCAGTCCCGGCATTCCAATATCGAGGATGGCGACTTCAGGACGAACCTCATTGCCCAGTGCGAGCGCGTTGACGCCGTCGTGGGCCACGCTCACGCTATGTCCCATGAGCTCAAGCACGTCCCTTAACACGGTCACCGCATCGGAATTATCATCGGCGATCAGCACCCTTTTCGGGCTCATCTTGGCGATCGGTTTGAACGTGATTTCGGGCCGGTCGGTGCCCGCTTTCAAGGATGCGCTGTGCGGTAAACCGACTTCGAACGTGCTTCCCTGACCCAGTCCCGGACTGTGCGCGCGGACCCATCCGCCATGGAGCTCAACGAGCCCTTTGACCAACGCAAGGCCGATTCCAAGGCCACCTTCCGAACGGTCGATGGCAGCCTTTTCCTGCGTGAACATCGTGAACACGTTGCGCGTATCTTCCAGTCCGATACCGCTATCGACGACGGAGATGACGCAATTCCCGTCGCGCACACACGATTCGACAGAGAGGGTACCGCCCGCGTCGGTATATTTGGCTGCGTTGCCCACGAGATTTGAGAGGACCTGGGTCATGCGAACCGGGTCCGCCTCCAGGGTGATCGCGCCGTCGCGATGCGTGATGCTCAACCGATGCCTCTTTTGCTCGATCTGCGAGCGTGTGGCCTCTACCGCCATTGCCACAAGCGCGCCGACGGTGACCGGCTCCTTCTGAAGCCGCATTTGGCTATTCGATAAGCGCGACACATCGAGCAGGTCGTCCAGCAGGCGAGACATATGGCCCACCTGTCGGATGATGATCTCGGTCATCTTGTCCAAGGCAGCGGGCGAAAGATCGGGCGATCGTAGTACGCGCGCACCGGTACGGATGGGTGCCAGGGGATTTCTCAGCTCGTGCGCAAGCGTCGCGATGAAGCGGTCCTTTTGTCGATCTGCCTCCAGCAGCGCCAACTGGGCCATATGCTGCTCGGTAACATCGTGCCCCTGGACGAAGACGCCAATCGCGTTTTTCGCTTCGTCGAAAATGGGCTGGTAGACAAAGTCCACGTAGGTTTCCTTGGGTGGCTCTCCCCGATCTCGTGGTACGTCGTAGCGCATGGCCCGCCCCACGATGGGTTCGCCCGTCGTAAGTACCTCGTCGAGCAGTTTGACGAAGCCCTGCTCCTCGGCTTCCGGAAGCGCCCCGGCCAAAGGCTTTCCGACGATATCGCGAAAACCGATGAGTTCCATGTAGGCCGTATTGCCAATCTGGACCACGTGATCAGGACCACGCAGGACGGCCATGAAGCCCGGCGCTTGTGAAAAGAGCCGCTGGAGGTTCTGGTTGACATCAACGAGTTGCACCTGGACATTGTGATGCTCGGTAATATTGCGCGTCGTGCCCGTGACCGCTTCGACCTCCCCGAGCTCATCAAACACCGGACAGAAGATGTACTCGTAGATCTCGGTGCGTCCGTCAGGAGACGTAAATGGCGTCTCGGCGCGGATGACTTCGCGCGTGCGAATGACTTCTTGTATTTGGGACTGCAGATTCGACGCCAGAGGTTCGGGATAGTGGAGATCGTGAAACGACTGGCCCACCATTTCCTCCGGCGAGCGGTGAAGAAGGTCGCACAACGCCCTGTTGGCGAATACAAAACGCCCGCGCAGATCGAAAACGTAAATAAAGTCGGTGTTCGCCGAGAACGCGGCGTTCAGGATGCGGTAGCGCTGCCTGAGTTCTGCCTCGAAGGCGCGGCCGACAGAGTCTTCCATCGTGGGTTGTCCCAAGGGTGCTGCCGCGATCATGGGTTTATCAGCTTACTTCTTGAAGAAAGCATTGCTCGCGGCCTCTAGAGAGGTGGCACCTTTCGTGCCCGGAAGGTCTGTCGAACAAGGCGAAACCCAGCGCAGTCGAAGCCCCCCGAACCCGCATTCTAAAATGGGATGCGACTCTGCCTCTCCGGGGTTCACGTGTGCCGATCGCATTAAGAACAGGCCAATTCCGAGATCGATATGGGGGACTTACACGCACACCATCCATTGGATCGCAGTCTATCATCCGGGGCCGCATTGGCTGGTTCGGATGAGGGCGTGATGAGCGTAGACGCGCTAGCGCAGAAACCAACGCCGATGACCGGATCTCGTCTTACTGCCCTTGACCACTCGAATTTGCATAGAGCACGTGTCCTCAAGGTCGTAGTCCGTATCCCCGAGGATGGCTGACTCAATCCCGTCTGCAAAGTTGCGACCAATCTCGGGGGCGCCCATCACACCAGGGGCGTGGATGCGATACTTCGCGCCGGCTCGGCGCCCCAGCTGGGTAGACCCGCAACGCAGGACGCGCCCCCCTCCCTTTGACCCGACCGGGGTGTTCGTCGATCAGACTGCAAATCCCTCGATGAACTAAAGGAAAACGCGTCAGAAACAATCCTCTGACCGCACATTCGCCTCGAGGCAGTACACTCGATATGGGCAGCCCTACGCGATGCCCTGTCGCGCGACTCGAGGATCAACCGGACAGGAGAGAAAACCGAAATGGCGATCAGATTCGTAGCTTTTGAGTCATTGGGCGCAGGCCCTGCACTACGCATCAATCCCGATCACGTTGTCGCGCTGGTCGAACTCTCGACAGAGGCCGTGGGGATTTTTCTCGTCGGGGGCGCGCAATTTGACGTCAAGGGGAGCCTGCATCATGTGGAATCTCTCCTCGTGCATCATGGCGTCAAAACTTCTTAACCGGAATCTGCCCGATACTTCTGCAGTCAGCGAGGTTCGGTTTCAATGAAACTGGAACGCTTGCCGGGACCGATTGTGCGCGCTAGATGGTAAGGCCAAAGGGCACTCGGGATGGGTGCCAGGCCAAAGGGAGACCGGGCTCCTTGACCCGGAGAAATTTAGAAGTGGTCGCGCATTAAAAGGATTGAGTCACCGCCGTTAAGCGCAAGCGCCTCCAAGGCTTTTTTGTGAATCGCGGTGCGATTTTCCATGAATGCGAGTTGCAGATCCCGGCTGTTGATGGCTTTGGCTCCGAGCCTATCCCTAAGCGCCTCGAAGCTTATATGACAAGAGATTTTCTTCCCGTCATCTCGGACGGCGAAGAAAACCAAAGTTCCTTCTTGGGAAAGTACAGGCAGCACATCGGAACGGAACGAAATGGCCATAGTGACCTCACGTAAGAAATCGTCAGTGGGTAACTGAGGGCACGAGATATAGCCCACGTTGCATGTGACGGCCCACAAAGGCCTGTGCGTCAGATAAGGCTGCCTGCGCAGCTTCTTCTTTTGTGAGGTAGGCCTGAGTTGTACGCACTTCGCCTAGCATATAAGCGGGTTGCTTAAACATCTCGTCAAATCGGCGCACCGAATAGACACCTTCCCAGAGGGGCCCCTGGGCAACCGCGCGGACGGAAACGACGAACGGCCCTACGGTGGCGAGGTTCATGGTCATTCCCCAAGAAAACGCTAGACTGTGAAATAACGATAAATCGCCCGCGGGCGCCAGACTGTGCGCTCCCGCACTTAACATTCAGGTTTTTGGTTCCTCCTTTTGGGTACCCCACATGGTGGTCGAGCTCTGTCAAAACCCCGCACAAAATGGAGTGCGCGAACGCATGAGGGCACAGCTAGATCTGCATGTTCATAACGTCGGTATAAGCCGTGACGAGCTTGTTACGCACCTGCACCGCTTCTTGGAATGAAATGTTGGCCTTTTGCATGGAAACCATCGCATCTTCGAGGCTCACCCCACCTTGCCCGGTCTGAAACTGCTGCGCGACCGCATCCGCATTGGTCTGGCTGGCATTGACCTCGTTCAGGGAGCGCTTGAGGACGTCGAGAAATGAGGGGCCGCTGGCAGCGGTCGCGTCCGATGTGCCTAAAGCCGGGCTGGACCCCAGAATTCCCTGCATCGGACTGATTTTTGACAATTCCATGGGAGCACCCCCGTTTTCTCGTGCTCCAAAGGTACCAGCCCGAGCCGGGATCAATCGTTGGAAAAGCCGCCTAAATCCACCCCAATTCAAATTCGGGGGCGCTTTAAGCATTGCCCGAGAAATACCCCACAAAAGGGGCGCTATTCGGTGAATTGGAGTTCGACTCGCGTTCGCATAATCCATCCGACACCTAAAGGGAAGCCGGACCATGAGCGCGATGCAACGATTTCTGCAACTTCCACCCCGCCAGCTAATTGGGCTGACCGTGGCCATTGCCGCGAGCATCGCCCTGGTCGCCGCCGCCTGGATGTGGACCCAGACCCCCGATTACCGGGTGCTCTACAGCAATCTGGCTGACCGGGACGGCGGTGCAATCGTCCAGGCACTTAACCAGATGAATATCCCCTACAAGTTCTCCGACGGCGGTGGCGCGATCCTCGTGCCGAGCAACGTAGTCTACGACACTCGTCTTAAGCTCGCCTCGCAGGGACTGCCCAAGGGCGGCACAGCCGGGTTTGAGCTGATGGAGCAACAGAAGTTCGGTGCGACCCAATTTCAAGAACAGGTCAATTATCAGCGCGGGCTGGAAGGCGAATTGGCCAAGACGATTCAATCAGTGGCCTCCGTTCAATCGGCCCGGGTGCATCTGGCCATTCCCAAATCATCCGTTTTCCTGCGCGACCAGCAAAAGCCCAGTGCCTCGGTGCTCTTAAACCTCTATCCGGGTAAGTCCCTGGACCGGGGACAGGTTAACGGGATCTTGCACCTGGTTTCTTCGAGCATCCCGGAACTGACGGCTCAGAACGTGAGCATCGTCGACCAGAACGGCAATCTCCTGACGACGCAGGCCGCAGCCGCCGATGGCCTCGATCCCGGCCAGCTCGCCTATCTGCAGGAGATGGAACAGAACTACACACGCCGGGTGCTGGGAATCCTGCAACCCATCACCGGGGCCGAGAACGTCAGGGCCCAGGTGACGGCCGACGTGGATTTCAGCCAAAACGAGCAGACGGCCGAGATCTACAAACCCAACAGCACGCCGGCCGAATCGGCGATTCGCAGCCAGCAGACCAGCGAGGGTTCGAGCTTGAACTCGAGTGGTGCAGCCGCACCCGGGGGCATTCCCGGGGCCGCGTCGAACCTGCCGCAGTCCCCCCCACCTGCAGCAACGCCCGCAGCCCCCGGCACCACGGTTCCGGCGACCGGTGCGCCGGGCCAGACCAATCCGACTCAGAACACCACCAACCACAAGGAGACGACGGTCAACTATGAAGTCGACAAGACCGTCCAGATGAGGCGCACCCCGGTTGGGGCACTCAAACGCCTGTCGGTCGCCATTGTGGTGAATCAGCACAAGATTACGGGCAAGGACGGGAAAGTCACCTTCGAGCCCCTGGAAAAGGCACAACTCGATCAGATCACCGCGCTGGCCCGGGAAGCCGTCGGGTTTTCCCAGGACCGGGGCGACTCGCTGAATGTGGTCAACGCCGCTTTCTCGCAGACCGAAACTGAAGCCCCCGTTGAAGTGGCCATCTGGAAGGATCCCGACAACATCGCGATGGTCAAGGAAGTGGGCAAGGACATTCTCCTTGGGATCCTCGTGCTCTACCTCGTTTTCGGAATTCTGAAACCTTCGCTCAAGAAATTGCTCCAGGCGCCGATGATTGCTCCGGAACTGGTGGAGCATTTGCCGGCCGGAAGCGCACCCGCCTTAGACCACGAACCCGCCTATGCCGAAAGCCTGCAGCTGGTCAAAAAACTCGCCCGCGACGACCCCAAGGTGGTCGCCAACGTGGTGAAAGGGTGGGTGAAGAGCAATGGATGAAGAAGGCCTCCACGACAGCGCCATCCTGCTTCTGACCATCGGGGAAGAAGAGGCGGCCGAGGTTTTCAAGTACCTGGCTCCGGGCGAGGTGCAAAAGCTCGGGCAGACCATGGCCAAGCTTTCGGGTGTTTCCCGGGACAAGGTCGAAAACGTCTTGGGACGGTTTCGCAGCGACGCCGAAAGCAACAGCTCGCTTGGCATGAACTCGGACGAATACATCCGCAATGTCCTCACCAAGGCGCTTGGGGTCGACAAGGCGGGGCTGCTCCTAGACCGCATCCTGCAGGGCAACGATGCCAGCGGCATCGAAGGACTGAAGTGGATGGACGCACCAAGCGTGGCCGAGCTCATCAAAAATGAGCACCCGCAGATCATCGCCTCGATTCTGGCCCACCTCGAGCGCGATCATGCCTCGTCGATCCTCAGCAATTTTCCCGAACGCACGCGCAACGAAGTGGTGCTGCGCATCGCAACTTTGGATGGGATTCAGCCCAATGCCCTTCGGGAACTCAACGACGTCCTAACCAAGCTCCTCTCCGGAGGCGGCCGTGTCAAGAAGACGACCATGGGCGGCGTTCGGGCAGCCGCCGAGATCCTGAACTTCATCGGTTCAACCAACGAGGCGTCCGTCATCGAAAGCGTTCGCCAATACGACCCGGAACTGGCTCAGCAGATCCTCGACGAGATGTTCGTGTTCGACAATCTGCTGGATCTGGACGACCGCGGCATCCAGCTGCTCTTGCGCGAGATTCAGTCGGAGTCCCTCATCATTGCATTGAAGGGGGCCAACGAAGAGCTGCGCGAGAAGATCTTCAAGAACATGTCCCAGCGCGCCGGCGAGATGCTGCGCGAGGATCTCGAGGCCAAAGGCCCCGTGCGCGTCTCGGAGGTCGAGGCCGAACAGAAGGAAATCCTCAAGACGGTCAGGCGCTTGGCCGACGAGGGACAGCTGGTGCTGGGTGGCAAGGGGGAGGACAACTTTGTCTGAGCGCCTCATCTCCAAGGAGAACCTGGCCGCCTACGAGCGTTGGGAAGGGATTTCCTTCGACACGCCTAAGCTTGCCGAGCGCAAGAACGTGGTCTTGCCCACGGCCGACGAAGTCGAGGCGCTCCAGCAACGCGCCCACGACGAGGGATTTGCGCAGGGTCTGCAGGAAGCCAAGGAGGAGGTGAAGCGCCTTGCGGCCACGGCCGGCGCCTTTACGGGCGCGGTCAAGGGAATCGAGGCCGATCTCGCAGACGCGCTGTTGACGCTGTCTTTGGATCTGGCGCAGCGGATCATCCGTCAGTCGCTCGCCATTCGTCCCGAACTGGTGCTTCCGGTCGTCCAGGAAGCATTGCGCGGACTGGCGGGCTCTTACCAGAACAATATTCTCGTTCTTAATCCTGCCGATGCGGAGCTGGTCAGTCGCCATGCCGGGGAAGACCTGACCAAAAACGGATGGCGCGTCGTCGTGGACGAACGCATCGAGGCCGGAGGCTGCCGCGTGGAGTCCAATAGCGGCGAAGTCGATGCCACTTTGGAGAAGCGCTGGAAGATCGCGATGGCCAACCTGGGACGAAGTGATGCCTGGATTGTCTGAACCCAAGAGCGCAACCGAGGGTTGGAAGGCCTTCCTTGCCAGCTGCGGTGGCGTGCTCACGCAAGTCGAGCCCGTCCAGAGCGAAGGCAAACTGATCCGGGTCGCCGGCCTCGTGATGGAAGCGGTGGGACTGCGCTTGCCGGTGGGAGGAGCCTGCCTCATTCACCAAGACGGCCTGCCCCCGGCAGAAGCCGAAGTC
>JBEKVI010000013.1:0-87957 GCA_049514215.1 Burkholderiaceae bacterium
TTAGGAGGCTGCACAGCCGCCTAATCCTATCGTTCGACTCCGTTTGGGCAAACCTGTGATAAATACGAGGTTCCTCTAAACGCTATTCGAACATGTCGCTCCTAAAAAAGGCATAAAAACGCCCGCTCGCCTTCAAGGTTGCTCATTTTCGTGGCTGCGGGGACATCGCCGTTTTTCAAATTTCGCTAGGCTTGCCTCGCATTTGGGCGTGATTTCGACGGTCGGGGCACGCTCAGGCCCCTGCCCCAAAGTGCCAGCTCCGAAGAGGGAAGAATTTGAAAGCAATAGGCGGAGTGCACGCTCTAAAGCGACCCCACAGAATGCAGGTATCGAATCTGCCAGGAGGCATAAGATGCAAACCATGACCTTGACCACACGAGAACCCGTTCCAGAGTTTGGCGAGGACGATCTCTGGTCCGCAGTCGTACATCGCGATCGACAGGCCGATGGGCGCTTCGTCTATGGCGTGCGTACCACGGGCGTGTATTGCCGGCCTTCGTGCCCCTCGCGCACCGCGCGTCGCGAAAATGTAACATTCCACGCGAGCGGCGAAGACGCCGAGCGAGCCGGGTATCGCCCTTGTAAACGCTGCAAGCCAGACGAGCCCGGCTTGGCCGAGCGACAGGCCGCGTTGGTGGTCCGCGCGTGCCGTCTGGTTGCGGCGTCCGAGGACGCCTTGAGCCCGGCTGGGCTGGCTGAAGCGGTCGGGATGAGCCGCTTTCATTTTCACCGCGTCTTCAAGTCAGTCACCGGACTTACGCCCAAGGCTTATATTGCCGCCGAGCGCGCCAAGCGCATACGGGGTCAACTGAGTTCCGGAGCGACGGTTACGAGCGCCATCTATGATGCGGGCTTCAATTCCAACGGGCGGTTCTACGCAACCTCTTCGGAGATCCTGGGAATGACGGCCAGCAGCTACCGTGCGGGCGGCAGAGATGCGCAGATCCGGTTTGCCGTCGGCCAATGCAGTCTGGGCGCAATTCTCGTGGGCGCCACCGAGAAGGGAGTTTGCGCAATTCTTTTAGGCGAGGACGCTCAGCGACTCGTCGAGCAGTTGCAAGACCAGTTCCCGCAGGCCGAGTTGATCGGCGCGGACATCGAGTTCGAGAAGACTGTCGCGCGCGTCGTCGGGTTCATCGAAGCACCTGGAGTCGGGCTCGACCTCCCTCTGGATTTGCGGGGTACCGCTTTCCAGCAGCGCGTATGGCAAGCGCTTCGACAGATTCCCGTCGGGGCGACCACGAGCTATAGCGCAATCGCCCAGGCCATCGGCGCGCCCAAGGCGGCACGCGCGGTCGCTTTGGCCTGCGCGGCCAATCCGATCGCCGTTGCAGTGCCCTGTCACCGTGTGGTTCGACAAGACGGTGCGCTTTCAGGCTACAGATGGGGGGTGGAGCGCAAAAGCGCGCTGCTCAAGCGCGAGAGCGCCTCCTAGACCGAACGATGAGAAGGTTCGCGCGGGGGTGGAAATCGGTCAATCCAGCGGTACCGTGGTGCGATCGATGACCCGGCGCAAGACAAAGCTGCTGTGTACCCCGGTGACTCCCTCGATTCGGGTGATGCGATTCAAAAGCAGGTCCTGATAGGCGTCCATATCGGTGACCAGCACCTTGAGTTGGTAGTCGGCACTTTGCCCCGTGATCAAGAGGCATTCCAGAACGGAAGGCAGTTCTCCGACGTGTCGCTCGAAGTTGGCAAAGCGCTCGGGCGTATGGTGATCCATGGAGATATGCACCAAGGCGGTCAGCGAGAAACCCAGCTTCTTGGCGTCGAGGCGCGCGACATAACCGACGATGAGCCCGCTTTCCTCCAACGCCCGCAGTCGCCTTAAGCACGAAGAAGGCGAGAGGTGAATCCGCTCGGCAAGCTCTTGATTCGAAATGCGCGCATCCGTCTGCAAGATCGCGAGCAGTTTCTTATCGTAGGCGTCCAAGTCCATGCTGATGCGCAAAGAAGTAGTATATTGGTGGATTATTTCGTAAGAAAACTATATATTCGATGATTCTGCCGCAATTTGCGCATTAGCGCCACATATTTGCAAGCACCCGCCAGCCGGAATCGCATACCATGGCATGGTCGGGTTTCCAACATTGGGTCGCCATGCACTCCTTCGACTATCGCAAATACGCTGCCGCCAAAGCCGTCCCTCTTGTGGATCGGCAATGGCCGTCCCGATCGATCCAACACGCGCCGCGCTGGGCGAGCGTTGATCTACGCGATGGAAATCAGGCGCTCCTCGAGCCCATGAATGTCGAAAAGAAACGCAAGCTCTGGGATACGCTCGTTAAGGTGGGATTCAAGGAGATCGAGGTGGGCTTCCCCTCGGCAAGCCAGCCCGACTACGACTTCGTGCGCTGGCTCATCGAGACGGATCAGATTCCTGACGACGTGACGATTCAGGTGCTGGTCCAGGCGCGGCCAGAACTGATCGCGCGCACGTTCGAGGCGCTCGTGGGCGCAAAACGGGCTATCGTTCACCTCTACAACTCGACTTCCACGGTGCAGCGCGAGCGCGTGTTCGGCATGGACCGCTCCCAAATCGTGCAGATCGCCGAGCAGGGTGCCCGACTGATTTACGACGCGGCGCAAGCACGACCCGACACAACCTGGGTCTTCGAATATTCCCCCGAGAGCTTCTCCAATACGGAGCCAGATTTTGCCGTGGAGATCTGCGATGCCGTGATGGCCGTCTGGCAAGCGAGCGCAGAGAACCCATGCATCATCAATCTCCCGGCGACCGTCGAATCTTCCACACCGAATTTGTTCGCCGATCAGGTTGAGTACTTCTGCAGGCACGTCGCCAACCGCAGTGCCTGTATCGTCTCCGTGCACACCCACAACGACCGGGGCTGTGCCGTCGCCGCGGCCGAGCTGGCTGTCTTGGCCGGTGCCGATCGCGTCGAGGGTACCCTCTTTGGTAATGGCGAGCGCACCGGCAACATGGACGTGACAACCATGGCGATGAATCTCTATAGCCAGGGAATCGATCCTCGCCTGGATCTGTCCGAACCCGATGCCTTGATTGCCATTGCGGTGGAATGCACCGGCCTTCCGATCCATCCCCGGCATCCCTGGTTCGGTGAACTCGTCTATACGGCGTTTTCGGGGAGTCACCAGGACGCCATCCGCAAGTGCCTCAACCGCCAGACCGAAGACGAGCCCTGGCAGGTCGCCTACCTGCCGATCGACCCGAAGGATCTCGGACGCGACTACCAGGCCGTCATCCGCGTCAACAGCCAATCCGGAAAGGGTGGGATCGCATTCGTGCTGGAACGCGATTTTGGACTTGTCCTACCCCGCTGGATGCAGGTCGACTTCGCCCAGATCGTTCAGAAAGTCAGTGAGGCGCAGGGAGGCGAAGTGGAAAGCGCAACCATTCACGCGCTCTTCGTGGACCATTTTCTATCTGCCTTAAAGCCCTTATCGGTGGCGAACTACCGGATCGAGCGCATCAATGGCCGTGATCGCATAGAGGTGCAACTGCAAGACGAACGGGAAACGCACGCGGTCAGCGGCGCCGGAGAAGGTGCCCTGTCGGCGTTCGTCGATGGACTGACACGCTTTACCGGGACCGCGATTAGTGTCGTGGACTACAGCGAACACGCCGTCTCGACCGGAACGGACGCCGAGGCCGTGGCCTTCGTCCAGTTGAGCATCCAAGGCAGGCGCGTTGGTGGGGCTGGAACCAGTCACGACACCGTCAGTGCCTCGCTCAATGCGGTGCTCTCGGCGTTCAACCGCAGCCAGGCCGCCCTTTTCCGAGCCGCCAAGGCAGCCTAGACCCACTCTGCGCACAGCGCGTCATCCAAGCAAGCTTGGGTGACGCGCTTTTTCTTGCATCGCTGTTCACAGGCGCGCTTGCGGGCGCTTGCCCGGCTTCCCCTTGAGCCGGTCCAGGCATGTCACCTGCTGCTACATAGGTGCGCCTTGCCCATTGCGGCCCTTTTGGCTCTCAAATCGGTCAAACCGGGTGAAGAGCATGAAAAACACCTATACGTCGGCTCGTCCGACTTTCGCACTAGAAGCTTATTCTGGAGGACCGTATGAAAACTAAATTTGTCGCACTCGGTATCGCCGCGGGGATTTTCTGCACTCCGCTCATCGCCCTCGCCGCAGACGCCGACATGGACAACGGACACCCGGTTGATTTCGTAAAAGATTCCGTGATTACAACCAAGGTCAAGTCCAAGCTGGCCGCCGAACACCTCTCGAGCACGACACGAATCCAAGTTGATACCGACAAGGACGGCGTCGTCTGGCTTAGCGGCTATGCGCGCTCGCGCGAAGAGGCGGATCGGGCCATTGCGGTGGCCAGCAGAACCGATGGCGTGCGGTCGGTGAAGGATCACTTGAAAATCAGAAGCGAAAACTGATCCTCGGTTAGCGCTGGGACCGGCGGTCGCGCTATTTTCGAGCGCGTCCCTCGAGCCGTTGAGACACCGATAGCGCTCGACCGCAGCGCTGATCTAGCCTGCGGTCGCGTCGGCCCAGGCCAGCGCGTTCATCTGCATGCGGATGAATTCGCTCCCCGAGACCCCGGGAAGTTCGGCGATTCCGCGCAGGACGCGTTCGCTTTGCCCGACCTCGGAATTTTCACAGAGCAGCAAGAGGCGGCCAAGAACGCCTTCGCGATGGATGAGCGCTTTCTCCAGGGAGTCGGTCAGGCCCAGTTCCTGGCAGACGTCTTCAAGATTGACCTTAATGATGGGCTCGATTAGCGAGAGCATCCCGACCAGATAGGCGCAGTCTTGCTCCTCGATGGTCGCCGACGGATGTCGCAGGGCGAGGTCCTCGAGCAGCCGGCCGCGTGCAGCAGCCATCAGCATGAGCGGATTGGTTTTCTGGGGCACTCCCGACTTGGAATAGACCATCATTTGAACAATACGCCTCAGGCGCGCCTGTCCGATGATGACCAACGCCTCCTTCAGAGAACTCACTTGACGCCTTAAGCCGTTCATTCCCGAGTTCGAGGCTCGCAGTACGCCCAGGGTTACGGCCGGCAATCGTTTCATGACATCAGCGATCTCGCCAACATCGGCATCCTGCGTCGTCATGCGGATGAGCTTTAACAGATCCGCCTGTTGCGGAAGCGCGGCTTGCTTACTGCGAAGGGTCTGTGGCCGGGCGAAAAAATAGCCCTGAAAAAGATCGAAACCCAGTGCTCTACAGGCATCGAATTCTTCCCGAGACTCCACTTTCTCGGCGAGGAGCACAAGGCCGGGCCTTCTAACGGAAGCAATGACCTCCGCCAGTTTCGTCGCACCAACAACCAGGATGTCGATCTTGACGATCGCGACCTCATCGAGCAATTCCGGATAACGCTCCTTGTGGCCGACGTAGTCATCAAGGGCGAAGCTGTACCCCTGCCGCTTTAGTTCGCGGACGCGCTCGAGAACCATTGGAGATTCCTCGACGGTTTCAAGGATCTCAAGCACGACCTGTTTCGCCGGCAAGGACTCGATGACGTCGGACATGAGGAAATGCTCATCCACATTGATGAAGCCCTTCACCGATCCAAGGACCGATCCCACGCCCATGCCGTAGAAGGCATTGCTGACGACCGTGGCGGTAGCTTCGGTTGCTTCGCAGCTGGGGTCGTAGGCGCCCGCCCCTGAGCGAAAGAGTAGTTCGTAACCTTGAAGTTGCTCCTCCCGATCCATAATCGGTTGGCGCGCCAGATAAACGGTCTCAAACCCGTAGCCATCGAGCCCGTGGACATTGATCTGGGTGCTGCTAAACATGATCGATGCAAGCCAGTTCGATACGGTCGTCGCGGGCTCCACCGCCACGATGGCTCGCCGCCGCGCGCGTGCAAGCGCGATTTCGATGTCGCGGTGAACTCATCAGTAACTTGCCATCGCTTCCTGTTGGATCGGGCGGTTGCTTGACCCGATTCTATGGGGACTGCACTGTCACGCCGTCTCAGCACACAATTGAGCCAACCTTTCCTAGTTCTGCGGGCCGGCCACGCCTTTGACTGGACTTCGCAAATCCAGGGCCTTCGATCGGCCACTGCAGTCAATTTCGGTCGGTTCGCGCTGCTCTTTTTCGGAGGGGCTACGGGCGCACTCTACTCCGGCTCCGATTCGCCCGTGAGGACTATTTCGGCCGGGCGTCGCATTTCATGAGCAAATTCACAATCTTTTACGAATGTGCGGGAACCAACCCATTATCCGTTGGTGCCTCGAATGTCGCGCCGGTCCTGAGGATCAGGGCGACGAAGCCAGAAGACGCACGATTTTGGGGAGGCGGGCGTCCGCCACCTTTCGTTGATCGGCGGAGAGCACCTGGTAGAGCTGTTTGGCCGCATCTGCGACCTCCTCTAGCGCGGTTAGACGGTTGCGCGGCTCGTCTAAGGCTTGATCGATCTCCTGCGGACCGAGCATTTCTGAGAGGACCACATCGTGCGGTCCGAGGCCTCGCGCGATGTCGCGCAGTGCCTTCTTGGAGGACTCTTCGAATCTCGCCCAGGCCGGGGCTTGCTCGGAACGCAGTTCGAGCGCTGTTCGTGATGTCTCCAATTCGAGGTTCACGCGGTCTGCGGTCGACGATCCCGGCTTGGCCTGGGCGCATTTGGAGTCATCGAGGGACTGGGACTGGTGAATCATGCCGCGCGCGCTGCCCGAGGGGATCCCGCCTCCGGGAACTTGCGCGAGCGCGCCGGCTATGCCCTGCGTCATGAAGAGGGCGATCACGAGGCAGCGCCTAGACCATGCCCGCCTTTGTTCTGGCGACGCGCATGACTTGCGATGCGGATAGTTCACTGCGCTTGGCGTCCCGCTCCCTGCGTGCATCGCTCTCTCCCCGTGTGAAGCCATACTTCGGGGGATTCAACCTGCAAATGCGAAGCGCCCGGAGCATGTAGGGTGAATAGTGCCGAAGCACGCATGATCCCGAATGCTCCTGTGACATTTCCCAACAACTCAACGGGCCTGATCGCAGGAGGCCGGCCTATCTTCCAGGCCGCACTCGGGTCACGCTTGGGCGCTGACGGTATTGCCGACGGCGCTAGACGAGTTTGGGTTTGACCCCATGATCTGGGCGAGGTTCGTTAGGAACGACTGCAGATCGGGCGTGCCTTGGGACGAGGCAGCATTGCCCCCCAACGCAGTAACGAGATTCTGCAGATCGTTTTGAAGGGTCGTCCCTGCTTGCGTGTTGGTACCGGAACTCAGACTTCCGATGAGATTTTGCAGACCGCTCTCGAGGTTGCCGTAGCCGGAGGCAGACGTCGCACCTGTGGTTGCGCCGACGGCTGTACTCGACTGACCCGATTGTGCGCTTTGAATAGATCCCACAAGGTCATGCATGAACTGCTGTAGAGCTTGTCCGGCCTGATTGTTCGTACCGCTGGCTCCACCGGTCGAGCTCACGCCGGTGATTGAGTTGCTCGTGCTGCTCGTAGACCCAGTGCTCCCGGTGGTCGCCGCCGCGCTGGACGTGCTAGCCACGCTGCCTGAGGCTTCCATTTGCGAGAGCGCTTCCAGAATATCCTTTCCCATACCCCCGCCACCATGGTGATGGTGGACTTTTCCACCGCCGCTTTGACTTGCGCTGTCGGAATTGGACGCTCCCGTCACCGCCGCGGGGCTCGAGACCTGTTGGGCATTCCAGGTCGGTGTTGTGTTCAGTAGTCCGACGTTCATCGAATTGACTCCGTGCGTTTTAAAAGGGACTTGCGTCTCGGGAGGGTGAGGGAAGTTCGCTGAGTATCGACGGCCGGGGCCGTAGTCAATCGCTTGAATAGAGGGCTCTTTTTGGAGCTATTCTTCCTTTTGCCGATCCTGCTTGTGCGGGGAATCCAAAAGCAGGGCCTGGCGCGTTGGTTTAGGATCGGAACGATCCCTTAGAGAGTGCTACTTGACTTTGCAGCCCCCTGTGCGTCGGACGTCCCAATTGGAGCTGTGACCCCCATGCCGCCTTCTGAATCACCGAGCATCGGACAGGCGAGATCCGCTCTGGCTGCGGGAGAAGTCGCGCAGGCGCTCAATCTTCTGGAGCAGGCCGAGCGTGAGCATCCGCTGGCCGCGGACGTGCAGAGACTTCTGTGCACTGCCTATGGCGCTGCGAATGAGCCCGTCAAGGCGGCCGCTTCCGCTTTGGCCGCTCAGGCGCTCGAACAAGGTTCCGCGCTCCAGCTTTACAACCTCGCCACGGGATACATGCAGCACGGCCAATCGGAACTCGCCAAAAAATGGTATCGCACGACCCTCCTGCTAGATCCGGCACTATCGATAGCCCACCAGAACCTGGCTGCCCTTCTCTTCGAGTCGGGTGAATTCAGCCAGGCCCGTGTGCATCGCGAACAGGCCTACCAACTGCAATGGATATTCGTCGAGCGAACACCCGCTGCCGCGGCAACGGTATTGCTTCCCAGCGCCTCAGACGTGGGTAACGTGCCCACAAGGTACCTCCTGCCCTCCGAGGAGTATTCGACGATTCGGGCTCTGGTCGAATATGCGCGCGAGCCCGAGCTCTCGTGCCTGCCGGAACACGACCTGGTATTTAACGCAATCGGAGATCCCGATTGTGCCGCAGCGGGGCATCCCTCATTGGAGCAGGTCCTTGCGGCAAGCAATCGCCCGGTCCTCAATACCCCCGGCGCCGTGCGAGCAACCCGGCGCGACCGCCTTGGCGCGCTTCTCAACGGACTCGATGGGGTCATTGTCCCGCGCGTTGATCGAATTGAGGTGCAAACCGGGAAATGGCACCCCATCGCAGACCGGCTGCGCGACCGCGGCGCTCAATTCCCTCTGATCCTGCGTCGAGCCAAATCACACGGTGGCCAGGGCGCCTGCCTGGTGGATACGCCACAGTCCGCGCTGTCGTGGGCGCGCGCGGGCGATGCGGAAAATCAAACCGAGGTCGTCTACGCCACAGCCTTCTGGGAAAATCGGGACGCACGACACTTCTATCGCAAATACCGCGTCATCTATGTCGATGGACAGGCCTTTCCCTACCACCTTGCGATCTCGCGGAACTGGCTCGTTCATTACTTCTCTGCCGAGATGGGTGAGGCCGCCTGGAAACTCGAGGAGGAGCAACGCTTTCTTGCCGATCCCCAAACGGCGTTGGGAAATCCATCCTGGGAAACGGTGGGTGCGATTGGAAGAAGACTCGGACTGGACTACGCCGGGCTGGATTTCACCATCCTCGATACCGGCGCGATCCTGGTCTTCGAAGCCAACGCGACCATGCTCGTCCATCCCGAGCCCGACGACGGTCCGTTCGCATACAAGAACGTCGCAATCCGGAACATCTGTTCCGCCTTTAAGCGGATGCTCTCGGAACGAATGCGATCCTAGGACCTTCGCTCAACGGGGAATCCCCGCGCCGCGAGTGCGTCGCAGAATCATCAAGCCCGAAGCAGGAGAAACCGGCCCCGGAGCCAGAGCCGGCGAGAAGGCGCGATCTTCAGTTGGCCTTCGCTACGCCCACGTCTTTCATCGCGTCAAGCCTCGCGAGATCAATCGTGGAAACCGCCTTCTTCAGGGTGTCCATATCGATCTTGGTTCCACTGCCCTGCACCAGGAAACGGCCGGCGACAAGCGTCTCGTAGCTACTTGCCGGTCCATTCTTGTTGAAGGTCTCGTGCACGGGCCGCCCATCGACCTTGCCTATCTTCTCGTAGCCCGTGTCGGTTTGCTTGTCTTCTTCGATGCTGGCCCAGGCGGCAGCCATAGCCAGCATCTGCGCACCGCCAACGTCCGTGATGGTGAGATCAACATTGCTGCCTTGCGCATCCGCGTAGCGGGCTTCGGCCTTGGCCACCTGCAGTCCGGCGACGCCGCCTTTGGTGGCCTCCGAACTGGTCCGGGGCAGGCCCGCAGCCGTCTCCGGCAAGAGAGCTTTTAGGACACTTTGATCCACAGGGTCAATGTGGGCCGCTCCACCGGCAACGACCGCAGCCACGGCGCTCGTTGCCGCCTGCGCTTGCGCTTGCGTGTCACCCGAGCGCTGCGCAGCCTTCATCTGAAGCGCGGCGGCTTCAATCTGGGCAGACATTTGGTTTAATTGTGGGGAACCTGGATTCCCCTCGCGGCTGGCCAAGGACGCGGCCCCGAGCCCCCCCACCACCCGTGGAGCTCCCGAACCCAAGCCTCCCACGGCGGCGGCGACCACCGAGATCACCATCATGACCACGAACGCGCAGACGACGACGGCCAGCGTGTACAAGGGAGCTTTTTCCTGGGGCGACTTCATGAGGATCGGAAGCCCAAGGAAGAGCACGTAGAGGCTGTAGAGGCTCGCCAACAAAACGAGAATGCTCAGCGAGGGGATGAGGTAGAGGATCCCCGCCACCCAGGCCGGTGTAAACGCATACGCCACCGTCTTGAGCGCCTGAATTGGATTTTTCTCTCCCGCAAATTGGGGAGCCAGAGCGTTGACAATGAGGCTGATCAGAAAGACGCCAACGAGGATCAGGACGTAGGAGACGATGGCCTGGGACAACGCGAAGAACACGGACGGGCGCAGGTTGACCCCGAGAACCACCGGATAGCCGAAAAGAGAAAAACCGATGCACTGGGCCACCGGCCCTATGAGCGCGAGCGGAACAATGTAGCCGCGATAGAGGGCTGCCGGAGTGGTCGCTTCGGGAGCGATGACTTGCCATTCCGTCTTGGGCGTTAGCACAATCTTTTTGACTCGCTCGATCAACTCCATGACCGGACCTCCCATTGTTGTGTGTTTTTTTGATCGATTCCAGCATTCTGAGCTTACCCTCGTTCGCACCGATTTGGCAAAGGTTCGCTCGCTTCGGACAAGGCCGCGCCGGGTCCGTCGCCGGCGAGGCGGACCTACAGGCAGCCGTGTTTGAGGACGACTTCGTTCGGCCGGCGGGGCAGCCCGCCTTCGCACGTGCCCTGCTCCGAAGGCCAGAACGAGACGGTGGCGAAGTGTAAAGACCCCCCAAGCCGTTGTGGCATTCGCTACGAAGGTTGCGTCGTCGATGGTCGTCGCTGACACAAGCAGGTATTCTGCAACTCCTTTAACTTTAATGGCTTATCGCGGCCCATCCCAAGTGCTCAAGCGGACCGAACGTCAGCGGCGCCCGATCACGGACCGCGCCTTGCGCTTACTCTCCGCGGGCTTGCTGTTTCTCGCGATGACCGGCGCGGCGCTTGCGCAAGCGCTTAGCGGCAGCCCGCCCGTGAGTATTTTGCGACCGGATGTCGGGGCGCCTCCGAGTTCGCTGGACATCGCGCAAGACGACAGTTCACTTCTCTATGTAGCCAACGGCGGCGGGGTCCTGACTTTCGATGGCGAGACCTGGCAGCTCCTGCGGCTCCCCAACGGCGACTCTTCGACATCGGTCACGTTCGACGGTCACTCGCGCGTGTATGTCGGAGGCCATGACCTCATCGGCTATTTCGAAAAGGACGAGAACGGTCTACCCGACTTCCACGATCTCACTGCGAACTTCACTCAGGATCTCGACGGCCAATCCTTTGGCGACGTCTACAGCATTCGTGTAACCAAAGACGGGGTCTTCTTTGAGAGCACCTACTATGTGTTTCTTTATTCTCCCGCCTCGCAACGCAGTCGCATCTGGCGCCATCCAGGACGCTTGGGCGCAATGGATATCATTGACAACGAAGTTTGGCTGCAGTTTCGTGGCGAGGGGCTAAAACGCTTCGCCGATGGCGACTGGAAGGCGGTTCCTGGAAGCGGTCCGCTTTCGCTTTTGAGCAACTCGCTCCTGCCGTTGCCCGACGGCGGTGTCATCAGCATGACCTCGGATGGAAGCTGGAAGGAATGGTCGCATGGTCGAAGCCGCGACTACGAAATGCCTGCGGGCTTTCCTTCGGCCTCGGAGTTTAACGCCGCGCTGCTTCTGAGAGATGGTTCATACGCACTCGGAGCCATCGATGGAACGCTTTGGCTCTATCAGCCACGCACGCGCCGCTTCAAGAGCATGCATGTCTCCGATGGCCCGCTCAACGGTCTGAGTCTCTCGAATGATGGGGGACTTCTTGCCGTGAGCGATTTGGCGGCCTTTCACATCAGCTGGCCCGGAGACTGGACGAGCCTAACCCACCGCGACGGAATCAGCGGGACGATCCATAGGCTGCGCAACTGGAATGGACGGTGGCTTGCACTGTCGAGCAGTGGCGTCTATTCGAGCGCGAATGCAACCGAAACGGTCGCCTCATATCGAAGACTGCGCTACACCGACTATGATGCCTTCGACATGATCGTGGTGAACGGCGGTCACGCCCTTCTGGCGGAGAACTTTCGACTCCTCTGGGTCGACGAAAGTCAGGTGTTGCATTCCATCGGACGCCCGGATCTCTATCCACGACTTCTGGTGCGATCGCCCAGTCACTCGGATCAGATTTACGTTGGCACCGAGTACGGAGTCGGTATCCTCGAGGCCACGAAGAAGGAGTGGAGGTTTCGCCTTGACAGGGGCGAGCGCGAGGAGCGGGTGGAAAGTCTCGTTGAGCTTAGCCCCACGGAAATTCTCGTCGGAACCACGCGCCACGGCCTGCGCCGGATCCGATTCGATGCGGATCGACAAACCGTCGAGGAGGACCGCCTTCTGGGCGAAGCCGAGGGGATGCACTACGGGCAAATACCGCGCGCCCAGATCTCACGGCTTGCCGATGGCACGATCCTCGCCTCCACCGAGGCCGGGCTTTTTCGCTGGAACCACGATCGATTCGAAGCGACGACGCTTCCAGGGCTCGAGCTGCCTGCAACTTTGGCACCGATTCTCACCTTCGCCGCCGGTCCTTCAGGTGAGTGGGCGTTCGGAGGTGAGCTGATCTTCCATAGGGCCGTAGATGCGAAATGGAGTTCAGAGCAGATCGGAAACGTGGTCAGCGGATACGTGGAGTCGATCGGTTTCGATAGCGATCAGATCACGCTTTTTGGCTGCGCGAGCGCGATCTTGATCCATGAAAACCTGGGCCGTGTGCCCCAGGCTCGTCCTCCCCAGATTCAGATGCGCAGCGTGGAATCCATCGCGCCTACGGGGCTCGATAAAATTCTTCCGCTCGCGCCTTCCGAGCCTATTTCCTTGGCCCACGATGCGGGGATTCTGTTGCACGTCGCCCTGCCTGAATTCAGCGGCCTGGGGCCGTCCCTGTATCAGACCCGGCTCAGCGGTCCCGACGGCTCGGTCTCGAAATGGCAGCACTCCAATAGCTATCGCCTGACGCATCTTTTGCCGGGAGAGTACTCGCTGCAGGTCGCAGGGCGCGACCGCTTGGGGCGGATCAGCGAGACTCCGCCGTTTCGATTCGTCATCCTCGAGCCCTGGTACGCACGCACCTGGGCTCAGCTCCTCTGGATTGTCCTGGCGATCCTGCTCATCTCCGGGCTGATCTACGTCGCGATCGCCTGGCGCACGATCTGGCTCAACCGGAAGAGGGTGGAACTCGAAAGAGTCGTCTCCGATCGCACACGCGAACTCGTCAAGGCCAACGATCGCCTCAATGAGTTAGCGCATCGGGACACGCTCACGGGCCTTGCCAATCGCGCCTTGTTCGAGCGACGCCTCGAACAGGCGCGCGCAAGCGCGTTGCGCCACGAGACCCGCTTTGCGGTGCTGTTCATCGATCTGGATCAGTTCAAGACCATCAACGACAGCCTGGGGCACGAGGCGGGCGATCGGCTTCTCAAGGAAGTTTCGGCTCGCCTGTCTGCGCGGCTCCGTCGCGAAGACACCCTCGCGCGATGGGGCGGCGATGAATTCATGGTCCTGGCCGAAGATCTGCATTCCACGGCTGATGTCGCCGTCATCGCGCAAACGCTTCTGGAGACGGCGTCGGCCCCCATCGCCTTGTCGGGCAATGCCGTCGCGGCCTTGAGCACCAGCGTAGGCGTGAGCATGTATCCCGATGACGCAACCAATGTGAACGAACTGATCCGCAATGCCGATACGGCCATGTACTCGGCCAAGAATCGCGGCGGAAACCAATGGTGCTTCTACGCTTCCGAGATGACCTCCATCGCCCGCGAGCGCCTCGAAATCCTCAATGGTCTTCGGGTTGCTGCAGAGCAGGGGGATTTCGTCTTGCACTACCAGCCGATCGTGGAGGTCCAAAGCGGCAGGATCATCGGTGCTGAGGCTCTGCTGCGCTGGGAAAAGGCTCCGGGACAGATCATATCGCCGGAGACTTTCATCGCGATTGCCGAATCGACGGATCTCATCTCGACCATCGGCGCATGGGTGATCCGCACGGCCTGCCAGCAGGGACGGCACTGGTTCGCAGGAAACCCCGACTTCACGCTGGCGATCAACATCTCTCCGCGCCAGTTGCGCAACGCCGAATTGGTCAGAGTCGTCGAACAGGCGCTCGCGGAGTTCAGTATCGACCCCTCGCGACTCATTCTCGAAGTCACCGAAAGCAGCATCGCCGAGGCGGGCGAGGACGCTCAATCGATCATCAACGAGCTCAAGAGCCTGGGTGTGCGCATCGCCGTAGACGACTTCGGAACCGGGCAATCAGCGCTCGCCAGCCTGAAGCGCTTCGAATTCGATGCGCTCAAGATCGACCGAAGCTTCATCCGGGATACTCCGCGAGACGTGGACGATATGGAGATTTCCGCGACCATCGTGGCGATGGGTCATGCGCTCGGGCTCATCGTCGTTGCCGAGGGCGTGGAAACCGAAGAGCAACTGAATTTTCTGAAGGACTGCGGCTGCGACCACTACCAGGGATTTTTCTATAGTGCGGCCATCCCCGCCGCCGAGATGACCGAAAGGCTCAGGTTGGTTTCCGAATCCAGTACCGCTGGCGGATAGCCGCACCGACTTGTTGCGGTTCGTGCCGAAGTGGGGCTACCTGCCGCTCCTGAGCACCTCTTTTGGATATCGCGCACGCGCTTGGTGCATCCAGGGGCGCTGTCGTCGGGGCGGGCGCTGTGATCTTGCCCGCAGGATCAAGAATCGGGCACACTGGGGTCATGCGTGTGCTTTCGAACCTCGATGTAGTGCTCCAGTCCGACTCGGACTCTTCCATAACCCGTCGTCTGCGACGTCACTAGGATGTCCGGCGATGCGATGACATCCGCTGACGCGGCCTCGGGGCTTCGGGCTGATATCCGGTTTCTTGGCCGGCTCCTGGGCGAGGTCCTGCGGGACCAGGAGGGCGAAAGCGTCTTCGAACTCGTCGAACGCATCCGCCAGCTGGCCGTGCGATTTCGCCGCAAGCAGGACCCCTCAGCCGAGTCGGAACTGGCCCGTGCACTGAATCGGCTCGTTGGCGAACAGACCAACGTGGTGGTCCGCGCGTTCAGTTACTTTTCCCACCTGATTAATATCGCCGAGGACCACGACGTCCATCGGCGGCTAAGGCAAGACGAACTTTCAGGAGGCTCGCCGCAACCCGGTCAGATCGCGCGGACCTGCGAGCTTCTCAAGGCTGCGCGCGTGCGACCGGATGCGATCGAGGAAGTGCTTGCGAACGCCCTGATCGTGCCGGTGCTAACGGCACATCCGACCGAGGTGCAGCGAAAGAGCATCCTGGATACGCAAAGACGCATTGCCGAACTGCTCGCCGCGCGGGATGAGCCCTCGACCGCACGGGAACTCGACCAAAACACACAACAGCTCACGGCCTGTCTCGTCGGTCTCTGGCAGACACGGATGCTGCGTTACACGCGCCTGACCGTGGCCGACGAGATCGAAAATGCACTCTCGTATTATCGGCTGACGTTTCTGCCGGAGATCCCGCGGCTCTACGATGAACTCGAGATCGCGCTCGACTCGACCTTGCCCCGCGGCAAACGGGGGCGGCGGTTACCCCCGATTCTTCAGATGGGCTCCTGGATCGGGGGCGACCGGGACGGCAATCCCAATGTCGGGGCCAAGACGCTCGAATGGGCGCTCGCGCAGCACGCCGGTGTGATTCTAGGTTTTTATCTCGACGAAGTCCATGCGCTAGGTGCGGAGCTCTCGATGTCGACGTTGCTCGTGCCCGCGAGCGCGGAGCTCATCGCCCTGGCCGAGCGTTCTCCCGACCCTTCGCCGCACCGGGCCGACGAACCCTATCGACGCGCCCTCGTGGGCGTATACGCGCGCCTGGCTGCGACCGCACGGCGTCTCAGTCGTGCCGAAGTCGTGCGCCAGGAGGTGGCCGCTGCAGACCCTTACGACGATCCTGCTACGCTCGCAAGCGATCTTGCCCTCGTACGCGATTCGCTCGATCAACACCATGGTGCTGCCCTGACGCGACCGCGCCTCATCCATCTCATTCGGGCCGTCGACGTCTTTGGGTTTCACCTCGCCTCGGTCGATCTGCGTCAGACCTCGGACGTGCACGAACGCACCGTGGGCGAATTGCTTGCCGCGGCCGGCGTGTGCCCTGACTACCGTCGTCGAAGCGAAGAGGAAAGAATTGCCCTGCTGCTGGCCGAACTCGCTCATCCGCGTCCCCTGATTCTGCCCTTTTACACCTACACCGAGGAGACACAGGGCGAACTCGCGGTCTTTAAGGCCGCGCATCGGGCACGCCAGCGTTTTGGCGTGAGAGCGGTCAGGACGGTCATCATTTCGCACACCGAGACCCTGTCCGATCTGCTCGAAGTCGCGCTGCTCTTGAAAGAGCACGGGCTCGCGATCCCCGGCCAGACCGACCGCCCGGCCCGCACGGACCTGAGTGTTGCGCCTCTGTTCGAGACGATCGAGGATCTGGACGCCGCGCCGATGATCATGGCGCACCTCTTGGCATTGACCCAGCGCATCAGGCTCTATCCGGATGAGCCGAACGCCGCGCAGGAAATTATGCTCGGCTACTCCGACAGCAACAAGGACGGCGGCTTTCTGACCTCGAACTGGTCCCTCTACAAGGCCGAGGTGGCGCTCTCTGCGATCTTCGCCGAAGCCAAGGTGCGGCTTCGGCTGTTCCACGGTCGAGGTGGATCGGTCGGTCGCGGAGGCGGTCCCAGCTATGAGGCCATCCTCGCACAGCCTCCCGGAACCATTCAGGGTCAGATCCGTTTGACCGAGCAAGGTGAAATCATTGCGAGCAAGTTCTCTCACCCCGAAATCGGAAGACGCAATCTTGAGACGCTCGTCGCAGCGACTTTGGAAACGAGTCTGGGCGTGGGTCCGCACCCGTCGGCTGCGGCGCGCAAGAAGTTCGCAGGGGCCATGGAAGAACTGAGTTCCCACGCTTTCCAGAGCTATCGGGCTCTGGTCTATGAGACCGAGGGCTTTGCGGAATATTTCTTCAGTGCCACGCCGATTCAAGAAATTGCTGAACTGAATATCGGCAGCCGTCCAGCCTCGCGCAAGGGCGGGCGCCGCATTGAGGACCTCCGGGCCATCCCGTGGGGATTCTCGTGGGGCCAGTGCCGCCTCCTGTTGCCGGGCTGGTATGGATTCGGAAGCGCGGTTGAACAGTGGTTGGCGACCGAGCCCAGGGGTCGTAAAGCGCGCATTGCCATGCTCCGTCGCATGGCTCGCGAGTGGCCGCTTTTTAGCACTCTTTTGGCCAATATCGCGATGGTCATGGCCAAGACCGACCTGGGGGTTGCCTCGCGCTACGCGACCCTGGTTTCCGACACGCGCTTGAGGCGCCGCATCTTCACCGCGATCGAGGCGGAGTGGCAGCGCACCCGCGATGCGCTGCAGACCATCACCGGCCGCAGCGAACTTCTTTTTGACAACCCCGAACTCGCGCGCTCGATTCAACAGCGTCTGCCTTACCTCGATCCCCTCAATCATCTGCAGGTTGAACTCATCAAGCGGCATCGCGAGGGGGTCGATAACGATCGACTCAAGCGGGCCATTCACATGACCATCAACGGCATCGCCTCGGGCTTGCGCAACACCGGATAGCGTTGCTCGCGCGTAACGCTTGGGACGTTGCGAAAGAGACTAGGGCTTGCCGTCATCGACCTGGATCCAATCGGCCCGGACGAAACCGCTCGACAGAATCACCGGCTTGACATTGGAGCGCGACACCCAGCTCATCGCGGGACGGTCTAGTGGAAGCTCGTGAAAGCGCTGGGCTTGCAGGTGCAGGGTCTGAATTAGGATCTGACGCCGTTTCTCGACGTTAGGCTCGACGTCGGCGGCGTCGATGAGCCGATCCAAATCCGGGTCGACGTAGCGACCCATGTTCTGAGCACCCCGCTGCGTCTTGGCGTCAAAAGAGTGAATCAGCGGATCCAGGACGATTTGCGCATCGACGATGGCCCCTCCCCACCCCAGCAGGTAGAAGCTCGTGTCGTAACGCTGAATTTTGGGAAAGTAGATCGTCTTGGGCATCGCATTGACGGATAGCTTCACATTGATGCGCGCCAGCATGCCCACGAGCGCAACGCAGATCTGCTGGTCGTTGACGTAGCGATCGTTGGGGCAATCCAGTGTGAGCGAGAAACCGTCGGGATATCCGGCCTCGGCCATGAGCTTCTTGGCGCGTTCGATATCGACCGGGGGATGGACCTCCAATTCCGGATCCAGACAGCCAATTGCAGCGGTGGTCATGCAATCGGTGGTCTTTGCCTGGCCGCGCATGATCTTGCTCGCGATCGCCTGCGCATCGATCACCCGAAAGAAGGCTTCGCGCACACGGATATCTTTAAACGGATTGCGACCCTTCACGCTGCCATAGGCGAGTTCGTCGGAATTCTGGTCCATCCCGAAAAAGAGAATCCGGCTCTCGGTCGTCGTGGTCACTCTAAGGGAGGAGTTCGCGCCCAAGCGTTCGATGTCCTGAGGAGGAGGCTCGGTGATGAGATCGACATCCCCGGACAAGAGGGCGGCCGTGCGGGTCGGGTCTGACCCGATCGGGGTGAAGATGATGTCCGTCACGTTGCCCTCGAACGGATGCCACCAGTTCGGATTGCGCTTGAGAACCGTGCGCACGCCCGGCTCTCGAGACACCAGGATATAGGGGCCCGTTCCGAGGGCATGATTGGCAGCGAAGGTTTCCTGCTTCTGCGCAAAGTTCAGGGGATGCTCAACCTTGTTGGCGACACACCAAGCCCGGCTCATCATCGACACGGTCGCAAGATGCTCCAGCAAGATGGGATCGGGTTTGTCTTGGCGCAGTTCGAGCGTGTAATCGTCGACGGCCACGGGTTTGCCCAAGGGTCGCGCATACTGCGCGATCTGCGAGGTCTCCTCCTGGGCTCGTTGAATCGAGAACGCGGCGTCGCTCGCCGTAAAAGGCGTGCCGTCGTGAAATGTGACCCCTTGCCTAAGCTTCAAACGCCATGTTGTGTCGTTGACCTGCGTCCAGGAGACCGCCAACGAGGGGACGATCGCCAGATTGCGATCGCGGTCGACGAGGGAATCGTAGATCAGCGCAATCACATTCTCGGTGACGATTTCGTTGAACGCCCCTGGATCGAGATTGGCCGCATCACCCCGCGCAGCCCAACGCAAGGTCTTGGCACTGACATCCGAAGCCGCGAACAAGGCGACCCAAAACAACATCCAGACAAGACGCTGCAGCCGCATGGATTCTCCCTGTATTGGCCGACCCAGACGAGTCGATTCTACGTAGTTGACGTGACGTCCACCAGCCGTCACCTCACGGTGACGTCACGACCGATGATCGCCTAGTCGATCGAGGACGAACCCGACAAGGCGTGACGGACGTGTGCCATGCGCGGACCGCTGTGCGCTGCGGCGCTCTCGAGCGGGCAAGAGTTACGAGTGATTCGAAAGTACAGGCGTGCCGCCCGTGAGAGCTCGTGCCCTCGTTCTAGGCCACGTCCCGCGCAAAAAAAATTGGCTTCGCTCCTGCACAGAGCGAAGCCAACGCAGACTGAAATCGGCTTTAGTAGTCGACGATCAGGCTACCGCCGCCCACTTGCGTGAGTAGTTCGTCGGAGAGTTCGACGAAAGAGGAGGTTTGTTGCAAATCCGAGACGTCTGACTGCAGGATTTCGACTTGGGTACTCATGGATGGCTTCCTTAGGTCGGATGAGGTGGAGGATTAGACGATTAGTAATCGACGATGAGGCTGCCGCCACCAATCTGTGCGAGTACCTCGACGGAGAGGTCCACGAGCTGCTCAGCGCTTTGTAGTTCGAGTGCTTCGGACTGGATTTGCGTATCGAGTTGGGTATTCAAGTGCGACTCCCTAAATAAATATTGGGTGAAAAAACAAGCGATTAGTATTTGATGACGAGACTGCCCTCGCCGACTTGCGCGAGTATTCCAGAACACATTTCCACGACTTCGTTTTGCATCTTCAGATCCGTCGCTTCGCCTCGCCTCGGCGTTTCCACCTGCCTCGGTATAGGACTTTTCCTTAGAAGAAATTAGGTCTTGGATTTCAACGCCAGATTACTTTTACCTACGCGACACAGTAAAACCTATCCGACGGAGAAGTGTCAAGGCAGCCCGCCCGAGATTGGCGTGGCTGCAACGAGTAGTAGCAAGGCTCAGTTGTGTGTGACTCGGTCTTGGTTTTCCGGTGAAATTGGCGCCGCCCAAGGTGGGCTAGTGAGACCGGACGTGGAACTCGAGCTTCTCTTTTTACAATCTTCGGATCAGATTGCCGCGACCATCGACAAGATGGGCAGCGCAGCGGCGATCCCATTGGCCGAAGGACTTGCGGATCGGGTCATGAAGCTCATGGAACATCTCGAGCCCAGAAATGAGTCCGCGATCATGCGGCTTGCGACCGCGTTCATGCGCATGCGTCACGAGGCTGGTCTCGAAAAGCGCCTCGCGGTCCTGGCACGCGCCTGCTTCTATTTCGAACGCATCGGCAAAAGCTATCAGGGCATCCGCTTTGGAGAGTTTGCGCGCGAAACCGCCCAGAAGAACGGCTTGAAAAACCTCGAGCGACGCGCGTGCAATACGCTTGCGGGTGCTTACATGGGAACACTCGATCTCGAACAGGCGTGTCGTTGCCTCGAGCGCACGCTCGTCCTTGCACAAGAGATGGGAGACCGCTTTCTCCAGCTCGTGGCGATGACAATGATTGCCTCCCTGTTCAAGGAGATGGGCCTCTATCACGATGCGCTTTTCGTCGCGCAAAAGGTCCTCGAAGTGGACGCGTCCGAGCTTGCCGCCCCCGAAGCGAGTGACGAGGAAAAACGCGCGAAGCGCGAGCAAAGCGATCATCTGCGATTCACCACCGCGGCCAACGGGCTGTTCTGCGCCACGCGACTGGGTGACGAAGCGGCTTCATTCCAGCTTCTCTCCGTCGGCTCCGGGCTCCTGAACAATCCCCTCATCGATGATGTCGCCCGGGCCACCTTCGAGAGTTACCGGGCCACTTATCTCGTGGGTCGCGACGATCGCGAGACGGCCGATGAACTGATCGCTGCCGCACTCAAGCGCGAGGCCGCCAACAAGAATCCGCGCGTGGGTCTGCAGCTGCGCATCGCCGCGGCGTTGTGCGATTGGGCCAGTCACGACGAGGCTCGCATCGCCAAGTGCCACACCGACCTTCGCAAGCTCCATCGTGAAACAAAAGCCTCGGGCATGTATCACGACGACGTGCTCAGGGCGCTCATGCAGGTGTATGGCCAGTCGCATGAAAAGCAGGAATTCGATCTGGGTATCGGCTATGCGAAGGAACTGGTCGAATTCACGACCCGGGTCAAGCACGCAAAGTTCTATCATCAGCTCAGCGACCGTGGTCAAGAGGTAGATATTGCCAGCGGGCGCCAGGATGCGCGCGATCTGTTCGACAACGCGCGTCGCTGGCTTGACCTGGGCCAGGAACGGGCGGGCGAGGTCCGGCCCCCCGTATCCGCTCCCAAGCCCCAGCTCGCAAAGCATGATGAGCTGACGGTCATCCACGACGAATTGGCGAAGATGCGTACCGAAACGGCCAAGCGCATGATTCGCACGGTCGCCTACGAAATGGCCGAGAACTGGGCGCTCGCCGCGGAGTTCTTCGACGATGAGACCGGTCAGCACTGTTTCAGAGTGGGTCGACTGGCGGGGCTGCTCGCTCGGGAAATCGGGATGGATGAAACCTTCTGTGTGCGCATCGAGCACGCCGCGCGCCTGCACGACATCGGAAAAATCGGGGTCAACGAGCTCATCATTCTCAAGCCCGGTCCTCTGAATCCCAACGAACTTGCGGCCATGCGCGCGCACGCTCTAATTGGCGCCCAACTGCTTGAGGGGTCCACCGACCCGACCCTCCAGATGGCCGCCTCGATCGCGAAGTATCACCACGAGTGGGTCAATGGCCAAGGCTATCCTATGGGCCTCACCGGGGCCAATATTCCGTTGGCGGCCCGCATTTGCGCCTACGCCGACGTGTACGACGCGCTAACGCACAGCCGGCCCTACAAGTCTGCCTGGTCACATCGCTCGTCTGTGGAGCAAATGCTCGGAGAAAGCGGAACGCACTTCGACCCCGAACTCTTTAGCCCCTTCTTAAGAGCCCTGGAGCGCTACGTCCAAGCGGCGGGCGAAGCCTCGCCGGAAAAAAACCCTCTGGCCGACATGGATGCCAACCCTCTTCTGTCCTCACGCCGTTCACTGATGGACGCGATCAAGAGCACCTAGCGTCCCTTCGGACCGAGGGTCCCATCACAGTTTTCCATGCTGCGCCACGCCCGAGCCAATTTGCGTGGACGCGACCCGCTCATGGCCTGGGCCCCGGGCAGCTACATGTGATAGGCCGACTCCCCGTGGGACGAGATATCCAGGCCCTCTCGTTCCTGCTCTTCGCTAACGCGCAGTCCGATCAAAAGATCCACGAGCTTGAATGCCGTAAATGCAACGACGCCACTCCACAAGATTGTCATGCCCACCGCTTTGGCCTGAATGATAAGTTGCGCGATTTCGCCGGGGTATCCGGTCTTACCCGTCACGTAATCTACAACTGACCCAGGGCCACCCAAAGCCGGGTCGTTAAAGATTCCCGTTAAAAGCGCTCCTAGGATTCCACCGACTGCGTGTACGCCGAACACATCGAGCGCATCGTCGGCACGAATCATTTTCTTGAGCGCCGTCACGCCCCAAAGGCACACGGCTCCTGCCGCGACTCCAATAACGAAGGCGCCTGGGATGCCTACGTTTCCCGCGGCGGGAGTTATTGCCACCAATCCGGCCACCGCCCCCGAGGCGGCGCCGAGCATCGACGGCTTTCCCTTGAACAGGCGTTCCAGAAACGACCACGAGAGCACCGCACACGCCGTGGCCAAATAGGTGTTCATAAACGCGAGCGAGGCCGATCCATTGGCTTCGAGAGCCGAACCCGCGTTGAATCCGAACCAACCGAACCACAGCAGCGACGCGCCGATCATCGTCATCGTAAGGCTATGTGGCGCCATCGATTCTTTACCAAGCCCGATACGCTTACCTAACACGAATGCGCCCACCAGCCCCGCTATGCCGGAGTTGATGTGCACGACAGTGCCTCCAGCAAAGTCGAGAGCGCCCCACTGCCAAAGCAACCCGCCTTTGAGGTTTGTTGCGTCGACGACGGACGCGCTCGTATAGGCGTCCGGCCCAGGCCAGTACCAAACCATATGGGCAATCGGCAGATAGCTGAACGTAAACCACAGCACAATGAATACGAGCAGCGCTGAGAATTTGACGCGCTCGACGATCGACCCGAGAATTAGGCAGCACGTTATCGCTGCAAAGGTTGCCTGGAAAGCGACGTACACCAACTCATACATCGGTGTACCTTTCGAGAACGTCGATGCCATGGAGAAGTTGCCGCTTACTGAATCGAAGGTGCCACTAAGAAACAACCTTTCAAAACCGCCAATGATGCTATTGCCCTCGGTAAAGGCGAGTGAATATCCGTAGACACACCACAGTACCGTCACGAGCGAGAAAGTCACAAAGACCTGCATTAGCACCGAGAGCATGTTCTTGCTGCGGACCAAGCCTCCGTAAAACAGCGCCAGCGCGGGCACGGACATCAGTAACACAAGCGCCGTCGACGTCAGCATCCAGGCGGTGTCACCCTTGTTCGGGATCGGAGCCGCGGCAGCAGTGTTGGAATCGGTCGATGTAGACGGGGGGGTTGTCACCGGAGGCGTAGCACTACCGTCCACAGTTGTGGCGGGAGTCGTGGGCTGATCTTCAGCTAGCACGCTCGGAGGTGCGAGAACGCTCAATAACAACGCGAACAGAAGCGCTGCCCGCAAAATCAATTGTCTCATCACGACTCCCTTATGAGCTAAAGTGCTTCTTCGCCAATCTCGCCGGTGCGAATGCGATAAATCTCGATTAGTTCGTGAACGAATATCTTTCCATCACCGATCTTCCCGGTGCGCGCGGTCTCCAAGATGGTGCTCGCTACCAACGGGAGCTGTCCGTCCGAAACCGCGATCTCGATTTTTACCTTGGGCAGGAAATCGATCGCGTATTCGGCCCCCCGATACAGCTCGGTGTGACCCTTCTGGCGTCCAAAGCCTTTGACTTCGGAGACCGTGATCCCCTGGATGCCCACTGCCGAAAGGGCTTCGCGCAGCTCTTCAAGCTTGTGTGGGCGTACTATCGCAGTGACAAATTTCATGCATCGATCCTTTCGTGTCGAGGGGGCGAAGACCGTTCGCAGCGCCTAAACGCCGTGAAATCGAGTAAAGCCTTGTCAAACGAGTCAACGTGCGAATCCGATACCTACCGCGCGATTCTGTGTAAATCTGAACTCGCCCGACTTATGCCGTTCTTCTCAAAAACCCTCAAAGGCCGGATGCCGGAGACCCTTGGAAAGACGACCTTATCCAGGATCTCCAAAATCTAGGGTTTGGACGCGACATCGCTGGCGTTTACAACCGGCAGGCGGCCGATCAATGTGCAGTCCGCGACTCTGAGTGGTGCGCCGCCCCTTTTCTGTGCATCGAATTGATCTGCATTCGAGGGGCCCACCAGGGCCGGCGAACGACGCGTCGTACCCGGTTGCGTTGGTTTTTCCACGCCAAGGATCATTTGCCGCCTTAACAGGCGATGGCTCACGAGAACCACACGGATGTATTCAATCCGACGGGAATAGGGCGACCCATTCAGGGCGAAGGTGTTTGACGATTTCATTTGAAAGGCCGTCTTTCGAGCTCGCATTCTATCGAATGGCTATTCGCGTGCTCGCTTTCTACGAGGCCGGTCACCGAACGACTAATAAAATTTTTACGCCTCGTTTAGGTAACGTTGTTAAATCTCTACGGCTTTTTTTCTTCGCCTAGGTAGACTCGTCCTGTGGGTGACCGGTACCGCGCAGGCCGGACCCCTCCAATCAAGATGTTTTCCCGATCGTTTCGAAAACAGGCAAATGGGGCTGTGGGCGCCCCTCTGGCACCTGCTTTCGATGCGCTCTTTTGCGGCTTTTGAATCCAATGGGATGTGATCTTGAGTAGCGATGCCTTAGCCCGAGGCCCAGCAGTCCCGAATACGGGCTCGCCACCCAAGCGCGACAGGATCCCCGTGGCCGCGCGAGAGCGAGCACTTACGGCGCGCATTTCCAATTTTTTCCAGACGAAATCCTTCAGAAACGTTGCCACCGCCCTGATCGCAACAAGTCTTTGCACTCTGATCGCGTGGATGCTGTATCCGACACTCGACCTCGTCAATATCGCACTGCTGTACATGCTGGGGTGTGCATGGTCCAGCATATTCCTCGGACGCCTGGCAAGCGTGCTTGCCACCTTCACAAGTGTTCTGGAGTACGACTTTCTTTTCGTGCCTCCTCGTTTCTCCATCGAGGTCTATGACTGGCACTACATCATGACGTTCATGATGATGGCTATTGTGTCGATGTTGATCTCCGAGCTGGCCTTCCGCTCGCGCATGCAACTTGTTCTAGCGCAGGAGCGAGCAGACCGGCTACGCGCACTGTACGAATTCTCACGCGACCTTGCATCCAGGCGTGCACTCGGAGCGATATTCTCGGATCTGGTTGAACGCGCTCGCGTCGAGATCGGGGTCGAGGCCCGCGTTGAAAGTCCGGCGCCAGAGCTCGCCGAAAGCGCACTGAACACGCCCCTTTCTCAAGAGGTCGGCATCGACGCGCTTGCGCCTTCAGTAGACGAGGGGACAGGTGATCTCCGCGTCCCGATCATCGCCGGCGGAAAGACCATTGCATGCTTGGTCGTCGAATCCTCCGGCAAAGCCGTGCTCGCCAGGCCCGAGCAATGTGATTTGCTCTGCAGTTTCGCAGGTCTCACATCGCTCGTAGTCGAGCGCACTCTCCTGGCAGAAGCCGCCGAGCGAAATCAGCGAGAAATCGAGAAGCAGGAGATTCGCAATTTGATGTTGAGTTCGATTAGTCACGACTTACGTACGCCAATGACGGTGATCATTGGTTCAGCACAAAGCCTCAGCGAGGAAGGAGACCATCTTGACCGTGATACCGCGCAGCAGTTGCTCGACGGCATTCTTCGGGAATCTCAGCGAATGTCCGATCTCCTCAATAGCATATTGGAGATATCCTGGCTCGACTCGGGGATGATTGCAGTCAATCGAAGTTGGAACGATCTTGAGGAGCTACTCGGCGCGGCACTGAAGTCGCTCTGCGGGCAGTTAGCAGGACGCGAGGTACGACTGGATCTGCAGGAGGATCTGCCACTAGTAAAGTGTGACGCGGTTCTGATTTCGCAGGTCATTGGCAATTTGCTGGACAATGCCAGCAAGCACACGCCGGCGAACGGACCTGTCGAGGTGCGCATCAAGGTCAGCGGAATGCGCCTATTCCTAGGAGTGCTTGATTCGGGCCCGGGGATTCCGGTTGATGCGGAAGAGAAGGTATTCGAAAAGTTTTTTCGGGTGCACCCTGAAACCCGGGGCGCCGGAACTGGCTTGGGGCTAGCCATCTGTCGCACCATCATCGCACTCCACGGCGGAGAGATTTCGGCCGAGTCTCGGAGTGGCGGCGGAGCGGCTTTCTGGTTCTGGCTGCCAATCGAGGCGAACGAGCCGTTTCGTGGAGATGAATAATATGGTTGACCATGAGTACCAATAAGGCGTCCGTCCTGGTGGTCGAAGATGAGGAGGCAATTCGTCGCTTTCTGAGGATCTCGCTCGAAGCAGAGAGCGTTAAGGTCATCGAGGCCCGAAACGGCGTTAGCGCCCAGGCCTGTGCGCAACGCTTTCGGCCCGATCTGTATTTGGTCGACCTGGGGCTGCCTGACATCGACGGTATCACCCTAATTACCCGGTTGCGCGAGTGGACCCGCAATCCAATCATCGTTCTCACCGCACGCGCGCAGGAAGTGGCCAAGGTGAACGCGCTCGACGCGGGAGCTGACGACTATCTGACCAAACCATTTGGTATTCATGAGTTGAAAGCTCGCATCCGAGTCGCGCTGCGCCGTCTGGTAACACTGGGTGACTTGCAAGCGCAGCCCGTGTTCTGGTTGGGCAAGATCAAGGTGGATCTGGACGATCGGCGGGCCACGCGCGACGGTGAGGAGATTCATCTCACCCCAACAGAGTTCCGAATGCTTGCGTGCCTCGCCTTGCACCCGGGAAAGGTGATCACGCAGAAGACCCTTTTACTCGAAGTCTGGGGTCCTGCCTACGACAAGGACACCCACTACCTGCGTATGTACGTGCGGCAATTGCGAAAGAAGCTCGAAGAAAACCCTGCAAACCCTAAGCACTTTCTCACCGAACCGGGCGTGGGCTACAGGCTCGTGCTGACACCATAGCCGCCCTCCCGCGGCGCAGGCTCGCATCACAAGCTCGGCCCGGTGTTCCGTGTGAAACGGGACTGCCTGTCCTGCCCCCACGCGGGAAAATAGATATTTCGTAAATTTTCTACAGCGTTCCCGTGGTTCGACTCGTTCCTTTACGCCCTTTTTAGATTTTTTTTGGTGAAATGTAACTGCTTTGCCGCGCTGCACAAGTTTGCGTCCGTAATTTGACCGATCCACATTGAGAATTCGCAAATGATCGCGATCGAGCCATTGAAGTCGCGCAGATACATCCGCGTTCGGGGAATATTCGGAGCCTTGGTCGTCGCCGCCTCCGCAGTTGATTTCGCCGCGACGTTTGAGCCCGCTTCGACACCACTTGGGCCGAAGTCCGAATCATGTTGAGCTACCGCACTCAGGGAATCATGGTGCTGAATGCGTTCGCCGAAATGGCGATCAGCATTGCATATTCGCCGCAACCTGATACGCGAACGCGACCCCGGCCACCGCGCTGCCATGCCGCGCGGAACCGACACCGGAAGCATACGTCGGCGACCCTCCAACTCCTTCACTAGGCGAGAGTGAGTCGGCTCCTTGCAGGTCATCGACCTCGTAAGGCACCACTCAATGGGGGTCTTTTTTTGGGGATGATCTCGTGAGGCGGTCGAGTCCAACGTCCTGGATTGAGCCATGACAGATCGGGATTAAGCAGACAACCAAGGGGAGTCAGAATGAAACTTATACATAGTACCGAAGCGACTCGCAGATGGCGATGGAGGCAGACCCGTGCAGCCAAGTTTTGGACTGGTTCCCTATTAGGGGCATTGATGGCTGTGGTGCAACCATCACCTGCAGCCGATGCTCCCGTGCCGGCCACCGCCCCTGCCGCAACGACTTGCGATCCGTACAAGAACTATGAATGCCTGGATGACTACCTAGGTCAGGGATTTTGGGAGCGTCTAACCAATTACTACCAGCTGGAATGGGGTCAGCCAAGCGGTCCCACCGATCCGAAGGCGCCGGAAGCGCGTCGCGCCGACTGGCCGCCCGCCGCACAATCCACGCCGCCCATGCCATTCACGGAGTGGCCTTATGGAGGAACCACTCCCTTGGGCGTGACACGGCCTAGTTCGGTCGACAGTCCACTGATGACGGCACTCGGGAACACCAGTTTCGGGAACTGGCTCAACGCCAACAACTTCCAGGTTTATGGTTGGATCGATGTCGGGGGCAATTTGAGCACCAGTACGACCAAGCCCGGCGGCAATGCCCCCGCCGCCTATCTCTACACACCGAATACCGTGCAACTCGATCAGGCCGTACTGTACCTCGATCGGTTTCCCGACACGGTGCAGAAGGATCATATCGACTGGGGGATGCGCCTGTCGGTGATCTACGGCGAAAACTATCGTTACACGACGTCCTATGGGCTAGCGAGCTACCAGTTGCTCGATAAGAACAAGGTCAACGGCTACGATTTTCCAATGTTTTATGGCGAGGTCTTCGTTCCGTGGGTTGCCGAAGGTCTCATGCTGCGGGCTGGACGGTTCATTTCCCTGCCCGACATTGAGGCTCAGCTCGCCCCCAACAATTACATGTATACGCATTCGATGACATACACCTTTGACAACTACACCAACACGGGCCTCCAGAGCACACTCGCGCTAAACAAGAACTGGATGGTCCAGCTTGGACTCACCGCAGGAACTGAGGCAGCGCTCACGCACTTGCACGAGACCGTAGGCAATCCGTATCCCAACGTCCCCGGCACGGGACCTGGTCAGGTGGGATACAACCCGCTTTATCCCTATTCATCCTTCAAGAAAGATCCCGGCTCAATGCCATCTTGGACGCTTTGTGGCCGCTGGACCGCCGATGATGGTAAGACTGACATCAACGCCTGTGCCGACGCCATTAACTCAGGCGAGTATGGTTACAACAACTTGCAGTGGTACGGCTTAACCGCCTACCACACGTTCACCGAGCAATGGCATCTCTCATTCGAGGCCTACCACTTGTTCGAGAGAAATGTTCCGAACGAACTCAACAGTGACGTGCAGACGATCTACGCCAATGGTGGGGCACCTTTTGCCGCAAGGTATATTCCGTACAATGCGCCGGGTTTGGCCATCTGCTCTAACGCCACGGTGCTGACCTGTCGTGCAGGAGCGTGGGGGGAAGTCGCCTACCTGAACTACTCGCCGGATCCGTTGAACAATTTCTCAATTCGACCTGAACTGTACTGGGACCCACAGGGCCAGAGAACCGGAGTAGCCACACACTATGTGAATTTTGCCCTGGGTTGGCAACACTGGTTTTCACCACAGGTCGAGATCAGACCCGAGATCGCCTACTACCACTCGCTTAATGGCCCGGCTTTTAATGGCAATGCAAACGCGGGGATCCTGCCCAACAAATCCACCGAGTGGATCCTCTCGGGAGACATTATCTGGCACTTCTAGCTTTAATTTCTCCGACTAGCGTAGCGCCGCTCGGCTGTCCGTGTCGTCACTTCCCGGGACGCATGGTGCCCAAGGGCAACTAGGCTGAAACGCGCAGAGATGAACGGGCAGACACGCGCACTCGGTGGCCCGTAACTTGCATTCCCATGATGGCCCGTATCAAGCGCAGGACGACTTATGAATGACTCCTCAAACATTCTGATTGTTGAAGACAATCCCGCCATGCAGAGGGTGCTGACGTTGGCACTCGTGACCGAGGGGTTCCGAATCCTGGTGGCGTCAACCGCCGGAGAAGCCCGCGTACTGGCGAAACAGGATCCGCCCGATCTCTATCTGATCGACCTTGGACTGCCGGACTCGCATGGAGTGGATTTAATTCGTGGCCTAAGGGCGTGGACCCGTAAGCCGATTCTGGTAGTCACCGCAACCTTAGACGAAGCTGAGAAGGTGCGGATCCTCGATGCTGGCGCCGACGACTACATCACGAAGCCATTCATGGTCGATGAGCTCAAGGCACGGGTACGTGTCGCGCTGCGTCGCCTGACTGGAATGACCAATACCGGTGCTCGCCGTGTCTTCCGATTGGGTGACGTTCTCGTCGATTTTTCAGAACGCCGCGTTTGGCGTCAAGGCGAGTTGCTTCGCCTGACCCCAATCGAATTTCGCCTTCTCCACGTCCTTTGCGAGAACACCGGCAAGATCATCAGTCATGCGGAATTACTACAGTCGGTATGGGGATCCTCACGTCGGTCCGAGACGCAATACCTTCACATTTACGTCAACCGGCTGCGGGAGAAGCTCGAGGGGACGCTTGGGGGGAAGGACTCGAACATTCAAACCTACCCCCGAATGGGCTATCAACTTATCGCGAGCGAAATCATCGAAGAATCCGATTCGACTTCAACCGCGTTCGACGTGGAAAGTCGATAGGGGCAGGCGATGCATGCATCACTTTTGCTCGGTTGTGGCGATCGTCAATTGACTGTTCGAGCCACCTCACATTTTGGGGCAATCTCATGAAGCGTACGCTATCTCCTTTGTCCCTTCAGAATTGGGCTTTCCGGCAACGGCAGCAGGACAGTAGCAAGGCACGCGAACGAACCCACGATCTGGCATCGCTGATTGCAGCCGAGGATGTGATTCTGAACCTTGATGCTCAAGACGGTGACGTGTTGTTCGATGCGGTTGGCGAGCACTGGTCAAAGCGTTTTGGCCTGCGGGTCGATGTCGTCTCGAATGCATTGCGCAGCCGGGAGTCACGGGGCTCGACGGCCCTCGGGAAAGGTGTCGCCATTCCCCACGCACGGTTGCCATTCGTACATCGGCCACTGGTCGCGCTAGTGCGCACCCGCGCGGGCGTCTCGTTTGACTCGCCAGATGAGGAACCGGTATTTCTATTCTTGGTACTCATCGTGCCCAGCGAATGTGCGCAGGAACAGATTCAGCTTCTGTCCGACGCGGCGAGGATTTTCTCTCGTGCGACCCAGCGGCGCCGCCTTGGTTCATGTGGATCTAGCGATGAGGTTCTGGTGATTCTGAAGGAGAGCGAAGCAACTCCGGTATAGCGCAAGCAGACACACCGCCCTGACTGTATGTCTCGAGAAACCGATTCTTGAGAACGCATCCTTTCACACGGCTGATTGGAGTCTTGCAGTCGATTGAACGCCACTTCGCGCGCAGCCATGGGTCGCTACAAGACGGTCGGCTTTCTCGCCAGGAGTAGCCCGGGCCGAAGTGAGCCGAAGGTGAGGAGGAAAAGAAAACCACTGACCCAGCGCGAGCCCGCGATACGAACCTCGCTCCAACCCGCTTGCAGGAGCACCCTCTCGTATTCGCGCAAGTGGCGGATGTCCTCGATCACGACGCGACCGCCTGGTTTGAGCACCCGCGCGATTTCTCGCAAGGCGCGCGCGCGATCGGCCTTCTGGTAAAGGTTATGCAGGGCCGCGCGCGAGATGACCGCGTCAAATTCATCCGCGCGAAAGGGCATGCGGCGCATGTCGGCCGTGGCGATGGCCACGCGCTCGAAGGCACCCTCGCGGCGGGCGTTTTCAAGCGTGGCTAAGGGCTGGTTCCCCGACAGGTCTTCGCCTTGCCAGATGTCGATACCAAAGGCCATGCCACTGCCCAGCCGACGAGCGGCGCCAACCAAAAGGAGCCCCCGTCCACACCCCACGTCGAGGACATGTTCGCCTCCCCCGATGGACGCAGTATCGAGCAGTTGCTCGCGTCCCCGCAACTTGCCGACCTTGCTGTCCCAGAGCATCCACAGCGCAAGCCCGGTACAAACCAGGGCGACCCAGAGGCCCGTTCCCGAGAGTTCGATCTCAACCTGCGCTCGGCCAACCGAAAAGCCGAACTGTCCGCTCCACAGGCCAAGGAGTATGGAGCACCAGATCAGAAGGCCTGCCAATCCACACAGAAAGAGGTTACGCACCACACCTGGCGCATCGATGCCGTAGTCGGCTGCCGGCAGTAGGCGGGCCCTGGCGCTCACAACTCGCCTACGGCCCAGAGAGCGCCGAACTCGGAGGCCTCGCAGCGGCCGCGCAAAATCGCGTACCATCGCGCTCGTGCTCCCGCGCGCGGGTTCCCGCTCGGGGGAACCCGCTTCGACATCGGAACCGTCCTGAGGACGCCCTTGCGCCGCGACATTTCATTGACTCGCCGCCGGATCCTCGGCGCGGGCCTTCTTAGCCTTGCTGGTTGCGGTTCTTTGGACCGTGGTCGGCCCGATGTCGATCGCCCCACCGGCGATGAGCGCATCCAATCGATACTTCGAGAGACGACCACGATCGACCTGCACAGCCATGCAGGTCGGGTGATCGCCGGACGCTCGGGTAACTTCGAGCGTCCCTTCGAGCCAGTCCGAGAGCCCATGTCGCAAGGGGGCATGAACCTCATCTGCCTTGCCGTCGTGGCCGATACACCCGTGACCCGTGTGAATGCCGACCACACCATCAGTGCCGTGCGCACCCCCAGTCCGGGTGAATTGTATGAGTACGCGCAGCATTCTTTTCCCCGGGCAATGCGGCTGGTTGAACACGAGCGGCTGGCTCTGGTCACCGATCGTGACTCGATGGCCAAGGTGCGCAAGGCAGGTCCGGCAGTCATCATGGCCTCAGAAGGCGCAGATTTCCTGGAGGGTCAGATCGATCGCGTAGACGAATTCTATGCGCGTTTCAGTCTCCGGCACATGCAGCTGACGCATTATCGGGTCAACGAGCTAGGCGATATTCAAACTGTCCCCGAAATCTCTGGGGGGTTGTCCGCCTTTGGAGCCGACGTCATCCGCCGCTGCAATGCTCTGGGTATTGTCGTGGACGTCGCACATGGACCCTTCGATCTCGTGCAACGCGCGGCCGAGGTCACGACCAAACCTCTGGTGTTGTCGCACACCTCGCTTGCCGCTGTTCCGAGGCCTTTTTCGCGGCTGATCGGGCCGGATCATGCGCGGATCATTGCATCGACCGGCGGAGTGATCGGAATTTGGCCTCCCGCGTCGCGGTTTCCGACGATGACCGCGCTCGCCGGAGGCATCGCTGCCATGGTTGATGTCGTAGGTGTCGAGCATGTCGGTCTTGGAACCGACATGCTCGGCCTCACGGGGCCCGCCGTCTTCGGAAGCTACACCGACCTCCCAGTGCTCATCGAGGCGCTCCTTGCACGCGGCTTCTCGTCAGCGGAAGTCAGCAGCATCGTCGGAGGAAATTACCGGCGCGTGTTCGATGCGACGATGGTCTCTTAAGCCTGCTTTGTCAGCTTGCACGGGCGCAGTGGCGGCCGCCCGCAGTGCCCATAAACGGAAGCGCCGGATCTAGTACGCAGCGGCAAGGAGCGAGCGTGTGGACCTGTCTTGAGCGGAGGCGACCTGAAGATTGGCCGATCCCTCCTTGACTTGCTGTCCATTGAGGTACAGTGCCGTCTTGAACGCGTAGGCGCCCTGCGGCGCGCCGTCGGGAAGGTTGAACGTGAATTGCGTCTGGTACTCGCCGCCACCTCCCGAAGGATTGGCCGGTTTGCGCGTCGTCCGAAGCGGCTTGCCGTCGGGTCCAAGGAGCGTGATCTCTTCTTCCACCTTCGGATCAATCCCATCGGTTCCCTGGATGACATCGATCGTGGAAGCCAGATCTGCGCTATCCCCCCGTCGGATCTGGTCGGCCGGACCCACGTGCGTTTCGTATTGGGCCACGAAGCTTTGCGTGGGAACTTCGCCTTGATGCTGTTGGGTATATTCCGTGGAAACCTGCTGCGCCGTCTTGGTCTGACGCGTCTTGTAGTTGTAGGCAACGCAAATCGCAGCAGCGAGCCCGCCTCCAATCGCCGCACCTTTTAAACGGTTATTGCCGCGCGACAGGAGGGCGCCGGCTACAGCACCGATCACGGCGGCAGCCGCAGTGTTGCACCCTTCCATCTTCGGCTGATCTTGAGGCGAAGAAGGAGGTGGTGGATTCGACTGGGCTTGCGCTAACGCGAGCTTAGGTGACGGGCACGCCAGTGCCAAGGCAAGCGTCGCCGCGACTATGCTCCGTGTTTTGATGAAGTGCTCAATCCGCATGAATTCCCCCTGGATAACCACAAGCTCCGACACGAAAGCAGGGCGCTCTTTGGCGCATCTGGCGGGTCCAATCGTAAGGCCGCTCTTGTCAGAACGCGCCAGGGCCACCCGAACGCGCCGGCCTTCCGCTTGAGGAGCTTGATGAAATCACGGAGCTGGCGGTCTTGACAAGAGAAATCGACGCGACCCGATCCAGCGCGGCGACCGCGCTTTATTTGGCGGCTTCACGCGGGGCTTTCACTGTCGAGACTCTGGTTGTTGCAAGTATTCCGAACACGCGGCGCTCTAAATCTGAAGGATGCCCGCGATGCTCGGACGAGCGCCGTGTTCTGCGCCGCCTTCGGCGCCGTCGTTAAATCGGGCAGGCCGGCGCTGACCTTCGGAAAGGGAGCCGTCGCCTACGAGGCCGGGATCGGGACAGCACCTGCCGGACGCGACGAGACTCCATTCGCTGCCTGCTCGCGGTTCCACCAGCCTCCCCCGAGCGCCTGAAACAGTGCCGCCGTATCGCCGTAGCGGTTGGCCTGGGCCTGCAGGCGAGCGATGACGGCCGTTTGATACGCTTCTTTTGCACCCAGCAGCGTCAGGTAGTTCACGTATCCCGCGCGGTATTGGGCTTCGGTGATGTCCACCGTGGCCTTGGCCGCGCGCTCCGAGCGGGAGCAGGCCGCGAGGCTTTCCGCGTCGGTCGTGATCGCGTGCAACGTATCGGCCACATTCTGCAGGGCGGTTAGAACCGTGCTGCGATATTGAGCCTGCGCCTGAACCAAGGCCTCCTCGGCCGCACGTTCCCGGTGCAGGAGCGTAAAGCCGGCAAAAAGGGGCTGGGTCGCATCCCCAACCAGCGTCCAGAATGGGCCCCCCGGACTGAACAACTGGTTGACCTCCGATGCGACGCCGCCAACACTGCCGCTAAGCGTGAATTGGGGCAGCCGCGCAGCAACCGCCACGCCAACTTGCGCACTGGCGAAGTGGAGTTGCTCCTCGGCCGCGCGCACGTCGGGTCGTTGTTCGATCAATCGGGCCGGCAGGCTTACGGGAAGATCTTTGGGCAGGCTCAGCGACGAGAACTCAAACGTGAAGTCGACCGTTGTATCCGGGGTGTCTCCGAGGAGCGCCCGCAACAGATCGTGGGTCTGTTCGAGTTGCTTTTGAAGGGGAGGAAGCTGCTGCTGTGCCAGCGCAACCGCCGACTCTTGTGCTGCAACGTCCAGGCCCATCGCATAGCCGAAGCGCTTCTGGTCATGAAGTATCGCGAGCGCCTGCAGGTTTTGCTCGATAAAGGCCTGCGTCGCTTGGACCTGTTCACGAAGCGACGCTTCCTGAATCGCGGCGGCGACAACATTGCCCGCGAGCGTGATATAGGTCGCCTCCATTTCATAGCGGAGGGAGTCGGCCTGTGCCTGAAGCGACTCCACCTGTCTTCGGTTGGCGCCGAAGACGTCCGGTGTATATCCCACGTTCAGTTGTGCCGTGTACATATTGAAGATCACGGGAGCGTTATACGGAGGTCCGTTGGGATTCTGATAGGTCGAGATCACCGATCCGTTGCCTTGCACACCGGGCGAGTTACCTCCGAGATTGCCCGCTAGCTTTTGACGCTCGGGGATGAATTCCGCGGTGACGCTCGGATAGTAGTAGCCGCGTTGGGCTTGTACCGTCTCTTGCGCGCTGCGCAACGCGGCCTGCGCCGCGGCAATGTTAGGGTTGTTCTTAAGCGCCCGCTCCAGCAATGCATTCAGTTTGGGCGAGTCAAAGATGGCCCACCAGGTAAACGGAATATCACGGCCCATCACGAACTCTTGCTCCGTACCCCCGGCGACGTCGGGCGCGGTCGCGGTGGCTTCAAACGGATGCGTGGAATAGTCCTGCCCGGTACTTTGCGATGGTCGCGCGTAATTAGGGCCGACCGCGCATGCGGCGATGCAAGCCACCGAAGCGATCACAGGTATCGTCACTCCGAAACGCAATAACACCCGGTTCTCCCATTTCGCCACGATCAAGTGTGCCGGTCACCATGGGGCGCTTTTCTAGAACGTCGCAGCGATGGTAAGTCGCTCCCCTACGCCAATCCACTGTGATTTATCACCGTAGACAGGACTCATTGGCGAAGACGAACATACGCAGTCCGTCGTAGAGAAGAAAATGGAAATGTGGCAGGCATGCGCCAAGTCAACAAGTGCGTTGATGATCGTGACCTTACTCCTTGCCCTGAACGCTTGTTCCGGAGGCAAGCCTGCAGTGGCTGCCTCCCAGAGTCCGGCGGTCGATGCCGCCAATGCGAAAGGCGAGCGCGATCGATCCGGGTCCAATGAGGCCGCCCTTGATCTGAATGACAAGCAGCTGAAATCGGTCCATGTCGATGCGGTGTCAACGCAGGCGTTTCCTCGACGGCGCGAAGCCGTTGGGAGCATCGACTTCGATGAGGACGTGGCCGTGCAGGTGTTCACACCCTATCCCGGCCGCATCATCGAAGCGCACGCCAAGGTCGGGGACGACGTTCGAGAAGGCGGGCTTCTCTTTACCGTTGATAGCCCCGATCTCGTGCAGGCGGAGTCGAACCTGATTGCGGCTGCGGCGGTGTTGGACCTGACGTCGGCGGCTTTAAATCGAGCCAAAGAACTCTATGGTCGCGAAGGGATCGCCGAAAAAGACTTGCAGCAAGCCGTCTCGGATGAACAGACCGCGCAGGGGACGCTAAAGGCCGCGCGAGACGCCGTGCGTGTCTTTGGAAAGTCCGAGCCAAACATCGACGAGATCATTGCGTTGCGCAAGATCGACCCGGCACTGGTCGTGCGCAGTCCCATTACGGGTCGAGTCACGGCACGTAACGCGCAACCAGGGTTACTGGTGCAGCCGGGAAACACGCCTGCGCCCTACTCCGTGGCCGACCTGTCCCACATGTGGATGCTCGCCGAGGTGGCAGAGACGGACAGCCCCTTATATCGCAAAGGGCAGGAGGTTCACGTCAAAGTTGCGGCTTTTCCCGATCGGGACTTTGAAGGAAAGATCACCAACATTGGCGCGACGGTCGACCCCAACACCCATACGATCCTCGTACGCTCCGATGTTGCCGATCCCAAGCACGAATTGCGGCCCGGGATGTTCGCAACCTACGTCATCAACGTCGACAGTCCCATGAATGCCTTGGGCATTCCGCTGAACGGTGTCGTTCGGGAAGGCGACGGCACCATGACGGTGTGGGTCGCGACCGACACGCATCACTTCGTGCGACGCACGGTGCGCATCGGATTGCAGGAGAACGGCTACGACCAAATCGTCGACGGGCTCGCTCCCGGCGAGCGTGTCGTGACCGACGGTGCCGTCTTCCTTAGCAATATGGTGAATGCAGCCGCCGTGTCTTAGGACGCGTCCCAATCGGAGTATGCGTGCTCAGAACCGTTCTCACCCTGTGTCTTGGTCGCCGTGCCATCGTCTTGTTGGGGCTCTTGCTGTTGCTGGGAGCAGGCGGCATTGCGATCACCAAACTGAACATCGAGGCCTATCCGAACCCGGCCCCGGTCATTCTTGAAATCACCGCGCAGGCTCCAGGCTTGTCCGCCGAGGAGATGGAGCGCTATTACACGACTCCGATGGAGATCGGGTTGTATTCCACACCCGGCATCGAGAACGTCCGTTCGACCTCGTTTTATGGACTTGCGTTCGTGCGCGTGACATTCAAGTACGGCGTGGACTACTACTTCGCCTACACCCAGGCCGCGCTGAGCCTGCAGCAGAACGTCAATCTGCCGCAAAACCAGGTTGCGCAGATCCAGCAGTCCAGCTTGGTGGGTGAAGTCTATCGCTATCAGGTCGTAGGGCCGCCGCATTTCGGCCTCACCAATCTGCGCACCGTGCAGGATTGGATCATCCTGCGACGCCTGTCCACAATTCCTGGCGTGGTCGCTATCAACAGCTGGGGCGGGACCACCAAGGAATTCGACGTCAACGTCGATCCCAATCGGATGCAGGCCTATGGTCTGACCCTGACCCAGGTCATCACAGCCCTGGGGAACGCCAACATCAACGTGGGAGGGCGTGAGGTGACGGTCGGGCAGCAGTCCATCAATATCCGTGGCGTCGGCTTGATCGATACGGGTGGCAGCGATGACCTGACCCAGGGTTACAAGACCTCCGACATCGAAAAGGTCGTCCTCGCCCAGGTCAACGGCGTTCCTGTGTTAATCAAGGACATCGCGAAAGTCGAGGTCGGCTACGTGCCACGTCTGGGCATCGCGGGCCGCGATCGCCAAGACGATATCGCCGCAGCCATCGTGGTCATGGGCCGCACGCAGCACACCAACGAGATCGTGCCGCGGATCAAAGAGGTGGTCGCCACGATGAATCGGGATGGAAGCCTGCCTCCGGGAGTGAAGATAGTGCCTTACTACGATCGGACCTCGCTCGTGGACGTGACCACGCACACCGTGTTTCACAATCTGATTGTAGGTTGCCTTCTCGTGTTCTTGATCCAGTGGATCTTTCTGGGCGATTTGCGTAGCGCCATCATCGTTGGCGTCAATATCCCGTTTGCCCTGCTCTTTAGCGTGATCCTCTTGGTCGTGCAAGGCGAAGACGCCAACCTGCTGTCGATCGGCGCGATCGATTTCGGGATCATCGTCGATTCGGCCGTCATCCTTGTCGAGAACATCTTTCGCAATTTTCAGGCGCCGCGCGGGGCCCGGCGCGCACTTCTGAAGGTCCTGGCCGACGGCCGCTTCGGCCCTGACCCGACCGACTCACGTTCACGCAGCGGCGCGCGCACCTGGACGCATCGTCTGCGGCTTATTCTCGTCAGTTCGCTGCAGGTGGATCGCGCGGTTCTGTTTTCCGTCATGATCACCGTGGCTGCGTTCGTGCCGCTATTTACCATGCAAGGCGTCGAGGGTCAGATCTTCGGTCCGATGGCCCGAACCTATGCCTACGCATTGGCGGGCGCACTGATCGCGACTTTCACCATCACTCCGGTGCTGGCGTCGGTTTTCTTGCCTGCGCGGGTGAAGGACGTCGAGACGTTCGTAGTGCGCGCGATGCGTCGCATCTATTCGCCCGTGTTGCGCTGGTCGCTGGATCACCGCGCCATCGTAGTTCTAGGTGGGCTGCTGTTTCTCGTGGTCACCGGCATCCTGGCGCTCTTTCTGGGGTCGGAATTCCTTCCTGCACTTGAGGAGGGAAACTATTGGATCCGCGCGTCCATGCCTCCAACGATGTCGCTCGATGCCGGAACCCATGCGGCGGCCAGGATGCGCGAGATCCTGCTGCGGCACCCCGAGATTCTGACGGTGGTCTCGCAGCATGGCCGGCCGGACAACGGCAGCGACGCATCGCCGTTTTCCAACGTGGAGCTCTTCGCACCTCTGAAGTCCTTTGATGAGTGGCCATCGGGGTTAACCAAGGAGAAACTCACCGCAACCTTGTCCCACGAATTTGCCGACGAGCTCCCGGGCATCACGTTCAATTTCTCGCAGTACATCCAAGACAACGTCGAAGAGGCGATCTCGGGTGTCAAGGGGGCCAATTCGGTCAAGATCATCGGCCCGAATCTGGTCGTTCTCGAGCAGCTCGCAAGCGAGGTGATGCTACAGATGAAGGATGTGCGAGGGATCGCGGACCTCGGAATCTTTAACGTCTTGGGTCAACCGAATCTGGACATCAAGGTCGATCGCGCCAAGGCTGCCCGCTACGGCCTCAATAGTGGCGACGTCGATGCGGTCGTCCAGGCGGCCCTGGGCGGGGTAGCAGCCAGCACCATCCTCGAGAACGAACGACAGTTCAATCTCGAAGTTCGTTATCTCCCCGAGTATCGCAATAGCATAGAGAGCATCGGCCAGATCAAGGTGGGTTACCAGACCGCAAGCGGCGCGACCGCTTACATTCCCTTGCGCAGCGTCGCCGACATCAGCGTGGATACCGGTGCTTCCTACATCTATCACGAGGCGACCCAACGGTTTATCCCGATCAAATTTAGCGTTCGCGAACGGGATCTGGGCAGCACGGTAGCTGATGCTCAGGACCGCATCGCGAGGAACATCCAGGTCCCCAGCGGCTACCGCATCATCTGGGCCGGCGAATTCGAGGACTTGAAACAGGCCCAGAAGCGCCTCGCGGTGATCGTTCCGATCAGCCTGATCTTGATTCTCATGCTCCTCTACGCGCTGTTCAATTCCCTGCGCGACAGCCTGCTTGCGCTATCAGGAATTCCGTTCGCCATCGGCGGCGGGGTACTTGCGCTTTTTGTCACCGGCCTGCCGTTTAGCATTTCGGCGGCGATCGGCTTCATCTCGCTATTCGGCGTCTCGGTTATGAACGGGATCTTGCTTATCACCTACTACCACCAGACGCGCACGCGCGGGTTGAGCAATATCGATGCAATGTTTCTGGCGGGTGAGCAGCGCATGCGTCCCATGCTTATGACGGCCTTGTCGGCCTGCATCGGTCTTCTGCCGGCTGCGCTCTCTCATAGCATTGGCAGCCAGGTACAACGGCCCTTGGCCACGGTCGTCGTGGGCGGGCTGTTGCTTGGCCCGATCATGCTGCTCGTCGTCGTGCCTGCCGTGCAAACCCTTTTCATGGGGCCCGAAAAGTCAGCGGCGAGAAAGCCGCCGCTTGTCGAACCCGCAGAACCGGTCTAGGGACGACATGACCCGCAGATTGCGAAGCTGGGACCGCGCCGGAGCCCTTTTTCTCATCAGCGTGTTGCTCCTTGTAGGGGCCAATGTGGCTGCGCGATCTCGCACCCTCCCCGCCGCACAAGCTCCGATTTCAGGAAAAGCCTTGCGGGCCGCCCACGCCGGTACGCTGCCGGGCCCCGGCCGGGTGCGGGCAAGCAGTGCATTTCCGGTCATGCCCGCAGGCAGTCATTTGGGATCCCTGGCCGGCGAATACACCAATCGCAAGCGCGGGCTGGCCAAGGGTATCAATGGACATTATTAGGGCGTCGGTGCCTAAGCGCGGCAGGTGTTGTCGAACTTTGGGTAGAAGGCCTGCCCTCGCGCTTCCACAGACACGCGGACGCCAGACAAGAAAACAAATGAGACCATGAGCACGCTTCCACTTCAGAGCATCAGGCTGCTGCGCGGTAACCACGAGGATGTGACCCAAACCGGGGCCGGCTGCTTCATGAACGTCATCTCCCACTTGAATGGCGACCGACCGGTCACCGATGCCTCGCCCTGCGTCGAGCCGCACGTGCGGATGCTCGTCGTCCTTCTGAACGATTTCATGGAAGACGGCCCGAGGCAGGCGCTGCTCCAGTTTATCGAGCGGGCGATGCGTTCGAGAGACAAAGCGGGGTTGACGACCTTGCGCTGCAAGGAGCGCCTCGCGACGTTTCGGCTCGAACTCGAGGCGCTCGTCAAGGACTACGGCCTGCTGGATGTCCCGCTATTTGACGAGGTCTTGGACATTTCCTGCTGTGGGACCCCGGTCGATCTGTATTGCGGGCTGTTACAGTACACAAGGCGTGTTAGAAGTGCAAAGCGTGAGGATTTCTTCTCGAGTTACGCCTCGCAAACCGCAGAGCGCAAAGGCATCGAACCACACCGTGACGTGCCAGGACCAAATGACCTCATCGAGAACCTCTTTAGTCTCGGACTCCAAGTTCTAGACGAGATCCTGCCGCCGAGTGCGGAACCCCGACCCGAGATCCTGATCCGGGCGATGCGCCTTACCAAGCCAGCGCAGGCCTTCCCTTGACGAGGCTGCGGTCTAGCCCGATCCCGGCCGTCGGATACCCCGCTCATCAAGTCTTGCGACAACTCCCCGAGGCGGCCGAATCCACGGCGTCAACTAAGGGCGGGCGATGGCCCATTCGAGGGTTCGGGTGAAGATGTTAGCGGCCCCCGTCTTGAATTTTGACAAATCCCCCGTATAATTAGCACTCGTTGGTGGCGAGTGCTAATAACCCGCCATCGCACCCCACACTGCGGGGCTCTTGTCGCGCAAAATCTGCCGAAACCAACATTAAGTGATTGATCATAAAGGAGATTATATGAACCTTCGTCCGCTGCACGATCGTGTGATCGTAAAACGCCTCGATCAGGAAACCAAGACCGCTTCGGGAATCGTCATTCCCGACAATGCCGCTGAAAAGCCCGATCAGGGCGAAGTGCTGGCCATCGGCAAGGGCAAGCTGCTCGAGGACGGCTCGATCCGCGCCCTGGAAGTCAAAGTGGGCGATCGGGTCCTGTTTGGCAAGTACTCGGGCCAAACCGTCAAAGTCGATGGCAACGAACTCTTGGTCATGCGCGAAGAAGACATCATGGCCGTCGTTGAAGGCAAGACTTCCAGCGTCAAAGCCGCGTAACCGACCCTCTCCCCTCATTTAGAACCCGAATTCAGGAGTATTGATATGCCTGCAAAACAAGTTGTTTTCAGCGATGATGCGCGCGCCAAGATCGTCAATGGCGTGAACATCCTCGCCAATGCCGTCAAGGTGACTCTCGGTCCGAAAGGCCGCAATGTGGTTCTCGAGCGCTCCTTCGGTGCTCCGACCGTCACCAAGGATGGCGTCTCCGTCGCCAAGGAAATCGAGCTGAAGGACAAGTTCGAAAACATGGGCGCCCAACTCGTCAAGGAAGTCGCCTCGAAGACGTCGGACAACGCCGGTGACGGCACGACCACGGCAACCGTGCTTGCACAAGCCATCGTGCGCGAGGGCTTCAAGTACGTGGCGGCAGGGTTTAACCCCGCTGATCTGAAGCGCGGAATCGACAAGGCCGTGCAAGCGATCGTCGAAGAAATCAAGAAAATCGCCAAGCCGACCACGACCAGCAAGGAAATCGCTCAGGTGGGCTCGATCTCGGCCAACAGCGACGCTGACATCGGCAAAATCATCGCCGATGCCATGGAAAAGGTCGGCAAGGAAGGCGTCATCACCGTCGAAGACGGCAAGTCGCTGAACAACGAACTTGATATCGTCGAAGGAATGCAGTTCGACCGCGGCTACCTTTCGCCTTATTTCATCAACAATCCCGACAAGCAAGTGGTCGCGCTCGATAACCCGTTCGTGCTCCTCTTTGATAAGAAGATCTCGAACATCCGCGACCTGCTGCCGGTACTTGAGCAAGTGGCCAAGGCGGGACGTCCCCTTTTGATCATCGCCGAAGACGTCGAAGGCGAGGCGCTCGCAACGCTCGTGGTCAATAACATCCGCGGCATTTTGAAGACTTGTGCCGTCAAGGCGCCGGGCTTCGGTGATCGTCGCAAAGCAATGCTCGAAGACATCGCCATCCTGACGGGCGGGCAAGTGATCGCCGAGGAAGTCGGCCTGACTCTTGAAAAAGCGACCCTGAATGATCTTGGCCAGGCCAAGCGGGTCGAAATCGCCAAGGAAAACACCACGATCATCGATGGGGCAGGCAATGCCGCAACGATCGAAGCGCGCGTGAAGCAGGTTCGTGTGCAGATCGAGGAAGCCACCTCCGACTACGACAAGGAAAAGCTCCAAGAGCGCGTTGCCAAGCTCGCCGGTGGCGTGGCCGTGATCAAGGTTGGGGCTGCAACCGAAGTCGAAATGAAGGAAAAGAAGGCGCGCGTTGAGGATGCCTTGCACGCGACCCGTGCGGCCGTGGAAGAAGGTATTGTTCCCGGCGGCGGTGTGGCGTTCCTGCGTGCCCGTCAGGCCATCAAGGATCTGAAGGGTGACAATCACGATCAGGACGCGGGGATCAAGATCGTTTTGCGCGCAGTCGAAGAACCCCTCCGCCAGATCGTTGCGAACTCAGGCGATGAGCCTTCGGTCGTGATGAACAAGGTGCTCGAAGGCAAGGGCAACTACGGCTACAACGCAGCCAACGGCACCTATGGCGACCTCGTCGAACTGGGCGTTTTGGATCCGGCCAAGGTTACGCGCATGGCCCTGCAAAATGCGGCTTCCGTCGCTGGCCTTATTCTCACCACCGACGCCATGGTGGCTGAGTTGGCCGAAGACAAGCCTGCCGGCGGTGGCGGTATGCCTGGTGGCATGGGTGGCATGGGTGGCATGGGCATGGACATGTAATCGAAGGCGTCCTCGTTCCGAAGAAAGCCCCGCTCTCGCGGGGCTTTTTTTATGCGCCTGGCGAAACGATCCCGGAAATGCGCGTTCAGCGATCCGGACCGAGAAGATAGCGGCCAATCGCAAGCACACGCTCGCGAGCCGCCCGAGCACTCAGACCGTCGACCAAGGGCCCCGTTAAGAGCGCCAGCTCTTCGCCTCGTTCCTCGGTCAACAACGGCGCGCGTCGCAGAAAATCAATCAGCGTGCGTTGCTCGTCCCTCTGCAAGGCGTAGCGGCTGCGAAAAGGAGCGATCTTTTCGTCGGACATGACGGGGGCTTCTGGATCATCCCGGTGCACGACGACGGTGCCCGCGGCGAGATCACCGATGCGCTGAAATCCGTTCCCAAGGAGCATCGTCAGCAGTCCTACCCCGTAGAGAAACGGCAGAAAATCCAGGGCCCGCAGGGTGTTTCTCGTAAACGAGGTCCCCCAGTCGATCGGCGTACCATCGTCTTGCAAGACCACGAGCCCACAGAGACGCTTGCCGGGAGTGCTCCCTTTCCAGAAGACCTCAAACAAGATCGGATAGAACCACTCCAGGGCGAACACCAAAAGACCGAACAGGCCGGGAGCGAAGGTTCCAGTAAACACCAGAACCTGGGTCGCGGCCAAAAGGAGTGCGCCGCGAAGGGCCGCGTCGACGAAAAAAGCGCGCGAACGTACGATGGGCCCGGCCAGCCGCAACGTCAGCGCGCAGCCTTCTGGAGTGGCGATTTGACGCGCCGAATCCAGTGCCGGCATCAGGTCTCGAAGATATCGCGGGCCGCGCAATAGGTCGCCGCCCAGAAGACGGGCAATAACACCAGCATGGCAAGACCCAGCGTAAAGAGCGTCAAGATGCCCAATCCGAGAATGGCGAGTCCGAAGACGGTCAGAGCCAGAACGCTGCGCATGCAGGCCGTGAAGCTTCCCTTCAGAGCGGGTATCGCGGGCTCGCCATAGACTGCGACCAGAACCGGAGCGAAGTAGCCTAGCATCGCAAGCACCGTGAAGTAGACCACGGCGATCAATGCCACAATCAGGAGGGCGCCAATGGCGCCAGGAAGAGACGCCCAGCGACTCGGAAAGTCGGCAAAACTGGTCGCCGCCGAGAATCCATAAGCGAGAGCGATCAGGACCAGAACGACGATAAACAGGATCTCCCCAGCGACAAGAAGCGCACCCACGCCGGCTAAGGGACCAAAACCTTGCTTGAAACCTGCAAACAGAAATCCGAACTCAAAGGGCTCGCCGCGATCTTGGGCCCTGCATCCGAGATAGATGCCGCCCATAAGGACGGTACTCAGAATCCATCCGAGGATCGACAGGACCGGAATGCGGGACACGACGACCGAGATCACGATGAAGGCTAACGTCACCAAGATCCATGGAACCGGTGCGGCCGCGAACATTCGCCAACCCTGTCCAATCCATTCCAAACCTGCGCCTGGGGGACAGCGTCTGCCCCCTGGAACGATGGTTCCCGAGAGGACCGGTTTACGCGCCAGGGGCGCGCTGGGCGCCTGGTAGGGGTTGGAAGGAGGGTCAGGGATCTGGGTCACGGGTTCTTGGTTCCTGGTAGGGACTGGGTCTAAAGCACGCCACGACGCTTCATCTTCCAGTATTCGTTGACGAGGCCGATCGGCAGTTCGGAGGGTGCCACGTCTAAGCATTGCACCCCGCTTTTGCGCAGGTGCGCCATGAGCGCCTGCCTAGCGTAAAGGTATTCGCTCGCGGCGGCGTAAGCAAGCGCGTCTTCGAAATGCTTCACGGGACGGGCGCGCAGGGCCGAAAGACCGGGCTCGCGCAAGCTCGCGACCACGACCAGATGCTGGCGCTTGAGCAGTTTGAGCGCCGGCAGCAAGGTTGCATCGTCCTCCTCGCGCAGGTTTGTAATCATGACGATGAGCGAGCGTTTGCGAACCCGATTCGTCACCCAACGCGCGGCTTCCAGAAAATCCGGAGTCATTTCCGTGGGTTCCAGGTCGTAGACCGCATTCAGAATCTGGTTCAAGCTGGCCTGCGCTCTGCGCGGACCCAGAAACCGCGGGACAGGGTGGCCAAACGTAGCCAGACCCACGCCATCACCCTGGCGCAGCGCCACGTAGCTCAAAAGGAGCATCGCGTTGAGCGCCTCGTCAAAATGCGACAGGCCCGTGCGCCGCGTACCGTCGACGACTTCGTCCTCGCGCGTGGCCATGCGAGCGCCGCAGTCGAGCAGAAAGACCAGCTGCTGGTTGCGCTCGTCCTGATACTCGCGGCTGATCAATTTGCCCTGGCGCGTACTCGCTTTCCAGTCGATCTGGCGCGGACTATCGCCTTCTCGGTATTCGCGCAGTTGATGAAATTCGAGGCCTTCTCCACGACGCCGCTGTCGCAAGAGCCCTATCTGGGAGAGGCGATGGTCGGTCGCGAGCAAGGTGTAGTGTGCAATGCGCGCGAAGTCGGGATAGACGCGCGCCTCACGGTCTTGACCCAGAATCCCAAGGCGGTATCGAAAGCCCCAGAGTCCGAGGGGCGCTACGAGCTCGACGTCAGCTCCCTCGAACCGATGCGATCCGCGAGATTTCGCCACCACCTCGTAGCTCAGATGCTCTACCTGGGCATTGGCAAGGGAGAACTCACGCGGCAGCCCCACGCTGCGAAACGCCGCAGGTACACCATCGAAGAGCCGTCCGCGCACGCGCCGGGACGATCCGCTCACCCTTAACTGCAGCCGTACCGTTTGGGTCACGCCCAAGGCCCAATTCTTGGACATCTGGCGCCGCAGTTCCAGCGGGCAGCCCTCTTGCCAACCCAGCCAGAAGTCGGCCAGACAAGACGCCAAGAGCATGGCACCCGCGATTTCCCACACGACAATCATCGCAGGGAATGCCACGCACGCCGCGCTCAGGCCGAGCCAGGCGAGGCCTGCGGCCAGCAAACGGGCGCTGGGGACAGGAAGGCGGCGGCTGAACTGGGATGGCGTCAAGTATTGGAGCCTGATGCTCATGGCTACTGGCGGGGAGCCGGTACACGCTGAAGGAGACCTTCCAAGACGCTGTCGACGGCAACCCCCTCGATTTCCGTCTCCGCAGCAACAAGTACGCGGTGGCGCAGCGCGGGCAGCGCGACCGACTTGACGTCATCCGGAGTGGCAAAGCCTCGGCCGGCAAACAGTGCGCGGGCACGCGCGGCGCGGATCAGGGCGATGCTACCTCTGGGGCCGGCGCCAGCCACGAGTGCTCCATCGTCGCGGGTGGCCCGTACGATATCGACGGCATACTTTAAGACTCTCTCGTCGATCTCCACATTGGCTGCCATCGTCTGCAGCGCTATGACCTGCTCAGGGCTGGCAAACGGGATGACCCGGTCCACGTTCAGCCACTGGGCGGAGCTCTTTTCGGTCACGGCGCGCGTGAGGGCTTGTTCCTCGGCTTGGCTGGGGTAGCCGATGAGGATTTTTAGCAGAAACCGGTCCAGTTGCGCCTCGGGTAGCGGATAGGTTCCTTCCTGTTCAATCGGGTTTTGCGTCGCGAGCACCATGAAAGGTGCGGGTAGCGGCAAGGACTTTCCCTCAAGCGTGACTTGTCCCTCCTGCATGGCCTCCAGAAGCGCCGATTGCGTCTTGGCCGGCGCCCGGTTGATTTCGTCGGCCAAAAGAAGATGGGCGAAGATCGGACCGGACCGGGTGACGAAGCGGTTCGTCGCCGCATCGTAGAGGGTGTGCCCCACTACGTCGGCCGGCATGAGATCGGGCGTGAACTGGATCCTGGAGAACTCACCCTTGAGCGCGCGTGCCAACGCTTTGACGAGAAGCGTCTTTCCGAGACCCGGGACACCTTCGATGAGGACATGCCCTCCGGCGACGAGCGCGGTGATCACGTCCACGACGACCGTGGATTGTCCAATGAGGACCTTTTCCAGTTCGGCACGCAGCGCTTCAAGGAACCGTCTTGCTTCCTGCAGATTTTCTTCCGAAATGGGCATGCGATTTCTTTACGAAGTCAGTTAGAGTTGGGCATCGACCTTCTGTAGCACGGCCACGATCTCCGTGAAGCCTTGACGTGCTTCGCTTCCGTCGGGTGTGGTCGCGACGCCCGCCAACGCAATACGAACGCGCTTTTCGTCGAGTTCGGCCTTTTGGGACACGCGCGCGGCGATGGTCCGCGCCTGCTCCAAATCCGAATAGCCCAGGAGCATCGGATTCCGGGCCGCCGCGCGAGACAATACGGCGCGACGGACGCAATAGAGCCAGTAGCGAAGTGCTTCGTCCTCCCGCGTGCGCCACAGCGCGCGCCCCATCGCCTGCAGATGCTCGACCAGAGCGCGTCGGTCAGGAGCGGGCTCCGGTATGAGTGGCCCAAAGCGCGGGGCGATACGCGCAATCCACGCCATGAGAACAAGGGCCGTGCTCACCAGCACGAACCAGGCCGATTCGCGTAGCCATTCCCAGATCGTGGCCACATGAATCCGGGTCACGAGAACCACCGGGCCGGCGCGATCGACCAGATTCAGCAGCAGCCACACCACCCCCGCATTGTCTCCCTTAGCCAATGCCGCATTGTTCGCCAAGACGCTCCAAGGGCTCACGAGCGTGACTGCACCTTGTTTGCGAACAAAGTGCAAGATGGCCGTTCTGCCCGGGCTCCCGGCGCTCCATTCGGGCGGGACGGCACCGGCGATGAGGACGGGTCCGGATTCGTCGACTGAAAGCACGAAGCCCGGCGGCGATCCCTCAGGATGCAGCCGGATTTTCTCCGGTTGCACAAGGCGCGTTCGTGACGGGCCGGACGCGGGAGCCCGCGCGGCGAGTCTCACGCCGAGCGCCTCGATCAAGGGATCACGGTCAAGCGATCCCACGGGAACGATGAGATGCCCCCCGGCATCGACCCAGGACAGGAGGGAGCGTAGGCGCAAGGCCCCCAGATTCCTGCCCCCGCCTTCGTCGAGAATCAAGACGCCCGGCTTGACCAAGGCATCAATCGCTCTCGGATCGCTTGAGACGGTCATGGGACGGCCCATGGCCTTTGCAAAGCGCTCGAGAGCCAGATATCCGTTGCGTTGTGCCTCCTGCTCAGGCGGGGTGTGGACAAGGTTCGGGATGCGGTCGAAATTTCGGAAGATCCAGGTCGCGGCGATGAGGCCCACCGAGATGACGAGCGTCGGCCACCACACGATCGCACGGTTCATGGACGATGAGCTTCCAAAACAGCCTCTGGACCGAAGTACGTCGACCAGTCCTTGCAGAGCTCGGCAATCCTCTCCCGTGGTGGTGGGCGATGGGCGTAGACGGTCATGCGCCAAGCATCGATCAAGGCGCCGAAGTAGCTCAATACGACAGGGGTTACCCAACTCTGAACGCGACCCAGACACCCCTCCTCCGTATCGCCATCCTCAAAGGGCACCTGGACGCGGTGCACGAGAGCCACGAGGCTGGCCCGATAGAGCAGCCCGAGCGATCCGGCAAGATTGCCTTCCTCGAGCAGACGCCGTGCGGTCTCCGCCACCTCGACGGGCAATCGATCCTGTCTGACATCCACGCCAAAGAGCGTCTCGGGCAAGGGCTTGGAGCGAGGGGACGTGGCGCTCATGAACCAGTTTTTCTTGGCGGCGTAGAGGAAGGCGCACACGAGCGCGATAAAGAGCAGGATCCGCACGATCCACGCTCCGAATCCAGCCAAGGTCTCGCTCAACCTCGCGATGAGCCGCATGAGCGCAGGCAGCCAGCGCGAGCCGTCGGATCGTGGCGTAGCGGGATCCATGCGGGGCATCCAGACCCACTCGATTTCATTGTGGCCGAAGACCGGATCCTGAGCGATTCGACGCGCCTTCTCTGGTGCGAGATCCAAAGCGGGAGGCAGGCCTTTATTGAGGGGCACGACCACCGCGGAAGTGCCCACCCCCGGTTCGCCCACTGCGACAGGCAAAGCCCAGACCGCGTTGGGCGAAAACCATGGGATGAAGACCGCCGCAACCAAAATGGCCACGACCGGCCCACCCACGCGCAGACCGTCCAAGCGTTGTTGCATGCGACGAAATGCGAGTTCGAGATCCCAACCCTCGAGTTCACTGCGCCGATTCAGGTAGAGACTAAATCCCGAGGCAACATACAGGGGCTCAAACAAAGTCTCCGAGACCGCAAGGAGCGCAAAGAGGAAGACAGCGTCGGCCCATTCCGGGGCTCGCCCGGCAAACGGCCCTCCCAGCCAGCTGGCCCAGGTCACGCCCAAAGGGGCGAGCGCGCGGACAGCCGCAACGAAGGTGATGCAACCGAGGAGGACAAAACTGCCGCAAGCCAGCGTCAGCCACGCAGCGCACCCGCTGATCGATTGGGCAAGCACATTCACGCGAAGGGCGCGCCCCGCCCCGGACTGTCCCTCAAGCTGCGTCACGCATAAGGTGAAGCTGCGGCGCAGGCTGAACCTTCGGTAGGTCAGGTCGGCCCAGAGTTGGCGCGTGGCGAGGAAACCACGCAGCGCGACCAGCGATTCGGACAGCGAAGGAACCGAGCCAAACACCGAGCGGCTATAGACGGAGAGCAAGACCCGATCGAATAGGGGCTTCGACCACCATAGGACAAGCCACGCGGCACGCCAGTCCCAAAAAAGCAGCAGCGCACAGGCACAGGCGAACGGTCCATAGGTGGCCAACCACGCGCGCAGTGCCACCCATCGCCAGCGACGGACGATCACCATCCCGAGATCGAGAGCCTCCCACGGGCGTCGCCTGCGCAAGACCAGAGCGAAGTCTTCTAAGATCATGCAGCCGTCACGGATACGCTGCGACCGGCGAGGAAGAAATACGCCACGAGGGTGATCCAAAGGGCGATTCCCGCCGCATATTTGATCCAGGGCGCAATCACAGTCAGCGGAGACCAGAAGGCTTCGATGATGGCAGCCACGAAGGTCATCGCGGCCGCGCCGTAGAGCAGGGGAATGGCTCTCCGCGCTGCCTCGCGCAGCGCAAAGGCTCGCGTTCGGCGACCCGGTGCGGCCATCGCCAGTCCAATCTTCAAGCCCGCAGCGCCGGAGAATACGGCACCCAGGAGTTCAAAACTGCTATGCCCGGCCACGAAGCCCCAAAAGCTCGTGATAAAGCCCAAGTGCGTGAGATAACCCGCAACCGCCCCGATCTTCATGCCATTGAAAATCAGATAGAAGACCGTTCCAAGGCCGAAGGCGATGCCTCCGGCAAAGCACTGAAAATCGATTCTGACGTTGTTGGCGATATAGAAGCTGTACATGCTCCAGTCCATCGAGGCGGGCCGGCCGGTGCTTTGCAGATGGGGCGAGTAGAGCTGCTCGAACTGGGTGATCTCCTGGGGCGAAAGCAGAAAATACACGCTCTCGGGAAAAATCTGCATGAGCACGAGAAGGGTCAGAAGAGGCACAAAGAACAGGGCCGCCGAGACCAGAACGACGCGTTTTTCGCGTCGGACTGCCGCGGGGAATCCGCCGACGAGAAAATCGACCACCGCCTGACCGATGCGGCGCTTGGCACTGTAGAGCGTCTGATGCGCCACCAGCACACGGTGTTGGAGCCGGTCGATGAGTTGACTCGAATAGTTGCGATCTTCGGCCAAGGCCAGGTCATAGCACAGGGCACGAAAACGCCTGGCGAGTTCCGATGTAGGGATGGCGAGAGGGTCTGCCACCCATGACGAGCCCGCGCTGGACGATTTGCGATGATCATCCTTAGGTCGGATGCCAAGCCAACGATCCCAGCGTGCCCAATCCGCTTCGCGCCGTGCCACGAATTGCGTTTCCTTCATCGACGAGCGGGCTCCAAGAGGGGTCGGGCCATGATCGCGGGAAATCGCGGTGTAAGCAAGAACTCCGGGAGCGTGGGTCGCCCCAGGCCCCGGGGAAAGGAATCTTTCCCGCTTGGCGTGGTCAGTAAGACACCATGGCCCAGTCTGGCCCACCAAGCCGGTCTTACGACCCGTCCCGGCATCCATTCCCATCCGGTCGGGCAAAATACTTCCAGTGCCTTCAAGAACTTAGAACGCGGGTCGCTGGAGATCGCGAGGAATAACGCTTGCACAGCACACCCTACCTGCCCCACTTTCCGTTGACCAATTGGCAGCTATTGGTCTCGGCGGTGCTGCTGCTTTTGGGCTACGGCGGGGGCGAGCTTACGCGTCGCATCGGACTGCCCCGCGTACTTGGCTACGTCGCAGTCGGGGCCATTTTGGGTGACCCGGGCATTGGGATCATCAAGGAAGGCGTTCGCAACGATCTACGGCTTTTTATCGATGTGGGTCTCGGTATGCTTCTCTACGAGATGGGCCAAAGACTGGACCTGGACTGGATGCGGCGCGAGCGCTGGCTCTGGATTACGGCGGTCGCGGAGATGGTTCTAACCTGGCTGCTCGCCTTTAGCGTACTGACCCTTTTCCATCACACGAAACTGGAGGCCTCGTTGCTTGCCGCGGTCATCATCTCGAGTTCACCTGTGGTGGTGATGTACATGGTGCGCGATCTGGGCGCCGATGGCCAGGTGACCAGCCGCATCGTCACTCTGGCCGCACTGAACAGCATGGCTGCCTTCGTCATCAGCGCGACGCTGCTTTCTTGGGTTCACTTCTCCTATGAGGGAGGGGTGCCGGCAGTCCTGTTCCACTCGATTTATCTGCTCCTGGGTTCGTTTGCGCTCGGGCTCGTCGTCTTTGCGGTCTATCATGGTCTTGCGCGTTGGTTCGGCAAGGACGACGCTCCGCAACTGGTCTTGGCCATCAGCATGGTATTGCTCGGGGTGGGCCTGGCCGATGCGTTGAAGCTCTCGGTACTGTGCACCTTGCTCACGGTCGGTGTGCTCGCAAAAAATGCCAACCCACGCCGCTTTATCCGGCATATCGAGTTTGGGGTCACGGCCGAGCTGTTTTGCGTGATTCTCTTTGTGAGCGCGGGCGCCGCCTGGCATTTCACCTGGGACTCGCAGGTCCTTCTGACTTCCGCCGCATTGATCGGGGCCCGCTATCTGGGCAAGGCAATTCCGATCTATGGACTGGCCGCTTTGACTCCCCTGGGCCTATCGCGCGCCGGACTGGTCGCGCTGGGCCTGACACCCTTGTCGGGTTTTACGGCTTTGCTCGTACTCGATACAACCAACCAGTACCACGCGTTCGCATCAGGTCTGCTCGAGGTGTTCCTCTCGACTGTGGTGATCCTCGAGATCGCAGGGCCCATACTGCTGCAAATCGCGCTGCGCCAGGCGCGTGAGATCGAGCCGCTCTCTTAAAGGAACGAGTAATGCCCGAACTGATTTTCCGCGATTCCGCGAGCCTGACCTTCGGCGTCGAACTGGAGCTCCAATGCGTCAATACGCGTGACTACGATTTGACCACCACGGCCCAGGAGCTTCTGACCTTGCTCGAGGACATGGACTGCGGCGGGGAGGTCAAGCCGGAGATCACCCAGAGCATGATCGAATTGAACTCCGCCGTGCAACGGCACTACGTGGGTCTGCTTGAGAACCTGGTCGCGATTCGCGACATCATGGTCGAGAAAGCGTCGCTTCTGAATGTCGGCATCTCCGGCGGCGGGACACATCCCTTTCAGATGTGGAGCGATCGCCGCATCTTCGAGGGCGAGCGCTACGAAATGCTGTGGAACAAATACGGCTATCTCGCCAAGCAGTTCACCGTCTTTGGCCAACACATCCATATCGGCTGCACCAGCGGCGACGAGGCGGTGCGTCTGTTGCATCTCATGTCCTATCACGTCCCGGCGTTCATTGCGCTCTCGGCGGCATCGCCGTTCTATCAGAACCAGGACACGCGTTTCTCGAGCAGTCGATTGACTTCGATTAACGCATTTCCACTTTCGGGCACGATTCCTTTCGTGCGCAACTGGCGTGAATTCTCCGACTACTACTTCCAGATGAAGGACCTGGGGATCATCTCCAGCATGAAGGACTTCTACTGGGATATCCGGCCCAAGCCGGAGTACGGCACCATCGAACTGCGCATCTGTGACACCCCTTTGACGGTCGAAAAGGCGGCCGCGTTGGCGGCGTTCGCACAAACGCTTGCGCTTCAGATGCTGCGCGAGCCCGGGCGCATGCCCGACGAGCGCCTCTATCTACCCTATCGCTACAACCGCTTCAATGCTGCACGCTATGGTCTGTCGGGCGAATTCATCGACGCCGTGACCGGAGCCAAGCAAGAGCTCGGGGAGATGATCTGCCAGACCATCGACGGGCTGTGGGAGCTCGCCTCCGAGATCGGCACGACACGTCCTCTCAAGCTGCTTTACGAATCCGCGGTGACGCGTCGCAATGACGCCGACCGACTGCGCAGCATCTACCAGGAGACGCGCTCGTTTAACGACGTCGCCCACGCTTCAGCCGACATCTGGTCGTCCGGCCGGCTGGCCGAGGGACAGCAGGGCGCGCGCTAAGCTCCCGCAGCGCTTCTCTCACGCCGCCTCGGAGGCTGCTACAGGGGTGCGCGCCGGGAGAACGACGGTCGCGAGGGCGAGCAAGATGAGGGCGAGCGCGACGAAATCCCGCCACAACGGCGCCTCTCCCAGCAGCAGCATGCCCGAGAAAACGCCCACAACCGGCACCAACATGCCCGATAAGCCGCTCGCCACCGGTGGAAGGCTGCGGGCGAGCGCGAACCACACCACATTGCAAATCCCCAGCACAAACACCGCGTTGTAGAAGATCGGCATCCACTGGACTGCAGTGGGCAAGATCCAGTCGCGCCGCTCGAAGAACCAGCTTGCAAAAAGCAGAACGACACTGGTGATCGCCATCATCCAGAAGGTCAAGGCCAGCGTATCCAGGTCAATCGGAAGACGCCGCAAAAGATGCGTGCCAGCGCCCCACGCACAGGCGGCGAAGAGCATGAGAGCCACTCCAAGCGGTCGGCCCGAAAGGGTTTCCCACTCTCCGGATACCAGCAGCCCTGTTGCGAGAAATGCGCACCCCACGCCGAACCAGATTCGACCCGGCAAGCGCTCCTTGAGAAAAATCGCGCCGATCAAGGCCGCCCAGAGAGGCATCGTGTAGCCCAGAATGGCCGCACGGCCCGAAGGCAGCATCGCGATTGCGAGGATGGCGACCAGATACCAGATGATCATGTTCGGCAACGCCAGCACAAACAGGCGCATCCAGCTGCCCCGAGGCACGGCAAGCGAGATCGAGCGCAGCTGCGCGTAGAGGAACAACAGGATCGTTCCGAGCGCCACGCCCAACAGACGAAACCAGATCGGGGGCAGTTCGCGCACGCCGATCTTCATCACGGTCCAGTTCATTCCCCAAAAGAGGGTCAGAAGCGCAAGAAGCAAAAGTTGCCGGGAAGTAAGGGAAGTGGAGTGCAAGGGGTGAATCCAAAGGGCGCAAAGCGCATGCTTCGGCGAACGGGTTTGATCCGGTACAATGTGACTTTAGCCAACCATGCATTCTACCCAACCCGCCCTGCCCTTCGCCAAGGCCCTCAAGGATCGCTGGGCCCGCTCCAACAGCCTCCTGTGCGTGGGGCTTGATCCTGACCTTCAGCGCATTCCCGCTTCGCTGCGAGAGCGAGCCGACGGGATCTACGAATTCTGCAAGGCGATCGTCGATGCGACCCATGACTTGGTGTGCGCATTCAAGCCACAGATCGCGTTTTTCGCGGCCGAGCGCGCCGAAGACCAGCTCGAGGCCGTCATCGCCTATATCAAGTCCCATTATCCGGGCGTGGTGGTGGTGCTCGATGCCAAGCGCGGGGATGTCGGATCAACCGCGGAATACTATGCTCGTGAAGTCTTCGAGCGCTACAAAGCCGACGCCGTCACTCTGTCTCCCTACCTCGGGTCCGATTCGATCGAGCCGTTCCTAAGCTACCGTGGCAAGGGCTCGATTATCTTGTGCCGGACTTCAAATCCGGGCGGCAGCGACGTGCAATTTCTCGATTGCGAGGGCAGCCCCGTGTTCGAACTCGTGGCCAACATGGTTGCGCGCCGTTGGAATGCGCTCGGACAGTGCGGTCTCGTGGTGGGTGCGACTTTCCCTCGCGAGCTCTCGCGGGTTCGCGATCTGGTCGACGATATGCCGATTCTGGTGCCCGGCATCGGCGCCCAGGGTGGTGACATCCAGGCAACCGTCGTCGGGGGTAAGACCGATGCGGGTGGCCTCATGATCAGTTCATCCCGGGCCATCCTCTACGCGAGCGGCGGTGAGGACTTTGCCGATGCCGCAAGACGCGTGGCCCTAGAGACACGCGACGAGATCAACCGTCACCGCTAGCGCGAAGACCAGAGGAGCATTTGCATGCCCAGCAATCCGGATCCAATCGATTGGCGCGCGCAAGGCGTGCGGGTCGTCAAAGGCAATCAACTCGATTCGAACACGGCGCAGACGCCCGGTATGGAACGCGCAGCCGCAATCAACTTCGCGCGCGTCGGTGCTCAAAAGCTCTGGGCGGGCACGGTGACCATTCACCCCAATGCCAAGACGGGCGCGCATCACCATGGGGCCTTGGAAAGCGTAATCTACGTGGTGCGCGGTCACGCGCGCATGCGCTGGGGCGATCATCTCGAGTTCACCGCGGAAGCCGAGGCGGGTGACTTCATCTACGTTCCGCCCTATGTGCCGCACCAGGAGATCAACGCGAGCCCGAATGCACCGCTCGAATGCGTGCTGGTGCGCAGTGACAACGAAGCCGTCGTGGTGAATATCGATATCGAGCCCGCAGAAAAAGTCGAAGAAGTCTACTGGGTGGATCCCATCCACCGCAAACCCGACTAATCGAACGAGGTTTTGCGCGACCGACTCATCCGCGGCTAGCGTGCGCTTCCATCGTGGTCGTGCGTTGCGCTGCTGATCCGGGCGGCGCTATCGAGTTTGCCCCACACCTGGGCGGCCTTGGCCTGGTAGAACGCGACGTCGATAGACAAGTCGCTCCAGAGATACGGGAAAGTCGAGCTTAGTGTTGGGCCAGCCACGCAAGAGCGCTTTGCAAGGCAAAGCGCGTTGCGGCGCGCCGCACGGCAGCACGATCGCCGTCAAAATGCCGGGTCTGGACTTGAGCAGGACCGGTGCGATCGGTCACAGCGAAGCAGACCGTCCCCACGGGCTTGCCGGGCACGGCACCACCAGGACCCGCGATGCCGGTGATGGAAACAGCGAGATCAGCACGGCTATGCGCGAGAGCGCCCTCGGCCATGGCCCGGGCAGTCGCCTCGCTCACGGCGCCTTCGCGCTTGAGCAGCTCTTCGGACACGCCAAGCATTTCCATCTTGGATTCGTTGGAGTAAGTCACGAAGCCACGCTCGAACCAGCCGCTCGAGCCTGCGACGTCGGTGATGGCGGCAGCGAGCATGCCCCCGGTACAGGACTCGGCACAGGTGAACGTTCGTCTGCGCTCAAGGAGCCGTTGGCCAAATATCTTAGCCAGCGCCAAGGTCTCATCGTCCATCGGTCATCTCCCACGCTAAAGGCATCACGACAGGTGCAAAACCTCGAGCGCCGCGACCGGGACTAGGCGCTTGAGGAGTGCCATGACCAGGAGCGTAAAAAACGCCGCCACGAGATCGTCGGCCATGACACCCATGCCGCCTTTCCATCGCCGATCCACGAAGCGGATCGGCGGCGGCTTTACGATATCGAAAAGGCGAAACAGGATAAAGCCCACGCACTGCCAAGCCCATCCGGGGGGAGCACACAAGAGCACGAGCCAGATGGCCACGATTTCGTCCCACACCATGGCACCGTGGTCGGGAGATCCGAGGTCCCGGCCGGTTTTCTCGCAGGCCCAGGTTCCCACCACGAGCGAGACCAAAAGGGTGAGCCAGCTCCCCCAAAACGAGAGTGCCGGCTGCCCCAGATCGAAGAGCAACCATCCAAAAAGAGTGCCGCAGGTCCCCGGAGCGATCGGAAACAGGCCACTGCCGAATCCCAGTGCGATCCAGTGGGATGGATGGGCGAGCATGAACCTCCAAGACACCTGGGTCGTGCCTGCTCGGGTGTGGAAGGCGCGACTAGCCAAAGTGGTCAAAGCCCTTCAAAGTGAGCTCGGGGCTCAGCGTCACAGGCGAGCCATCCGGCTCGATGAATGCGATGCCCTTCTGCGCCACGGTGCTTCCAATGCGCCAGAGCTTCAGACCCTGGGACTCCCCAGCCGATACGATCGCCGCGCGGGCATGAGGGGCCGCGGTAAAACACAATTCGTAATCGTCCCCTCCCGAGAGCTGGCAGCTCAACTGCAAGGAAGGCTCCTGCAAGGCGAGTTCGGGTCCCATGGGAATCGATCGCAGTTCGATTCGAGCGCCAAGGCTCGAGCGCTTGAGCACGTGTCCAAGATCGCCGGCCAGGCCGTCAGACAGATCGATCATGGCATGCACCAGGGGACGCAGCAGCCCGCCGAGCGCGACACGCGGCACAGGCGTCTCGAGTGCGCCCCGGACCGCCTTGAGAACCTCGGGCGGGGCATGCGCCCGGCCTTCTAGGATCGCGAGCGCAAAAGCGGCGTCGCCCAGGTGGCCGGAGACCCAGATGTCATCACCCAACCGGGCGCCGGAGCGCAGCCGCGCCGAGCCTCGCGGCAGCTCACCGAAAATCGTGATCGCGATCGTCAGCGGACCTCGCGTCGTATCCCCTCCCACCAGTTCGCAGGCAAATTCGTCAGCGCAACCGTAGAGTCCGCGCGAGAATGCCTCAAGCCAGTTCGGCTTGGCCTCGGTGAGCGCAAGGGCTAAAGTAAATCCCAGGGGTTGCGCGCCCATCGCCGCCAGATCCGAGAGATTCACGGCGAGGCTTTTGTAGCCTAGCGCTTCGGGATCCGTATCGGAAAAAAAATGCCGACCGGATACGAGCATGTCCGACGAGATCGCGAGTTCGTATCCGGATCGAGGAGCCATCAGTGCGCAGTCGTCGCCCCCGCCTAGCACGAAGGGCGAGCCCGGTCGAAGGGGGCGCGCAAAGTAGCGCTCGATCAATTCGAACTCGCCCATATCCGAGGCGCGCAGCGCTAGCGCGACTTCGCGGCGGTGATTTCGGGCTGTCTGAGCTCGGCTGCGACTTTATCGAGCACTCCGTTGACGTAACGAAAGCCGTCCGTGCCGCCGAAGGACTTGGTGAGCTCCACCGACTCATTGATGACCACGCGGTAGGGAATCTCGATGTGATGCGCAAGCTCATACGTGCCGATGAGCAAAACCCCGTGCTCGACCGGAGACAGTTCGGCGAAGGGGCGGTCGAGGTGGGGTGCGATCCTGGTGCGTAGCGCCGGCGCGTTACGCATCGCGCCTTGCAGGAGCTCTGAGAAATGACCGGCGTCGGCTCTGGCGAATCCGACCGTCTCGCGGATATGTGCCTCGATGGCTCCGCCGTTTTCAGCATCGTTCTGTCCCGAAAGCAACCACTCGTAGAGCCCCTGAAGAGCGAACTCGCGTGAACGACGACGCGCGCTCTTGGGCGGAGCCTTGGGGCTTGCTCCGTCTTTGTCTATTTTCGGGGAACGACCTTGGATCATTCGCGGTCCAGGTCCTCGGCCAAGTCGCCTTCTGCCCCGGAGGAGAGCGCCTCGAGCGTGCTGGCGAGATTGGCCATTTCAACGGCAACGCGGGCCACATCCCGTCCTTTATCGGCCACGCGGGCCAGGGCCTGCGCGTCTGTGTCGGTGGTTAAGACACCGTTGGCAATGGGGATGCCCGAATCGAGTGATACGCGCGTCAGGCCCGCCGCGCTCTCATTGGCCACCAGTTCGAAATGATAGGTTTCGCCCCGAATGACCGCGCCTAAGGCGATCAGTGCATCGAACTGCTCTGAATCGGCCATCTTCTGGAGCGTAAGCGCGATTTCCAAGGCACCAGGTACCTCGGCGAGCAGGATGTCCTCCGGTGCGACTCCCAGGCGCAACAACTCGGACAGACACGTGTCGCGCAACCCCGCGCAAACCTCGGGGTTAAAGCGCGACTGGACGACGCCGATCCGAAGACCCGCGCCGTCGACGTCGGGCTCGATCCCTTCCACAGTCACCGTGTTTCTCCTTCGGCGTAACCACTCACACACAGGTTATAGCCGGCCATGGACGGCATCTTGCGCGGCTTGGCGAGGAGTCGCATGGTTCCCACGCCCAAGTCTCTTAGGATTTGTGCACCGATGCCGTAAGTGCGCAGATCCATCTTGGATTGTGTGGGAGGGCGGTCCTCGTGGGCCTCCTCGCCGCACGTAGCCAACGCAGCAAATTGCGCGAACAGCCGGGGTGCCGTCTCGTTGCAGTTCAGCATGACCAACACTCCCCGCTCGCTTTTGGCAATCGCTTGCAATGCATGCTGAACGCTCCAGGAATGGGTGGTGGTACCGGTGTCGATCCAGTCGAGAATCGAAAGAGGTTCGTGCACGCGCACGAGCGTCTCGAGATCCGGCTCAATCACGCCGCGCGTGAGCGCCAGATGCGCAGCTCCGCTCGGCTTATCTCGGTAGGCAATTGCATGGAAGCGCCCGTGCAGCGTTTGGACATCGCGTTGGGCGACCCGTTCGATCAGACTCTCGTGCGCGCTCCGATAGTGGATCAAATCGGCGATGGTACCGATCTTCAACTGATGCAGTTGCGCAAATTCGACCAAATCAGGCAGCCGCGCCATGGTCCCATCGTCTCGCAATATCTCGCAGATCACGGCGGCCGGCGTCAATCCTGCGAGCCCGGCGAGGTCACAGCCGGCTTCGGTATGACCGGCGCGCATCAGTACCCCCCCGGCTTCGGCCTGCAGCGGAAAGATATGTCCCGGCTGCACGATGTCGGAAGCCTTCGCGTTCGCAGCGACTGCGGCCTGCACGGTCCGTGCGCGGTCGGCCGCCGAGATCCCGGTCGAGACGCCTTCGGCCGCCTCGATCGAAACCGTGAAATTAGTGCCATGCTTGGTGCCGTTGGTGGCAACCATCAAGGGCAGTGCGAGGCGTCGACAGCGCTCCTCCGTGAGCGTCAGACAAATAAGTCCGCGACCGTAGCGGGCCATGAAGTTGATGGCTTCCGGCGTGACGAAATCCGCAGCGAGGATGAGATCACCCTCGTTTTCGCGATCCTCCTCGTCGACCAAAATGGTCATTTTCCCCGCCTTAAGCTCGGCGATGATCTCGGAAATGGGGGCGATCGACATGGGAATGGCGGTCCATCGTCTGGACCGGTAGGAGGAAGCCCGATTTTAACAGGCTAGGGCAGTGCGTCTTCGGATTCCCCTGCAAGCCGCAAGGACACGGGCCTGGTTAGGCCCGGCTTGGACGAGGGGCGCGGTTCAGCCCGAAGTTGCGCTCCGCGGACCTCAAATTGCACGCGGTCCAGGACGGCCCCTTGGGCACTGACCAACTCTAGAACGTGACGGCCGGGCCAAAGCGCCCAATCCAGGGGGCCTGCGTGCCCCAGAATCCGTCCGTCCAGGCGCCACGACCCGCTTTGCGCTGCCTGCGCCACGGTACGAAAGCGTAGGCGCTGTGCCCGGGCAGGAATGTCGGGATCAAGCGCTACGATGGTCCCATCGGTGGGTGATGCGATCCGCGAACGGGCGACCTGCTCGGTATTGGCGAGCGCCATCTCAGTTTGCGCCGTGCCCTCGAGAAACCACTCCTCACGGCTCGCTTCGAGACCTTCTGGAAACCGCACACGGGCCAAAACGACTCCCGCGGGCGGCACGGGGCTCTGCGCGCGCTGCAGATCGCCGTCATTTTCTTCGAGAAACTGCATCACGCTACGCCAGATCGGGGCTGCACCACTGACACCGGAGACGTCCCACATGGGTGCACCGCTCGCGTTGCCGACCCACACGCCAACTGTGTAGCGATGCGAGTATCCGATGCACCAGTTATCCCGCATATCCTTGCTGGTCCCGGTCTTGGCGGCCGAGAAAAAGGGCGTGTTAAGAAGGTTATCCATCCCGAAGGTCAGCGCACGCGCGTTGCGGTCCGAAAGGATGTCGGTCACGATGAAACTAGCCCTTGGGTCCAGGAGCGCAACACCGGGCGAAAAACGGTCCGATTCGCGTGCGTGCCAGGGCGAGAAGCGCCCACCCCGGGCCAGGGTCCGATATGCGTTCGCGAGTGTGGCGAGATCCACCTCGGGCGAGCCCAAGGCCAGGCTGTAGCCGTAGTAGTCGCCCGTCTCGCGCAGGCGAAACCCCAACTGGACCAAACGCTCATAGAAGCGCTCGGGAGTCATCATGACGAGCGTTCTGACTGCCGGTACGTTCAGCGACGAGGCCAGGGCGGTCCGCAGGCTCACCGGCCCCTTGAAGTCCTTCTCGTAGTCCTGGGGAACATACAGGCCCGACCCGACGGCGAGGTCAAGCGGAGCGTCGTCGAGGAGCGACGCAGCGGTGAGCCAGCGCTTCTCGAGGGCCAATTCGTAAAGAAAGGGCTTCAGGGTCGAGCCGGCCTGACGGGGCGCGAGGACCCCGTCGACCTCGGGAGCGCTCGAGCGGGCACCGCTGGAGCCGACCCATGCCAGGACCGCTCCGCTCGCATTGTCGAGAACGATGACCGCACCGTCGGCGACGTGGCGCTGGTTCAGTTCGGCCAGTTGCTGCTTGAGCGTCGATTGGACGTGGCGCTGCAAGGTTGCATCCAATGTCGTCGCGATGCGCGCCTCTGATGTCTGCGCCATGAGGTGATGCGCCAGATGAGGCGCCAGATCGGTTGCGGGGTCCAGACGGGCGGCGCTCTTTCGTCCTAAGACGTCCGAGGCAAACTCGGAAAGCCCGACGCACTCCTCGCCCCAACCTTCGCCGCGCAAAATGCTGCAGGCCCGCGCGGCCACCGCCGGCGCTGCGGCGTTGGGCGCACGCACCAGCGCCGCAGCCAGACTCGCCTCGCGCCAATCCAGGCCGCTTGGGTATTTGTCGAAGAGGGTCGCAGACAGGGCCCCCACCCCGGTAATCTCGCCCCGGAAAGTCACCAGGTTGAGATAAGCCTCGAGGATCTGATCCTTCTTCCAGTCCCGATCGATTTGGAGGGCAAAGGCGGCCTGCCTGAGCTTGTTGGAAAAGCTGCGCCCGTTGCGTGTCGCTCGCAGGTCCGAATCGAGGAGGCCGGCGAGTTGCATCGTCAAGGTCGAGGCCCCGCGTGCATGTGTACTCCAAGCGTTGGTGAGGGCAGCTGCGCCCACGGCCTTCCAATCAATGCCCCCATGCGCGTAGAAGCGCCGGTCCTCGGAATAGACGATAGCCTCGCGCAAGGCCGGTGAGACGTCCGCGAGCGCGACCCAGTCGAGCCTTCTTTGAACCGGATCCGTGCGCAGAGATTGGATCACAACGCCGTTGCGATCCAGCAGCACGGTCTGCGAGGACCGATAGCGGGCTTTCACCTCATCGAAGGTGACGACCGCCAGCGCTTTCTGAGCGCTCCCGCAAACGACGAGCGCCGTCGCGAGTATTCGGGCGAGTTTAGGGTAGTGCATGCACCACCGAATTGGGGAGCTCGCCGAACACCTCCGGCGCGTACATGGCCTCGACGCGGGTCCCAGGCAGGTTGAAGTCGCCCGCATTATTGATACGGATCGTGTATTCGATGACCAGTTTGCCCTTGGGAAGATAGGCATAGTAGGCGCGGTAGGCGTCCAGGCTGCGCTCTTCGAAGGCGAGCCATCCCCGCCAGTCCTGCTTTTCGCCGGTCTGCGCGAGCGCCGAATCCCGTCCCAAACCTGTCCCCAGGTGGCTGGCTCCGCTGGGAATCGGGTCATTGACGACCACCCAGGTCATATCGGCCTGCGCGTCGACTTCCAGATGCACTCTCCAGACGTCGCCGCGACTGACCTGACCCTTGAGTTTTTCCTCGATCGGCACGACAGAGCGCGTGATTTGATAGCCCGCAGCAAAGGCCGTCTCCCGCGGCAGCGCCGCGCGCGCGGTCACGGTCAACCAGGGCTTGCCGCCTCCGGCTTGGGTGACATTCAGGGCGGTCGGCGCGGAGCCTGCAGAGGATGCGGGCCATGCAAAGTTCAGGGTCGTTCCGCCCGGCTGCCGGGCCCAGTCCAAGACGGCCTTGGCGCCACCAGGGATGATCTGGGCTTCGGTGCTGCCGGTGACCGGATCATGCTCGAATCGCCTCGAGAACGCGTCGATTGCGACCGTTCCCCACGCGTTGGCCGTCGTCGTAGACCAGTGGCCGCGCTGCAGCCGCTCCAGAGCGCCCGTGACGATGCGTGCCACGTCCTCCTTCCACGCGGGGCGATCCAGGATCGTCAGGATGAGGCGCACGCTATTGACGTCACCGTTGGCCATGATCCACCACCAGTTGTCGTCCCGCTCGGTCGAGAACCCCAGGCGCGTTCCGGCGACGTTCAGGCGCGAACGCAGGATCTGTTCGACCTCGGCCACGCGTGCGTCATGCTGCGGCATATCGGGCACGCGTGCTAGGATCGCCAACCAATCCAAAAGCGCGCTCGTGGGCCACTGGTTGGGAACGATCTGGATGGAACCCAATGCCCGCGCTCGAACCTTGCCCGAGCGTGACAGCGCCTCGATTGCAGCCAGCTTGCGTACGTCCAGGTCGCCATTGCGCGCGAACTCGGGGACCCAGAAATCGCGCTTGATTCTGCCCTCGACGAACCCCGTAAGACCGGCCTCCATGCGCGCCTTAAGCGCTGCGGGAATCGTGAAGTCCTGGCCGTTCTCGGAGGCGGCCGCCGACAGGCTCAGTAGATAGGCCGTCAAGGTGTCACTGCCTCGCGCCGGCGCTGCGTCCCGAGGAGGGAAGTAGTTGGCAAGTCCGTCCTGGTCGAGGTACAGGGGCAAGACGTCGACGAGTTTCTTCCAGCGCACCGTATCGCGCAGACCCACAGCGATCGATGCATCCTGCTCCAGACAGTGCCAGGGATAGGCCAAGAAGTAGCTACCGACCCCTGCGAGTCCGTCGGCAAGCTTCGGCTTGACCGTGACGTCGATGGCGCCGCGCGGTTTGCCAGACGCATCGGGCAGGGCCTTCTCGGGCGCCGCGATGGGAATCGTCGTGACATGATCGAGCTGTACCAGAGTCGACTGCTGGACGGTGATGGGCACGGCCACGCCGACCTTTTGCGAGAGCTTAAGACGGTCGCCCGCCTTGCCTGAATCCGCCGTGACGAGCCAGTCCTGTTCTGTGACGTTGAGCGGCACGTCCACATCCCAGCCGCTCTCTTCGGCCGCACCGGGAGCCAGATGCACCGTTTGATCGGGAAGCTCGACTGCGGCACCCGAGGGTGCGCCGACGTGGGCGTGGAGTTTGGCGTCCATCGCTTCGTTGGTGGTGTTGCGCAACGTGATCATCGCGCGGTAGTGGTCCGCCTCCCGTACGAACGGTGGAAGACCCGAGATGATCTGCAAATCCTGGGTCGATCGAATTTCCGTTTTTCCCGTGCCAAACAAGGCCGCGCTCTCCGGGCTCACGATATCGGCGATGGCGACGATCTGAAACGCCGTGAGCGCGTCATTCAAGGGAACATCGAGCGCCGCCTCGCCCTTCTCATCGAGCTTGACGTGGGGACTCCACAGAAGCAGGGTATCGAGCAGCTCGCGCGTTGGAAACTGACCCCCTCCGCCGCCGGTGGGCACGGCCTTTCTGCCAAAGTGACGCTTGCCGATGATTTGCATCTGCGCCGTGGCGGTCTCGATGGCATAGCCGCGACGTCGGATCATTGCAGAGAGCAAATCCCAACTGGTATTGGGCCTAAGCTCAAGCAGGGCTTTATCGACCGCGGCGACCGCGACTTCGGATCCCGCCGGGGGCGCGTGCCCGTTCGGTTGTGTGACTTTGATGTGCACATGACTTTGGGCGCGGATCGGATAGGTCGGTTTGTCCGTGGTCACTTCGACCTTCAGACGGTGGGCGGCATCACCCACTTCGATCTCCGCGATCCCGTAGCGAAAGGCAGGTCGGGACAAATCGACCATCGCTGTAGGAGCCTGATAGAGCTTGCCCTCGTCGCGAAACGCGTGCCACCACTCCCGGGGAGTCCGCCAGCCCCAGGTAAACAACGAATACCACGGGACCTCGCGCAGGCGCCCGCGTACCGCAAGGACCGAGACAAAGACATTCGGGGCCCATTCCGCCTTCACCGGTATATCGATGGTCGGATCCTTGCCGGAGAGGTTCAAGGTGCGCGTCTCGATGATGCCGTCGCGCTCGATTGCGACCAAAGCCGTTGCCGAACGAAACGGCATGCGCACCTGAAAACGCGCGCTTTGTCCCGGCTCATAGCGGCGCTGCTCCGGTATGACGTCCATGCGATCATCGTTTTGCGCGCCGAACCAGATCTCCCCTTCGCGCGTGATCCACACCGAACTTGCCGCCTTGGCCGCGCGGCCTGCGATGTCGCTCGCTGTCGCGACGAGTTCGATGTTGCCCGTCTGTCCGACTGCACCCTCGCACAGCACCAGTCCCCGCGCGTCGGACGTGCCCTTGCAGAACTCGCCCAGATCCTGGTCTTCGCTATGGTTGTCGAACGCATAGAAACCGCCCACCAGGCGTTTGCGAATCGAGGTCGTCCGGTGCGCTATGGCGCGCACCGTGACGGATATGCCTGGAAGCGGCTTGCCCGACGTGTCCAGAGCGAGCACCTGCGCGGAGAGTTTCTGTCCCACGGAGACCCAGGCGTCTGTCTTCAATCCCACAACGACGGCCGAAGGCCACACCGTGAGCGTCTGCGAGAGCGTCTGAATCTCTCCGTTGGGATCCGCGTAGGTCGCCTCCACCACCAGATCCTTGGTCGCGGTCACCGCCGGCAGCGCATCCAAGGTGAGATGGCCCGCGCCCTGATCATCCAAGGTAAGGGCACGCTTGTCTGCAATGATTTGACTGTGCGAGACAGGTGTCTCGGCCTCCTCGGTTTCGTCGTCTTCCCCCACGTAGGGCTCGGAAAAAGGCGAGCGGCCCGCCGTTTCCTCGGCGGGTGCCGGAGGCTCGAAGGTGAACCCCGGAAATTTCTCGGTGGCAATCGGGCCGGCCGCAGGCGCCTCGCGCAGCTGGGCCGACACCCGCACGGGAAGGTTCTTTGCACCCCCGCCATTGCCGTAGTTCACCTGTAAGGAGAGGGGCACCTCGCGCGGCTGGATCTGCGGCCCCGCGGGGGCAACAATCCGCCCGACCATGACCGGCAAACGAAACTCTTCCACGCGAAACTCGCCCGATTCGAATTCCACATCGTCTCTGGACAAGGTGACCGTGTAGACCCCGAGCTTGGCATCGGTCGGGATCTTAAAACTCGTCTCCGCGTGGCGCCCATCGGGCCAGCGCAGGCTCGAGGTGTATTTCTGTCCCGATCCGACATGCATAATCGTCATGGTGTCGGGCAGTTCAGCCGCGGGCACGAGACCCAGACCGACGAGAAGTCGCCTTCTTGCGAAGTGCTTCATCGAAACCGTCTGCCCCGCCTTCAAGAGCGTACGGTCCATGACGGTATGCACCAGAATGCGCGAGGCATCCGAACCATAGTCGCCGCCCGAGAGATGGAACCGCCAGGACTCAATACCCTCCTGCCAGCCGGAATAGACGAACGCCATATCGGCCCGGCCCTGCGCGTCGGTCTTTCTCGCGGAAACAAAGTAACCCGTCTGGTCTGCGGGCAGGCCGGCATCGACGCCGCAGTCTTCAAGCTCGGCAAGCGGCTTATCGACCTGGGCGTATCCCTTTGCGTCTGTCGTGCCTTCCCAGACGAGTTCGGCCCGGCAATTCGAAATCTGCACATGAGCTTCGGCGACTGGTTGGGCTCGATCCAGGGTCGTCACCCAGACCCCGGAATTGACCACACCATGCTTGAAGTGCACGCCTAGATTGGTGACCAAGACGGCCGTGCGAACGTACATCGGCTGTGGCTTGTCGAGGAGCGCGGCACCCAGCCTCGGCGAGGCCAGCTCGACGACGTGCAAGCCGGGCTCGGGAAGGGGCACGCCGATGACTTCGAAAGCCCGCGCCGCATCGGTGGAGGCATGAGGCAACTCGAGCGCACGCGCGCGCGGCTCCTGGTTCAAGAGGCTCACACTGCGAGACTGTATGCCCTCGGGCTCGACCGGCGCGTCTTGGATTTGGCCGGGTCGCTTGGCTGGTTTCGGTGGCGGCGTATACGGCTGGCCGGTATCGATCGCCCTCTCCTCCGGTGTCAAGGTGGCCTCGTGATAGCGGTTGATCCGGGCCATCCAGTGCATGATGGCCTGATCGCTCGACACGTTCAGATCCCGCAGTGTTCCGGCGGCAACGGTCAGGTCTTTTCCGACCAGGTCCACCTGGACGTGCCGAACCGTGATGGGCAGAATCGGATCGGCGTTTAACTCAAGTATGCCAAACGGGGCACTGGCGAATTTGGCGATCGGAGGCGCGCTCGACGTTTTGCTCGTCAGCGGAAACATGGCTGCGTTCGTCAAGGGCCGACCGCTGTCGTCGATCAGGCCCTTGTGAATTTCGATGCGCAAGCTCGCGTTCTCGGGAAAAGGCGGTCGAAATTCGACGGCCGTGACCGTGCCCGCGTCGGCTCCTGCATCCACCTTGGACCCGGTCCGCCCAAAAAAGAGGAAGGATTTGCGCTCTCCCGCCTCGGTTTCGCTAAGCAATGCCTCGCGCTCTTCCCCCCCATCGTGGACCAGAAGCGGCGCGCGCCGGCCATCGCCGCTATCGAGCACGATCTGACGTGCCAGCGCCCGTGACACGGGTGCTGAGAATTCGATGCGCAAAGGGCGGATCGGCAGGCAGTTGGCGTGCTCATTTTCTCGTTCGCACGTGAAGCTCGCCGTAAACGGCGCACGCGTGTGATAGGCGAGCTTGCGGTCCGTACTCGATTGCACACCGCTGGCTGTCGCGATGCCCCGCGCCCACACGAGGGTGACATCCGCGTCCGAGGGCAGAGGTCTTTGGCAGCGCACCACAAGGCTGCGCTGCGCCTGCGCTTTGAGATGCACCGCCTCAAGGATCGCCGCACGAGCGGCCCCGGTCACGATCGTTATGCCAATGCGCTCCATGACCCCGGTCACCTCGCAATAGGCGTGGGCCGTCACCGATTCCGGGGTTGCCGGCCCGTTGAGCAAAAGCGCGAAGGCCTGCTCTTCCTCTATGGCCGAGTCTTTGCCATTGGGATAGGGATAAGCCCGGATGACAGCTGGGCCTCCGGTATTGAATTGATAGCTCGACTTACCGGTGATTGCATGCCCGGACAAGCTCGCCAGTCCCGCCTTCAAGGAGGCGGTACAGCGGGTGCCAGGGGGCGCGTCTTCCTTGAAGTCAAACACCCAGGTGCGATCGTCGATCCAGCGAGGCGTCCCGGCAAGCTTGCAATCCAATTCAAACGGGGCCGCCTGGCTTGCATCCCCCAGGGGCACCATCGACTCGCTGAAGGTGGCACGGACCTGGCGTATCTGAGCGACTTCCCCTTGCGGTGAAAAGGTCTGGATCGAGGCGCACCAAACCGACGCGGGCGCCAGAAGCCAAAGCGCTAAGCACCTGCACAGCCATCGCTTTGCACCCGATTGCACGCGCTCCCCTTCCCGATAGGCCCTTGGCCGAATTCTTATTGCGGCTCGACCCGCCCTGCCGGGAGAGGCCGCTCTACTGGGTCTCTGAAATTCCCTGCCTCTAACGCATTCCGATCGGGGTATTGCCAAAGATTCGTCCCGCCGCCTTGGGCAGTCCCCGCCAGTATTGCTGCGGGCCGCGCACGGTCGCGTCAAGCGCCGCAGCCGCGCGCCAGGCCCAGCGCGGATCGTAGAGCATCGCTCGCGCAAGCGCGACTAAGTCCGCCTCGCCCGAGGCGATGATCGCGTTGGCCTGGGCCGGTTCGGTGATCATTCCCACCGCGATGGTCGTCATCCCGGTGGCCTGGCGAATCGCCTGTGCGAACGGCACCTGGTAACCCGGACCGATCCTGATTTTTTGGCGCGGCGAGACGCCGGCGCTCGAGACGTCGATCCAATCAGCCCCATGGGTCTTTAGGACACTGCAAAATTCGGTGCATTCGAGAAGGTTCCAGGACGGAGTGGCTTCGTCCTCAAGCCAGTCCGTGGCCGATACGCGTACCCCCAAGGGGATGCGCTCGGGAATCGCCTTGCGAACAGCGTCGAAGACTTCCAGGGGAAAGCGCATGCGGTTCAGAAGGGAGCCGCCATAAGAGTCCGCGCGGCGGTTGGCCACGGGCGAGAGAAACTGGTGCAAGAGATAGCCGTGGGCAGCGTGCAATTCGATGGCCTCAAAGCCCAGCCGCACGGCACGCCCGGCCGCGTTCACGAAATCCGTCACGATTCTGGCCATCTCGGAGGGAACAAGCGCATGAGGAGCGCTCTCGTGTTCCAGGTGGGCAACGGCTGAGGGCGCAACCGTCTGCCAGCCTCCCTGATCGATGCGAATCAGCTGTCCTCCCCGCCACGGAACTTCGCTTGAGCCCTTGCGGCCCGCGTGAGCCAACTGGATGCCCAGGGAGATCGGAGAAACCGACCGCACGAGGCTTACGACATCGCGCAGGGCCTCTTCGTTCGAGTCAGACCAAAGCCCCAGGCAGTGCGGCGTAATCCGGCCCACCGCGCTCACCGCGGTCGCCTCCACAAAGAGGAGACCCGCTCCCCCCAGAGCCAGACCGGAGAGGTGCGCGTGGTGCCAGGCAACGGCCGATCCCTCGTTGGCCGAATATTGGCACATGGGTGAAACAACGATCCGATTCGGAAGGCTTAATCCGCGCAGGTCGTAGGGATCAAAGAGATTGGGCATGGGATTGGAGGCAAGACGGCCAAGACGGCCCGGCACTTCTCTATCGGGGGGTCACGCTCAAAAGCCGATCAGTATAGCGGGCAATTAGGTCCACCTCGAGATTCACCGCGGCACCGGGACCAAGCAGCCTGAGCGTGGTTGCCGCAACGGTATGCGGGATGAGGTTGATTGAAATGTCCGACCCACGGTCGTGGTCGGCGACCCGGTTGATGGTGAGGCTGACGCCATTGACCGCAATCGATCCCTTGTACGCACAAAACCGAGCGAGCGCGGCGGGAACGGACAGCACGAGTTCGAAAGAGTCGCCCACCGCCTCGAGCCGCACGACATGGCCCACGCCATCGACGTGGCCGAGCACCATGTGCCCTCCCAAGGCATCTCCCAGACGCAGGGCGGTCTCCAGATTCACAGGTCCGGGTCGATCGAGTCCGACGGTGCAGCTTAGGGTCTCCGCGGAGACGTCGGCCTCGAAGTGAACCGGAGTCTTGGCCGTCACGGTCAGGCACACGCCCGAGACGGCGATACTGTCTCCAATCAGGACCGCATCTAGAGGCAGTCGCTGCACGCCGATGCGCAGATGCAGTCCCGCGTCGGCTCCCTTCGGGCTTGGCGTGACCGCCTCGATTTCACCCACGGCCGCTATGATTCCGGTAAACATCAGTCGTTCCCCTCCCCTAATTCCTCGGTCAGGCGCGCAATGAGTCGAATGTCGTCACCCACAATCTCGACCTCCCGAAAAGAGAACTGCACGCGTTGATCGAGGGTGGCGGGCGCGGGGAGCTCGATCATTGCTTGCGCGTTACCGAGAAGCGTCGGGGCCAGGTAGACGATCAGTTCGTCCAGGCACCCCGCGCGCAGGAGCGAACCGTTCAATTTGCCCCCGGCCTCGACATGCACCTCGTTCATTCCGCGGCGTGCCAGTTCGCCCATTAACGCCATGAGGTCGACCTTGCGATTCGCATCGGGTAGGTAGACCAGCTCACACCCACGCACTCGCAGCTGCTCTTCGACATCTTCACGATGCACGGCATGGGCAATGATGAGATCCCCGCCGACTCCGGCGGAGCGCACGAGCTTCGAATCCAGACTGATCTCAAGACGACTGTCGACGACGATGCGTCCGGGCTGGCGCGATGTCTCAACGAAGCGCACGCTCAAAAGCGGGTCGTCTTGCCGGACCGTGCCAATGCCGGTCAATACGGCACAAGCACGGGCACGCCAGCTATGTCCATCGCGCCGCGCCGCCTCACTCGTGATCCATTGGCTTTGCCCATCGGAGAGCGCGCTTTTGGCATCGAGACTGGCTGCAAGCTTCGCGCGCACCCAGGGTCTGTGCCGCGTCATGCGCGACACGAAACCGAGATTCAACTCGCGCGCTTCCTTCTCGAGAAGCCCGCATCGCACCTCGATGCCGGCCTCGCGCAGGAGTTCAAGACCCTTCCCGGAGACCTGGGGATTCGGATCCTCCATGGCGGCCACAACGCGCGTCACGCCCGCGTCGATGAGCGCGTTCACGCAAGGCGGCGTCCGCCCAAAGTGGCTGCAGGGTTCGAGCGAAACGTAGACGGTTGCCCCGCGCACCTCGAGCCCCTTTTGTCGGGCATCGTGGAGGGCTTCGATTTCGGCGTGATTCTGGCCCGCAGGCTGGGTGAATCCCTCTCCGATAATCGCGTTGTCTCGGACTAGGACACAACCGACGCGGGGGTTGGGCGTCGTTGTGAACAGCCCGCGCGCGGCCAAGTCCAGCGCGCGCTGCATGTAGTCGTGGTCTTCGGCTGAGAACATGTCCGGAGCGGTTTGAGTTCGCGCCCAAAGCGCGCCTCCTCCAGTTTAGCGCGCCGCGCCGGGGCCTGCCGGGCCCACGCGCCTATCCCGGATTGGCGATCCCGACAATTTCGAGCATCTTCGTTGGATCGGGCAGACCAATCTGGGACTGGATCTGATCGTGGTTGTCGGACCAGACAAATGTCGGGGTTGCCGTCGATCCGAGGCGCTGCATGATCCCGTCGTTTCGTTTTAGGAGCTCTTTGACCGACTCAGGCACCGTGGCCGACGGCGCTACTCCCCCGAGGTGCTTTTGGGTGTCGAACTGTGACTCGTTGATCCCCAAGCTCGCAACGGGATCCTTGGCGCCTAGGATCGCTGCGACTCTTGCGGCCGAATCGTCCTGGAGATAGGCCACGGGAACCCAACGCACCTCGACGCCATTGGCGAGATAGGGGCGAAGCGCCCGCCAGGCGATGCTGCAGTAAGGACAGTTTGGATCAAAGATCACATAGATGACGCGCCGTGGAGCGCCGGCGCCGCCCTCGGTGATATAGGAGGCCTTGGCCAGCTCGCCGAAAATGGGCTTTAAGTCCACGTGCGCGATGTATTCCTTGGCAAATCCGGCCGTGAGATTGTGTCCCTGCGAGTCCATCAGGTTTCCTGAAATCAGGACTTCCCCATCGTTGGTGGTATAGACGATATTGCTTTGTCCCGAACGCGTCACGACCCAGCCAGTTAAGCCATGTCCCGCGTCAAAGTGCTTCTCTATCTGATAGCCCTTGTCGTGCAGCGATGCGAGGGGCTTGGGTAGAGCATCGTCTGCAAGCGCTGCCGCGCCACAAAGCGCAAACGCAGAGCCCAGCACCAGAACCATTCGTTGAATCATGTGGACTCCGTCAGTACTCGCACCAAGCGAACCAACTGGTAAGGGATCGGAAACACCACCTCGGCCGATCGCCCGCCTAGCGAACAATGGGATCGCCGTCTTGGTCCGAAAGATGAAACTCGACGTCGATATAAGAAGGAACATCCTTGCCTTCCCGACGCGCCGGTACGAAAGTCACCCGGCTCCAGACCTGGACGAGCAGCGTTGCCACCTCCTCATCACCGGGCACGAAGCGCAGCGTTTTCACATCGACGACGTCGCCCTTGGCGCCGATGAACAGGCGTAGACGCACCGGCAGGCCCGAGTAGGCGGTGACAAACTGCAGTGCTGCAAGATTCGGGGAACCCAATGGATATGCGGCCCGGTCGACCTGTTCGGGCGGCAGAAAAGGTGAGACGAGTTCCCTGCGGTGCGCGATGCGATCCCGCGCTGGCAGGTCCCGCTCGATGGCAGCGCTCTCTCCTTGCGAGGTGAGTTCGCCCGAGTGGAGCGCTGCCCCCGGATGGGCTAAATCCGGACGGGTTGCATCCGGATCAGTCGCTCCCGTAGACGGGGCCGGTGCTTTTTTGCCGACCTCGCTCACCGCGGCCATGCCCTCGATCGCGCGCGAGTTCTTGGCCGGTCCCGTCAGCCGCGCCTCGAAGCGCGCATTGGCCTGGGGATGATTGCCGAAGAGAACCCCGCCCGAGATCAGGGCCGCACCGACGGCGTGCAGCGCGACCGACACGACCAGGGCGGAGAGGATCCGAAACTCGGTGCGGCGCGAAAGCGTCACCCGGTTCGCGCCCGAGAGCACCGATGCAAGCTTCAAAGCTCCCTCGGTCTGCGCCGGCACCCAATCCATCACGAGAGCCAAGTTCGCCTCACCCTGGTACGTGATCGTCTAATCAGCCGTCGGCACCTCGCGCCAGTTCAGACCGTGGACCGCACCACCTCCCGAAGCCTTCGGCTGAATGATCGTCGGACCTGCCGAACTCTCCCCGGGCGTTCCCGCAAGAATGAACGGAGATGACGGATTCTTTCCACTTTGGGCCTGTGCCACACCGAGGAAGGAGATCATTCCCCCGGGAACGGACTCGCTTAAGACGGTCTGCAGGCTCGAGTTCTGCAGTTCGGAGAAGCCCCCTGCAATGTCGAAGACGAAGACCTGGTTCGTTCCGGTCGGGTAGCACACATCACCGTTGGGTGTGTTTGCAGCGAAGGCGACGAATCCGAAGTCCGGTACAGGGTTGATGTTCACACGCGGCGAGCCTTGCCCCGATGTGGCCGCCGGCAAATCGTAATACCAGCCCTCCGGTTGTGCCGCCGTTCCCGTGACACCCGTCGCGATCGCCAAGGACGCCGAATCCGGTACCAGGTTGGCGCGCGTGATGGGGAAACTCACACCCGTGGGCAGCGTGGTCGCCGAAGCAAATGCGGCGACAGTACCGTCACGAATCGAGTAGAACGACTGGATGTGAGTGTTGCCGATATCGGTCGTTGCCAGGAGCTGGCCCGTCCCGAAAAGGACGTAACGGATCGTGCCCGTCGTCGGATCGGATTCGATCAGCGGACGCACGGTGATCGGCTGGACATAGCCGTCTGGACCCACGACGTGGGCGAAGTGCACGTAGTTAATCGGCGCCGAGGTGCCCTGCGGCTGCGTGAGGTCAAAGCGCCACACGTTGCCCAGGAGGTCTCCGGCATAGATCGAATCGGCCGTATTGTCGGCAAACGAAGCCACGAAGCCGGAGCCGTAGGTCATTCCCGCCGGGTTGGTAGGCGTGCCTCCATCGAGCGCGGACGTGCTCACGCGTTCGAGCAGCTGCCCGTTCGTCGGATTGACGAAATAGAGATAATTATGTCCGTCAGGCGTGTTGTAACCCGACGTAAAGACCACGACCCAACCGTATTTCTGGGTCTTCAACACCATGGGATCGCCAAAGGAATAACCCATGGTCGAATCGGTGAATTCCCATAACACGCTGCTTGCAACCGTGGTCTCGCACGTGGCCACACCCACGCAGTTAAAGCCCGCTGGATTGGTGACATCCAGTGCATAGTAGCCGCGCCCGCCCTTGCCCAAGCCCCCGATCAAAAGGGTGTGCCAGTTGCCTGCGCCAATGGTCGGATGACTGGCTCCGGTAAAGCTGAAGTCGACCGAAAACGCCTCGGGCGTCGCATCGACCAACATATGGTGCGAGAAAGGCTGGGCGCCAAGCGAAGCGAGTCCATTGACAGCGGGAGTACCACTGGGTCCTTGAAACAGCAGGCTTGGAATGTAGGCGAACAGCTCCTGGCCGCCGGTGCTATTGGGTTCTCCACTCGGATTGCCGTTAAACGCGTGCACCATGCCGTCGTTGGCACCCACGTAGACGACGGGAAGCCGGTTGGTATAGGTCGTCACAAACGCGGAATAGCCTGGATTGTAGACGTCCGCATAGGGATCGTTTGGCGCGGCCACCACAGTCAGGTTCGAGTCGACGATGTCGCCCAAAACGGTGGCCGGATCGCGTGCGCGGTAACCCGCCGAGGTCGAGGACGGGACCCCTTCGTTCGAACGGTCTCCCCGCAGGTAGTTCAAATACAGCTGCGGCGTATGGACAAGAGCATTGGCGCCCGTGACGGTCGTAAACGCCGCCAACTGAGCAGTCGTGATCGTGGTCGCGCGGAAAGGAACACCGGCGGTACCGTTCCAGGTGACGACGTTGCGGTTGGTGTCCCAACCGTACTTGGTCACACCTCCAGTGATATAAGGCGCGAGTTGTAGTGCCAGAATCTCATTAGCTGGCGTCACGGTGTTCGGTGCGGCCTGGGTATAGCCTTCCAAGGACCAGAGCATCGTTTCGGTCAGGCTCAGGGTGCTGCTGAAAATGGCGTTGTAGGCTTCCACGTCGCCGGACCAGTAGGTCGAGCTGTAGCGCGAGGCGTAAGCAGTCGAACCGCTGCCGCCTTGGACCAGGTTCGGGCTTGCCACACCGAACGGACTACTGATCTGATTCACCTGGGAGGTAATCGAGGCGAATGCCGTCGTCAGGCCCGCAACCATGTTCTGTGCATTTCCTGCGCCGAAGTAATTGTTCGGCATAGCAACCCCAGTCCCGCCGGGCTGGGCAGAATCCCCAATGCCGTACGGTCCGGTGTAACCAGTGGGGGCCTTGGCGGCCGTCGGCAGATTCTGGCCACTGGCCCAATTGCTCAGCGGGATGGGCGTGGTCGTCGGATAGGGAGCATAAGGAGGCACCGGCGTATACGCAAAACCGCCGTACTTGCCTGCAAGCCAGAACTGGTTCTGATAGCGGTAGACCTGATCTTCCTGCACGTCGAGCCAATAGGTTTCGACGGTCTGGATTGCGATCTTGTAACCCGTGTTGGCACCGTTGCCGGGGCCATAGACGTTCGTGGCCGAAAGGAATTTAGGATCGTTCGGGCGCAAGTCCTGCGTATGGGCATACAGCGCGAGGCCGGCCATGAAGTAGGTCGCGTCATCGCTGCAGCACCAGGGGACGTTGGTATCGCCAAGATTGCTTCCGAGTCCTTCGAGTACGCCCACGTCGTTGGTGGAGGTCACGCCATTGATGGTGTTATCGGCATTGACCGCGGCTTCTCGCGCCGGCTCATAGGTCGCATTATCCTGGGGAGGCAGGGCACTGGTTCCGGTTGGCACATTGCCGCTTGCGTGCGTGTTCACATCACCAATGCCCAGGATGAAGTTCTTCTGGCAGGCGTACTGGATCGGGTCGTTCCAGGTGGTGATGACGGGAAAACCGTCGACCCACGTCTCCTGCTGGGTGAGACCCGTCGCGGTGGTGAGATCACTCCACTGCGGGACATTGCCCAGAGCGGTCACGGCACCGGCGGTATTGACGATCTGGTATTTGAAATAGCGATAGGCGGCGTAATAGAGCTCGCTCACCGGGTCATAGGTCTTGTAGGTCTGTGCCGACTCGCCAAACTTGTTCAGATAGTTGATGACTCCACTCTGGAAGGGCCCGCCCGCCACCGTTGTACAGAGGGATCCACCACAAAGGGTTCGCGTTGTCGGATCGGAGGCATCCGGGTCGGACAAATAGACCCCGGTCGAGGAACTCCATTCGGTCTGTGTGTTGGTCTGCGAAGCCGATTGGCCAGGAACGGGATAGGTCGGGCCGACGAATTCCATCTGGGCCCGCAACACGCCCGCGTCCCGCTTGATGTTGGCGTCGTTCAGATAGCCCATGACGCCAAATCGAATGCTCGTCGAGTATTGCTGGATCAGGCCTTCGGGCTTAGCGCCCGTGCCATAGGTCGTGCAGTTGGTCTCTAGCAGTCCGGCCACGCAGGCTGCTACACGGCCCTTGACTGAATAAACGGCTGCTTTACCCGTAGTAACATTGGTAATAGGCAGAGATGCCGCGGGCATCGTCGTCGGATTCCAGGGTGTTTCAGTGTAGTCGGTCGTGCCGGTTGGCAATGCTGCGGCGGTCGCGGCAAAATCTATCCGATTACCCAGACCCCAGATGCGCACCGTGATACCTGGCCAACTAAAGGGCGTAAGGCCACTGACCGTGGTGCTGCCGGTGATCGTCTTGTTGGGGGTTTCGCCCGAACCACCTTGCCCGGATGCCCAGGCTTTTTCCAGCACCGTGTAGTTCGTCAGATCAACGACCCGATAGCCGCCGGTAAGCGCCCAGCGGAAGGGATCGATACTCTGCATGCCAATCCAATTAAGGTAATTGCCACTCCAGTAGCCGGAGCATGTATGCGTGGCGGACGTCGCACCCACCGGCATGAAGTAATTTCCCGTGCCCGAGCCCGGTGTAGTCGCTCCGGCGCCTGTTTCGGTATTGTCGAAGTAGCTGTTGGGGGGCAGAGAATTGATATTCGTGCCAGCGGGCTGAGGTTGCGGGGTAACTGTTTTTTGATCGTACTGATAGTTGTAGCACTTGTTGCCGTCGAAATAACCCACGTAGGTCGTGGCCGAGTTATACCCTGCAGAGTTGGCCGTGCTGACCGCCGTCGGATATTCCACCGAAAGTGTCAGGAGCAAATTGCCCGGGATCGACTGCGACACGACCGGAGGTGTGTCAGCGAGCGTCGTCTGGCCGTGGGCAGCCGAGGAAAGGGCCCACACCAATCCCAGGGCGAGGAGCCGAGGGGTGTTGATGTGTTTGAGGATCGCGGTCTTCATGTTCTTGCTCCGGTCATCGATACGGCGCCCACTTTTCGCTTCTTCGAAACGAGGGCGCGCTGGCAGTAGCCTAGGAATAAGTCCCCTGGACATAACTTGTGAGATTGCCCACCTTCACGCGCACGGTGATGCGATAAACAGGTGCGGCAATTCCCTTGGGACGCTTCCACTGCTGCGTCCCATCGGTCGCCGCGCCCAGATTCGACACCACACACGTGGCAGCCGAGGGCGCGGCTGTCGTCAAACAAAGACGGTCAATAACGTATCGGATGCCCACGGTGTTGTTGTCTTCAGGCGTGGCGATGTCGTTGCCCACCCCCGCCGAAATCGCGGTGGACGCACATGCGGGGTCGTTATTGCCATCCAGATCAGTGGTCGCCGTCAGGTTCGCATCACTGTCTTCGATGATGATCGGAATTCCATAGGCATCGGTCGGAAGAATACAAGGCGAATAATTGAATTGCGGCACAGCCTGGTTCCGGTTAGCGATCGCCGAGAGCAAAATGTTTTGCTGGAACGTCTGGCTCGCCAGAACCAGGCCGCGCTGCGCCTGATTCACCATATCGCGCTTGATGGCGACCGCGCCCGAGACCAAGTTCGAGTTGGTGAACGAGCGCACAAGCGCGATGGACGACAGGAGCAACACGACCAAAGCAATGAGCGTGATGATGACGATGATTCCCTTTTCCGCCCGGCCTGCGAAGCGGGGCGCGCGCACGGAAAGCGGGAGTGGGCCGGGAGTACGGAGAGGATTCATGGTCAGAACAGGTTGTTACGCACGGGAATGGTGACTTCGATGGTTCGGTAGCGATAACTCGTCTCACCGGCCAGATTGAAGGTGCGCGTGTAGGGCGCAGCGGAACCCCCGGCTGGCAAGAGATTGTTGAAGAGCGTAACCGTCGTGAGCTGAACGGGCGTCGAGGTCGCGGACGTCTTCTGCTCCGGGAGCGCGGCTCGCATGATGATTCCAAGCCGAATGGCTTTGATCCGGTAGAGAGCCGCATTGGCCGTGGTTGTGCCGTTCGTCAAAACGTTCAGGCTCCAGTTAGCGGAAGCGGGATCCTCCCAGGAAGTGATCGGGCAACCCGGAGGGATATTAGTCGTCGCACACGTCGCCGCACTGCTCACGCCATAGAGTGCATGCATCTCATAGACGCTGTCGGCAACCGAAACCCCCTGCGGAGTGCCTCCAGTGGCTCCGCCGAAGAGCAGGTCGTACGACCATAGCGACGAATTCAGCGAGTTGTTGATGCTGGTGTTACCGGTGGCCGACTGGGCCACGGCAAAAAGCTGGAACTGAGGATGACCATCGGTGAGCGCATTACCCAGGTCCATGACCTGAGCGGTCTGCGTGAGCGTCGACAGCGAGAAGGTCAGCCCGGGTGAGCCGGCCGAGAAATAGGTGCCCGCAAGCGGCAGTTGCGGATTGGTCAGCGCCTGCGTCGGGATGCCTTTGGCATCCACAGGCCACGTTCCCGTGCCGGCCACCTGGGAGATCGCGCAAGGAAGCATCAAGCCATTGGTTGCCGGCGGCTGTACGATGAGGACAAGGTCGTTGGGATTAAATGCCGTCGTTCCAGTCAAATTTAGCAGTGCGGAAGCGCCGGCGATGGTCGGAGGCTCCTGGAAAGTCGTCGGAAATTCGCCATAGCCCGAGGTTCCCGACATGACGATCAAGGCATCCGAGGCCGGCCTTCCCGAGACCAGAGAGGCATTCTTGTCGATGAGCACGGGCGCCATCCGATAGACGCCGCCCAGGTCCGTATCGACCTGCTGAAACATGGGAGGAAGGTTCGCAGCCGAGCTCACCGGCAAGATCGCCGCTCCACTGAGCGCGGCACTCACGGGACAGCCATAGGAGTAGTCCTGGGCGGCACGAAAACCCGAACCTGCGCTACGGATTGCCTTATCGAGCGTGTAGACCGCGTAGCTGCCTTCCTGGTCGGCGTCGCTCACCGAGGTCGTCGTGCGCTTGTGCCCTTCGCTCGCTGCCATCACGGTGAAGATGGTAAGCGACATGAATAGGATGATCACGATGACCACCATCGATTCGACAAGGCCAAAGCCTCGCTCGCGTCGGGCTCGGGATGGGGCAGGCAGAGAGAAGTGACTCATAGCGATTCGACTAGGATCCAAGGGGAGGGATGACCACCTCGGTGTAATAGTGGTTTGGGGTTGCCTGATTGGGTTCTTGCCACTGGATCGTGATGTCGTAGATGATGTTGCCGTAGATGTCGGTATTGTTCGTTGTGATCGTCCCCACGCCGCCAGGCAGTCCGAGCAGACCGCTCGTGGTTCCGGCCGAGTTGTTCACGGGGCTTGCGACCTCGGTCTGCCAGGCCGTATAGACGGCACTCGGTAGCGTCGTGGTATAGGGAATGTATTGCCAAAGGAGCGAAGCTGCCTCATTGGCCAGCAACGCGGCGCGATTCCGATCTTCCGAGTCGTTCACCAATTGATTCGCGCGCGCCATGACGGCGACCAATCCGATGACTCCCAAAAGGAAGATCAAGACCGAAATCATCACCTCAAGCAGGGTCATTCCCGACTGACGATGGTGAAGGCGATTCATCTGGGCTCCTCCTAACAACCGAAAGGTTGCGCGGTCTGGGAAACGTTCGGATCGCACGAGCGTACCGTCCCTGCCGCGCTGACCTGGACTGCCAAAGGCCGGTTGCCACCCGTGGGCGGCGCAATATTGAATTGGACGGCTTGTGGCACGCACGCCGCGTTCGCCGGCACCGTACTGCCGAGAGCCACGCTCGCCGCCACCTGCCGGCCAAGCGAGTTAAAGCAAACCGCATTCACGGTCACGCCACCCAGAAGTGGCACGGTCGTAATCGTCACGCCTGTCGTCTGCCCGATGGGGCTGGAACTGATCAATATCGGTAGCGCCGTAGGATTGCCCTGCGCTACGTCCAACGTATTGGGTGTGCGTTGAACATACCAATAGGAGGCGGGCGCACCTGCGGCCACCGGCGCGACGTTGATGCCGACGGCGGGATTGTTGGTCAAGACGAGAATGGTCTGGCGGCCCTGCGTCATCGCGGTCGCCTGCGCCAGGCGCAGGTCGTTTTGCAGCGCCTCTGCCGTTGTGCGCACCTTGGAGTTGGCGATCCATTGCTGGAAATTCGGGACCGCCAGGGTCAAGATGATGGCCGCGATCGCCAGAACGATCACCAGCTCGATGATCGAAAAGCCCCGCGGGCTCATGGGCGATCGACGCATCAGGTGCATGTCTGTCCCCGCTTCATGACCCAGCAGGTGTTGGGGTTGGGCAATGCCCCCCAGCCGCTCGGAAGCCCTAAAGTCTGCTGGTTGCCGTAGTTATCAATTGTGTATCTGGCACCCGCGGTCTGGGGGGTCGACGTCCCATAGAAGTTTGAGCCTCCGGTGGCCGTGATCAGGTAGCCGGGGACACCGTTAATCGTCTGGGTCACGCAACTCATGGTAAATCCCTGCAGCTTGTCATTGGCAAAATCGTTGGACGCGCCGCCGCCGCAGGGTGTAGCAAAGGCACCCGTGGTCGTATAAGCGCGGTTGTCCTGATAAAACTGCTCGAGGATCACCCGGTCGCTCGAGAGCTGGTTCGCCGCTTCGACGAGCTTGGAGCGCTGGACGTAGGTCTGATAGGCCGGAATAGCAATCGCAGCGAGGATCGAGATGATCACGACCACGATAAGCAGTTCGATCAGTGTGAATCCGTGTTCCCGATTACGCATGTTCCATCCCTGAATTTGGCCCGTCGCAGACTCGGTCGCGAGAGCACAAGTTCGCCCCGCGGCCCTGCTTCGGTTTTTTGATGACACGGTAAGGATTGTGCCTTACCACCCCTCGGATGCGTTGACCGGTCGTCCGATCTTGACGACCGTTCGTCGCCACCGGGCCTAATTCTCGACCCGGCGCGCGCCCTTTCTCGGACGCACTTCGCGGATGACCTCGGCGAATTCGTCGACGTCCTCGAAGCTCCGATAGACTGAAGCGAAGCGGATGTAGGCGATCTTGTCAAGCTTTTTGAGCTCTCGCATCACGAGTTCACCCAGCCGGTCCGATGCAACCTCGCGCGCCGCGAGCGAGAGGAGCTTTTCTTCGATACGGGCGACAGCAGCATCGACCGTTTCCGCACTTACGGGGCGTTTCCGGACGGCGACCTTGATGCTCGCCAACAGTTTCGCGCGCTCGTACTCGGCGCGACTGCCATTTTTCTTGACGATGGTTGGCATCGCAAGCTCAATGCGTTCGTAGGTGGTGAAGCGTTTGTCACAATTGGGGCAGCGCCTGCGCCTGCGAATCGAGTCGCCCTCCTCCGAGACGCGGGTGTCTAGGACCTGGGTGTCACCGTGCTGGCAAAAGGGACATCGCATCAGCTACGTGGGCCACAAAGAGAAAGGCGAAGCGCAACCTCCGCCGGGGACCCGCTCGTGCGTGCTTTAACCATAAACGGGAAAGCGACGCGTGAGTGCGGCGACTTTCTCGCGCACGCGCGCAATGTTCTCGGCATCGTCGGGTGCGTCTAGGACATCGGCGATCAACTCTCCCACGGCGCGGGCCTCGCCTTCGCCAAATCCGCGCGTGGTCATGGCCGGAGAACCAAGGCGGATACCGGAAGTGACGAAGGGCTTCTCGGGGTCGTTGGGAATGGCGTTCTTGTTGCAGGTGATGTGGGCCTCGCCCAGGATTTGTTCGGCGCGTTTGCCGGTGATCTTCTTGGGTTGAAGGTCGACGAGCATGAGGTGACTCTCGGTGCGGCCCGAGACGATGCGCAAACCTCGCGCGATCAAGGTGCGTGCGAGCACATCGGCGTTCTTGACGACCTGGGCCTGGTATGACTTGAATTCGGGAGACAGCGCTTCCTTGAAGGCCGCGGCTTTCGCGGCGATGACATGCATGAGGGGGCCGCCCTGGATCCCCGGAAAAATGGCGCTATTGATCGCCTTCTCGTATTCAGGCCGCATGAGGATGAGTCCCCCTCGCGGCCCGCGCAAGCTCTTATGCGTGGTCGACGTCACTACATCAGCGTGCGGTACCGGATTCGGATATTGGTCGGCGACGACCAAACCCGCATAGTGCGCGATATCGACCATGAAGTAGGCGCCTGTCGCCTTGGCAATCGCGGCGAAGCGTGCGAAATCAATCCGCAACGAGTAGGCCGAAGCCCCGGCCAGGATCAGTTTGGGGCGATGATCCCGAGCCAGCCGCTCGACCTGCTCGTAGTCGATCTCTTCTTTCTCATTTAAGCCATAGCTAACGATATTGAACCACTTCCCGCTCATGTTCACCGGTGAGCCATGCGTCAGATGGCCTCCCATGGCCAAAGACATCCCCAGAATCGTGTCACCGGGCTTAAGCAGAGCAAAAAACACCGCCTGGTTGGCTTGTGAACCGGAGTTGGCCTGCACGTTCGCCGCTTGGGCTCCAAAAAGCGTGCGCGCGCGCTCGATGGCCAAAGATTCCGCAATGTCGACAAATTCGCAGCCGCCGTAATAGCGCTTGCCCGGATAGCCTTCCGCATATTTATTGGTCAGTTGCGATCCCTGCGCCTGCATCACGGCCGGACTTGCGTAGTTCTCCGAAGCGATCAGTTCGATATGGTCTTCCTGACGCTGATTCTCGGACTTGATTGCCGACCAGAGTTCCGGATCGCTCTGGGCGAGGGTGACGGACTTGTCAAACATGGTGTTTCCTATGGGTTGAATTCGCTCAGATCGCCGGAAACGGTCATTCCGGCGCGGATCAATCGGCCAGGCAGCGCTTTCTGCCCGGGACCCCGGGAATCAGAGATCGGCCGGTGCTACGCACTTGCGGCGTGGCACGGATTTCCTGCGCTCCCCGGTGCTTCTTTCAAACCGGGCCCCGAGCCAGATCACCACGGTCGCGCCGATTCGCCAGTCCCGCTGGACGGAACGCTGGGCAAAGTTTAAGCGACACCCCCAAAGAGAGCAACTGACGAAGGCTTGGCCGCGCGATAGTGGCACTTTTTTGCGAGAATGCAGTCACCTCAACCTCGGAAAGACCGGCCATGATTGCTTTTGTCACAGGGGCTACCGCCGGATTCGGCGCTGCGATTGCCCGCAAATTTGTCGAAGAGGGACATCACGTCATCGCTGCAGGCAGACGCGTGGAGCGCTTGGCCGCACTGCGGGAAGAATTGGGGCCCAAACTGTTCTGTGTGTCTTTGGACGTCCGTGATCGGGAGGCTGTCGCGCGAGCCGCAGCGGATCTTCCTTCGCAATTTCGAGAGATCGACGTGCTCGTCAACAATGCCGGTCTGGCCCTGGGTCTAGAGCGCGCCCAGGAGGCCCATCTGGATGATTGGGACACCATGGTCGACACCAATATCAAGGGTCTTACGTACGTCACGCGCGCCCTGCTTCCCTCGATGGTCGAGCGAAAACGCGGTCACGTGATCAACCTTGGATCCGTAGCCGCCCAATTTCCCTACCCCGGGGGCAATGTCTACGGCGCGACCAAGGCGTTCGTCTATCAGTTTTCGTTGAACCTCAGAGCGGATCTGCAAGGCACGAATGTGCGCGTCACCGACGTCGAACCTGGACTGTGCGGAGGCACTGAATTCTCCAACATCCGGTTTAAGGGAGATGATGAGAAGGCGTCCAAAGTCTACGATGGTACCCAACCGCTGACGGCCGAGGACATCGCCGAGACGGTGTACTGGGTGGCGAGCCGTCCTGCGCACGTCAACATCAATAGCGTCCAATTGATGCCGGTCTGTCAGGCCTTCGGTCCTCTAACGGTCACGCGGGAATAGGGCAACGGACCGCTCGGACTGCAAGAGTCAAACCGAACGGGGACTCCAGTGTTCAGCCAGGTGCTCGGAACTGGCCCAAGTCAAGACCGAGACCCGATCCGGGGTCCAGTCCAGAAGGTTGATGGCTGCATTGGGAACGGGACAGGAGCGGGGCGCATCCCAGGCCAGGGAATGGGCGCGACGGTAGTACATGTCGAGGGCGCCCCCGTGAGTCACGATGAGGATCGTGCTTGCAGGATGCCGCATTGCAATGGCATCCACGGCTAAGAAGATGCGACTGCGAAACTGGAACTGACTCTCTCCGTTCGGAATCCGGTAGTCGGGATCGTGGCTTCTCCAACGATCGCACTCCTGCGGAAACTGGGTCGCGATCTCTTCAAGCGTCATTCCTTCGAACACGCCATAGTTGCGCTCCCGCAGGTCGGGGGCGGTGTTCAGTGCCAGACCTTGCGCAAGCGCAACCGGGCGTGCCGTCTGGAGGGCACGCGCCAGATCGCTACTGTAAATGGCGGCCAAGGATTGCCGTCCGAGACACAGCGCCAGTCGTCCTGCCTCAGCCTGGCCCACATCGTTTAGGGGTACATCGATGTGTCCCTGGAAGCGTCGCTCCCGATTCCAGTCCGTCTGCCCGTGACGAACGAGAATGACGCGCGTCATGCGGCCTCAGGCGCGGCGAGCGCAGCCATCACACGCGCAATCGGCCTATCCCAGTGGCCGGGTCGATCCTGGCGAAAGAGTCGGGCTGTGGGCCACCATGGCGTGCGCCCCTCATCCAATCCCCAGCGCCATTCCCCGGCGAAGGGCAGGAGAATCCAAACCGGCTTGCCCATGGCTCCTGCGAGATGGGCAACCGCGGTATCGACGGTCACGACGAGATCGAGGTTAGCGATGAGGGCGGCGGTTTCCGCGAAATCAGTCAAACGCGCTGTGCAATCCAGAATGCGAAGATCGATCTCCTGTTGATGTTCGGCAGGTGCGCGAGTGTGCAAGCCGATCCAATCCACCCCATCGTAGGCTGCGATTTGCATCAGAGAGGCAACGCCGATGCTGCGCTGGGCGTCTTTGCGGGCCGCGACCGCGTTCGCCACTCCCGGTGCACCGGCCCACGCGAGCCCGACGCGCCGGCGCGGTAGAGCATCACGCTGAAGGCGCGACGAGAGTCGCTCGACAAGCCAATGCTCCCAGCGCGCTTGCCTTGCCGCGTCAATCGTGATGTAGGGTTTTTGTAGGTCGAAGGCCGCGCGGTTTGGACGCAGCAGAGCCGCAAGACTGCCAAACGGAATCTGATAGTCGGGAGGGTCGCCTGCTAGCTCGTCCAGCCACAGCGGCGCCCGCTGGATCCATCCCGCATCGCCGCAGCGGGCCTGGGCGCGCACGCGGCACCCTGGAAAGACATGGCGCCAGAGCGATTCCAACTGAGGTTGCCCCACAAGGGTGATCCGTCCTCCTCGCGTGAGCAGTTCGGGAACCAACGACAGAAACATAATTTCATCGCCGAAGCCCTGCTCGCCGTGGATGAGGAGATGTTTGCCCGCAAGCGATTCGCCCTTCCAGCGAGCGTAAGCAAAGGGGTAATGCCAGACCTTGCAAACGTCACCGGCGGCAAAACGGGCTTCGTAGGAGAACCATCCCCGCGCAAACTCGCCCACCAGCAGATAGTAGAGCGACGACTCCCATCGCACGAGAGGATCTTCGGGGGACTGCGCCAGGGCGCGCTCATAGTGATCCCGCGCCGCATCGAGTTCACGCAGGGCAACGAGGGACATCGCGAGTGAAAGATGCAGCATCGCATGATCCGGACGAACCACAAGCGCCTGGGCATAGCATCGCGCAGCCTCTGCGTACGCGCTTTCCTCAAAGGCTAAGTTGCCCAGATTCCGTAGCGCGTTCGAGTGACCTGGAGCCAGCGCCAGCGCCGCGCGATAGCGCAGCCGCGCCGCATGGGTCTGACCGATTGCAGCCAGGACGACACCCCAGTTGTACTGCACCTGGGGATCGATGGGCAAAAGACGCGCCGCTTTCTCCAGCAGCGCTAAAGCCAGACCGTGCTTTCCGGACAGGTGGGCGATCGCCCCGCAGACGTGCAACGCCTCGGGATGTTCCGGCACTTGCTCCAGGATTCGAAGGCAAATGGTTTCGGCTTCCGCAAGGCGTCCCGCCTCGAACTGGGTCATGGCCAGTCGAGCGGCCTCTTCGATGGAAGCGC
>JBEKVI010000014.1:0-82361 GCA_049514215.1 Burkholderiaceae bacterium
CCCGGTACCCCCAGCTCTTGAGTAGACGGGCCACCAGGGCCGCCGTGCGATGTTCCTTAAAGCCCAGTTCGGGGTTCTGGTGGATGTCACGCCGGACTGCGACAAATTCGTCGGCGCGTTCAGTGAGTTCGGCAAGAAGGGCGTTCATGAGCAGTGGGATCCTTGGCGGAAAAAGAAAGACCGGTGAGCGGGAAGATGCGTCACGGTAAGGCTTCTTGAACAATGAGTCCAATGCATTATAATTTTGGTATTAATAATTTTTAATCATGATAGCTCGTGAACCTCGGGCAGCTTGAACATCTCCTTGCATTGGCCGAGACCGGGTCCTTTAGCAAGGCAGCTCAACGGGTGCATCTGACGCAGCCCGCCTTGAGTCGCAGCATCCAGGCACTCGAGGAAGAACTCGAAGGCCGGCTCGTCGACCGCATCGGCCGCAAGAACGAAATGACCGCCCTGGGCACGACTGTCATCCAACGCGCGCGTCAGATTCTCTCGGGCGTCGTCGAACTCCGGCAAGCGGCCAAGCACGTCAAGGCCGGACAGTGGGGCAGCCTCAATATCGGGTTGGGCGCAGGCCCTGCGAGCGTTCTGACCGAACCACTCCTTCTGCACGGGGCCCTGAACTACCCTTTTGTCAGAATCGGCATCCAGCGGGGCCGGATCGATGCGCTCCTCAAGGGCCTGCGATCCCGGGAGCTTGACGTGCTGATCTTTGATGAACGCTCGATTGCCGCCGAGCCAGACGTGGTGATCGAACGCCTGCCCGATTTGCGTGTGGGGATCTTCTGCCGTCCCGGGCATCCTCTGGCCTCGCGCGCGCGGATTGAATTCTCCGATCTCACGCGCTATCCGGTCGCCTCGACCGCGATCGCCCCCGAAGTGGCACGCCATCTCGTCGAGAGCTTCGGTCCACAGGCACGCCCCGAGAGTTTCGTCACGCTGCAGTCCGACGAAGTCGGACCGCTCATCGAAGTTGCCGCAGCCAGCGACACCATTTTCATCGGACTGCGTCGCGCGGCACAGCAGGCGCTCATGGCAGGATCCCTCGTCGAGCGGCAGATCAAGCCCAACCTCATTTCGGTGGCCCGCTTTTGCATCGTTACCTTGGAGGGACGGCAGGCCTCGCCTCTTTTGCCCCTCGTGCGCGCCATGGCTGAGGCCCACCTGAAGGACTAGTGGTTCCAAGTTTTACGGCGCGGTCAGATAGAGGTGCGAGTGGCTTACTATAGGCCGGAGGCGCGTAGCCGAACGAGGCAACAAAAACGGCGCGAATCGGTCGCAGTGGGGACCACCAGAGGAAGGAGCCCATGGGCGTTGCTGCCGCACCCGAGTCCGAAGTCTCGAACGAGACTTTGGCCAACGTCATTTGGAGCGCGTTGACAGGCCCCTACCAGGAGCCGCTTGCGACCGGCGGACCCCTCGCCCGTCGCTATCCCCGAGAATTCGCACCCTTCGGAGCGACCGCCGATTCTTCGAGGGAGGGATTCCAGGCGCTTCGGGCCCTGTTTGCCCCTGGCGAACCATTGGCCTTGTTCACCGCGCGTCACGTCGACCCAGGAAAGGCGTTCGAAGTGATCGCACGCAAGGACGCGGTACAAATGATTCAGACGCGGCGCGCAACGCCGCAGCACACCGAGTTCTCGCTTCTGCAGCCCAGTGATGCCCAAGAGATGCGCGCACTCGTTGATCTGACCAAGCCAGGGCCCTTTGCGGAGCGGACGCATGAACTGGGCCGTTTTCTTGGCCTACGCGAGCACGGCCGTCTCGTCGCCATGGCCGGGGAGCGGTTGCGGCTCGAGGGCTTTACCGAGGTCAGCGCAGTGTGCACCCATCCTGAATATCGCGGGCGCGGTCTGGGACGCGCATCGGTGCGTGCGGTCGCCAGCGGAATCTGGGAGCGAGGGGAGATCCCGATCCTGCATGCGCTGGCGGACAACAGCGCAGCAATCGCCCTCTATCGGGAGCTCGACTTCGTGGTGCAGCAGGAACTCCAGTTGACGCTCTTGCGCGCGAGCCCCGTCGAATGACAATGAGGCAACCACCCATGCCCCAAGCACAGACGATGCTCGATCAACTTGTCGCCTTGAATGCCAGCGCAAGTCTTAACCGGTGGGCCAAGTTCGAGGTGGTGCGCGCTCTCCCTGGTGAAGTGGAACTGCGCATGGACTGGCGTGCAGGCGATATGGCGCAGTACGCCGGCTTTTTGCATGCGGGGCTCATCGCGGCCCTGCTCGACACCGCCTGTGGTTTCGCCGCCTACACACTCGTAGGCGCTGTCCTCGCATCGCATTTCTCCATGAACTGTCTCGCGCCCGCGATGGGAGAGAGTTTTCTTGCTCACGGTCGGGTCGTCAAAAGCGGTCGCAAACAGGTATTCACCTCCGCCCAACTGTTCGCCCAGAAGACGCCATCGGAATCCAAACTTGTCGCTACCGGTGAGACGATTCTCGTACCCATCGAGCGCACCACAGCCGGCTCGACTTCATCCGCCTAAGTCCCTTGTCGTCAGTTTTTCTGGAGCGCGGCGAAAGTCTTGCGAAACTTTGCGATCTTGGGCCGCACCACCACCGCGCAATAGCCCTGGTCGGGGTGGTTCGGAAAATATTCCTGATGATAGGCCTCGGCACGCCAGTAGGCGGGGGCCTTGAGCACTTCGGTGACCACAGGCCGAAAGGAGTGTTCCCCTAACTCGCTGATGACTTCGCGCGCGATCTTTTCCTGTTCGGGACTATGGAAAAAAATCACCGAGCGGTACTGCGTGCCCACATCGTTGCCCTGACGATTCAAGGTCGTGGGATCGTGTATCGAGAAAAACACTTCGAGCACCTGCCGGTAACTGATGATCTTCGGATCGAATTCGATGCGGACCACTTCGGCGTGACCCGTCGTCCCGTCGCACACGGCTTCGTAACTCGGGTTGGCGACCGTGCCGCCGCTGTAGCCCGATTCGACATCGATGACCCCTTTGAGCTCCATGTAGACGCCCTCAAGGCACCAGAAGCAACCCCCGCCCAAGGTAGCGAATTCATGACCGGCTAGAGGAGCCGGGCCAAGCGGATGGGCGATAGACATGCGGACTCCTTTGAAAAAGCGTCGGTCACGAGTCCGAAGACGCACGGATGCGCGCAGCGAGCTCCAATTTCCGGACCTTGCCCATCGCGTTTTTGGGCAGCGACTCGAGAAAAAGCACCTGACGCGGATGCTTAAAACGCGCGATACGGCCTTCGAACAGGGCTAGGATAGCAGCGGCGTCGCCGACTGCGCCAGCGCGCAGCACAATCGCTGCCACAGGCGCCTCCCCATAGCGCGCATCGGCCATGCCGACCACGGAGGCGTCAGCGACGTCCGGGTGCTCGAGAAGAATGCCCTCGAGTTCCGTCGGATAGATGTTTTCGCCTCCCGAGATGATCATGTCCTTGACGCGCCCCACCACTTCATAGCAGCCGTCTTCATCCTGGCGCGCGAGATCCCCGCTGGCAAACCAGCCGTTCTGCGACGCGAGAGGATCGATGTGGCCCCAGTAGCGCTGCGCGAGGTTGCGCCCCTGCACCCAGATCTCACCGATCAGACCCGGGCGAACATCGTTGCCGCTCGCATCGACCAGTCTGACCGCGCTGTGGAGGGCACAAAAGCCGGCGTAGCCCACCTTGCGCATGGCGTCAGCGGGCCTCAAGACGATGCTCACGGGACCCGTCTCGGTAGCGCCATAGACCTGGCCGACCGGGACGCCTCGTTGGTGAAAGGCCTCGATGAGCCCCGTGGGAATCGTCGAGGAACCGGCCATGAGGGCTCTGAGTGAATCGAGCCGCGCGCTCGGAAATCCCGGATGCTCGATCACCGCGCGTAACGTCGCGGGCACCATGAGGCTGAGGCTGGGACGGGATTGTGCAACCTCGTGCAGCCACTTCTCGGCGTCAAAGCGGGCATGCAAAGTGACGGTTGCTCCAGCCACCAAGGCCGGGATCGTCTGGATACAAAGCCCGCCCACATGAAAGAGCGGTAGCACCGTCAGCACGTGATCGGAGCTCACCAGATCGTGCGCCGCGATGCTGGCGGCCGCATTCCAGAGCATCCCGTCTTGATGGTGCAAAACACCCCGCGGGGCCCCCGTCGTGCCCGAGGTATAGACCAGCAGCACAGGCTCCGCCCCGGTCAATGGCAGATAACGGGGTCGACCGTGGCATGGCTCGGCGATAAGCGCCTCGCATTCTTGGACGTTGAGATCCGCCAGAGCGGAGAGCCTTTGCGCGGCCTGTGCAAACGCGGCGTCGTAGAGGAGCAGCCTCGCCCCTGCATCCTTCAAAATCGCGGACCATTCGGGTTCCACCAGGCGGTAGTTCAACGGCACGAGGATGGCCCCAATGCGCGCGAGCGCAAAGAAAAGGATCAACTCCTCGGTGCGGTTAAAGCCCAGATAGGCCACGCGCGCACCAGGCTCCACCTGCCACTCGGTGGCCAGCCGGGCGCTGGCCCGCTCGATCCGGTTCCAGAAGCGCCGCCAGGTCGTCTCCTGACCGTTGCAGCGCAAAGCGACGCGCTCGGGCTGCACGCGGGCCCAGCTTTGGATGACACCAGCAAGCGGCATGCGGGTCTAGGCGTCCTTCTCGCCGGTCTCGTAGAGCGCTTCGCGTCCCAACCGGTCGGTGATCAATTCGGCCGTCCATGGCAGCATGAGCGCCCCACAACGCGAATCACGGTACAAGCGTTCGAGCGGCAGGTGCTTCATCATCGCCTGACCGCCGCAGGTCCTCAGGGCAAGGCGGCAGATGTCGTTGGAGCCTTCCATGACCGTATAGTGACCCGCGTACAGGCGCAGGCGTTCGTCCTTGGAGGGAAAAGCACGAGCCTCATGAATCACGCGCCAAAAAATTGAGCGCATGTTTTCCAACTGGATGCGCATTTGGGCCACGGCGATCTGCTTGGTCGGATACTGGCGGCGACGGATCGCAGGCTCGCCCGGAATCTCGCCCCGCAGATAGGAAACCGTGAAATCGTAGGCCGCCTGCGCAATGCCGAGATAGGTGGGAGCCAGGGTGAAAAACATGGCGGGCCATGCTTGCGCCGCCTGATAGTAGATGCCGCGCGGCATGAGTTGCAGGTCATCTTGGACCCAGACATTGTCGAAAATCAGGTTGCGCGAGACCGTACCGCGCATCCCCATGGGATTCCAATCCCCCGAGACTGAAAGCCCCTCGGATTCGGCGGGCACGGCAATGTAGAGCGTATCGCGCACATCCAGAGGTTCATCGCTGCCCTTGGCTTCGGTGCACAAGATGCCGTAGAAATTCGCCGCGCCCGAAAGGCTCGCCCAGATCTTCTTGCCACTAATACGCCACCCTTTACCCTCCCGCGTGGCGGTAGTGCCAAAGGGCGCTCGACCTGCCGCTGCGGCGGTACCTTCAGAAAAGGGCTGGGCGTAGAGGCTTCCCTGCTCGACGATCCTAGCGAAGTGCAGCGCCCGGCGGGACTCGTGCTCGCTGCGTTCGGAAGCGCTCATGGGAAGCGCGTCGGCCAGAAGACCGGTCCATAGGGTCGAGCAGACGTGCATGTTAAAGGTCAGGGCAGTCGCGCCGCAAAAGCGCCCGAGCTCCGCGGCAACCATGCAATACGTGGCGAAATCGGCACCCAGGCCCCCCTTGCTTTGCGGAACGCACAGCCCTAGAAAGCCGGCCTCACGCAGATCGTCGTAGTTGGCAAACGGGAAACTCGCGGTCTCGTCCCACTGCGCAGCACGCGGGGCAAAGGCTGATTGACCGAGCTCGTGTGCCCTCTCGAGGAAGCGCCGTTGCGTCGGCGTGAAAGAGGCCTCTCCCACCGCAGGGACAAACCCGATGTCGCCTTGGCTGCCGGCCGAACTCATGGCGCTTCGCTTGCATGCGGCAAGGGAAAACATTCATCCAGAAACGCAACGAGGATCGCGTTAAAGGCGTCGGGCTGCTCCCAATGCAAGAGGTGCCCTGCGCCCTCGATGGTGCGATAGTGCGCGCGCGGGATGCGCCCTGCCATCTTTTCCATGACCGCCGGGGGCGCGTTGCGATCGCTCTTGCCTGCCACGACCAGCGTGGGCACCCGGATCGAATCGAGCTCGGCGCGGCGGTCGAACTCGACGAGAGCTCCCAGTGCGTGCCGGTAGGTCGCAGCAGGTACTGCGGCCATGATGTTGGTTAAGGCGCGTACGACCGACTCTGCGGATTTTTCAGCCACCATCTCCAAAACGAGTGTGCGTGCGAGCTGCGCCATGCTCTTACCCGCGTCGAGCGGAGCCGTGCGGGACGTCAGGAACGCCTTCTGCCACGGTCCGTCCCGGCTGCCGAAAGCGGGGCTCGTGGCGGCCAGCACGAGGCCTGCAACCGCCTCGGGAGCACGCGCGGCGACTTCCTGGGCCACCATTCCTCCCATGCTGTGACCCAAAAGGACGACCGGCCCGACGTCTAACACTGCAATGAGATCAAGACAGGACTGCGCCAGGCTTTCCATCGTGTACGGTTCGACGGTGCGGGAATAGCCGTAGCCGGGCATGTCCCAGGCCAAAGCCCGCCAGCCATGGGCCGCGAGCGCAGACATCTGGGGAGCAAAGGCCTGGTGCCCGCCGCCGATTCCATGCAACATGAGAATGACCCGCGACCCCAGACCTTCCTCAAGGTAATAGGGAAGACTTGTGCCCACGATCGTCATACGAGTTCTTTCGCGTCGACCACCTGGCCCGCCTCCACCACCGCCTGGCCGTCGAGCCGGACCGTGCAGTGCCGAAGCGGCAGGTCGAAGTGACCCAGCGTGTGGCGCCCCGCGACCTCGTTAGCCCCGGTCGAATAGAGGAAATTCCCGGCGAAGGCGCGCAACTCGGTGCCGTTGCAGTCGCGCTTATCGTAAAAGGCGAGCGCGTCCCAGCGGGCATGCGGATTCAGGCCCCATCCGACGTGCGAGACGCCATAGGCCAAGCGATCCCCAAAGGCGTCCCAGTAGCTTTGCATGAGCTCGGCATCGAGCCCCGTGCCCTCCACGGCGGTGACGAAGTCGTCCCGTATGGTCAGCGCGATGCGCTCGCGCAAGTAGCGCTTGAAGGTGAGATTAATATCCCCGGGCGCTAGGACAAGTTGACCGTTTACGCTGCCCTGGGCTGGAAAGGCGAGGCACAACCCGCCGGGCCAATGCGCCACTTGCCCGGGCTTGGCGCAATAGCCCCAAACGCCACCGATGCGCGCGCCTTTCAGGTTGACCTTCAGGTTCGTGCCCTGGGCCGAGCTCACCTCGAGCCATTGCGCTTTGCGCAGCTTCTGCATGGCCGCTCGCACCACAGGCTCGAGGGCCGCATCGGGGGTCGTCCGCTCGAGAATCTCGGGATGTTCGTTGGAGACCATCAAAAGCCGCGGGCGCCGCCCTTCGCTCCCCTCCAGGATCTGGGCCAGCTCGCGGGAGTGCAAGAGCCCTTCTACAGTGCAGTCCACAATCAGATCCGCTGCCGAGAGCGCGCGCACCACCGGGGCCAGACCTCCAAGCGCATTCGATGCACCCGTGGAACGGATGGGGACGGACGATGAGACCGCGGGACTGGGCACCACGATGTGAAAGGCACGGCTGCCCAGACGCGCGCAGGCCAGCTCGGCCAGATCGACGAGCACGCGGCGCGACTGCGTCTCCGATAGAATCGCTACGCTATCTCCCGCAGCCAAAGCGCATAGACGCAGCGTCTTTTCGAAGGCGTCGATCCAGCGCGCCTCGATGCGTTCGATCAGCACTGCGCTTTCTCCTTAAACAAACCGGCAGGCTCGAAAGCCAGACTGCGGGCCGCCCACTTTACTGCAATGCCGGTTGCGAATGCAAAGGCAAGCCATTATGCTGGGACCAGTTTATATGAATTTTCATCTATCACCAATCGCTGTGGTCGGGTCTCGCGCCCGGCTTGGGCGATCTGTCGCAGCGGCCATGGCGAAGGCTGGTGTTCACGCATGAGCATCTACGACTCGGAGCCTTTGGATCCCACGGCTCAGGCCATGGCGCCGGACTTTGACGCCTTGCACTTTCGCCGTGCGCTGGGCCAATTCGCGACCGGCGTGACCATCATCACGACGCGCACCGACTCGGGCAAGCCGGTCGGTTTTACGGCCAACTCCTTTAATTCGGTCTCACTGGATCCGCCTTTGGTGCTCTGGAGCCAGTCATCCCGCGCCAGCAGCCTGGCGATCTTTCGGGGGAACACGCACTATGCGATCAACGTTCTGGCCTCCGATCAGATCGAGTTGTCCCGTAGCTTTGGTTCGAGCGCTGCCGCCCTCGAAGAAAGTCGCTTTCACGGCGCACAGTGGACCGACGGATCACGCGGCGCGCCGGTTCTCGTGGGCTGCTGTGCCTGGTTCGAGTGCTTTAATCGCAGCCGCTATGAAGAGGGCGACCACGTGATCTTCGTGGGGGAGGTCGAACGCTGCGGTTTTACGCATCGCGAACCCTTGATCTTTCAGGATGGCCACTACCACATGACCCAACCCCATCCGCATGGCCAAAAGGGCGAACCGTGAGCCCGGCCCAACCCTGGAATGTCGAAAATTACCTGTCCTACCTGCTTGCGCGCGCGAGCCACCTGGTGGCCTCGGAGTTCCACGAGGAAGTGCGTGCTGCCGGCTTGACGGTGCTCGAGTGGCGCGTCTTGGCGACGCTTTCGGCCGGGGATCAGCTCAGCGTGGGTGCGCTCGCCAACATCGTCCTTGCGCAACAACCGACGGTCACCAAGCTCTTGGACCGGATGGTCCGCGACGGAACCGTTGAGCGTCTCGCGGCCCAAGGCGACCGCCGGCGCTCGATGGTGCGCATCACGCCGTTGGGGCGCACGGCCCTGGGCTCGCTTCTGAAGCGCTCCATCGAACACGAACAGGCCCGCTTTGCAGCGTTGAACGCGACCGAAGCCCGGGTCCTGAAAAACGCGCTGCGCAAGCTCATCGAAGGCTCTCGCCGATCGGAAGCTTTGGACGGCTAGTGCTAAGTCGCTCCCTAAGCTCGGAATTTGCAGAGCGCATCCGTGCGGCCGCGGCCATGGCGGGAGCGCGGTGAAGTCCCTCGTCATCACCACGAGCGGGCCACCGCATCCCGAGCACGATGTCCATGGTCTGTACCGCAGACTTGGCCTTTTTGTGCGCGCGCTGGGAAATTCGGGCGGCCCGATCGAGATCTTGCACGTCGTCGCAGGAATGCTCCCCGATACTATCGCCGACGACGCCCTCTTCATCCGCGAGCAGTCGCGCTACTGGGATGCGCCGGTGCATCCGGTGGTGGTCTGCGCCCCCGATCGGCGGCCCAATGCGTGGAACTATGTTGCAGCCCCGTTTTCAATTGGCGCGCGGCCGCGCTTTCTGCCCTACGCGAGTCATTCGGTCGGCCACGCCATTGTCCAGGCCTTGGAGAAGGCGCCCGATGTGGTGTTCGTCCATCGACTGGCTGCCATGTCGGCGTTATGGAAAGCGGTGGCGCGCCCCCATGCGCCCGTGCTGTTCGATCTGGACGACATCGAGCATCGGATGAAGCTGCGCATCGCGCGCGAATCGCGCTCGTTGTCGCACAGGACCTTCCACTACCTGCAGGTTCCCGGGCTGCTCGCCGCAGAAAAGCGCGCAACCCAACTCGCGGCGCGAACCTTCGTGTGTTCGGAGACGGATCGGGAATATCTGGCAGGTCGGGGGACGTACCGCGGCGTCGTCGTCGTTCCCAACGCGGTCTCGATTCCGGAGGCGCCTTTGCCCGGTTCCAAGGATCCCGTCGTTCTGTTTCTAGGCGGCTATCACTACGAGCCCAATGTGCGTGCGGCCCAACGGCTAGCCACGCGTATCTGGCCACGCGTGCGACGCGCTCTTCCGCAGGCGCGACTCATCATTGCCGGCGGCTCTCCCGAAGCGGTGCCGGCTTCCAAGGCCCCGCCCGAAGGGGTGGAGTTTCCGGGCTTCGTTGCCGACCTTGAAGCGCTCTACCGCGCCACGCGAGTCGTCTGTTGTCCGCTTGAGTTAGGCGCAGGCACGCGCGTCAAGCTCATCGAAGCGGCGGGTCACGCGCGCGCCCTGGTTTCCACGCGCTTGGGCGCAGAAGGTCTCGACTTCAAGGAGGACAGTGAGATTCTCCTGCGCGAGTCCGACGAGGAACTCGCCCTGGCCTGTATCGGACTCCTCTCCGATGCGAGGCGCGCCCAAGACCTGGGCCTCGCCGCCTATGCGCGCGCGCGTGAGCTCTACGATCGCGAGAATATCCAAAGGCTGGTCCAAGCGCACATCGCGGCCGTACTGGAAGATCCGCGGGGCTAGCCGCGCTTGCCCTGGCCTAGCGGGCCGCAGACCCCAAAAGCCGTATTCCCGAGAGGATGAGAATCAGGCCGATCACGTGAAACGACTGGGGGTACTCGCGTAACAGCGGCATCGAGATGACCGCCGCAAAGACGGGGGTTAGGTTGTTGAAGAAAACAGGCAGCTGGGCTCCCACCCGGGCGACGGATCGGTCGTAGCAATAGTACGCGAGCAGCGACGGAAACAGCGCAACGTAGGCCAGAAGCACGAACGCGTCTGCGCTCCACACCAATTCTTCCTGTCGAAAGTGGGCTTCAATGAGGGCCAGAGGCGCCAGGATCGCAAGCCCTATGAACATCTGCATCCACAGCAGTGCCCTTAGCGGGAGAGCCGGACGGTGCTTGCGAAGAAGCCACGTATAAATGGACCAAGTGAGAGTCGCAAGCAGCATGTAGCAATCCCCGCGCTCGAATTGCACGCCTTGCAGGCGCGACCAGTCTCCGCGGAGCATCACCCAGAACACCCCCGCCACCGAGAGCACAGCGCCGGCGAATTCCCGGGCCCTGACGCGTTCGCCAAAGAAAAGCGCGCCGATCGAAAGGACAAAGACCGGACCCGCCGAGCCGATCAGCGTCGTGTTCGTGGGTGTGGATGTCTTCAGTGCCCAGTACTGAAGCGAGTTAAAGCAGCCCACGCCGAAGATCGCGAGCAAGACCAGAATACGCCAGCGCGCACGGATCTCGCCGCGGTGCAAAACGCAGGCCCTCCAGGCAAAAGGCGTCAACACGAGTGTTGCCCCGAGCCAGCGCAGACAGTTCAGTTCGAGAGGTCCGATGCGGCCGGCTGCCAGGCGACCGGCAACCGCATTGCCCGCCCAAAACAGCGGTGGCAAAGCCAGGATCACCAGACTCACCCCATCGATCCCCAGCAACGGGTGGCGTTGGGGCGCCGGATCGATCACCGCACGTTTGCCGGTCATGAGGCCTTGGGAGTCTTCGCCGGGCCCCTGGGCTCGGGCGGTCGCAGTGCCGCCTCTTCGCGCGCGCGTCGAGCGAGCACGTACCCTTGCTCGGCTCCGGTCAGATACTGGCGCGGCCAGCGCGCCGCCGTGAACCCACTAGCGAGCGCGGCGTGCAAGGTAAAGTAAGGATCGGCCAAGTGAGGACGCGCAAGAGCGACCAGATCGGCACGTCCGGAAACCAGGAGCGTGTTGATCTGGTCGGCCGTGGTGATCGCTCCTACCGCCATGGTCGCAATACCCGCCTCAAGCCGGATCTGCTCGGAAAAACCGGCTTGGTACATGCGTCCGTAGACGGGCCGGGACTGCGGATCGGTCTGTCCGCTGGAGACGTCGATAAGGTCGCAACCATGGTCCTTCAAGACCCGTGCGATCTCGACTGCGTCCTGGCCGGTCATCCCGCCGGGAATCCAGTCCGTAGCCGAAACCCGCACGGAAAGCGGCTTGTGCCTGGGCCAGACCGCGCGCACCGCGTCAAACACGCGCAGCGGATAGGCGAGCCGCCGCGTGAGGCTTCCGCCGAAGGCGTCTTCGCGCCGATTGGTCACCGCAGACAAGAAGCTGGCCAAGAGATATCCGTGCGCCATGTGCACCTCGAGCATGTCAAAGCCCGCCTCCTCGGCCAGCCTCGCGCTGGCCACGAACTGCTCGCACACTTCATCCATGTCCTGCGCGCTCATGGCCCGGGGTACGGCGTTGACTCCGGGTCGATAGGCGATCGGGGACGGCGCAATCAGGTCCCAGTTGTCGGCCGCCAGGGGACGATCGATCTCCTGCCAGCCGAGCTGCGTCGAGCCCTTGCGACCGGAATGTCCGAGCTGCATGCAAATCCGGGTGTCGCTGTTTTCATGAACGAACCGGACGATCTTCTGCCAGGCATCGGCCTGATCCTGATTCCAAAGACCGGTGCATCCGGGCGTGATGCGCCCGGTCGGGGAGACGCAGGTCATCTCCGTAAAGAGCAGACCCGCGCCCCCCAGCGCGCGGCTTCCGTAATGAACCAGGTGCCACTCGTTTGGCAGTCCGTCCAAGGCCGAGTACTGCGCCATCGGAGAGACCACGACACGATTAACAAGCCAGAGCTCGCGCAGCCTAAATGGAGCGAACAGGGGAGGTGTGACCGGGCCTTGGGGCGGCTCGATCGCCAACTCCCGGGCAACTCCTTGGGTCCACCACGCCTCCACCTCGCTGACCAGACCCGCATCGCGCATGCGCAGGTTTTCATGGGTAATCTGCTTGGAGCGCGATAGCAGCGAGTAGTTGAATTGCATCGGCTCGAAATGCCAGAAGCGCGCGACGTTTTCGAACCAGACCAGGCTGACATCGGCTGCGTGCTGGATGCGTGAAACCTCGTCGCGGCGCGTCGTCTCATATTCTTCGAGAGCGTCCTCGATGGGTCCTTCGACGCGCATCAAGGCCGCGTGAAGTGCGATCGCATCCTCCAAGGCGAGCTTGGTCCCCGAGCCGATCGAGAAATGCGCCGTGTGGGCCGCATCGCCTAGCAAGACGATTCGTTCGGAATGCCAGGTTCGACAGCGAATCGTTGGAAATTGGCGCCACCATGAGCGGTTCGTGAGCACCGCGCTGCCGTTGAGCTCGCGGGCGAAGAGCCGCTCGACATGGCGTGCCGTCGCCGCTTCGTCAGAGGCCTCCAGCCCGGAATTCTGGAATGCCCGCTCGGTGGTCTCGACCACCAGCGTGCACTCCCCAGGCGCATATTGATACGCGTGCAGATTCCAGATGCCGGATTCGTCCTCCCGAAAGCTGTAGGTGAATCCCGGCAAACTCATCTTGGCGCCCAGCCACACAAAGCGGTTCGACCGCAGCTCCACTTCCGGTTGGAAGTGATCACGAAGGCTTTCGCGGATTGGACTGTTGATCCCATCGGCTGCGACGATCAGATCGGCATCCGGGTGCGCCGACCACCCGAGATCCTCGACTCCGTACTCGACTTTAACCCCCAGTTCGGCGGCGCGCTGCTGCAAAATGTTCAGCAGGACAAGGCGCTTGATCCCCGAAAAACCGTGTCCTGAAGAACGCAGCACCTGCCCCTGGAAATGCGTGTAGATGTCGTCCCAGTAGGCGAAGTTCGCCCGGATGGCCGCATGACTGGGGCCATCGGCGGCTTCGAGATGGGTGAGCGTCTCATCGGACAGGACAATGCCGAAACCGAAGGTGTCGTCAGCGCGGTTTCTTTCCGTGACCTTGATGCGGGCTTCGGGCCGGCTCTTCTTGATCAGGATGGCGAAGTACAGCCCTGCCGGACCCGCGCCGATGATATCGATGTTCATGTTGATGCGTGTCTTCCTGGCGTATCGCCGGTCGGTGACTGGATTGCCGGACAATTAGTTTAAGTCTAAAATAATTCGATGCAAGCCCCCTCCCTCCGAGCTCACAGGGCTCCTCTGACGGGCCCTAAGGAGGCGCTGCGCCTGTACGACATCAGTCCCCCGCTTAACGCTCATACTCCCGTCTGGCCCGGTGACACCCTGCTCGCGGAAGACCGCGTCTGGAAGATGGACGAAGGCGATGCGGTCAATGTGGGTCGAGTCACGCTTTCGCCGCACACCGGAGCCCACACCGATGCGCCGTTGCACTACGACCCCCAAGGCGCCGCAATTGGGCAGGTCGCGCTCGAACCCTATCTGGGTCGATGCAGAGTTGTCCATGCCTTAGGGGCAAGTCAAATCGACCTCGATCACCTTGAGGGCATCTGGGAGGAATTGCCCGAACGCGTTTTGTTTCGCACTTACCTTAAGGCACCCACGGCGCACTGGGACCCGCACTTCGCCTCGGTTAACCCGGAGGTAATCGAGGCGCTGGCCCACGCGGGCGTGAAGCTCGTGGGCATCGACACGCCATCCTTGGACCCCGAGAGTTCAAAGACGATGGATGCGCACCGGGCCGTCTGCCGCAATAAGATGGCGATCCTCGAGGGCATCGTCCTCGATGAGGTGGTCGCGGGAGACTACGAACTGATTGCCCTTCCCTTGAAATTCTCCAATCTGGACGCGAGTCCCGTTCGGGCCATACTCAGGGAACTGCCGCGATGACCCCTCTAAGCCGAAAGGACTGTATCGCACAGGACGCGAAAGACCCGCTTTCGGAGCTGCGTTCGCAGTTCGATTTGCCCGACGGCGTCATCTATCTGGATGGCAATTCCCTCGGGGCGCTTCCTCGCACCACGGCTGGGCGACTCGAGACGAGTGTGAAACGGGAATGGGGCCAGGGCCTTATCCGCAGCTGGAACGATGCTCAATGGATGACGCTGCCCGAACGCGTGGGCGAGAAGATCGCCAAGCTCATCGGCGCTCTGCCGCAAGAAGTCATCGCGGCAGACTCCACCTCGGTCAATCTTTTCAAGGTTCTGACGGCGGCGCTGCGCATCCAGCGCGAAGAGGCGCCTCAGCGCCGCGTGATCGTGAGCGAGCGAGACAATTTTCCGACCGATCTTTATGTCGCGCAGGGTCTTCTTGACTTCGTCAATGGCGTGTCCTCCGCGTCCTACACGCTCGAACTGATCGACAGCACAGCCCAGCTAGAAGACGCGATTGCAGCCAAGCCCGCCTTGGTACTGCTTACGCACGTGAACTATCGCAGCGGCGCGCTCTACGACATGAACAGGATCACGCGACTGGCCCACGAGGCGGGGGTCCTCGTCGTTTGGGATCTCGCGCACTCCGCAGGTGCCCTGCCCGTGGCGCTCAACGAGGCGCACGCCGATTTCGCCGTCGGTTGCGGCTACAAGTATCTCAATGGCGGCCCCGGTGCCCCGGCCTACGTCTATGTCGCCGAGCGGCATCAGGACCGCTTCTGGCAACCGCTGTCGGGCTGGATCGGGCATGCCGAGCCCTTTTTGTTCGAGTCCGCTTATCGCCCGCGAGCGGGCGTGGGTCGTTATCTGTGCGGCACGCCATCGGTTCTTTCGCTGGTTGCGCTCGATTGCGGACTCGATACGCTATTGGCCGCCGAGCCGCTTGGCGGAATGAGTGCTTTGCGCACCAAGTCGCTCGCGCTGGCCGAGCTTTTCGTCGCGCGCGTGAGCACGCGCCTTGCCCAGAGCGGGTTGCATCTGTTCGGACCCAAGGATGCAGCCGCGCGCGGCAGTCAGGTGAGCTACGTCGCTCCCCTCGAACTCCAAGGAGGGTACGCGATCATGCAAGCTCTCATCGCCCGCGGCGTGATCGGCGATTTCCGAGCCCCGAACCTCCTGCGGTTCGGAATGACGCCGCTCTACACGCGCTACGTCGATGTCTGGGATGCGGTCGAACATCTGGCCGAGATACTTGAGACGCGCGCGTGGGATCGCCCCGAATTTCATCGAAGGTCGGCCGTCACATGACCTACGATCCGAGCGCAGACGGCGCTAAGACCGACCTCGAAGGTTCCATGACCTACGGGGACTATCTGAGTCTGGATCAGGTGCTCAATGCGCAACAGGTGCGCTCGGGCGATCACAACGAGATGCTTTTCATCATCCAGCATCAGACCAGCGAACTCTGGATGAAACTCATGCTGCACGAATTGCGCGCGGCACGCAATGCCATCTCCAAGGACGACCTCGCGCCTGCGTTCAAGATGCTTGCGCGCGTGGCGCGCATCATGGAACAGCTCGTTCATGCCTGGGACGTACTCTCGACCCTGACTCCCTCCGAGTACACCAAGATGCGCCCGCACCTTGGATCCTCCTCGGGGTTTCAGTCCTGGCAATACCGCGAGATCGAGTTCCTGCTGGGCAATAAGAATGGCGCCATGCTCAAGCCCCACGTGCACCGGCCCGACCTCACCGCGGACCTGAACGCGGCCTTCGCGTCGCCCTCGCTCTACGACGAGGCCCTGCGGCTTCTCGCGCGCCGCGGATTTCGGATCGATCGCAGCGAACGAGACTGGTCCACACCTTATGAGTTCAGTGAAGAAGTGGCCGATGCCTGGCTCACGATCTACCGCTCGCCCGACCAGTACTGGGCTCTGTACGAACTGGCGGAGGAGCTCATCGATCTCGAAGACGCCTTTCGCCAATGGCGCTTTCGCCATGTCACCACCGTCGAGCGCATCATCGGATTCAAGCGCGGCACCGGGGGAACGTCCGGGGTTTCCTATCTGCGCAAGATGCTCGACGTGGTTCTGTTTCCCGAACTTTGGAAGGTGCGGACGGACTTGTGAAAATCCTTCAACCCAAACACTGGGCGACACCCCGGGGTTACGCCAACGGAATCGCGGCTCACGGAACGATCGTGTCGGTCGCAGGACAGGTCGGCTGGAACGAACATGGCCAGTTCGAGAGCGACGACTTCGTTGAGCAGGCACGCCAGGCGCTGGCCAACATCGTGGCGGTGCTCGCCGAAGCCGATGCCAAGCCGGAGCACATCGTTCGCCTGACCTGGTACATCCTGGACCGAAGCGAATATCTTGCTGCAGCGCCGCGCCTGGGCGCCGTGTATCGCACCCTTCTCGGGCGCCATTTTCCCGCGATGAGCGCAGTTCAGGTGGTCGCCCTCATTGAAGAACGGGCCCGGCTCGAGATTGAGGCAACGGCCGTCGTTCCGGACTAGAATGATCCTCGTGCCCCGCCCACTTTGGCGGGCTTTGCGCTTTCTGCGCGCTCGACCCCACTCAGCGAGCTTTTCCGACTATGAACGCTCCCGATCACTCGAATTCCGTCAAAGCCCGCTTCAAGTGGGATGATCCCCTCCTCCTCGAGGCGCAACTTTCCGAAGACGAGAGGATGGTGCGGGAAGCCGCACGCACCTACGCCCAGGAGCGCCTCGCGCCCCGCGTCCTCGAAGCCTTCCGTCATGAGAAGACGGACCTTTCCATCTTCCCGGAAATGGGCTCGATCGGCCTGCTCGGTCCGACCATTCCGAGCGAATATGGGGGACCAGGATTGAACTATGTCTCATATGGCCTCATCGCCCGCGAGGTCGAGTATGTCGACTCGGGTTATCGGTCGATGATGAGTGTTCAATCCTCCCTGGTCATGGTGCCGATCTTCGAATTCGGCACCGAGGCACAGCGCCAGAAGTACCTCCCCCAGTTGGCCAGCGGGACATCGATTGGCTGCTTTGGACTGACCGAGCCCAATCATGGCTCGGACCCCGGGTCGATGATCACGCGCGCCCGCAAGGTCGATGGGGGCTACCAATTGTCGGGCGCAAAGATGTGGATTACGAATTCTCCCGTTGCCGATGTGTTCGTGGTGTGGGCGAAAGACGACGAGGGTGCCATCCGGGGTTTCATCCTGGAGAAGGGCATGAAGGGGCTTTCAGCGCCCGCGATCCATGGGAAAGTGGGATTGCGCGCTTCCATCACCGGAGAGATTGTGATGGACAATGTCTTCTGTCCGGAGGAGAACGCATTTCCCGAGGTTAGGGGACTCAAAGGTCCGTTCACCTGTCTGAACTCGGCGCGCTATGGCATCGCCTGGGGCGCCTTGGGTGCTGCGGAATTCTGCTGGCACACGGCGCGCCAGTACGTCCTGGATCGCAAGCAGTTCGGGCGTCCCCTGGCAGCCAACCAGTTGGTTCAGAAAAAGCTGGCCGACATGCAAACCGAGATCACCTTGGGACTGGCCGGCTGCCTTCGACTTGGCCGCATGAAAGACGAGGGTAGCGCCGCGCCCGAGATCACTTCAATCATGAAGCGCAATTCGTGCGGCAAGTCGTTAGATATCGCGCGCGTCGCGCGCGATATGCTGGGCGGCAACGGCATTTCGGACGAGTTCGGGGTCATCCGCCATCTCGTCAATCTCGAAGTCGTCAATACCTATGAGGGTACGCACGACATCCACGCCCTCATTTTGGGACGTGCTCAAACGGGGATCCAGGCGTTTCAATAGAACCCTGCGGCCGCCTTTGACCAGGCGGGATCTAACCTGCCGCCGCACGCGCAAGACGGTCGCCGATCGCGGCCCAATGCACGCCCTTGGGCGGTGCCTCTATCCAGATCTCGGTTGCGCCCTCATCATCGAACGCGCGCAGCACGGCATAAAGTTCATGGGCGTAGCGTCCTGGGTCCTCCGGCGCGGTTCGCCAGTGCTCGTGACCTGCAGGCGCAGCCACGGATCGCGACCAGACGGCCACCTGCGCCGGTACCGAAGACAGATCTTCTGATCCAACGAGCCTGACTTTGGCGCGTGGCGCATAGTGCTGCGCCAAGCCTCCGGGGGCGCGCGGGGCATGCGCATCGGGGGCCCGGGGCAGGATGCCCAGGCACTCGCTCAGTTGCTCGATGTCGATGGCTCCCGGACGCAATAATACCGGGCCCTCGGTATCCATTCTTGAGAGATCAAGGATCGTTGATTCGATTCCGACTGCGGTCGGCCCACCATCCAGTAGGAAAAGCGAATCGCCGAACTCGCTTCTGACGTGGGCCGCAGTGGTCGCGCTGGTGCGGCCAAATCGGTTGGCCGAAGGTGCAGCAAGTCCACTGGTTGGATCGCGCTCCCAGAGTCGGCCCAAGAGCGCGCCTGCGACAGGATGAGCCGGACAGCGCAGGCCCACGCTGTCCTGGCCGCCCGTGACCGCGTCGAGCACCCCGGGCGCCCGCGCCAGTACCAGCGTCAAGGGACCCGGCCAGAAGCGCTCGATGAGATCACGCGCAGCCCCGGGCACGCGGCGCGCCCATTGGGACAGGTCAGCTTTGCGGGCCACATGCACAATAACCGGATGATTGTGCGGACGGCCCTTGAGCGCATAGATCCGTTCGATGGCACGTGGATTCCGCGCGTCACCACCCAGGCCATAGACCGTCTCGGTGGGAAACGCCACGACCTCGCCCCGATCAAGGAGCTCGACGGCCTGCTCGATGGCCGCGCCAGTCCCAAAGTCCGACGCGCATTCATCGGCTGGGGAGGCGTTTGGGGAGATAGTCATGCGGCGCCTACCAAGGGGCCATGCCCAATAGCGCACCAATATCCCGCGCCTGCTGCAGCGCATCGCCGGCGTGTTCGGCCACGATCGTGACGTGCCCCATCTTGCGACCGCGCCGTGCCGCGCGCTTGCCGTACAGATGCAGCTTCGCTCCTGGATAGCGCAAGACACCCGCCCAGTCGGGCTCGCGAATGGTCTCGGGCGCATGCGGAGCTAAACCGTCCCACCAGAGGTCGCCCAGGAGATTGAGCATGACAGCCGGGCTGTGCAGGCGGGTCTCGCCCAACGGCAGGCGCGCAAGCACGCGCGCCTGCTGTTCGAACTGGCTCGTGACGCACGCATCAATGCTGTAGTGCCCGCTGTTATGCGGGCGAGGTGCGATTTCATTGACGATCAGTTCTTCGCCCTGAAGGACAAAGAACTCCACGCAGAGCACGCCCACGTAGTCGAGATCGGCAGCGATCATCAAGGCGGCACGTCGGGCCTGTTCGGCGATTTCAGAAGTCACGGAGGGTCCGGGAACGAGACTCACTGAAAGGATCCCATGTGCATGAATGTTTTCCGCGATGGGAAATGTCGATGTGCTTCCGTCGGCGGCACGTGCGACGACTACCGACAGCTCGAAATCGAGGTCCAGACGCTTTTCGAGAACGCAAGGCACTCCACCAAGCTGCCCGAACGCGGCCTTGGCATCGCCAGCATGGTGCACGCCCGCCTGCCCCTTGCCGTCGTAACCCAGGCGTCGGGCCTTGAGAATTCCCGGCCAGAAGGAATCCGGTACGCGATCGAAATCGGCGAGAGAATCGATCACGAAGTGGGGTGCGACCGCAAGTCCACAGCTGGCGATGAACTCCTTCTCGGCGCCGCGGTCCTGAGCGATCGCGACGCTTTGGGCACGGGGACTGACCGTGGCGTGCTCTTCAAGAAAGGAGAGACTGCGCGCCGGCACGTTTTCAAATTCCGTCGTGATTGCCTCGCACAGCCCCGCCAAGCGCTCCAGCCCTGCGGCGTCGTCATAGTCGGCGGCAATATGGAGATCGGCGACCGCGCCGGCCGGGGCCTCCGGCTCCGGATCGAGCACAGCCACGCGATAGCCGAGACTTTGAGCGGCCATCGTGAACATGCGGCCCAGTTGTCCGCCGCCTAACATTCCGAGCCAACCCAGGGGTGCGATGGGGATCATGGGCATTGAATGCGACCTGCCGGAAAAGACAAAACCGGGCTACTCGGGCAGTTGAGCGGAGCGCGCGAGAGCCGTCTGCGTCTGGCGAAAGGTCGCAAGGCGATCGGCCAGGACCGGGTCTTCGCGCGAGAGGATGGCCACGGCGTGCAAAGCCGCATTCACGGCTCCCGCCTCACCAATGGCAAAAGTCGCTACCGGCACGCCCTTGGGCATCTGCACGATCGACAGGAGCGAATCCTCGCCACGCAGGTATTTCGAGGGCACCGGTACCCCCAGAACCGGCACCTGGGTCATCGAGGCCAGCATGCCGGGCAGATGGGCGGCGCCTCCGGCGCCCGCAATAATGGCCGCAAGCCCCCGGTCGCGCGCGGCTTCGGCGTACGAGAGCATGTCCGAAGGCATGCGGTGGGCAGAGATTACGCGCGCTTCGAAGGGGACTTGAAACTCGCGCAGGGTTGCCACGGCGTGCTGCATCACGTCCCAGTCGCTCACGCTTCCCATTACTACACCCACGAGGGGCGCCGCGGCCGAGGGCGGGGCTTCGGATGCACCGGACATAGAAGATCGACCCTCCAAAGATGGCATTTTAACCGAGCCCGAGGCAACCGCTCCCTAGCTTAGATCGGACGGTCGGACTGCAACTTCAGTTCGATTTGGCGGCGCTCTTCTTCTTCCTGGGCAAGCAATTCGGACGTCTGGATGGTCTCGATCAAGAACAGGATTTCAGAGTAGGCGGCCAAGGTGAAGCCCTCGCGGGCCCCGCCTCGATCGTCGTAGAGAAGCGATTCAAGAAAATCGCGGCAGCTCGGTAGGCCCCAAAGGCGCTGCAACTTGCCCATGACCGCGGTATATGACTCGAGACCTCGGGTCTCTTCGGCGACCTGTTTGTCCCAGGAGGGAACGCGCGCATTGAAAAGCGCCCGAAACCCCTTGGCAAGATTGTCGTATTGATCGCGCCGCCCCGTTTTCAGGTAGAGATCAAAGAGCATCAGCCACGCCTTGGGAACCGGCTTTTCGGTCTCGCGAATATGCCGCGTGAGCATACTGATGGCCACCGGATAATTCTCCAGCGTTGTCATGAGTTCAGCCTGCTGGACCAAGTCGGCGACCTCCTCGACCTGGATATGACTGGTACTCTTGTAGAAGGGATTAAATCCGGTGCGATAGACTCCCGCCCCTGGATCCGAAGCGCTCAATTTCGAGGCGATGAGACTCGACTGGCTCGATGGGTCATGCGTGTTGCCTGCGCCCCAGTCGGTGGTGTTCATCGCAAGCGGAGGCAGGTCGCTGTCCATGACGCGTGCGCGCGGGGCGTCGCGTGCGCCGCGCGCACTGTCGGCCCCTTCCCAAGCATTCGGGGCACCGGAGCTGCGACGGGCGGCGGCGCTGGTTCGCACGCGCACTTTCTCGATCGTCTGCCTGCGCCCGATCTCGCGACGCAAAACGAGCACGAGAAAGACGAGAAACAGGACGATCAAGACCACGCCGACTGCTATTCCGGTGATCGCCCCTGCGGATAGTGACTGCAAATTCATAATTGGATCGCGGCAGATCTCCAGGCTCTCTGGCCATTCGTTCGGGTTGCGTAAAGCACGGTAATCATGCGCGCCGCGTGGATCGGCCTGGAAATGCCAAGACCCGAATGATTCGGGATAACCGGGGTCTTGTCAACGAACCCGTCGCCCGCAATCGGGGACTCACGCGATGCGCCTGATGTGCGCTCCTATTGGGTCAGGCGGCGCAGCGCTTCGCGGTACTTCTGGGCGGTACGCGCGATGATCTCGGGTGGCAGCGGTGGCGCAGGGGCGGTCTTGTTCCACGAGGGGATCGATTCCAGATAGTCGCGCACGAACTGCTTGTCAAACGACGGCGGATTGCGGCCCACGGCGTACTCTTCGAGCGGCCAGAAGCGCGACGAGTCGGCCGTGAGCACTTCATCCATCAGTACCAGCGTTCCTTGCTCGTCTAGTCCGAACTCGAACTTGGTATCGGCAATCAGAATTCCGCGCGTCGCCGCATATTCGGCCGCGCGCCGATAGAGCTCGAGGCTCGTTGCGCGAATCTTTTCTGCAAGCACGTCACCGAGCGAGCCGACCATTTTTTCCCACGGGATATTCTCGTCGTGCTGGCCCAGCTCGGCCTTCGTGGCGGGTGTGAAGATCGCCTCGGGCAATCTTTCCGCGTTCTGCAAGCCGGGCTTGAGCACGACGCCGCAGATCGAGCCCGTGGCAGCATAGTCCTTCCACCCCGATCCGGCCAAATATCCGCGCACGACCGCTTCGATGGGGACGGGTTTGAGCTTTTTGGCCACGACGGCGCGGCCTGCGACCTGATCGCGTTCGTCGGCCGCGACAACCGTGGCCGGATCGATCCCCGTCAAGTGATTAGGTACGACGTCGTGCAAACGCGCAAACCAGAAGTTCGACATCGCATTGAGAACCTCACCCTTGCCGGGGATGGGCTCTCCCATCACTACGTCAAACGCCGACAGTCGGTCACTGGTCACGATCAGCAGACGATCAGACCCCAGCGCATAGTTCTCGCGCACCTTACCGCGCCCGATCAGGGGCAGCGAGTGCAAGGAAGATTGATAGAGCGTGTTGCCCATGCGGTTGGCGGAGAAACGAAGTCGAGGGGCCCGTTAGGATCGCCTCAATGGATCGTCTGGGCCAGTTCCCCCTTCTTGTAGCGCTCAGCGATGCGCGCGAGCTCGATGGGCCGGATGCGAGAGGCCTGGCCCGCGGCTCCGAACTCCTCGTAGCGCTGCTTGCAGATGGCCTTGGCTGCGGCCATGGCCGGCTTCAGATAATCGCGCGGATCGAATTTGTCCGCATTCTCGTGCAGGTACTTGCGAATGGCAGCCGTCATTGCAAGGCGGATGTCGGTATCGATATTGATCTTGCGCACGCCATGCTTGATCCCCTCTTGAATTTCCTCGACTGGTACGCCATAGGTCTCTTTCATCGCGCCGCCATTTTCGCGGATGATCTTAAGCAGATCCTGCGGAACCGAGGACGAGCCGTGCATGACGAGATGGGTGTTGGGAATGCGCGCATGGATGGCCTTGATGCGGTCGATGGCCAGAATGTCGCCGGTGGGTTTGCGCGTGAACTTGTAGGCGCCGTGGCTCGTTCCGATGGCAATGGCGAGCGCATCGACCTGCGTGTTCTTGACGAAATCGGCGGCCTGCTGCGGGTCGGTGAGAAGCTGCTCACGCGTCATCGAGCCCTCCGCGCCATGCCCGTCTTCCTTGTCGCCCTTCATGGTTTCAAGCGAGCCCAGGCATCCCAGTTCGCCTTCGACCGTGACCCCGATCGAATGGGCGATATCGACCACTTTGCGGGTGACGTCGACGTTGTAGGCATAATCAGCAACGGTTTTGCCATCCTCTTCGAGGGACCCATCCATCATGACACTCGAAAAGCCCAACCGCATGGCCTGGACACACACTCCCGGGGACTGACCGTGGTCCTGGTGCATCACAACGGGGATGTCGGGATAGGTCTCTACGGCCGCGGCGATCAGGTGGCGCAGGAAATTCTCGCCCGCATATTTGCGTGCCCCGGCCGATGCCTGCATGATGACCGGGCTATCGGTCTCGGCGGCCGCGGCCATGATCGCCTGCACCTGTTCGAGGTTGTTGACGTTGAACGCGGGCAGACCGTAACCGTGTTCGGCGGCGTGGTCGAGTAGTTGGCGCATGGATACAAGTGCCATGAAAAATCTCCTAGAGTGGCGATGAATTGAAGTGGCTCGCAGGCCCGAAGCTGCCGGGCCTCCCATGCGCGCGTCCGGGAGGCCCAATCGACACCGGTTTCGCGCCTGCCTGGATCATCGCTGCCCCACTTTGACGATCTTGAGGGTATTGGTGCCGCCGGGCTGTCCCATCGGCTCACCGATGGTCAGGACGATCAATTCGCCGCGCTGGACGACACCGCTTTGCAGTAGCAGATCCTCGGCGGCCGCAAGCACGACATCGCGATTGTCGCCCTGCTCGAGATAGAAGGGCTGGACGTTGCGGAACAAGGAGAGCCGGCGACGCGTGCCCAGATTCGGCGTGAGCGCGTAGATCGGAAGATCGATATTGTGCCGACTCATCCAAAGCGCCGTCGAGCCCGAATCGGTCAAAGCCGCGATCGCCTTGGCTCGCAGATGCCAGGCGGTAAACAGTGCGCCATTGGCGACCGACTGGTCGACGCGTTTGAAGGTATGGTTCAGGAAGTCCTTGTCGATTTCGACCTCGTAGGACTTTTCAGCCTCGGCGCAAATCGCCGCCATCGCCTCGACGACTTCGATCGGATAGCGCCCTGTCGCCGTCTCGGCCGAGAGCATGACTGCGTCGGTTCCATCCAGGACCGCATTGGCGACGTCCGAGACTTCGGCGCGCGTGGGAACGGCGTTGACGATCATGGACTCCATCATCTGAGTCGCCGTGATGGTGAGCTTGTTGGCCTCGCGCGCCATTTTGATCATGCGCTTTTGGAGCGCAGGCACGGCGGCATTGCCGACTTCGACGGCTAGGTCGCCGCGCGCGACCATGATTCCATCACTGGCCTCGAGAATGCCGGCGAGCTCGGGAATCGCCTCGGCCCGCTCGATCTTGGCGATCATCATCGGCCGGTGCTTGTGGCCGGTGGCTGCGATGTTGGCCAGTTGCCGTGCCATCGTCATGTCGGTCGCATTCTTCGGAAACGAGACGGCCACGAAGTCGGCCTCGAACTGCATCGCCGTGCGGATGTCCTCCATGTCCTTGGCGGTCAACGCGGGGGCGGTGAGGCCGCCGCCTTGACGATTGATGCCCTTGTTGTTGGACAGCTCGCCGCCGATTCGCACCGTGGTGAAGATTTGATCCCCCTCCACGCGCTCGACCCGTAAAACGATGAGCCCGTCGTTGAGCAGAAGGATGTCGCCCGGATTGACGTCGCGCGGTAATTCCTTGTAGTCCAATCCGATGTGCTCGACATTGCCCGGCGCCTCCAGTGCTGCGTCCAAGACGAACGAGGCGCCTTTGGTGAGTTCGACCCGACCTGCCTCGAACTTGCCTATTCGGATCTTCGGCCCCTGCAGGTCGGCCATGATCGCGACCTCGCGACCGACCGCGCGCGAAGCGCTTCGGATCAGTTCGGCGCGCTCGATGTGGTCGCGCGCGGCACCATGCGAGAAGTTGAGACGAAAAACGTCTACGCCCGCGTCAATGAGCTGTTTTAGCATGTCCGGCTCGCTTGAGGCGGGGCCGACAGTGGCGACGATCTTGGTAGCGCGTGGCATTGCCGCTCCGATCAGTCAAAATGAAAATGCATGCGCGCGAGTCAGCCCGCTCGTGCTTCGAGTGCTGCGACGGCCGGCAGGGTCTTGCCTTCGAGAAACTCGAGGAAGGCGCCGCCGCCGGTCGATATGTAACCGACCTTATCGGTAATCCCGAACTGGGCGATCGCTGCCAGTGTATCCCCACCGCCTGCAATCGAAAATGCACCCGACTTTGCGATCGCCTCGGCAATGGCCCGCGTTCCGTCGGAGAACGCGGCGAATTCGAAGACCCCCATGGGCCCGTTCCAGACGATGGTTCCGGCGCGTTCGATGAGTTCAGACAGGCGCGCCGCGGTCTTGGGCCCGATGTCGAGGATCAGGTCGTCCGCTGCGACGTCGTGGGCATCCTTGGTCGTCGCCACCGCATCAGCGGAAAACGTGCGCGCGGTGACGACGTCTTCCGGCAATGGGACCTCAGCACCCCGTTCTCGCATGATCTCCACCACGGCGCGCGCCTCCCCCAGCAGGTCGGATTCGCACAAGGACTTCCCGATCGGCAGGCCCGCCGCCTTCATGAAGGTGTTGGCAATTCCGCCACCGACGATGAGCTGGTCGACCATCCCGGCAAGTGAGCGCAGGATCGTCAACTTGGTTGACACCTTCGATCCTGCGACGATCGCCAACAGAGGGCGGCGCGGATGCGACAAAGCCCGCGAGAGCGCATCCAGTTCGGCCGCCAGAAGGGGCCCGGCGCAGGCCACAGGGGCAAACTCGGCCATGCCCACCGTGGTCGCCTCGGCCCGATGGGCGGTGCCGAAAGCATCGTTGACGTAGACGTCGCAAAGCGCCGCCATACGCCGCGCCAGCTCCGCGTCGTTTTTCTTCTCGCCCGGATTTGCCCTGCAGTTTTCAAGCAAAACCACCTCGCCCGGGGCGAGCTTCACGCCGTCGACCCAGTCGGTCAAAAGCGGCACGGGCCGACCCAACAGGTCCGACAGGCGCGCCCCGATGGGCGCAAGAGAATCCTCGGGCTTGAGCGCGCCCTCGGTGGGTCTTCCCAGGTGAGAGGTCACCATCACCGCCGCGCCGGCATCAAGGCCGAACCGGATAGCCGCCAGCGAGGCGCGAATCCGCGTGTCGTCGGTAATGCGTCCCGCATCGTCCTGGGGCACGTTCAGATCCGAGCGGATGAAAACGCGCTTCCCCTTGAGGTCGAGGTCGGTCATGCGGAGAAATTTCATGGGCGATTGGAAAGAACGCTTCCACGGGCCCGCAGGGGCCCGGGATTGGAGTCAGATGGACGTGGGCCCAGGCACTAGCGCGCCTGCATGAGCGCAACGGTGGTGTCGAGCATGCGGCTGCTAAAACCCCACTCGTTGTCATACCAGCTTGACACCTTCACGAGGGATCCTGACACCTTGGTGAGCGTGGCATCGAAGGTCGACGAGGCCGGGTTGTGATTGAAGTCGACCGAAACCAGAGGCAGCGTGTTGTAGGCCAGGATTCCCTTAAGCGCCCCCTCCGAGGCCTCTTTCATGATGGCATTGACTTCGTCTACGGTGGTCGGACGCGCTGCAATGAAGGAGAGATCGACGATTGAAACGTTGATGGTCGGAACACGAATCGCGTACCCATCGAGTTTCCCGTGGAGTTCGGGCATGACCAATCCGATGGCCGCGGCCGCCCCGGTCTTGGTGGGGATCATCGACATCGTGGCCGAACGCGCGCGTCGCAGGTCTTCGTGATAGACGTCGGTGAGAACCTGGTCGTTGGTGTAGGAATGGATGGTCGTCATGAGTCCGCTGACCACCCCGATCTTCTGGTGCAGCGGCATGACGAGCGGCGCTAAGCAATTGGTCGTACAACTCGCGTTCGAGATCACGGTATCACTGGCTTTAAGGACCTTGTGGTTGACGCCAAAAACCACGGTCGCATCGACATCCTTGCCGCCGGGGGCGGAGATGATGACCTTCTTTGCCCCGGCCCGGATATGGGCGAGCGACTTTTCCTTGGTTGTGAAAAGTCCCGTGCATTCCAATACCACATCGACGCCCAGGCTCCCCCAGGGCAGTTCGGCCGGATTACGCTGGGCGAACACTTTGATTGCATCTCCGTTGACGAGGATCGCATCGCCTTCGGCTGCGACCGTACCGGGAAAACGTCCGTGTACGGTGTCGTACTGCGTCAGATGCGCGTTGGTCTTCGGGTCGCCCAAGTCATTGATCGCAACGAACTGCAGATCGTGCTTCTTGCCGCCCTCGTAGTGGGCGCGCAAGATGTTGCGGCCAATCCGGCCATAGCCGTTGATGCCAACTCGAATGGTCATACCGATCTCCCTAAAAGAATCGTGGGGCAGGAGACGCCGCGCAACGCGCGCGTGCCGAACTCCCCTGGCCTGCTTTAGAGCACATGCTGGACGGTCGCGACGACATTCTCAACAGTAAAGTGGAAAAATTTGAACAAAGCGTCGCCTGGAGCCGACTCCCCGAAAGTGTCAATTCCGATAACCGCCCCGCTGCCCCGCACGTACTTCCACCAGAAATCGGTCACACCGGCTTCGATCGCGATCCTGGGCGGCCCATCGGGCAGCACGGAACTCTTGTACTCCTGGCTTTGTCGGTCGAACACGCTCGTCGAGGGCATCGAGACGACGCGCACACTGATACCAAGTTCAGCCAAGGCACGCTGGGCCTTCATGGCAAGACCGACCTCTGAACCGGTGGCAATCAGGATCGCCCGGGGCACTTTTACGTCGGCCAGCACATAGGCGCCTTTGCGGATGTTCTCGACCTGGGCCGTCGTTTTTTCCAGATACGGCAGGTTTTGACGGGAAAAGACGAGCGAACTCGGGCCATCGGCCCGCTCCACCGCCGCAATCCACGCAATCGCCGTCTCGGTCGTATCAGCTGGGCGCCACAGATCCATATGGGGAATGAGCCTCAGACTGGAGAGGTGCTCGATCGACTGGTGGGTGGGTCCGTCTTCGCCCAGGCCGATCGAGTCGTGGGTGAACACGAAGATCGACCGTATCTTCATGAGCGCCGACATCCGTAAGGCATTGCGACTGTAGTCCGAGAAGGTGAGAAACGTGCCCCCAAATGGAATCAACCCACCATGGCAGGCCACGCCATTGAGGATGGCGCTCATCCCAAACTCGCGCACGCCGTAATTCACATAGTGTCCCGGCTGAAAAATGCCGTCGTTTACGCGCAGCGTCACGGCCTTGTCCCACTGCGTCAGATTGCTGGGGGTGAGATCCGCCGATCCGCCAAGCAGCTCCGGCAACGCGGGCGCCAAGGCATCGAGCGCCTGCTGGGAGGACTTGCGGGTGGCGACGGTCTCTTTCTTCTCGAGCGTGCGGCGGATCAGGGCCTCGCTCGTCTCCGCCCAGTTTCTCGGTAAGCGCCCCAATGCGCGGCGTTCGAATTCGCTCGCTTCCTGCGGAAAGCGTTCGCGATAGTGCGCAAAGAGATCTTGCCATTCGCCTTCGAGCCTGGCCCCACGAGCCCGGCTATCCCAAGCGGCATAGAGATCCTCGGGTATGACAAACGGTGGGTACTCCCAGCCCAGCGCCTCGCGCGTAGCCTTGACCTCGGCTTCCCCCAAGGCGCTCCCGTGGGCCTTCTCGGTGCCCTGGAGATGCGGCGCGCCCTCCCCGATCACGGTCTTGCACATGATGAAGGTGGGACGTTCTGACTTCTGTGCCCGCTCGAATGCGGCACAGATCGCCGCACCGTCCTTCCCATTGATGTCGCGCTCGACGTGCCAGCCGTAGGCCTCGAAGCGCTTGGCAGTATCGTCGGTAAACCAGTTGGTCACTTCCCCATCGATCGAGATCCCGTTGTCGTCATAGACCACGATGAGTTTGCCAAGACGCCACTTCCCGGCGAGGGAGGCCGCCTCGTGCGAAATCCCTTCCATCATGCAGCCGTCGCCCGCAAACACGTAGGTCCTGTGATCGACGATTTCGAACCCGGGCCGATTGAACTCGGCCGCGAGGAGCTTCTCGGTGAGCGCCATCCCCACTCCATTGGCCAAGCCCTGCCCGAGCGGTCCGGTGGTGGTCTCCACGCCCGGCGTGATGCCCCGCTCCGGATGACCTGGCGTCTTGGAATGGAGCTGGCGGAAGTTTTCCAGTTCCTCCATCGGAAGCGCATAACCGGTCAGATGCAACAGCGCGTACTGCAGCATCGAACCATGACCGTTGGACAGGACAAAGCGATCGCGATTGAGCCACTCGGGATTGGCCGGATTAAAGCGCAGGTAATTTTTCCAGAGCGCCACCGCGATATCGGCCATGCCCATGGGCATGCCGGGGTGTCCGGAATTGGCTTTCTGAACAGCGTCCATCGCCAAGGCCCGAATTGCGTTGGCCATACGGATAGTCAGGCTTGCGGTCATTTGAGATTCCACCTTTGCGAGGATGGGAATCTTCAGCCTTTCGCCGCGAAGTTGGGCTAAGACCAAAGAAACGGGATTTTAACAGAGCCGCCCCGCTCGCCTTATACCCCGGCGTGGGCGGCTGCTTGAGGAAATTGTCGTCTCTCCCTAAAGCAAGAGACAATCCAGGCGTTCCATCTGAACGTTTTGGTCCCGACCACCGCAAAAGTTCCCGGCTGCCGCCCCAAAACAGACTCTCCCCCACGACCTTTTCGCTAATCCTATGCCGCGGTTTTTCGTCGACGTCTCGTTGCAGTTGGGACAGACTGTCACCCTGACTTCAGGCGCTCAGCATCACGCCTTGAGCGTTTTGCGGCTCAAGCACGGCGACGCGGTGACGCTGTTTAACGGCTTGGGCGGTGAGTTTCATGGCCAGCTGCAGCGGGGTTCGGGCCGGGAAGTTCACGTCGCGCTCCATTCGTTCGATGCTCGCGAGGCTGAGCTGCCCTATCCGATCGTGCTCGCCCAGGGCTTGCCCTCGGGCGACAAGATGGATTGGATCGTGGAGAAGGCGGCTGAGTTGGGCGCCCAAGTCGTGCAGCCGCTCGCCTTGGCACGAAGCGTGGTGCGACTTTCGGGGGAACGGGAAAGGCGCCGGGTTGTGCACTGGCAAGGTGTCGCCGTCTCAGCCTGCGAGCAGTGTGGCCGTAACCAAGTCCTGAAGGTGAGAGAACCATTGACGCTGCGCGCATGGCTTGACCAGATCGCAGCTGCGGGGCAGCGCCTGTACGCCAACCCTGGAGCCAAGGCGGCCCTCGCAGAGCTTGCCGCTCCGGCCAGCGGGGTTCAGGTCTACCTTGCTATCGGTCCCGAAGGCGGTTTTAGCGAGGAAGAGGCCGAAGCACTCGAGTCGGCCGGCTTTGCCGCGGTCTCCCTCGGCAGTAGGGTATTGCGAACGGAGACGGCAGGACTGGCTGCGCTCGCCATGTTGGGGGCCTTGTGGACGCGAAGCAAAGCCCCCTCATCAGCCCCAACAGGGGATGGAGCATCAGCTTAGTTCCTCCAGCGGCCTTGCCCCCACGATGAAATCGATCACCTCGGTCTTGCGTGCCAGGGTGTCCTCGACGCCGAGATTGATGAGCTCTCGCGTATAGCTCGATTCGAACAGCAGGTAGCTCGCAAGGGCCGCACCGCGCGCATCCGTGGCGCCCATTCCCCTGAGCATCGCCCTGACCGGCAACGGCAGGCTGTTGACATGGCGCGATGCGATTTCGTCCAGGCGTTGCGAAGGTGAGATGACGAGCACGTCGATGGGGCGCAGCATGGTTTGTGCGCGCTCGCCCTCTGAAAGAAGCGCGAGGGTCCGGTTGACTCTGAGCAAACGCTCGATATCCCCGGCCAGGCTATCGAGAAAGATGCTCGACAGGGCGTGGCCTGCGATCTGGGCCAAGCTTGGATAGCTCGGATCGGCCGGAGCGACTTGAGAAACCGGCTCCTGCATGCGCCCGGCGCCGATGACGACGATGCGGTCAGCGCCCAGGTGAATGGCCGGACTGATGGGGGCAAGCTGACGCATCGAGCCGTCACCAAAGAACTCGGGCCGGCCGCGCAGCATGAGCGACTTGGCCGGAAAGACAAACGGGATCGCCGAGGAGGCCAAAAGATGGTCGATGCCGATCGCCTCGGGAATGGCGAGTCGCTGGGACCGAGTCCAGGGTTCGATGAGCTGGGCGGCCTGATAAAAGGTCACATGGGAGCCCGACGTGTAGCTCGAGACCGTGACCGCCAGCGCGCGCAGCGAGCTCGTCTCGAGCAGTCTTGCGACCTGGCTTGGATCGATCATGTGGGTCAGAAGCTCCGACAGGGGCGCATTGTCGAAAAGCGATTTCGGGCGTGCCCGCGACCACTTCCTCAAGGTCCAGCCGATCGACAGGGCGGTCAGCCAGCGCGCGCCCGTCTTGACCACCCCCAGCGAATCCGAACGATAGACCTGTTCGGCGCGGAAGTTCTCCCAGACCTCGACGATGCGCGCCACCGCGATCTGAAAGTCGTCCGCCCGCGAGGCAAATGCGGTGGCGTTGATGGCGCCTGCCGATGTGCCCACGACGATCGGGAACGGGTTCCTGTGGGCGAGATCCTCGCGACCGCGTTCCTGTGCGCGTTCTTCGAGCAGCATGGCGATCGCCTTGAGAACTCCGACCTGATAGCCGGCACGCGCACCGCCGCCCGAGAGCACGAGGCCAGTGAGGCGCTCGTGGGCCCGACTCGCTTGCGAATCCAAGGAGAGTTCGACCGACATGGGAGGCGAATTTAGCACGCCCTTCGCAGCCTGGGCTCTGCAATGCACCATCGGGGCAATGCGATAATCCTCCCCATGAAAAAGCTCGCCCTGCCTTGGCTTGTCGCCCTTGCCGTGACGGGATTGGCGATTCTCGCCCGCACTTTTGTCATCCAGCCGCCTGAGGTCGCACACCAGTGTGACGGTGTTGGAGCCGGACCGTGGTGGTGTCTCGCGCGCTCGGCCATCATCATGACCTACTCCAGGTATGGTCTGGGCTACGCGGCGCTCGTGCTATCTATCCTGTGTCTATTGCGGCGCGGCGTGATCATCAGCTGTGCTGCTCTATCCGTCGGTGGGGCGGGGCTCGTCCTGTACTGCTACGAGCCCGGTGCCGTCGCGTTCGCCGTGGGCGCGCTCGTGCTGGCCCGCCGGCAGCACCAAATCCTCATGGGAAGACCTCGTCTGGCGTAACGCAACCAGGGCGCAGACGCCTGCGAGAAGAGCCCAGAAATCCGCGCTCAGATTGCTAGGCCTCTCGATGACCACGATCAGCACTGAAGCCACCAAAAGCCAGAGCGCACAAAGCCGCTCCTCCAAGGCCACCTCGGATCCCACCTCGGTCGCTGAGGTGATAATCGATAGGAGCACCAACGCCCCGCCCGGAGCTGCAAACAGGAGCGAGGGGAAGTCCCGGTAACGTGGATCGAAGACCAGGAGCAGGTCCATCACGGTCACCGCGAAAAGCCAGGTCATTCTGAGTACCCCCAGAAAGAGGGCCGTGGACGCAACACCCCGCGGCAACCGCGATCTCCAGGACGCAAGCGGCCGCGGCAGCGCCAGGAGCGGGGCGTTGGGTGTGTCGACCCAGCGTGCCAGGACCCAGGCCGCGACTGCGCTCCCAAGGAAGGCCCAAAGGCCAAGCACGCCCGTCAGAACGGTCTCGCCCCAGTTCCGGTTGGCCATGCCCATGTGGCGCCACTGGGCCCAGAGCGTAGCCCCGACCGCGTCGCCGGCGACGAACAAAATGGCTGTGCCCCAGAGGCGAGAACGGGCGAAGAGCACGCCGCACGCCGCCCACGCGAGCGCTAGCACCAGGCCCGCCACGATACCCTGGACCCACTCGGGCTCCTCGACGACCGGGCCTTGCAGAGGGAATTTCTCCTCGAGCGCGGCGTTGTAGAGTCCCCAGAATCCGCCGACCGTACCCTCGAGCTTGCGCTTCCAGGGCTGATCGAACGCTTCGATGACGTTATAGTGGATCCCGTTGGCGTTGGCCCAGGTCAGGAACTCACGGATGTAGCGGGCCTGATTCACGAGGCTTGGCACAGCCTCGCGCCGTTGCCGCCCTGCGCTGGGCCAGCCCGTTTCGCCAATGAGGATGTCTCGATCCGGGAACGCGGCCTGCATCTGCTGGCGGATCGAGCGCACATGCGCGAGGGCCTCGGAGACGCCGACAGGCTCGTCCTCCCAATAGGGCAGGATATGGATCGTCACGAATGAAACGGCACGCGCGACTTCGGGATAGCGCAGCCAGAATTCCCACACGTCGGCATAGGTCACCGGAAGTCCCGTGGCCGCCCCGACCTGCCGGATGTACGCGGCCAAGGTCGACTGCGGCAATTCGCCGCGCAAGAGCACCTCGTTGCCGACGATCACGGCCGGGATCACATCGCGATTCTCCTGCGCGAGCGCAATGCCGCGCCGCAGCTCGCGTTCGTTGTCCACGGGGTTGCGCGAGAGCCAGATGCCCAAAAGCACCTTCATGCCGTGCCGGCGCGCAATCGCCGGGACCGCGTCCAGACCGGCGCCCACCGAATAGGTTCGGACGCAGTCAAAGCGCCTGGCGAGGGCCGCGAGGTCTTCCTCGATGCGTTCGGGGGCAACGAGAAAGTGAGCATCAAACGGGGTCTCGCCAGCCTTTCGATATGGCGCATACGAGACGCACGCGATTCGACCGCCGGGCGCATCGGGCAGCACGACCGGGCGACTCATCTGCCACCAATAGTCGTTAGCGGCCAGGGCGGCCGCGATCAAGAGGACGACGAGGATGATTCGACGTTGAAAATGCGTCGCAGAGAGCATGGACACGTGGGTTGGTGGGCTCGCCAGCAAGCTCGCACGGCAGGGCTGGGCCGGGCATGTGCGGCATTGTACCGGCCCGCAGTAGCCCGGCCGGAGGCCGCGTGGCCTGCGGTGCGCCCTTTGGGCCAAAAGAGTGGGTATCATCGCGCCCATGCCTGAATTCGACGTCGCCATCATCGGTGCTGGACCGGCTGGCGCCAGCTCCGCGATTCTCCTAAGACGCCTTGGGCTGACCGTGGCGCTTCTGGACCGTGCCCAATTTCCCCGCGACAAGATTTGCGGAGATGGCATCACGCCGCGTGGCGCGCGCGCCCTGTCGCGGCTGGGACTGCTCGAGAAGATTCTTCCCCTGGCTCAGCCGCACCGCGGGGTGACGATTCGCGGCGCAGGAGGCCGATCATTTAGCATTCCCTTCGAGCGCGAGGCCGGCTTCCCATCGGACCTGCTCGTCATCCCGAGGCGGGTGCTTGACAACGTGCTGGTCGAGCATGCAAAGGAACAGGGCGCGACGTTCTTCTCCGGGGTCAAGGTCGAAAGCGTGCGCGAGCTCGGCCACGGACGAACCGAAATCCTCGCTGCCGAAGGTCCTGTTCTGCAGTGCCGCCTTGCGGTCTTTGCCAGCGGCGCCGAATCACAGCTGCTGCGCGCCGTGGGGCTGCTCTCCTCCAAGCCACTCCTGGAGCATGCGGCGCGCGCCTACTTCGAAAACGTCGACGGATTGGACCAGAACGTCACTCTCTTTTTCGATGGCGTCGACATGCCCGGTTACGGCTGGATTTTTCCGACCGGGGCGCGCTCGGCCAATATTGGTTGCGGCGTGTTCGACCAGCGTGGAACGCAGCAAGCCAAGCGCCTTGCACATCTCGTGGCCGAACACCCCCTGCTGGTTTCGATGCTGAAAAACGCCCGGCAGGTGGAGCCGATTCGGGCCTATCCCTTGCGCACCGATTTTCGGCCGGCGTATGCCGGAGTCGGCGCACGAGTGTGTGTGGGCGAAGCCGCGGGTCTGGTAAATCCCATCACCGGCGAAGGCATCGACTACGCGTTCGAATCCGCCGAGTTTTTGGCACAGGCAGCGAAGCTGCACTGGAACTCGACGTCCGGGGTTCCGCATGCCCTTGTCGAGAACTATCGGGCGCGTCTGCGCCGCCGCTTCGCACTACGCTTTCGGTTCTACCGCTGGGTTCAGCATCGTTGCCTAAGCGGCGCCGATTCGGCCGACTTTCTTGGCCTCATCGAACACTCTCCAGCGCTTCGGCGTGCGCTGGTCGACGGGCTGTTCGGCCGTTCACGCCTTTCGACCTATCTCAACCCCCCGGTCTTGGGCGCGGGCCTGCGCATGGCGCTTTTTGCGCGCCACCCCAGCGAGCAAGGGCTGCCGCCTACGCCCTAGCGCGATGCGTTGGCGTCCACAACGGTCAGCGCTGTGACGTTGACAATGCGCCGTACCGTAGCCGAGGGCGTGAGGATCGTGACCGCGCGATTGCAGCCCAATAGAATCGGGCCGATCGCGATGCCGTTTCCCGCTGCCGTCTTTAGCAGATTGTAGGAAATGTTCGCCGCTTCAATGTTGGGCATGACCAGAAGATTCGCCTCGCCGGTCAAGGTCGTATCGGGCAGGATGGACTTGCGCAACGCCTCGTCGAGGGCGCAATCCCCGTGCATTTCGCCATCGACTTCCAAATCGGGGGCGCTCTCACGCAGGAGCGCGAGCGTCTCGCGCATCTTGACTGCCGATGGGCAGTCGCTCGTTCCGAAATTGGAGTGCGAGAGCATCGCGACCTTGGGTTCGATACCAAAACGCCGCAATTCCTCGGCGGCGAGCTTCGTGATCTCGGCAAGCTGCGATGCCGTCGGATTCTCGTTGACGTGGGTGTCGAGGATAAACACCTGCCGGCCGGGCAGAATCAGACCATTCATGGCGCCGTAGACATTCACGCCCGGGCGCTTGCCCAGCACCTGATCGATGTAGACGAGATGGCGGTTGGTTTGGCTGATGGTGCCGCAGATCATGCCGTCGGCCTCGCCGAAGTGCATGAGCATGGCCCCGATGAGCGTGGTGCGCCGACGCATTTCCAGTCGCGCGTACTGGGCCGTTACCCCGTGCCGCGAGCGCATCTTGTGATAGGCCTGCCAGTAGTCGCGAAAGCGTTGGTCGTGCTCCGTGTTCACCACGACAAAATCCTCGCCGGGCTTCAGTCGCAGACCGTAGCGCACCAGGCGCTGCGCGATCACCTCGGGTCGACCGATGAGAATCGGATGGGCCAGCTGTTCGTCGACGATGACCTGGACAGCCCGCAGGATGCGCTCTTCTTCGCCTTCGGCAAAGACGATGCGCTTGCGCGCCGGGTCGGCCTTGCGCGCCAAGGCGAACAGCGGCTTCATGAGCGTGCCGCTGTGGTAGACGAACTGCTGCAGCTGCTGCGTATAGGCTTCCATGTCCGCGATGGGCCGACTGGCGACGCCCGACTCCATGGCCGCGCGAGCGACCGCGGGCGCAATCTTGACGATCAGTCGCGGATCGAAGGGTTTGGGTATCAGATACTCAGGGCCGAAGGAAAGGTCATGGATGCCGTAGGCAGTCGCGACAATATCGCTTTGTTCCTGGCGCGCGAGCTCGGCGAGCGCGTTCACAGTGGCGATTTCCATGGCCCGCGTAATCGTCGTGGCGCCCGAATCGAGAGCGCCCCGGAAGATAAACGGAAAACACAGGACGTTATTGACCTGATTGGGGTAGTCAGTTCGACCCGTAGCGACAATGGCGTCCGGCCGTACTTCGCGGACCAGTTCGGGCATGATCTCGGGCGTCGGATTGGCGAGGGCAAGGATGATGGGTTTGCGACCCATCGTCTTGACCATGTCCTGGGTCAGGACCCCACCGGCCGAGAGTCCCAGAAAGAGGTCTGCGCCGACGATCACCTCCGCCAGGCTGCGCAGGGCGGTCGGCTGGGCAAAGCGCTCCTTATCCGGATCCATGAGTTCCGCGCGGCCGCGATACACCACACCGGCCAAGTCGGTGAGCCAGATGTTCTGGATGGGAAGCCCCAGGTCGACCAGAAGGTCCACACAGGCCAGTGCCGCGGCGCCTGCCCCCGAGACGACCAGCTTGATCTCGCGAATGTCCTTCTCGACGACGTGCAAACCGTTTTGCACCGCGGCCCCAACGATGATCGCAGTTCCGTGCTGGTCGTCGTGAAACACCGGAATCTTCATGCGCGCGCGCAGCTGGCGCTCGACATAGAAGCATTCCGGCGCCTTGATGTCCTCGAGGTTCACGCCCCCGAATGTGGGCTCGAGCGAGGCGATGATGTCGCACAGCTTGTCAGGGTCGAGTTCGTTGATCTCGATGTCGAACACGTCGATACCGGCGAACTTCTTGAACAGGACCGCCTTGCCCTCCATCACCGGTTTGCCGGCCAAAGGGCCAATCGCGCCCAAACCCAGGACCGCGGTTCCATTGGTAATGACGCCCACGAGGTTGCCGCGCGCCGTGTAGCGAAACGCATTGGCCGGGTCGGCCACAATCTCTTCGCAGGCGGCAGCCACCCCCGGCGAGTACGCAAGGCCGAGATCGGACTGGTTGACGAGTTGCTTGGTCGGAGTAACCGAGATCTTTCCCGGCCGCGGGAATTCATGATATTCGAGGGCCGCTTGCCGCAGGCGGTCGGACATGATTGTTTCCTCGGTGAAAGAGTCCGATGGCGCGATCCGCTCTGAACACGCGCGCTCGCACTCGGTGTGAGCGGATTCTAGCAGACCGACCGTGGCGCGCTGCGGTATCGAAATCCGCGCACCTGGAGCTGGGCTACACTGGATGCCCTATTGGATCGACCCTTATCACTTCATGAACGCTTTCCTCGATCTCGCATTGCGCACCGAACGGATCGAACCGTTCCACGCCATGGAACTGATGAAACGTGCGCACGCCTTCGAGCGCTCGGGCCGCTCGATCGTCCATATGACCATTGGTGAGCCTGACTTCACGGCGCCGCCTGAAGTCGTGGAGGCGCTCGCCGCGGGGATGGCGGCGCAGCGCTCCCGCTACACCCCGGCCTTGGGCATCTTCGAGCTGCGCGCGGCCATCGCCAACTTCTACCGTGAGAGATACGGACTGACCGTCCCGGCGGAGCAGATCGTGGTCACCGCCGGCGCTTCAGGCGCGCTGCTTTTGACCATGGCAGCGCTCGTGAACCCGGGCGATGAGATTCTCATGCCGGACCCGACCTACCCTTGCAATCGGCACTTTGTCAGCGCATTCGACGGCCATGCCCGCCTTATACCGGCAGGCCCCGCGGACCGATTCCAGCTCTCGGCCGAGATGGTCCGACAAAACTGGAGCCCGGTGACACGCGGGGTCCTGGTCGCCTCCCCCTCCAACCCGACCGGCACCTCGATCGCGTTTCACGAGCTGGAGTCGATCGCCGCAGAAGCGCGCCGCCACGGCGGCGTGACGATCGTCGATGAGATCTACCATTCCCTGTCCTATGACGAGCACCCCAGAAGCGCGCTGGAACTCATTCTAGGCGGCGCCCAGGACGTGATCATTTTGAACAGTTTCTCAAAATATTTCTGCATGACGGGCTGGCGCTTGGGGTGGCTCGTCTGTCCGGCTGCGTGGGTACCCACGTTCGAGAAGCTCGCGCAGAATCTGTTCATCTGCGCGTCGGCCCTGGCCCAGCATGCCGCGCTCGCGTGCTTTAGTCCCGCGACCCTGGCGATCTGTGAGCAACGCAAGGCTGAACTGCGGCGACGGCGCGACTATATCGTCCCCGCGCTCAGCGCGCTCGGGTTCGGCATTCCAGTGCGACCCGATGGGGCCTTCTATATTTATACGGACATCAGCAAATTCAGCAGCGACAGCGGCCTTTTCGCCGACGAGTTGCTCGAAAAGGCCGGAGTGGCAGTCGTGCCGGGAGTTGATTTCGGGCAAAACGAGCCACAGCGCTGGCTGCGCCTGTCGTACGCCACTTCGCTGTCGAATCTGGAAGAAGCGGTACGGCGGCTATCCGTGTTCATTCAAGACCGGGCGCTTAGTCCGCGCTCGGAGGTCGGAGCCTAAAGCGCAGCGAGTTTGCGGGGCGTCGCCGCCTCGGCATTGTGCTGCGCTTCCGCCCCTCGCGCCGTCGGAAGCGTCTTGGGCGCAGGCGCTACCACTGGTGTGATTGGCGGATTGCCGCCGCGGGCAGCCAGTTCGATGCGGTCGCGCTCTTGCAGCACGCGCAGCCCATAGCTTGTCCCTTCCTCACTGGTCGAGCCGACATAGAGGCGCAGGCCGTCTCGGACCGAGCCCCCCCGGCGGATACAGTCCTTAAGGATGAAGGCGCCGATCTTGATATTGGCGACCGGGTCGAGCGCTGCATGCGGGCCCCCGAACTCCTCGAACTTGGAGCTATGGACCTTGGACATCACCTGCATGAGCCCCTGCGCGCCCACACCGCTTTCGGCGAAGGGGTTAAAACCCGACTCGACACCGATCACAGCCAGAAGCAAGGCGGGATCAAGGCCCACGTCGCGCCCTGTGCTATAGGACTCGTGGACCATGAGCGCGATGGCCTCCGCGCTCAGATGATACTTGCGCGCCAGGTAGCGGGTCACGCTCGCCTGACCGGCAGCGGTCGCCTGAGCAGGCAAAACATCCGGCTCGCGGCGCCCCTCGTTGTCGCCAGACGGCTGCGCCGGTGCGGAGTCGGCCACGGGTTCGGCCGACGCGCTGCGAATGCCCATGACACCGGTCAGAAATCCGCTGCTTTCGTCTCCGGGGAGCGTGGGCGTGAGCGGGCTTTCGCCGGGAATGTGCACTGGGCCCCGCGCCATGACCAGGATGAGCGAAAACACGGCCGTAAGCCCCACCAGGGCCAAGCCGTTTCGCATGAAGGGTAGGGACACCAAAATGGTGTCGCGCAGCGTATTGCGCATCATTTGTTTATTCATCGAACCTCCTCGTACTGCACGACGGCTTCTTGGCATTCCTTGCGGAAAACTTATTCAGCGCCTTCGCGAATTACTTGGATCGGCATGCTCGGCCCGAGGAAGGGCATTTTTGTGGCAGCCGGTGGCGCGCCCCGAACACATGCCGGAGGATCCGGCAGAGGTGCGCACCGTTGATTCGGGCAGGAGCCGAAGCTCCCATGCTGCTTGGGTTAGTGGGCGCCCGATGGCCCGTGAGTCTGATCAGATCCGACCCGGATAGACAGCTTTGGGACAGTCCGCATCAAGTAGTAGCGGACTTTAGGGAATGCTTTGGCACCCGTCAATCCAACAATTGTCATGCGTCTGTTCTACCGCAACCGAGCGCATGATACCCCAATGGCCCACTCCATGGCCCGGATAAGACATGCGATCGACGGCCTTCACGTATCATCCTCGGCTGGCGAAATGACAGCGCCGTGCCGATGTATACACAGAACTTCCCCGATTCGATCTCCGTGACATCCATTAAATACAAAGACTTACGCGAATTCATGGCCAACCTTGAGAGGGTTGGAGCCTTAAGGCGGGTCCGAGTTCCGGTTTCGCCCCGATTACAGATGACCGAAGTTTGTGATCGACTGCTCAGGGCGGGGGGCCCGGCCGTGCTCTTCGAAAATCCGGCCGGTTATTCGATCCCGGTGCTCGCCAATCTATTCGGCACAACCGAAAGGGTGGCTCAGGGTATGGGCGCCGCCTCGCCCGAGGAGCTGCGCGAGATCGGAAAGACCCTTGCGGCGCTGCGCGAACCCGAACCCTTAAAGGGACTGAAAGACGCGGCGCGCCTGGGCTCGCTCGTGAAGGCCGTCTGGGACATGGCACCGCGCACGGTCAAGAGTCCGTCCTGCCAGGAACTGGTCTGGGAAAATGACGAGGTTGAGTTAGCCCGGCTTCCCATCCAGACATGCTGGCCTGATGACGCAGGTCCGCTCATCACCTGGGGCCTTGTCATCACACGTGGCCCGCAGGACATCCCGAATCCCCGGCGCCGACAAAATCTGGGCATCTATCGCCAGCAGGTCGTGGCCCGCAACAAGGTGATCCTGCGGTGGCTCGCCCACCGGGGCGGCGCCCTCGATTTTCGCGATTTCTCGCTGGCCTCCCCGGGACGCCCGTTTCCCGTCGCCGTCGCGCTCGGGGCCGATCCCGCCACCATTCTCGGTGCCGTAACCCCCGTGCCCGATACCCTCTCGGAATATCAGTTTGCCGGTCTTCTGCGGGGCGCGAAAACCGAAGTGAGCACCTGCATTGGTTCTGAACTCCAGGTTCCAGCCACGGCCGAAATCGTGCTCGAAGGGCATATTCAGCCCGATCCCACGGCACCACCCCGTCCCGGGACCGTTCCCGGCTACGAGCATGCGCAGGAGGGACCGTTTGGGGACCACACTGGCTACTACAACGAACAGGAGTGGTTTCCGGTTCTGACCATCGATCGCATTACGATGCGCCGCGATCCCATCTATCACTCCACCTACACGGGAAAGCCGCCGGACGAACCGGCCGTGCTGGGTATGGCGCTCAATGAGGTCTTCATACCATTACTGCAAAAGCAGTTTCCCGAGATCGTCGATTTTTTCCTGCCGCCGGAAGGCTGCAGCTATCGGCTTGCGATCGTGGCAATCAAAAAAGCCTACCCCGGCCACGCGAAGCGCATAGCGTTCGGGGTCTGGAGCTATCTGCGCCAGTTCATGTACACAAAATTCATCATCGTCGTCGATCACGATATCAACATACGCCAATGGACGGAAGTCGTCTGGGCCTTGACAACGCGCGTGGACGCCCTGCGAGACACGACTCTGGTGGACAATACCCCCATCGACTACTTGGACTTTGCCTCGCCCCGATCCGGGCTCGGCTCGAAGATGGCCATTGACGCCACTTCGAAGTGGCCCACGGAAACCGACCGCATCTGGGGCCGTCCGATCGTCATGGATCCCGGCACAAAACTGGCCGTCGATGCGCTTTGGCCGGCCATGGGCCTGTCCTAGGAGTCGCTATTCGTTCGGACTAACAGGTGCCTCGACCTTAGTCCGGTTCCGACTCGACCGGCGCGCGTCGTCTCGTTTTGGGCGCCAGACGCACGATCTGCCATCCCTGCCAAAGTAGCGCCGCCACCACCGCCCAACGCACGATGCCAACAACACTGCCACGTGACCTCACTCTCGGCCCCAGAATGCGCGCGGCCGTGGCAATGAGCGGATAGCGCCCGATGAGGCGCATCAGCATGGGCAATCCTTGGCTTGCGGCCACGCCGGGTACCGCCGCCTTCAGCAATGAAGTCCAAGCGAGCCCCCGGCGCACGTTTTGCACGGACTTTGCAAGTTCGGCCCGCTCGACTGCCGAACGCATCACGAGCAGATGCTTGCGCAACAAAATGGCGTTCTCGCGCTCGCTCACGTGGCCTGCCTTGCCGACCCGCTGCCTTCATCCGGGGCAGAGGTCATCGCGGGCTTAAGGGCCGCGCGGTCTTTCTCGAGTTCGGCTAAGGTTGCAGCAAACAGCGGCGGACGACGCGACAGCGAACGGGTCGCGTAGAAGGCAAAGGCAGCGCCGGCTGCGAGGTAGACGCCGCTTAAGATCGCCATGGCGAGGATGCGATTGTCTTCCCCCACGGCAAGCACGATCATGAGCGAGAAGACGAGCAAGGCCAGCGCGACGAACAGCAGCGCCGCCAATGCCATGACCATCAGCACGAGCAGTCGCTGGACCTCCTCTTCGATCTCGATGCCGGCCAGGGAGAGCCGGGTATGCACCATCCCGATCACCGTTGCTGCGGCTTGACGCAGCGACAGCAAGAGGGGGGGATGCTCTTCGGCGTCGGAATCGCGCATCGAAGGGGGGACTTTTCTACGCCAGGCAGCGAACAAGCGGTGCTCCTGCCCTACCTGCGGTTAACGAGCAGTCCGAGAAGGAACCCAAGGCCGGCGGCGATCCCCACGGCGCGCCACGGGTTGTCGTGCACAAAGTCGTCCGTGACGCGAGCCGCTGCTTTGCTGCGCTCCAATACGAGATCCTGCATATCGGCGATCCGCTCGGAGGCCCGCTTTAACGCCACCGCAGCCTTCTCCCGCAGGTCCGCCGCCCTCTCACCGGTGGCCGTCGCTGCGGCCTTCAGAAGCTCTTCGGCGTCGGCAAGCACGACTTTCAGATCGCCAATAAGCTTATCCTTGCTTACGGTTTCCAGCTCCGTCTGGTCCATGTTATTTCCTCTCTTGAGTCGTAAAAAAAGTCCGCCCGCGGTTTCACCGTGGATTCCCCGGGCAGTGTAATGCAATTCAGCAGGAGCGGCCCTTTTTGCTCCAGCAAGGAACCGATCCGCCGGACCGCAAGTTGGCCCACGGTGTCATCCGTGGTCATAGACCCATTGCAAGAATGCGTCCTGGACCGGTTGCGCCAATCCGGCGTTGGGATGATTGATCAGAGAAACGACGACGTAGGTGCGTCCCGACGCCGCGCGCAAATACCCCGCCACCGCGCGCGCATCGGCTAACGTACCAGTCTTGATGTGGGCCTGGCCTGCGACGCGCTGCGCGGTCAGCCTTTTGCGCATGGTCCCGTCGACCCCAACGACCGGGAGCGAGGCGACATATTCGGGCATGGCCACAGAATTCCAGGCAACCTGGAGCATCCTTCCCATACTTTGGGCGCTCATGCGCTCGACACGCGAGAGTCCCGATCCGTTCTCGGTCACAAGTTCGGGTGCGGCCACGCCATGGCCCTCCAGAAAGCTCGCGATCACGTGCTCGGAGCGTTCGGCACTGGCCGGCAACTGAAAGATCTCGGCCGATAAATCGAGATAGAGTTCCTTGGCCATCACGTTATTCGAGTTCTTGTTGATCTGCCGGATCACCTCGGCCAGCGTCGGCGACTCGTACTCGTAATAGAGTTGTGCTGCCGCCGGAACCGCCCCGTCGCGCACCGTGCCGGAGATCGTACCGCCCAGTTCTTTCCAAAGCGACTGGAAAAGTGCCGACGCATACCGCGCATGCGAATACAGTCCAAGGGCCATGTGGCGCTCGCCACACGCCCCCGGAAATCCGCCCACGAAATTGAGGCGATCCGGGTCGCTCAGGTCGGCGTTGAGCTTGGCTTGCCAGTCGCCACAGCCGCCCTCGAGGTAGCGCACGGGAGCGATCTGCTGACCGGCCATCCTGGGTTGCGCAATCACGCGAATTGTGTGCTGCTGCTCATCAGGCAGAAATCCGAGATCGACGGCCTTGAAATTGACCAGAAACGCGTCGGGCGTGACGTTGTAGGGCCGATAGGGTTCGTTGTCGAACGCCCCCGGATCAATGTCTTGCGGCTCGAAGAGGGAACGGTCGATGACCACGTCACCCCGTATTTCGCGCACGCCTCGCGCGCGCAACTCGTCGAGCATGAGCCAGAAGCGCTCCACCACAAGGTCCGGGTCGCCCGAGCCTTTGATGTAGAGATTGCCGGGCAAGACGCCCGCACTCGGGGGCGCATCGACACTGACCCGCGTCTTCCAGGTGAAGGTCGGACCGAGAACCTCGAGCGCGGTATACGTCGTCACGAGCTTCATCGTCGAGGCCGGGTTCATCGGCTTGTCGGCGTTTTGCGCCAAAAGCGGCGGCTGCCCGTCGACGTCCTCCACGAAGAAGCTCGCGGCCGACGGGGGAATGGCCGCGCGCGAGAGAAGTACGGCGAGCGCCTCGGGCAAAAGCGAGGCAGCCTGCGCTGGGAGAACGAGACCCAACCCGGCCACGAGCAGGGCCAACGTCGACTCTCGGAAAAAGGCGGGGCGCCTAGTGCGCCCCAACCAAGATGCAAATGAGAATCGATCAGCGATCCGCAACACTCGCGGTTTAAGCCTTCTTCGCGTACGAGGAGCACCACCCCTTCGACGAGACGCTCTTGCCGGGGTAGATCGGACAGGGTCCGGTCGCATCGCCAGGCTTGCCCTGGTAAAGCACGCAGTTGCCACAAGCCTGGCCTGCGGCGTACTTAGGGAATTTGGTCTTGTCGACCTGGGTCGCGTCGTCCTTGTAACCCAGAGCCTGTGCGGTCGGGTCCGACTCCGACAGCTTGGGATTGTCCGCGAGCACCGCGCGCGACAACCCGAGGGCCGTGGCCAGACCCGCGCTTCGGAGGATAAACATTCGACGAGAGTTCTGCATTCTCTTCTCCAGTTGGTGAGTTATACGATGTCCATCGCCGCAGCGCCAAGCGCGCGCGAATGCGCGGCAGTATACCGTGCGCCATGGGTGGGTGTCGCCTGCGGGGCACCCTGCTGAAATGAACGTCTAGCGCTCGGGGCCGTTGACGCGCGTGGTCAAAAGATGCACGAGTTCGACCACAGAATCGGCGTGCAGTTTATCCATGATACGGGCGCGATGGTTCTCGATGGTCCGTACACTTAAGCCGAACTCGTCGGCGATTTCGCGGCTGGACTTGCCTGCGACTACACGCAGGGCAACCTCGCGTTCCTTGGCCGTCAGAAGGGAAAAGCGGGCATCGATCGTGCCCTGCTCGAGCGAAGCGAGATGGCGGGCCTTCGAGCGCTCCAGTCCCGCTTTGATCTTCGTTGCCAGATCCTCGGGCGAGAACGGCTTTTGGATGTAGTCGAGCGCACCTGCGCGCATGGCTTCGACGGCCGTACCCACATCCCCGTAGCCGGTAATGAAGATCATGGGAATGGCGAGACCGCGGTCGAGAAGGGCCTTTTGGACTTCCAATCCGCTCATCTCCGGCATGCGGATGTCGACCACCAGACATTCGATGGGCTCGGCCCGATAGGACTCCAGGAAGTCGGTGGCACGGGCATAGGAGCGCGCAACCGAGTTCAACGATCGTGCGATCTCGACGACCAGTTCGCGAATCGCCTCATCGTCATCCACCACGTAGACGACGGGAGGTACGGGAATGGCGTAGGGTATTTGCGGCATGCTAGCTAATCCGGCTCACGTGGCCGTGACCTCGGTGGAAAGGTAGGTGACCTGCTCTCCCGACTGGCCGTTAGCATAGCTTACCCCACTGCGAATCGATGGGCTCTTTCGGATGACCTCGCCCGCTAATAGTAAACGTTTCGTCCCCCATGATCGAAAAATTCATCGACAACACGGCCTGCCGTTCGACGCGGCGGCCCGTTACAGCCTGGGATTCACGCGCCGCAATTCCTGACTTAACACCTCCAACCCAGCCGCCACTTCCTGGAGCGCCTGCTCGCTTAGAGACTCCTTCGAGGGCGAGCGTGCCGGGTCCAGTGTGGGCTCGAGAACCCGCGCCGCAGCGCTTAACTCGATGAATCCGAAAGTGGCACCCGATCCGGCAAGACTGTGAATCTGATGAAACAGGGTGCTGCGCGCCTCGCCATCTTCGTCTTTGCCGCTACTCACGCACGACCAGGCGGTCTGGATCACGCGCTGTCGCTCCTCCAGGCGGACCACGAACCGGTCCCGCAATTCGCGCCATTTCTGCTCAAATTCCAGGGGCTCGCTCACGCCTAGCTCCTCAGGAAGGGCTTGCGTCTTTTGGACTAGGCCCGGCCACTCGTGCCCAGATCTGACGCAGCGAGTCTGTCAGGGTCATGGGATCAAATGGCTTGGCAACAATATCCACGGCGCCCAAACTCAAAAACTCAGCGACCTCGCTCGGCTGCACCTTGGCGGTCACAAAAACGACCGGCACGTTAACCATGCTCGGAATCTTGCGCAGACCCAAGAGCGTGGCAGGGCCATCCATGTCGGGCATCATGACGTCGAGCACCACCATGTCGGGCGCAAAGTCCTCGACCTTCTCCAGAGCATCCCGTCCCGAAGCGCACAACAAGACTTCGAGCTGCCCCACGTGCTCAAGGGCCATCCCGGCAACCTCGCGAATGTCATTGTCGTCCTCCACATAGAGGATACGCTTGAGTTGCATTTCAGGCATCCGTTCGAAAACCGTGACGCAGTAATCGGTACATCTAGGCCACGAGCTTTCTGACCATGTCGAGCAGCTCGCGGTTCGAAGTCTTGGACTTGACCAGAGCAGCGGCAACCTGTTCGGCAAGCTCAGGAGAGGGATCATGCGCCGAAAAGACCAGCACCGGTGTCAAGGCGTTAAGTCCCTCCATGCGGGACAGAAGAGCCAGTCCCGAAGCGTCGGGCAGACCAACATCGAGGACGACGAGATCAAACGCGGTCCGGTCCAGAAGACTCGTCGCCTGGGCGACGCTTTCAGCACCGGTCACCTCGACGTCGCTACCCACGAGCGTCGCAAGCACCCTGCGGACGTCCGCGTCATCCTCGACGTGCAGGATCTTCACGCGCTCATTCGTGCCGCGCACTGCCCGTCGCGCGGCAAGCACAAGACGGTCGCGATCGATCGGTTTGGCCAGCCAGTCGAGAACGGCGTGGCCGCTCACGATCTCCTGTTTTGCGGGATCATCGTGGCCGCTCACCACGATGATGGGCAGGCGCCGATAGGCTCGGTCGGAGCGGCTTAGCTCCCGGATGAGCGAGATCCCGTCTTGGCCGGGCAGGCGCACGTCGAGCGTCATGAGAGCGTAGTTCTGCTCGGTGAGCATCTTTCGCGCTTCTTCCGCGCTGTAGGCCGTGTCGGTCTGATATCCAGCCTCGTTGAGCACATCGGTTAACACCTGTGCGACATCGGGATCGTCGTCACAAACGAGGATCCGCTTTCGGTTCTCGACCGCAGGCTCCTCGGATCGCAGCGCCGGACTGTGCCACACCGGCAAGTCGAACCAGAATGTCGAGCCTGCACCGACCTCGGTTTCGAATCCGATCACGCCATCATGGCGTTCGATGATGGCCTTGCAGATCGAAAGGCCAAGGCCGGTACCGCCTTTTTGCCGCGCGTCGGACGTGTCGGCCTGGGAGAAGCGCTCGAACAACTGTTGTTTGAAGTTGTCCGCGATGCCTGGACCCCGGTCGGCCACGGCGATACGAACCAGCTGATCGCGTTGGGTCACCGCCACCCGGACCTGGCCTCCGGGGGGCGAGAACTTCGCGGCATTCGACAAGAGGTTGCTCATGACCTGGATCAGACGGTCGAAGTCCCCATAGACCTGGACCTGGGGTCCTCCGGGCTCGGCGACAAACTCGATGTCAAATTCCTCTCCATAGCCTCGATTCGCCTCGAGTGCGTGACCGACCAGATTGCCGACCTCCAAAGGCCGCATATCGAAGCGCATCTTGCCCGACTCGATCTTCTCCATATCGAGCATGTCGTTGATCAGGCGCACCAGCCGCTCGCTGTTGTGGTGGGCGATCTCCACCATGCGACGCGCGCGCTCTGGCAACTCCCCCGCCACGCCGCCCACGAGCAGACCGAGCGAGCCGCGAATCGAGGTCAAAGGCGTGCGCAGCTCGTGACTCACCACCGAGATGAATTCGCTCTTGAGCCGGTCAACGCGGCGTCTTTCGGTCAGATCACGGGCAATCCCGATGAACAGGCCCGGGTCAGTGGGGTTGTCTTGGACAAGCTGCAGGAATACTTCAGTGGGAAGCTCGGAGCCATCGCTGCGCCGCTGCACCGTTTCGTAGCTGAGCCAGTCACGTTCGCCCGAAAGAAGCTGCGCCACGTGGGATCGAAAAACGTGTTCGGGCAACGCCGGCGTGAGGTCGCTCGCGCGCATCTGCAGGAGCTCTTCCTCGGTGTAGCCCAACGCCTGCTTGGCACCGCGATTGACATAGCGAAATCGCAGGGTCACGGGATCGCACATGAAGATGATGTCGAGCGTGTTGTCCAGCGACGCCTTAAAGCGATGAATTTCCGTGTCCTGGCGCTTTTTCTCGGAGACGTCACGCAGGATGCCCGTGAAGAGCTTCTCCCCGTCGATGACGGTCTCGGTGACCGCAAGATCCATGGCAAAGCGGGATCCGTCGGCACGCTGACCGCTCAGTTCGCGCCGCTTGCCGATGATTCTGCTCTGACCGCTACGCGCGTAGTTCTCCATGAAATCATTGTGCTGGGCCCGATAGGGCTCGGGCATGAGCACGCTCACGCTGCGACCGATCACATCCTCGGCGAGGTAGCCGAACATGGCCTCTGCAGAGGGATTGAACGACTCGATAATGCCTCGCTGGTCGATGGTGATGATTGCATCGGGCACGTTGTCGAGCACCGAACGTACCCGGCTCTCTGAATTCATGAGCAGCTTCTCGACGGCGCGACGCTGCTCGATTTCGCCTTCCAAGGAGCGTTGCGACTGGTCCTGCAAGGCGGCCGCGCGCACCAGCGAGGAACAGGTGAGAAGTGCAAGCACGGCCGACAGGATGCCCAAGGCGATGAGCCAGTCGGCGGTCTGCTGCTCCAGGGCCGTCTCGCGGCTTTCACGACCGGCGGCGAGTTTACGCTCGACGTCCGTCATCGCGTCGAGTTTTTCCGCGGCCGCCCCACGCAGGACTCCGCCTAGCACGCCCAAGCGATTCAGTTCGGGTGTAGACGGATGGGTCACGCCCGGCGCTAGCGCGCAAGCCGCCTCCAGGGGGACGAGGTACTGGTCGTTCCACCGGCCCCAGGCGGCGTCGAGCTCGGCAAGCAGGCCGACTTGGTCGGGATTGTCGCGAACCAGGTCGAGCAACTTCCGGTAGTGTGCCTCGTACTCGCCGGGATCATATTGCCTGTAGATGAAGTCGTGACTGCCCGACACGGCGCAATAGGCACTGCCGCGATCACGGTCCAACTGGAATTTCAACTGATTCAGTTCAGCCAGAACCTCATACGTATGCAGCGTCCAGTCCTGGGCTTCGAGTAACTCGGAATAGTGCTTGGCCGCAACCAGGGCCAAGGCGATGAGGCAGACCACGGCCACGCCCAGCGCAATGAGCACGCGCCTTTGGATTGTCATTGGGGCCTGACCGTTCATAGGGTCAGTGGCTAGAGAGTTGTGACAGCGTCTTGCGCCACCGTCGACTGGCTTAATCGCACACGATTCCCGTGGAGCGCTATCGTCGTTCCAATCGTCCTGCATTCGGGCCATCGAGCCCCGGCCTGCGAGCCGCCGTTGGCAACTGGCGCTATCATCACTTCTCCCGAATTCGCGATTTCAGGAACATGCAGCATACCTGCCCACGGCCCGCTTTGCACGGCAGCCGTGGTCGGTCTTTGCTCTCGAACAACGAACTCCGTTGATGGCCCCGTTATGCAGCTTCTTTCTCGACTCCTTCTTTTGGTGGTAATTACGGCGGTGGTTCCCCGGGCCGCGCACGGCGCCGACGCGCCCGGCACCGCGGACCCGGTTTACGGGGCGGCGCTGGGCATTGGCCTGGAGGAGTGGCCCTATCCCTATACAGTGCATTTCCTGGAACTGATGAACCAAGGTCAGCGCGTGCGCATGGCCTATATGGACATCCCCCCTACGGGTGCGGCCAATGGCCACACCGTGGTGCTCCTGCACGGGAAGAACTTTGCTGGCTTCTACTGGGACGGGCCGATTCGCTTGCTGATGAGCGCGGGCTTTCGGGTGGTGGTTCCCGATCAGATCGGTTTCGGAAAATCTGCAAAGCCCGACCTCGCCTACAGTTTCGATCTGCTCGCTGCGAACACCTTAACCCTTCTCGATGCCATCCACGTCAGTCGCTTCACGCTCTTGGGGCACTCGACTGGGGGAATGCTTGCGGCACGCATCGCGCTAAGCTACCCCGCCCGCGTCGAACGGCTGGTGCTGGAGGATCCCATCGGCCTTGAGGACTATCGTCGCAGTGTTCCGGCGCAATCCATTGAGACCCTCTACGAGCAACAGCTGGCCGCAACGCCCGAGAGCTATCGCCGTTACGTTCAGGGCTATTTCGTGCACTGGTCGAGCGCCTTCGAGCACCAACTCGTCGAGCCCTATGTCAGACTCATGGCCAGTGGCGAGTACCCGCGCTTCGCCAAGGCGGCGGCGCTGACTTCATTGATGATCTATCAGGAACCGGTGATCTACGAATTCCCCGACCTCAAGATGCCGGTGCTCATCATCTACGGCGAGAAGGACCGGACCGCACCCGGCAAGGCGCAAGCCGCACCGGCCGTGGCCAAAACCCTGGGTGACTTCCCCAAGCTCGCCCGCCAGGCGGCCGCCATGATGGCGGACGCGCGCGTGATCGAAGTTGCCGACGTGGGTCACATCCCGCATCTGGAGGCGCCGGCCCAGTTCAACTCGGCTTTGATGGAGTTTCTTTCCGGCGGCCATTGAAGGTCACACCCGCAAGCCTATTCTTTGATCGCGCCGGTCATGCCCGAGACATAGTACTCGACGAAAAAGGAGTAGATGACGGCCACCGGAAGCGAGCCCAGTAGGGCTCCCGCCATCAGGGCTCCCCAGTGATACACATCGCCTTCGACCAGTTCCGTCACGACCCCCACCGGCACGGTCTTGATTTCCGACGACGAAATGAAGGTGAGCGCATAGATGAACTCGTTCCAGGACAGCGTGAAGGCAAAAATGCCCGCCGAGATCAGCCCAGGCACTGCCAAGGGCAGGATGATCTTCACCAGGATCTGCAAGCGCGAGGCCCCGTCGATGAGGGCGCACTCTTCGAGCTCATAGGGTATCGAGCGGAAGTAGCCCATCAAAAGCCACGTGCAAAACGGAATGAGGAAGGTCGGATAAGTGAGGATGAGCGCCCAACGCGTATCGAAAAGTCCCAGTTGGAAAACGATCTGAGCCAAGGGAATGAAAAGGATCGAAGGCGGGACGAGATAGGCCAGAAAAACGCAGAGCCCGACCTGGCGCGCACCTTGAAAGCGCAGCCGCTCGATTGCATAGGCGGCCAGCACCGCGGCAAAAAGGGAGATGAAAGTCGCAGCGATCGAGACCATGACCGTATTGAGCATCCACTCCGGATAGGGTGTCTCGAAGAGCAGATGCCTAAAATGGCTAAGCGTGGGGGCCGTCACCCAAAATGGATTTCCCGCGTGCGAGAGCAATTCGTCGTTAGGCTTGATCGACGTGGCGGCCATCCAGTAAAACGGAAACAGCAAGACGAACAGGAAGATCCCCAAAGGCACATAGACCGTCACCCAGCGCCTGGGTAGCGACTGGAGATACTGCATGCCATCGGCGTCATCGATTTTCATCGGTCGCCGCCCTGTTGCCAGCGCCGGCGCTGCAGTCCGAAATAGGAGAAAAGGATCGCGGCAAGAAGGAAGGGAACCATCGCCGTCGAGAGCGCAGCGCCTTCACCGAGCGAGCCACCTGAAATCGCCCTCTGGTAGGCGAGCGTTGCCATGAGGTGCGTGGCGTTTAATGGCCCCCCGCGGGTGAGCACATAAATGAGCTGAAAGTCGGTGAATGTGAATAGGACCGAGAACGTCATCACCACGGCAATGATGGGCGAAAGCAGGGGCAAGGTGATGTACCGAAAACGCTGGCCGGGAGTGGCTCCGTCGATGGCGGCCGCTTCGTAGAGCGAAGGGGAAATCGTCTGGAGCCCTGCAAGCAGGGAGATCGCAACGAAGGGGACGCCGCGCCAGATATTGGCCACAATGGTCGCCGCGCGCGCCAGCCAGGGATCACCCAAAAAATCGATATAACGATGGATGATTCCCGCACGCATCAGGACCCAGCTGATGACCGAGAACTGGGCGTCGTACATCCACCAGAAGGCCAACGCGGACAAGGCCGTCGGCACGATCCAAGGCAGAAGCACCACGGCTCGCAGGATGGCCTTAAAGCGCAGCTTCTCGTTCAGAAGAATGGCAAGCCACAGGCCCAAGGCAAACTTGAAAACGCTTGCGATCACGGTGTAGAAGATGGTGTTAAATAGCGATAACAGTGCCACCGAGTCGCCGATGAGATATCGATAGTTCTCCAGTCCGACCCAAACGCCGCTGCGGCCGATCTTGGTATCGGTGAATCCAAGCCAGACCCCAAGGCCCAAGGGGTAAGTCAGAAAGATCAGCAGCAGCAGGCCCGCGGGCAGCGTAAACAGCAGCCCCAAAAAGTTGCGGTCGTTGAGCCAGCGGGCCAAGGCGCCGCCCTGGCCCTTCGAGCGGGCCTGGCGCATCAGGTCGGGAGCGCGATCATCGCTCCCGGGAAGCTCAGACCTTGTAGTATCGTTCGGCACGCTGCGCCGCGCGCTGCGCGGCCTCTTTAGGAGTTTTGGAGCCGGTGGCGGCCTCGGCCACCATGTCAACCATCACGTAGTCAGCCATGACGGCGGCCGATGCGTAACCCAGCGGTCCGGAATACCCGTGTTCGAGCATGATGCTGCCGCCGTCGCGATACGGGGTGGCCTTGGGGTCGGAGGTCCATACGGGATTGGACTCGTAGGCTTTCAGCGGCTGGCTTACATAGCCGATCGCGGCCTCCATCCACGGGCTGTACTGGGCCTGCTCCATCATGAATTGCACGTAAGACTTTGCCGCGTTGGGATACTTGCTGTACTTGAAAAGCATCATCTGGGTGATCTGCATGAGCTCGGTGGGTCGGCCCACCGGACCGATCGGAAAGCGGGCGTGCTGGATGTCCTTGGCCATCGCCTGCAGCGCGGCGTCAGGCGAATTCTTGGCCGCGTAGTACACCGAGATTCCGTTGGCCGTCAGACTGATCTGCCCGTCCAGAAAGGCCTTGTTATTGGAGGGATCCTGCCAGGACAGGGTTCCGGGGATGAATGTCGGATAAAGCTGCTTGGCGTATTCCAGGGCGGCCCAGGTCTCGGGCGAATTGATCACCACGTTGCCCTTGTCGTCGACCATCTTGCCGCCGTGGGACCACACCAGCCAGTGCGCCCAATTGTTCGCGTCGCCCACGGCCTTGCCCAGGGCAAAGCCGGCGGGCGTTCCTTTGGCCTGCAGTGCCTGGCAGAGCTTGAGAAACCCCGCCGTGTCATGCGGCAGGGTTTCAAAGCCGGCGGCCTTGACGTGACTGTCCCGATACACCAGCGCATTGCCGATGATCCCCAAGGGAATGGCAATCCATTTCCCCTCGTGCGTTCCATAGTTGCGGCACACGTCGTACCAGCCGCCGTATTTCCCTCCTAGATACTCCGCCAGATCGCTCATGTCCAAGAGCTTGTCCGGATATTGATGCGGGTCATCGAACCATCCCACGATCACGTCCGGGCCACTTCCGACGTTGGCTGCCACCGCCGCTTTGGGCCGCACGTCTTCCCAGCCCTCATTGTCGATGCGTACCTCGATCCCGGTTTGGTCGGTGAACTTCTTGGTATTGGCCATCCACAAGTCTTCGTCACCCTGGACGAAGCGCTTCCAGCGCAGGATACGCAGCTTCGCGTCTTTCTCCGGGGGGTAGCGCAGCGGCGTTCCCGCGGGCGCTGCGGCCGTGGCGCCCCGAGAACCGAACGCCGAGGCCGCAGCAACACCTGCGCCGGCCACCAAGAACTCACGTCGTGTGATCTTCTCCATGATCTTGTCCTCCTCCATCTAGGTCAATGTTGCAATTCGTGGATTGCTTTGATTTCGTCCGGTTAGGCAGGCATGGCGAGCTCCATTGGATTCAGTTGCCGCGCAACACGCGGCCGCTCGCGCTATCAAACAGATGCGTACGATCGGGATCGGGCAGCAAATGCACCAGCGTTCCAGGAGAGAGCGCATGACGCTCCCGAAAGACTGCGCACACCTCGGTTGCCCCGAACTTCCCCAGGATCTGCGTATCGGCGCCAGTGGGCTCGACCACGACGACCGTCACGCCAAGGCCTTCTGGGGGCTCGGCCATGATCAGATGCTCGGGCCTGATCCCCACCACGACCGATTGCCCGTCTTCACCGCGCGCATTCGGCGGGGCCGGAAGCAGCGTACCCGAACCCAGATCGACGCTCAGCGTGCTCCCCGTGGCCCTGAGGACTCCGGGGAGGAGATTCATCGCTGGCGATCCAATGAATCCCGCGACGAACAGATTCGCCGGCCGATCGTAGAGCTCGAGTGGGGCGCCTTTTTGCTCGACCACACCATCGTGCATCACGACGATCTGGTCGGCTAACGTCATCGCCTCGATCTGATCATGCGTCACATACACCGAGGTAGTGCGCAGCCTTTGGTGCAGTTCCTTGATTTCGCTGCGCATCTGGACGCGCAGCTTCGCATCAAGATTCGACAGGGGTTCGTCGAAAAGAAAGACTTGTGGGTCGCGCACGATGGCCCGCCCCATCGCCACGCGCTGCCGCTGCCCCCCCGAAAGTTGCCGCGGATAACGCTGAAGCAATTGCTCCAGACCCAGTATTTCCGCAGCCCGACGCACGCGCTTGTCCAGGTCGTCTTTCGAGGCGTGCGCGAGTTTCAGACTAAACGCCATGTTGTCGTACACCGTCATATGGGGATAGAGCGCGTAGTTCTGAAAGACCATCGCGATATCGCGCTCTTTGGGCGGAAGACGGTTGACGACTACGCCGCCGATGGCGATCTCGCCCTCGCTGATCTGCTCCAGCCCTGCAATCATGCGCAGCAGTGTCGACTTGCCGCAGCCGGACGGACCTACGAGAACGGCGAACTGACCGTCCTCGATATCGATATCGACGCCGCGGATGACGTGAGTCGCACCGAAGTATTTCTCCACACTGCGCACGGAGACGGCCGCCATGTCAATTTTTTTGGGAAGGAGGTTGCAAGGAGCGCTCTAGGACGATGGTGCTACTACGACATAGGCCGGCCGCCCCTGCTTGGCCCACTGAATCAGGTTCTGTGCTGCCTTTCGCCTGAGTTCCCGCTCGGCATCGACCGAGAAGAAAGCCGCGTGCGGCGTTACCAGAATACGTTCATGGGTCAGGGCTGGATCTCCCGCTAGAGGTGGCTCTTCGGGCAGCACATCGAGGCCCGCGCCATCGAGCCGGCCCGAGTCGAGCGCCGCGATCAGGTCAGCGATGCGCACCAGTGCTCCCCGGGCGGTGTTCACGAGCACGCTACCCTCGGGCATGAGTTCGATCAGTCTGCGATCGACCATCCCTCGCGTCTCGTCGTTTAAGGGCACGTGCAGCGAGACCGCGTCGCTTATCGAAAAGAGTTCGTCTAGGGAACATCGCTGCACGTAGCTGGGAAAATCGCCGTCGATGATATACGGATCGCAGGCAACGACCCGCGAGAAAGAGTTGCGCGCGAGGTGGGCCATGCGCTTGCCGATCCGGCCCAGGCCGAGGATTCCGATGGTCAGATCCGAGACCCGTTTGAGCTTCCCCGTCGACAGATAGTGCCAGGTCCCCCGGCGGACGGCCTGTCCGTACCATGGCAGGTGGCGCAACAGTGCCAGGGTAAGCGCGAGCGCGTGGGTTGCGACTTCGCCCACGCCGTAGTCGGGCGAGTTGCCAACCCACACGCCAAAGCGGCGCGCATCCTCGGTATTAATCGTGTCATAACCTGCCCCATAGCGGCTGACGATGCGAATTTCCGGGCGTGCGGCAAAGACCTTGGCGGCGACCGGGGCGTATTGCACAAGGAGTCCGCCGCAGCCTTCCGAGGCCGCAATCACGTCGTCCTCGGTGCGGCACTGGGCCGTACGACACTCGATCCCAGCCTCATGGTAGAGGGCGCGCTCCAGTTCCACATCGGGGAAATCATAGTCCGTGATCAGGACTCGCATCGTTCCACCCGCCGTTGGCAACCTCATCGGTAGAGGCTCAATGGTTGTCCTTCGGAATCGCCGCGCCACTGGCACCAACGAGAAAATCCAGATCGGCACCGCGGTCGGCCTGCAGCACGTGGTCGAAGTAGAGACGATAGTAACCCCGATCCATGGGAGGCGAAGGCGCGCGCCAGAGCGTGCGGCGCTGCGCGAGTTCCGCATCGCTCACGTCAAGGTGCAACCGGCGGCTGTGCACGTCCAACTCGATCATGTCACCGTTGGCGACCAGGGCTAGCGGTCCTCCGGCTGCTGCCTCGGGGGCCACGTGCAACACCACGGTTCCATATGCCGTGCCACTCATCCGGCCGTCCGAGATGCGCACCATGTCGGTGATCCCGCGGCGCAACAGCTTGGCCGGCAGCGGCATGTTGCCGACCTCGGCCATCCCGGGATAACCCTTGGGTCCGCAATTCTTCAGCACGAGAATCGAGGACTCGTCGACATCCAGACTCTCGTCGTTGACCTTCTGGTGCATCTCGTCGCTGTTTTCAAAGACGACGGCACGGCCTCGGTGCTTCAGAAGCGCGGGGGTTGCCGCCGATGGCTTGATGACCGCCCCGTTCGGACAGAGGTTGCCTTTAAGGACGGCGATGCCGGCGCGCTCCTTGAACGGACTGGCGAAAGGATGAATCACGTCCGGGTTGTGGTTGGGCGCGTCCCTGTTGTTCTCCCAAATCGTCTGGCCGTTGACGGTCAGGGCCATGCGGTTTAAGACCGGTTCCAAGGCGCGAATCACGGCGGGCAATCCTCCCGCATAGCAAAAGTCCTCCATCAGATAGCGTCCCGAAGGCTGCAGGTCCACCAAGCAGGGAAGATCGTGGCCCAAGGCATCGAAATCCTCGAGGTTCAACGCGACGCCCGCGCGTGCCGCCAAGGCCAGAAGGTGGATGACGGCATTGGTGGATCCGCCGATGGCGGCGTTCACGCGAATGGCGTTCTCGAAGGCCGCACGGGTCAGGATTTTCGAGAGATTCAGATCCTCCTCGACCATGGCGACGATCCGTCGGCCCGCGATCCGTGCCAGCAGATTGCGACGGGCATCCACTGCTGGATAGGCGGCGTTGCCGGGAAGCCCGACGCCTAAGGCCTCGACCATGCACGCCATCGTCGAGGCCGTTCCCATCGTCATGCAGTGGCCGGCCGAGCGGTGCATGCAGCTTTCGGCCTCGCGAAACTGTGCGATTGGCAAGGTCCCCGCGCGGACCGCCTCTGACATCTGCCAGACTCCCGTACCTGATCCGATATCCGCACCCCGAAACTTGCCTGAGAGCATGGGGCCTCCCGAGACCCCGATCGTGGGCAGATCGCAACTGGCAGCGCCCATCAACAGGGCGGGGGTAGTCTTGTCGCAACCCATGAGGAGAACAACGCCATCGATCGGATTGCCTCGAATCGATTCCTCAACGTCCATGCTGGCCAGATTGCGAAACAGCATCGCCGTCGGCCGCAGCAGGGTCTCGCCTAACGACATCACCGGAAATTCGAGCGGAAATCCGCCCGCCTCCCAGACACCGATTTTGACCTGCTCGGCCAGAGTGCGAAAGTGCGCATTGCACGGCGTCAGTTCCGAATAGGTATTGCAGATGCCGATCACCGGCCGGCCGTCAAACTGATCGTCGGGAATGCCGCGATTCTTAAGCCAGGAACGATAAATGAACCCATCGCGATCCTCGCGACCGAACCAAGCCTGACTTCGGCGCACACGTGAACCCACGCGCGGTCTCCTTCGTTTTATTGCGGCGCGCGACGGCCGCTGCTACATCGTGGGGCCGAGAATCCAGGGAGCAAACTCATCCTCGCCGAACCCAAAGAGTTCACTTTTCGTGCGGGCCCCCGAGGCAGTCGCGATGATGCTCTCAAAGATCTTCTGACCCAGCGTGGCGATATCGGACGAGCCATCCAGGATCTCTCCGCAGTTGATATCCATGTCTTCGGTCATGCGTTGGTACATCGCGGTGTTGGTCGCCAGCTTAAGCGAGGGTGAAGGTTTGCAGCCGTACACCGATCCACGCCCGGTGGTGAAACAAATCACATTAGCCCCTCCTGCGACTTGCCCTGTCGCCGACACTGGATCGTAGCCGGGCGTATCCATGAACACGAGCCCGTGCGACTTCACCGGTTCGGCGTATTCCAATACCTCGACCAGGTTCGTGGTGCCCGCTTTGGCGACGGCGCCGAGCGATTTCTCAAGAATCGTGGTCAAGCCCCCGGCCTTGTTGCCCGGCGAGGGGTTATTGTTCATCTCCCCTCCCAGGCGCGCGGTGTACTCTTCCCACCAGCGAATCCGACTGACCAGCTTTTCGCCCACCTCGCGCGATACGGCCCTGCGCGTGAGTAGATGCTCGGCACCATAGATCTCGGGCGTCTCGCTTAGGATCGCGGTGCCACCGTGCGCGACGAGCAGATCCATGGCACGACCCAAGGCCGGGTTGGCCGTGATTCCCGAATAGCCGTCGGAGCCTCCACACTGCAGGCCAACGGTAATATGCTCGACAGACACCGGCTGGCGTCGAATGCGATTCGCCGAGGGCAGCATCTCCTTTAGGATTTCGATGCCGCGGGCAATTGTCGCGCGGGTTCCTCCGGAATCCTGGATCGTGAGCGTGCGAAATAGCTCGGACTCCCCGAGTTGCTGATCGCCCATGAGCGCTGAGACCTGATTGGATTCGCACCCAAGCCCGATGAAAAGAATGCCCGCAAAATTGACGTGGCGCAGGTACCCTCCCATGACGCGCCTAAGCAGCTGTATCGGTTCACCGGTGGCGGCCATCCCGCAACCCGATTTGTGCGTGATCGACACCACTCCATCGACACCGGGATAGGCCTCCAGAGCCGGCTCCCGAAAGGCCTCCGCGATCTGGCGACACACTGTAGCCGAGCAGTTGACACTGCTGACCACACCGAGATAGTTGCGCGTGGCCACGCGCCCGTCGGGTCTTAGGATCCCTTCAAAATGGCGGTAGGGGCCGGGCATGCGCACCGGTTGCACCTCACTGGAGTACGCGTAGTCGCGCTCGAAATCCGCCATCGCAAGATTGTGCAGATGCACATGCTGTCCCTGGGCAATGTCGCGAGTGGCAAACCCGATGATTTGATTGTAGCGGCGCACGGGCGCACCCGATGCGATCGGCCTTGCGCAGACCTTGTGCCCTGCAGGCACGCGATCGACTGCGCTCAATCCCTCTTCGCCAAGGGGTGTGCCCGGGGCGATGTCGCGCGTGGCAATGAGGACATCATCTTGAGCATTGAGCCGCAGCGCTGCAGGCATGCGCGCGGTCCTTTGCAGACTGCTGACCGGTATGACGATCTCGGTGGGCACGCAGATTCCTTTGGAGCACTTCAACAACGGCTGGCGCCGCGCGACACCAGAGTGTGTGTATCGAGCCCTGAGAGTCTATTGCCGAGCCCCTAGCGGGTCAAGTGGTATGACCAATTGTATCGACATTGCCGGGCCGATGGGCCGGCATGGACAAGCGCTCGCGGAGCTCAGTAGAATGGGCGCTCGATTGGTCTGACCAAAATCGGTAGTCGACCCGGACGGGAGAACGATGGACGAGCACAATCGGTATCAGTTTCCCCAGCGCCATGCCGTGGTCACCGGCGGGGCAAACGGAATCGGTCTTGCGATTGCAGCGGTTCTGCTTGAAGGTGGTGCGCACGTCACCCTCTGGGACCGCGACGAGAAGGCCCTGGCCGCCGCAGAAGAGACCTTGGCGGGCGCCGCGCGGGTGAACGCGGTCGCACTCGACGTCACCGACGCCGACTCGATCGGCCGTGCGCTGCAGACGACGCTGGCCCGGAATGCGCGCATCGATATCCTCGTCAATAGCGCGGGGATCACGGGACCCAACGCGACAGTATGGGACTATCCGGTTGCCCAATGGGACGAGGTGATGGCGATCAATCTGCGCGGCACGTTCCTTTCTTGCCGCGCCGTCGTACCCACAATGCGTGTCGCCGACTACGGACGCATCGTCAATATCGCCTCGATTGCAGGCAAAGAAGGTAACCCCAATGCCGCGGCCTACAGCGCCTCCAAAGCCGGCGTAATCAGCCTGACGAAGTCACTCGGCAAGGAACTCGCGCAAACGGGGATCCGGGTGAACTGTGTCACTCCGGCCGCCGTGCGCACGGGGATGTTCGCCCAGATGACGCAGCAACACATCGACTACATGCTCGCGAAGATTCCGATGAACCGGTTTGGGCTACCGCGCGAAATCGCCAACCTGGTTGCGTGGTTGTGCTCGGCGGATTGCTCATTTTCCACGGGCGCCGTGTTCGACGCATCGGGAGGCCGGGCGACCTATTGATGAAGGATGCGATGCGTTATCCGGCAGCAGGCCTCGTTCAATTCGCCCGCGAGATCCTGATGGCTGCAGGCCTGTCCCAGCCTGTGGCCGAGGCGACCGCCGAAACCCTGGTGGAGGGAGACCTGCTTGGGCACGACACCCATGGGCTTGCACTGTTGGAGCCCTACGTGAACGAGATTGCCAGTGGCAAGATGACGCGCTCGGGAGCCGCGCGCGTTGTCTCGGAAAAAGCTGCAGTCCTGCTCTGGGACGGCCAGCGCCTGCCGGGACCGTGGCTGGTTCGCGCGGGTCTCGATGAACTGAGCCCGCGCGCGAAGCAGAATGGGAGCGCAACGCTCGTCATCCGCCGCAGCCACCACATCGCTTGCCTAGCCACCTATCTGGTACGGGCCGCAAGAGACGGGCTTTTCATGCTGCTGGCCAGTTCAGATCCGGCAGTGCACAGCGTCGCACCCCACGGCGGCACGCGGGGCGTCTTTACGCCCAATCCGATCGCGGCCGGAATCCCGACATCCCAAGACCCGATTCTCGTCGACATTTCTGCATCGATCACCACGAACGGGATGAGCGCACGGCTCCACAGAGAAAACGGCCGCTTCGAGGAGGCATGGCTCCTCGACGCGCAAGGCGTGGCCACCAACGATCCAGGTGTGCTCTATACCGATCCTCCAGGCACGATCCTGCCCTTGGGTGGATTGAGTGCCGGTCACAAGGGGTTTGGCCTGGCCCTTCTCATCGAGGCGCTCACCGGAGGGCTTGCGGGACTGGGGCGCGCCGACCCGCTTGAGGGTTGGGGTGCCACGGTCTTCATGATGCTTTTCGATCCCGACGCTTTTGGCGGCCGCGCGGACTTCGCGCGCCAGATGGATGCGATCGTTACGGCCTGTCACGACAATCCCGCACGTCCGGGATTCGAAGGGGTGCGCATGCCTGGCGAGCGCGGGCTTCGCCTCTGGCGCGAGCAACTTCGTGACGGTGTTCGCCTGCGCGATGGAATCGCATCGAGTCTGAAGAATCTGGGGACTCGCTACGCACTCGATCTGCCGGCACCGTCTTAGAGCCGCCTGCGGGCGGCGCGGCGTCAGATGGTCATGCCGCCATCGATTGAATAGGCGTTGCCGGTCACGAAGGCCGCTTCGTCGGAGGCGAGAAAGACCACCAACGGAGCGATCTCCGGCGCCGTCGCGAGCCGACCCATTGGCTGGCGCGCGATGAAGTTGCGCCGCGCTGCAACAGGATCGGCGAAGCTGTCGATCCGCTCCTGCAGGGACGGGGTATCGACGGTTCCCGGACAAATGGCATTGCAGCGAATGCCTTGGCCGACGTAGTCGGCCGCAACCGACTTGGTCAGCCCGACCACGGCCGCCTTGCTTGCCCCATAAGCAAAGCGATTCGGCAGACCGCGCACGCTCGAGACGACCGATGCCATGTTGATGATGCTGCCGCGCGAGCGCTCAAGCATACGCGGCAAAGCCGCCTGGATCGTGTACATCATGGCGCGCACGTTGATGGCGAAACTACGATCCCAGTCGGCTTCGGTGCAATCGAGAATGCTGCCCTGATGGACGTAGCCTGCACAATTGAAGAGCACATCCAAGGCGCCCAATCCATCGATGAGCGTGAACACCGTCGCGCGATCGGTGACGTCGAGTTGCGCAGTATGCAACCCGGCTATACCGGTCATTTTCTGCAAGAGCCCGGCGCTCAGATCCGTGGCAAACACCTCCGCACCCTCTGCTGCCATCGCCAGCGCGCTGGCGTGCCCGATCCCCTGTCCCGCAGCGGTGACGAGAACGCGCTTTCCCTTGAGCCGATCCATGAGCACTCCCTTTCTGCGTTAGCTCCGGCGAGTCCTCGGCGAGTTATACTCCGAGCCGGGTGGCCGATCGAGTAATGAATTGGTAAGACCAGTTTACGTGTCGTGCAAGACCCTCGCAAGCGGCATTCTCCCGATTTAAGGTCAAGGACGTGCCCACTCAAGCGATCGAACCTCAGCGTCTTTATCGCCAGATCGGTGACCAGCTGCGTTCCCTGATCAAAGCCGGTGCGTTTGAAGCCGGCTCGCGGCTGCCCGCCGAGCGAACCTTGGCCGTGCAACTAGGGGTCAGCCGACCCTCGCTGCGCGAAGCCCTCATCGCCCTTGAAGTGGAGGGTTGGATCGAAGTGCGCATGGGTTCAGGTATCTATGTGTGCGAACCCAATCGGGACCGAGATGCGGGTTTTGATCTCGAAGGCGAAGAAGCGCCCCTGGAATTGATCCGCGCCCGCCGACTCGTCGAGGGAGAGATTGCAGCGGCGGCGGCGCGCGTGGGACGAAAGCCCCAGTTCGACCTCATCGAAGAGGCGATCGAGCGCATGCAGCGCGCCACCAATGCCGGCATCAATCCGCTCGAAGCGGATCGCCTGTTCCATATCAGGGTCGCGCAGACCACCGGAAACAGCGTCCTGATCGGTCTCGTGGCGCGCCTGTTCGACGCCCGGCTGGGGCCGCTTTTCTCCAAACTCGATGGTCACTTCGAGACGCCCGAGGTCTGGACCCAAGCCATCGCCGAGCACCGGGAGGTGCTCAAGGCCTTGCGCGCACGCGATCCCTCGCGCGCGCGCGCGGCCATGCGCCGTCACATGGACGTCTCGTTCAAACGCTTGACGTCGAGCCTGATCCGGGCCCAAAAGAGGGCGTCGCGCGACCGAACCAAATCTTCGGCGAAGGTAAGAGCCAGCCCCAGGCGCGTTGTGCGCTAGCTACGCCCGAGCGCCTTGGCAAGCTCGGTCATCGTCTGGACCGCTCCACTTTCAGGAACCGTGTCGCCCTCACGGGCGCTGATTTCGTCAAGCCGCTCAAGCACAGACTCGGCGTGGCGATCAGTTTCAGGCAGGTAGATACCGCGTGTTAAGCCGACATAAGCCCGCTCGAAGCCACCGGCACCGGCGCACAGGATCGTGCGGGTGGGGGCGCCCTCAGCCACGAGAGCGATGAGCGCCGGAGTCGCCGCTTCGGGAGCCAAGAGCTTGAGGTGCTCTGCCGGAATCAGACCCTCGGTCATGCGCGTTGCGGCCGTGGGTGCGAGACAATTGACGCGGATGTTCGCCTTGGCGCCCTCGAGAGCGAGCGTTTGCATCAGGCCCACAAGTGCCATCTTGGCTGCGCCGTAGTTGCTCTGGCCGAAATTTCCGAAAAGTCCGGTCGACGAGGTGGTCATGACGATTCGACCGTACTGCTGATCGCGCATAGCGCCCCAGACGGCCTTGGAGCAGTGCACCGCGCCCATCACGTGCACGTCAAAGACCAGCTTAAAATCCTCAACGTCCATCTTCGCGAAGCTCTTGTCGCGCAGGATTCCGGCGTTGTTTACGAGGATGTCGATGCGTCCCCAAAGAGTCAGGGTTTGTTCGACCATGTTTTGGACCGCACCGAAGTCGGTCACCGAAGCCGTGCTCGCAAGCGCCTTGCCACCCAGGGCGCGGATCTCCTCGGCCACACTTTCGGCCATCGACGAGGAGCGACCTGCTCCATCCACCGTCGCTCCCAGATCATTGACCACCACGCTTGCGCCTCTTCTTGCCAATTCCAGCGCGTGACATCGCCCCAGCCCATTGCCGGCGCCCGTGACGATCGCGACCCTTCCCTCAAAACGCACGTTCATCTTCAACTCACCCCCCGTGTTATCGCGGACCGGCCGCAAAGGCGTAACTTTACCGCGTGGTCATACCTGCGCGGCCGACATGTAGCGAGGCGAACCGTCGTCCTCGCCAAGACCGGGGCTAAGCCCCTCGCGGCTTAGTTCAGCGAAGCGAGGTATTGGGCCAGATTCTCGATGTCTTCCGGAGACAGCGTTTGCGCGACACTCGTCATATTGCCTGCGTCGTTGGTACGCGTGCGCGCCTTAAACGCGGTGAGCTGTTTGACAATGTAGTCATGCTGCTGGCCCGCCACACGCGGAATCTCGTTTTGCCCTTTGAAGCCGCCCAGGTGACACATGGTGCACAAGGTCTCTCGCGCCTTGGCCGCCCCGAGTTCGGCCTTGGCACCGTCCGCCACAAAATTCGTGGGTCTAAGCGTTTGCGCAGCGTAGTAGGCCGCGAGATCGAGCATGTCATCGCGCGAGAGCGGTGTTGCCTGGGGACTCATCACGGGGTCCGTGCGGCGCCCCTCCTTGTAGTCCTTCAGTTCCAGGTAGATGTAGCGCGCCGACTGCCCAGCGAGGCTCGGAAACAGTCCCGACGCGGAGTTTCCGTCTTCACCGTGGCAGGCTGCGCACGTTTTGGATTTCTGCTGGCCCGCCGCGCTGTCCTGGGCCCAGGCTCCCGTACCGAATAAAACTCCTGCCAAAAGGCCGACTAGCCCGGCCAGCTTGCCACAAGCCCGCATAGACCCCCTCCAAAAAAAGAGACCGCCCACAGGGCGGTCTCGTAACGCACGGGATTCTTAGAGAATTAAGGCAAGCCGAACACGTACATCGAATTGCCACGCTTGTAATCCAACTGTGTATTGCCGCCACAGCCCATCGCGACGTACTGCTTGCCCGCCACCTCATAGGATACAGGCATCGCGTTCGCGCCGGCCCCACAATTGAATTCCCAAAGCTTCTCGCCGGTCTTGGCATCCAGGGCACGGAAGTAGCCGTTGCCCTCTCCGTAGAACACGAGATCACCCGCCGTGGCCAACACCCCACCAATCAGGGGCTGGTCAGTATCGTGCTTCCACGCGAGCTTGCCGGTATTGATGTCTACAGCCGCAAGGCGCCCCCACTGCTTTTCCGTCGGGATGGTCTTAAAGGCGCCCCCTAACCAGAGTTTGCTCCCCCCCGGATAGCTCGCCGATTCCACGTGATAGGTCATGGGCTGATGCAAATTGGCCGCATAGGCCAGATGCAGTTCCGGGTTGTAGGCCATGGGCGACCATTCGACCCCTCCATTGGCACCAGGGAGCATCCGCTTGCCCTCCGGCGTGGGTAGCGACCACATGTCCTCCTGAGGAATCATGGCTTCGGAGAAGCGGATCAGGTGTCCGTCGGTGCGGTCCTGTACGTACACGTGTCCGGTCTTGCCGCCATGGATGACGGCCGGCACCAGTTTGCCCGAGCTGTCTTTGGCTTCCACCAGAATCGGGGGACTCACCGCATCCAGATCCCAGACGTCGTGTGGCACATACTGGAAGTGCCATTTATAGGCGCCCGTGTCCAGATTGAGGGCGACCATCGAGTCGGTATAGAGATTGTCCCCCGGACGAATCGCCCCAAACAGGTCAGGGGAGGGGTTGCCGACGACGAAGAAGATCGTGCGCGTTTTCAGATCGACCGCGGGGTTCATCCAAACGCCGCCACCGAGACTCTGATAGAAGGAACTGTCCTTGGCGAACGCGGCCTTCTCTGCTGCGATGTCGCGCTTTTCGTTGCGCCCGGTCGCATCGTTGACGGCCCACACGCCTTCGCTGCCCTTCTCAGGGATGGTGTTGAAGGTCCAAAGCAGTTTTCCCGTGGCCTCGTCATAGGCCTTCACGAAACCCCGGATCCCGTACTCGCCTCCGTTGGTTCCGATCAGTACCTTGCCATCGACCACCGTGGGCGCCATGGTCTCGCTGTACCCTTTTTCAGGATCGGCGATTTCAGTGGTCCACAGAACCTTGCCGGTCTTCGCATCGAGCGATACGAGTTTGGAATCGAGGGTCGCCAGAAAGAGATGCCCTCCATTGATCGCCACTCCACGATTGTTCGGGCCGCAGCAGAAGGTCGTGATCGGTCCCATCTTGTGCTTGTAGTGCCAGAACTCCTTGCCGCTGACCGCGTCGAGCGCGTAAATGTGGTCATAGGAGGTCGTCATGTACATTACGCCGTCGACAACGATCGGCGCAGTTTCCATGGACTCGACCACCTCCGTTTGGAACACGAAGGCGGGCTTGAGCTTGGCTACGTTTTTGGAATTGATCTGGCGGCCCGGATAGTAGCGCGTCTGATCATAACTCCCGTTGGTGTGAAGCCAGTTGACGCCTTGGGAGGCTGCCCGCGTTAACTGATCTTGCGAGACATTGATCGACTTCGGGACCTCCGCGCCGGTGGTGGACGTCGAATTTTGGACCTCGTCGGCTCCGAACGTCGACATCGAGGTGGCCAACAACCCCACCGACAGTGAAGCAACGAGACCGCTGCGGATACCTGTCATGAACACACTCCTCTTGAATTTTCTAATTGATTGACATCACGTTCAGACTCGACCGTCACGCAAAGGCGGACGCACTCACTTCCAGCAGCCCCTCGGCCGCTTTCTTTTCGGGAGGACGTCCTGAAAAGCCTGCAGCGTGCTGGTTCCTTTCAGGAAGATTTCCCGAAAAGCCTGCAGCTTACACTCATTGAGCACAAGCGGTAGGAAGGGTTTTCCCCCGACCGCGGGGTGACCCTTGACACTCCTCGTTCGCCTGTGTCCCAATACCGGCTCGCTCACACATATTCGAATCAATGAGCGCGGAGACCATCATCGTATCGATCGCAGCCAAGCCTGCAGAGGCTGCTTCTTCAATATGCTAGAGACCGCATAAGATCAAGCCCATGCTCGACGTATCCATCGGTTCCACCTGGGTTCTCGCGGGGAAGGCGGACGACCAGACGCTCACGCATCTGATCCGCCTTCTTGTGGCGATGCACCAATCGAAAAGCTTGGCCGAGGCAACGCGATCGGCCCATGTCTCATACCGCAACTCGTGGGCGCTGCTCAAGCGGGGCGAGGCGATGTTCGGGGCCCCGCTGGCCATCATGCAGCGCGGGCTGGGCGCGACCCTTACACCCTTGGGCGAAAAACTCGTCTGGGCACAGCATCGCGTCGAGGCTCGGCTGTCGCCCGTGCTCGATAGCCTGGGCTCTGAGATCGGGCTTGAGATCGAGCGCAGCCTGTCACACCAGATGGGGGCCCTGCGACTGCACGCGAGTCACGGATTTGCCATCGAGACACTTTCGGCGATGCTCGCGCGCGATGGATTCCCTCTCGAGCTGCGCTATCGCGGATCGCTCGAGGCGGTGACTTCCTTGGTCCGAGAGAGCTGCGACATCGCGGGATTTCATGTGCCCATCGGCGAATACGAGGCGCCTGTGCTCGAGCACTATGCGCCCTGGCTTAAGACAACCCAGCATCGGGTCATCCACCTGGCAACGCGCAAGCAAGGCCTCATGGTTCGACCAAACGATCCACGCGCCATCTCCAGTTTGCGCGATCTCGTCCGACCTGACGTCCGTTTCGTGAATCGCCCCCACGGTTCCGGCACTCGGATTCTGTTCGACAAGATGATTGCGCGCGAGCGGATCCCCGCCCGGGCCATCACCGGATATGCGACCGCGGAAGACACGCATGCCGCGGTCGCCGCCGTGGTGGCCAGTGGCATGGCCGATGTCGGGTTTGGACTGGAGCGGCCAGCACGGCGTTTCGGCCTGGAATTCATCCCGATGGTGACGGAGAACTATCTTTTGCTCGTCCCCACTAAAATGCTCAATACGCCACGCGCGCAGCTTCTTCTGGAAACTCTTTCGAACACCGAGTTCCGAACTACGGTCAATGCGCTGCCTGGCTATGATGCGAGCCGCTCAGGAGAGGTGTTAACGCTCGCCGAGGCGTTCTCGTCCTGGTCGAAGCGCCCGAGGCTGCGTGCGCCGCGCCGCGAGGCCGCGCATGCGCACTGAATCGCGCGCACCCGTTGCGCTTCATTCGTCCGTGACAACCTGGTCGAATCCACTTCGCCTTGATCACGGTCGTGCGGTGGCACTGCACGGTTTGGGCGCACTGCTTCTTCTGCTGTTTGTCGTCACCGCTTGGGCCCAGACCGGCATGCAGAATCTGAATGCAAACGGCGAGTTTATCGTTGCCGCCCGCAGTTCCCATCTGGAGGATGCGAAACGGCTCCTGTTGGCCGGGGCTGCGGTCAATTCGCGAGACGGCAACGGCGACACGGCCCTCAATATCGCGGCTCGACGCGGGGACGGCGCACTCTTTGAGCTTGTCATGGGCGCGCAGCCGGACGTGAACCTGGGCAATATCGCGGGTGTCACGCCGTTGATGTCGGCCGCCTATAGCGGTCATGCGGAACTGCTGGAAGCGCTGCTTAAATCAGGTGCCGATATCGATGCCACGGATCGCATCCACAAGACCGCGGCCATCTATGCGGCGGGAACCGGTCACACCGAGTGTGTGATCGCGTTGCTCGCGAAGGGGATTCCTGTCGATCGCCGCTACGATCACGACGAGACCCTGCTCATGTGGGCTGCCGGCTTTGGCAATACCGAAACCGTTAAGACCCTTTTGGCCAAGGGCGCGGACCCCACTTTGAAGGATGATCGGGGTATGACCCCGGCACAGATCGCAGAAAAGGAAGGGCACGCTGACGTGGCTGCGCTGTTGCGCTGACTTCACCTCCTATAAGTGAGGCGAAGCCAGAACGATCCGCTGGTCTATTTTGTAGCGCACTTACCGACGACACTCCGCGCCATGATCCGCACCTTTTCGCTCTCGCCACTGCCAGTTCCGCCGCTTCGAAGCGCCTGCGCGCGGGCCTACCGGCTCGTGGCACTGTCGTGCTTGCTGCTGCCTCTGAGTTCCGGTGCCCAAGAGGCACCGCCACCAGCATCAGCGTCGCCCCTGCGGGCTGCGCCTTCCCCGCAGACCGCCCCTGCAGCGCCGCAGACGACCTCTCCGCCGAGCCTCGAGCCCCTCGTCATCACCGCGACGCGCGTCGAGATGCCCCCCTTTGAAGTTCCAGCCTCAATCAGCAGTGTCGACGGCGACGATCTGCGCGAGGCGCACCTCCAGGTGAATCTGGCAGAGGGCCTGCAAGGTGTCCCGGGCCTCGTGGTCCGCGATCGCGAGAACTACGCTCAAGATCAGCAGATCTCCATCCGCGGCTTTGGCGCTCACACGAGTTTCGGAGTCAGCGGCGTGCGTGTCTACGTTGATGGCATTCCCGCCACGCTTCCCGATGGTCAGGGGCAAATTACGAGTATCGATCTGGGCTCCGCTGATCGCATCGAAATTCTGCGCGGTCCCTCCTCGGTCCTCTACGGCAATTCGTCAGGTGGAGTGGTTTCGATCTTCACCCGCGACCCGAGCGGTCCGCCAAGCATCACTACCACCCTGACCGGCGGCAGCTTCGGCGAGATCAGAGAGGGGGTCGAGGCGCAAGGCGAAGCCGGCCCACTCGGCTTCGTCATCGATGGTAGCCATTTCCAGACGGCGGGATACCGCGACCATAGTTCCGCGGAACGCGATCTGGTCAACGCGAAGATCACCGTAGCGCTGGATCCGGACAGCCGACTGACCCTGATCCTCAATAACGTCGAACAAGGCAAGGCTCTCGATCCTTTGGGCCTGACGCGCGCCGAATATCTAGCCAATCCGCGTGCGGTCGATCCCGCCGCGCTGGAGTTCAACACCCGCAAGACCGTAAGCCAGTCGCAGGCCGGCCTCATGTACGAACGCCGCGTCGACTCGGCCGACAAACTCACCGTAATGACCTACACCGGCCAGCGCAATGTCGAGCAGTATCAGGCGATCCCGGTTGCAACACAGAAGAGCCCTCTTAGCCCAGGAGGCGTGATCGTTTTGGACCGCAGCTACGAGGGGGTTGATTTACGTTGGACGCGTACCGCCAATCTTGGAAGTCTGCCTTACTCCTTCGTCGCTGGAGTGACCTACGACACGCTCGATGAGCACCGCTCGGGTTATAACAACTTCCTCGGCGATGACTTGGGCGTGCTTGGGAAATTGCGTCTGAACGAGACCAACAACGTCTCGAATTTCGATCAGTATATGGAAGGGTCGTTGCATCTTTCGGACAACTGGGACGCGAGTCTGGGGGTTCGCAATAGCCTCGTGCAGTTCTCGAGCGTCGATGACCTGATCCTGCCGCACGAGGAAAGCGGCAGCGGCGAGAAGTCCTTTAGCGCCGTTTTGCCGGTCGCGTCCTTGCTCTATTCTCCGCTCGATAATCTGCGTCTGTATGCCACAGCAGGCCGCGGTTTCGAGACACCCACACTCGACGAGATCGCCTACCGGCCCAATGGCACGGCTGGCCTGAATTTCGCCTTGCAGCCGGCGCACAGCGACAACTATGAGATTGGCGCCAAGTCACGCGGCACGCCGTTAGGTGACGTCACCGCCGCGGCGTTTGTCATCGATACGGTCAACGAGATCGTCACCCAGACCAATACCGCAGGACGTTCCACCTACGAGAATGCGGGCGCTACGCGCCGCGAGGGGCTCGAACTGGGGGCGCTGCAGCACTACGCCTCCTACTGGCAAACGCAGATCAGTTATACCTATCTGGACGCCTACTATCGGGACTCCTTCCTCACTTGTGCAACGGTGCCGTGCGCAACACCCAAGGTCGTGATCGACGCCGGCAATCGCCTGCCCGGCATCGCTCGCGGCACGCTCTACGGCGAACTCGCGTGGGCGCCCCCGCAGGGCTGGCGCGCCGGAATCGAGGCCCGCGTACTCACTCAAGTCTATGCGAACGATTCGAATCGCGCGAGCGCTGCGGGATATGCCATCGCCAGCGCACGAATCGGGTACAACCTGCATTTCGGCAAAGTGCCTGTGACGACGTTCTTACGCGTAGACAATTTGTTTGACAGGAAATACGTCGGATCGGTCATCGTTGACGAAACGAGCTCGCGCTTCTACGAACCCGGCTTTGGGCGCAGCGTCTTGGCCGGCGTGAGCGCAACCTTCTCCTAGTGCGTTGGAGGCGGCCTTCTCCTCTGGTAGACGCCACTGGTGTTCCTGAAAAGCTCAAGCCATGCGCTTGAGTCCGGTTCCCTCTTTTTTAGCAGGCACAAGGTGTGCTGAGTAGAGGTTACCTTTTCAATACTGCGCCTGGTCGGTGCATACAGGAGCACTTATCATGAATTTGAACCGAATAGCCCGTGCCGTCATGATTTTTCTACTCGCGGCTGGAACCATTGGCATCACTGCTGGATGCGTGGTGGTCCCAGAAGGCGGACACTACTACCACCACGACCATTACTGGGACCGCTAATCGCGCTGGCCTGTGCACCCCTCATGTAGAGGGGGTTGGCACTTGGGCCAGGGCGCGAGCCTCGGCAGAAATGTTCTCTGGACGGGGATAGTCATCGCCCAAAAACACCCCGTCACGCGTGAGTAAAGATCGAAGGGCCAAAAGGTCGATCTGCCGCGTTTTTAGATCTGCTACAGCAAGCATGGCTGCGGCGCTTCCGGCGGCCTGACCCATCACGAAACAGGCCCCCGAAACACGCGCGGCCGATTGACCACCGTGGGTCATGGAGGCGCAGCGCCCCACCACAAAAAGGTTATCCAGTCGCTGGGGCAGGAGCATGCGGTACGGAAGTTGGTTGAACCCACGGGAAGCCGGAATGTCCGGCCAGCGGAAGATCACGTCCCCGACGACGTGATCTTCGACTGGCCAGCTGTTCACGCCAATGCTGTCGGGGAAGTTCGCGCAAGTGAGCACATCCGATTCGCTCAGCTGGTAGTCGCCAAGAATGCGGCGGGTCTCGCGAATGCCCAATTGCGGTGGAATGTCGACGATGTAGGCACTCTCGAAAGCTGTGACGTTTTCCCGTAGAAACAGGAAGGCCTCGCGAACCTGTCTTCGACCCTCGACCTCACCGCGCGTTAGCTCATCCACGTCGATCCCACTGACCGCCACGCCACTGGAGTTGGCGACTTGGGTCAGATTCGCCCGCCACTCGCTCTCGTGGCGCTGGGGCCGCACGATCGGACCTTTGCGAGGAAATTTCTGCCCGGTCCTGGCCGATACGTCCTCCATGATCGCCGGTATCTTTTCCCACACGCGCTGGCGTGCGGCGTCCGGTGCGACATCGTTGATACGAAACATGGTCGAGGGATACATCATCGCACCGTGCCCGTCGCCCAGCTCATAGGGCGCGCCCGCCCAGAAGGCAAGATCGCCGTCGCCCGAGGCATCGACGAAGACTTTGCCGCGAACCGCCCGTCGACCCGACTTGGTCTCGACCAGAACCGCATCGACGGTTGAGGGCGAGGCCATTACAACGCCGCACCCAAGACTATGCAAGAGCAGGTGCGTTCCCGCGCTCTCGAGTAGTCGATCGGCGGCGATCTTATAGGCTGCCGTGTCGTAGGCCTGGGCCAGAATCTTACCTAAAATGAGATGGGGTTCCTTCAGGCCATCGAGGCGCGCGATCTCAGCTAAGAGCTCATCTGCAATGCCGCGCACGACGCGCTCGTGACGACCGTGGCAGTTGGCATAGAGCCCACAAAAATTCGTCACGCCGGCCGCGGTTCCCATGCCGCCTAGAAAACCGTAACGCTCGATAAGTAAGGTACGAGCGCCGTTACGGGAGGACGCGACCGCCGCCGCGAGACCGGCAGGACCTCCTCCCAGAACCACGACATCGAAGCTGCCATAGAGTGGCGTCTTGCGCGCGGGCTCATCGAGCACCCTAAGCTCACTCATGGACTTTGCCGATCCGTTGTGTTGTCTCGGTCGCCCGATGGCGTCTTGTCACCGAGAGGGTCCGCGTCGATGCCCTGAAGATAGGTTTTGACCACGGCTGCGTCATCGAGTTGTCCCATTCCTTGAAGCAGCATCTGCCGAAAACGCGCAAGCGCTGATTCGCCCAGAGGAGTCGCGCTGCCGGCCTCCTGGGCCATGGCTACGGCCAGGCCAACATCTTTCTCAAGAATATGCGCGAATGCGCGAGGCTTGAAATCGTCGCGCAGAACGCGCGCCATTCGATCCTCGAAAACCCAGGATGCACCACTGGACGCCGTGATGACCTCATAGATGCAGGCCGGATCCAGGCCCAGGCGCGTTCCGAGGGCGAAGGCCTCAGCACTTCCGACGAGATTGATCCCCGCGAGCAGATTATTGACCAGCTTCATCCTCGCGCCGTCGCCGATGACCTCGCTGATGTGAAAGCGCTTATCGGACATTGCCGCAAGCACGTCCTCGCAGTCGGCGATCGTCTGCGTATCTCCCGCCAGCATCATGCTCATTGTGCCCTGACTCGCACGCTCCGGACCGCCTGAGATCGGCGCATCGATTGCGCGAATGCCGAAATCTGCGAGCCGGTTCGCCACATCCACCGTATCCTGCGGGGCGATGGTCGAGCACAGCAGCACGGTTCGAACCGGGCCTCGAATGCTGGTGACACCATGCTCCCCAAACAAAGCCTCTCGAATCTGTGCCACGTTGACGACGACCACGATGAGGTGCGTCGCTGTCTTGGCCAGCAGCGCTGGCGAATCGAACGCTGGCATCCCGAATGCGATTGCCTCTTCGTGCGCAAGCGATCGGATATCGCGCACCGCGACCGAGAACCCTTTGCGATGGAGGTTCTTGGCGATGGGCATTCCCATGGCACCAATGCCGATCACTCCAACCGCGGGCGAACCCGTCATTTCCGACCTCGTTAGAATATGGTGGGAGATTGTGATTCACTGGCCGAGGTAAATCCACAGGGCTGAAATGTCCCTGTCGCGCGCCGTGAACCCGTAAACGCTTTATGCATGCTTCAGTCCTTCGCAAAAACAGCAGCCGCCGTTCGATTGCCCATCACGACACGCTATTACCCCTCATCGAACTGTAACTATATGAATAAGAGCCGGGAAACCGCAAATGAGGCTCGACTTAAACGCTCGCCCTGCCCCAAGTCGGTGCGGAAATGGGCCACAAGCGTGGCAATTTCAGGCCACGCGAACAAAGTAACAATTATCTTTACGTGCTTGCTTTAGACAAGTGGTCCTTATCGCATCGAGGTATGGGATTAGAATATGAGCCCTTTACCCACGAAAGCCCAACCGATGACTACGACTGCAAAAAAACCCAACGCCGCATTCATGGCGCCGCTTAAGCCCAGCGCGGAGCTCGCGGCTGCGATCGGTCCTGAAGCCGTGCCTCGCACCGAAATCACCAAGAAGATCTGGGCCTACATCAAGGATCACAAACTGCAGGACGAGAAAAACAAACGCCTGATAAATGCTGACGATAATCTCGAGAAGGTATTCGGGAAGCGCCAGGTGACGATGTTCGAAATGACGAAGCTTTTGCAACCGCATTTGCTGAAGGTTTGAGCAGAGTTATTGCCACTTCAATTTGGCCTGCTACGGCCGCTGCTAGAGACGTCGTCACCGGACTGACTTTGCTAGAGGCTCGCGCGCTGAACAATCAGTGCGTCGGCCTCTTGAGACTAGAGCGTGGCAAAAGACTGGTCCCACGGCCGTTCCATAAGACCCGCTATTGCGCGAGCCGGTTTGCCCCGAGTGACCGTCGTTGCTTTCGCCAGTGTGCTAGCGCGCAGTCGGAAAGGTCGTGCGCTTGTCTAAGACTAATTCAAGGACCTGAGCGGGGCTTATTGCTGTCGCCAGCGCTTGCCGAAACTGCGCATTCGAGAAGCGCTCGGCGACGAGCGCTAAGATCTCGAGATGTCGGGACGCGGCCGCCTGCGGAACGATCAGACAGAAGAACAATGAAACGGGCTCGCTGTCGGGCGCGTCGAAATCAAGCGGCGTAGCCGTCCGGACCAGCACGGCAAGCGGCCGCGCGAGTCCCGGCAGACGCGCGTGCGGAATCGCGACACCCTTTCCGAGTCCGGTCGTACCAAGTGCTTCCCGAGCAGCAAGGCTTGCGATTACTTCGGCGCTGTCGGGGCCGCCAAAGGCCGCCCAATGACGAGCCACAATCTCGAAAAGCTCCATCGCATCCTCGGCCTTGACATCGAGGAGGATATCATCGGGTCGTAGCAAGTCTTCGAGGACATTCATCATCATTCCTTGAGGTTTCTCCATTCGGCCCGTGCCAGTGCCGGCTGCGCGCGGCTCTAAGGTCTTAACGGTGCCCCACCACATCTTTATGCGGTTCCCCAGCGCTCGCGCGGGTCTCGGTTGCGACTTCGGTCCGATTCCACCAGCCCCCTCCCAGAGCCTGAAACAAGGCAACCGAGTCTGCATAGCGATTGGCGCGCGCCTGCAGCGTGTTGATGACAGACATTTGATAGGTCTGCTCGACATTGAGCAAGAAGGCCGTCCCCACAGCTCCCAATTCAAGCTGGCGGCGCGCGATCGCAAGACTCTCGGTGGCGGCCTGCTCCGCACGTACGCTGGCCTTTAGAGCCTCCGCGTCCGACTGCAGCGACCGCAGCGAGTCGGCTACATTCTGGAAGGCCGTGATCACCGTGCTGCGATATTGCTCCGCGGCCTCATCCATGGCCGCCACCGCGCCTCGCTCCCTGTGGAGCAGGGTGCCGCCCTGAAAAAGCGTCTGGGAAAACGTCCCTGTCGCACCCCAGAAAATGTTGCCTGGGGCAAAGAGCTGGCCAAACGCGGTCGACGTCCCGCCGTAGACCCCAGTGAGGTTGATCTGCGGCAACATGTTCGCAATGGCTACGCCGACCTCTGCGCTCGAAGAGTGAAACTGGGCCTCGGCTGCACGAATGTCGGGCCGCTGCTCGACTAGCCGCGAGGGCAGACTGACTGGCAATTCCTCAGGAAGCGTCAAGTCCGATAACTCGAATCTCTGACTAATCTCCTCGCTGGGTAACCGTCCGGCTAGCGCCGTCAATAGATCGCGCTCCAATCCCAGCTGTTTTTGCAGGATGGGAAGAGTCGCCTCGGTCTGCGCAAGTGTCGCCTCCTGGGCGCGCACGTCGGCCCATGCCACATCTCCCAATTGGAACTGTTTCAGTAGAAGATCGCGCTCCTCGGATTCGACGCGAATGATTTCCTCGGTGGCCCTGACCTGTCCCCTTAGCGAAGCTTCCTGCACGGCGGCGGCCACAAGGTTCGAAGTCAATGTGAGATAGGTCGCCTCGAGCTGAAAGCGCTGTGCCTCGGCCTGCGCCTCGGTCGACTCCACCAATCGCCGATTCCCTCCGAAGACATCCAATACGTAGCTGACGTTGACCTGCGCGTTATAGAGCGTGAAAACTGGCTGGCCCGAGCTCAGAGTGGGAGCAATCGTGCCTACCGCATTGCGTTGACGGCTGGGCGCGAAGCTCGCCTGCAACGCTGGAAAGTAGACCCCCTCCTGGGCATACACGTTTTCGCGCGCCACACGCAGCGCTGCCCGAGCGGCCTTCAGATCGGCGTTGGTGGCGAGCGACTCTTCGATTAACGTGTCTAGCGCAGCGCAATGAAATAGCGTCCACCACTGGCCGGGAATATCCATCTCTGCGACGAATCGTTGCTCTGCGCCCGCGGGCCCTGCAGCCGAAACCGTCTTCTTCGGATTACCGTCGGCCAGATAACCCGTTGTCTTGGGCGCATCGGGCCTTTGGAAATCCGGCCCGACCGCGCAGCCTTGGACGAGGCACGAGGCGATGGGCAGCGCCACGACCGCTGCCCAACCTCTAAGCCGCGACGACAGCGGCGAGAAGGTCTTTTGCGCGTTAGCTCGAAGCATCACTACCCCACTCCCCGCGCGTCTGGTCAAGCACCCTGTGCGCCTGTGCTTCCACAAGCGGAAGCCGCTTCGAGAACAAGGTCACGAGAACTGGCAGGACGATGAGGATCAGAACGGGGGCAAGCAAAATTCCGCCCACCACGACAAGCGCAAGCGGTCGCTGCACCTGAGAGCCGATCCCGGTGGACAGCGCTGCGGGCAGCAGACCCACGCAAGCCACGATACAAGTCATAAATACAGGGCGCATCTGCACTTTGCAGGTCTTTATGATCGAGCTCGCGCGATCTTGGCCGCTCTCAATATGCAGATTGTAATAGGACAGAACAATGATCCCGTCCATTGCGGCAATGCCAAAAAGCGCGACAAATCCAATCGCCGCCGAGACGCTGAAGGGAGTGCCTGTGAGATAGAGAGCGAAGATCCCTCCGATTAATGCCATCGGAATGACACTCGCCGCCAGGAGCATATCGGTGACCGATCCGAAATTGGAGTAGAGAAGAATGCAGATCAACAGAATGCTCAATGGCACGGCAAGGGCGAGCCGCTGAATAGCCTCCTGGAGGTTGCCGAACTCCCCAACCCATTCAAGGTGGTAGCCTCCGGGCATCGGTACCTGCTCTTCGACCTTGTGTTGCGCTTCGAGCACGGCCGAACCCAGATCGCGACCCCTGACGCTGAATTTGATGGGGATGTAACGCTGCTGCTGTTCGCGATAGATGAACGACCCCCCCGAGACCAGACTAATCTTGGCTACGTCCCCGAGCGCGACCGGGATCATTCCCGAACCGTTCGGAGCTGGGGCGCCGATCGTGATATGCCGGATGGCGTCGAGGCTCTGGCGGTACTGTGGAGCCAGGCGCACGATCATCGGAAAGTTTCGATCGCTGCCATCCTCGTAGAGGTTGCCGGCAGCCTGGCCGCCGATGGCGGCCTGAACCGTCGAATTGATGTCACCCGTGGCCAGCCCAAAACGGCTGGCTTTGGCGCGGTCGATGTCGATACGCACCGTGGGCTGCCCAAGAGAGTTGAAGACGGACAAGTCTGTCACGCCCGGAATCGTCGCCATGACGGCGCGGATCCGGTCCGCGGTCTTCTCGAGAACTTCGAGGTCATTGCCGAAGAGTTTGATGGAATTCTCTCCCTTCACACCGGAGGCCGCTTCTTCCACGTTGTCTTCAATGTACTGAGAAAAGTTGAACTCCACACCGGGAAAATGCTCCTCCAGCTCAGAGGTCATCGCTTCGGTGAGACCTTCCTTGTCAATACCGTTGGGCCATGTGTCAAAGGGCTTAAGGGGAACGAAAAACTCGGCATTAAAAAATCCCGTGGCGTCGGTCCCATCGTCGGGTCGTCCATGCTGCGAAATGGTTGTCTCGACTTCGGGATAGCGTCGAATGATATTGCGAATCTGATTCACGTATCGATCACTCTCCTCAAGCGAAATCGATGGCGGCAGGGTGGCCCGAATCCACAGATTGCCCTCTTCAAGCTTGGGAAGAAATTCGAGGCCCAAGGTCCGGACCGCGAGCCCGGCCAGCACCAGCAAGACGACCAGTCCACCGAGCGTCAAGATGCGGTTGACCAGCGCGAACTCGACGATCGGTTCGTACGCGCGACGCAGGTAGCGCACGATGATCGTTTCGGTCTCCTTCAAATTGCTGGGCAAGAAGACGGCCGCCAAAGCGGGCGACACCGTGAAGGTCGCGAGAAGACCGCCCGCGATGGCATAGGCATAGGTCTTTGCCATGGGCCCAAAGATGTGACCCTCGATCCCGCTCATGGTGAATAGCGGGACAAATCCAGCAATGATGATAGCCGCAGAAAAGAAGATCGAACGATTCACCTCGGTCGCGGAGTTGGCGATCACGGCAAACTTGCCGCGCAGACCGATAGTAGTGCGAGCCGACTGCAGCAGAACACCCCCGGAACGTCGCGCTTCGGCGCTTTCGGAGAGATGACGAAAAATATTTTCGACCATAATCACCGACGCATCCACGACCAACCCAAAATCGATCGCGCCCACGGATAGAAGGTTGGCCGATTCGCCGCGCAGCACCAGCAGGCCGATTGCGAAGGAAAGCGCAAACGGGATCGTGAGCGCCACGATCACGGCACTTCGGAGGTTACCCAGGAAAATCCACTGCAACAGGAAGATGAGAATCATCCCTTCGAGCATGTTGTGCAGAACGGTGTGGGTCGTGAGATTGATTAGGTCACTTCGGTCGTAAATCTTCCGGATGTGCACACCGGGCGGTAGGATCCCCGAGGAATTGATCTTCTCGACCTCGCCTTTGACCCGCTCGATCGTGGGCGAGCTCTGCTCGCCCCGACGCATGAGTACGATGCCCTCGACCACGTCGTCCTCGGCATCAAGCCCGGCGATCCCTAACCGCGGCAGATGACTCACGGAGACGGTGGCGACGTCGGACAGCAGCACTGGAGCTCCGGCAGTAGTCGTGAGCACCATGCCGCGGATATCGTCCATCGAGTGAACGAGTCCCACCCCGCGCACCACGGCCGATTGGGGGCCAATATTGACGGTCTGGCCACCGACGTTGGTATTGCTGTTGTTAATGACCTGGATCACCTGAGACAGGGAGATCCCGTAACTCATGAGGCGATTTTGATCGACCGTGATATCGAATGTCTTGGTTTTTCCGCCCCAGCCGGTGACATCGACCACGCCGGGAACCGCGCGGAAGCGTCTCTCGAGGATCCAGTCTTCAATGGTCTTGAGGTCAGTCACGGAGTAGCCTGGTGGCCCCACGACCTGATAGCGGAAAATTTCGCCTGTTGGGCTCTCGGGGGACAGTTGCGGCTGAGCCCCATTAGGCAACGGCGCAAGCTGGGAAAGCCGATTGATGACCCATTGCTGGGCTTCGTCGTAGGTAAAGTCGTATGTGAACTGGATCTTTACGTCCGACAGGCCAAACAGAGAGATGGTCCGTACCGCCGAGACATGCGGAATACCTGCCATCTCGATCTCGATCGGAATGGTGATATACCGCTCCATTTCTTCTGCCGACTGCCCCGAGCTCTGCGTGACGATGTCGATAAGCGGCGGTACCGGGTCGGGATAGGCCTCAATATTCAGGTGGGCAAATCCGACGATGCCCACGCCGAACATGGCCAAAAGCAAGATGATGATAAGCAGCCGCTGTCTGAGCGCAAACTCGACCACACGATTCATGATTGCTCGACCTGCGCTGCGCGGTCGATGAACAGAGCTCCGCTCGTAATGATTTTTTCGCCCGCGGTGAGCCCCTGTGTGACCTCCACGACGTCATCCTGAGTTCGCCCGACCCGGATTTTGCGTGATTCCACCGAGCCATCGTCGCGCGCCACCCAAACGCGCGCCTCCTCGCCTTCATAGACGACAGCGCTCTGAGGCACGCCGGGCGCCGTGACGCTTTCGCCCACCATAATGCTAAATGTTGCGAACATCATCGGCTTTAGGGCGCCATCCTGATTCTCGACCTCGGCACGCACCGGCAACCGGTGCGTGTTCGGATCTACTCCGGGGGCAACCCACGCGAGCTTCGCCTTGAACACGCGCCCCGGATAAGCGGGTACGCGCACCTCCACCGGATCGCCAACCCGCATCAAAGGCGCATCCGTTTCCCTTACGTTGGCAATGAGCCATACGGAGCTAAGATTGCTGATCGCATAGACCGGCGCGGTGGCTCCATTAGCCGCGCTGTTGATATACTGGCCCAGGCCAACCTGGCGTTGCGTCACCGTCCCCGCAATCGGCGCGACCACGATCGCCTCTGCGGTCATCTTCTGCGTAGGCGCCGCGCTCTCCAAGGCGCCGATTTGCACGTCGCTGCGACCCAGAATACGCATCCGGTTCTCGACCGAAGCCAGGACAACTTCCGCGGTCCGCAGTGAGCTCTGGGCAGCCGCGAGATCGGCCTGACTTTGGAGCCAATCTTTTTGTGCTCCGGCCTTCGCGAGAAAGAGCTCGTGCTGACGATTCTCGTTAGCCTGGGCTAGCTGTGCTTGTGCCTGCGACGTACGCAGCGCGGCCACGGCGCTGAGGAGATCGTTCTGCGCCTGAACGAATTCCGTTGCGTCAACGCTCATGAGCGGTCCGCCAGACTTCACGACGTCGCCCAGTTTGGCGATCAGCCGCGTCACGCGGCCCGAATACGGCGAGAAGACCGGCGTCGTCGTATCGTCGTTTAGGGCAATGCTGCCTTCAGTGTCACGCGAGGTACGAAAAACAAGGGACTTCACCGGAGCGATCGTCAGACTTGCAAACTGGCCCTTCGTGGGCCGAAACGTACCGGGAGCATCCTTCGCCTGCGCGGCGCTCGTATTTTCTGCCGGAGTGGCAAAGACGCGATGAACGAGCGTTCCGGCTGCAATCGCGATGAGAATCACCACGCTGACTGCCGCAACGACGAACCATTGTGTGCGCCCCGAAAGCGCGCGCCGCTGGACATCGTCCGGACGACCAGGCTCATCGGCCACGGTCGACTCCCAGAATCGGGCGGCGGATGCCGCCGGATAGGACGACTACATTCGGATTTCTCTTGGGCACGGATTTAGTTCCTTTTTTCACGCCAGCGATCGGGCCAATACGGTGTGCAGTTCGTCCAATACAGCCCGGCCGAATAGTCCACCAAACGAGCACTGTTCACATTCCCAAACCAAGCCACCCGCGACGCGCCCTCAAAAGAGGGCAACCGATTTGAAGCCTCGATCCCATCTAGATTGGTCTCGGCCCCGAGGCCATGAGGTACTTTCGTAGTGGTCGTAGGACGCGCGATCGTATCCGCACGGCGCGAGGCTCACGCTCGCCACTTGCTGTGATCTCACCTGGCCACCACACCACATAAG